>NZ_JBHSLA010000027.1:0-518 GCF_042657385.1 Bizionia hallyeonensis | reverse complement strand
TCTAAAAAGTTATAAATCAAAGTAATTTTACAATCCAAGTTAACTTAAAGAAAAAAGCGAACGTCACGCAGGAAAATGCGGAGCATTCACGAATACCTAAAAATAAAGTAAGGTGCATGAGTAATTTCCTTTAAACGGTTTTGATTTCCTGCCTGCCGGCAGGCAGGTTTGGGTAGCCTGTCCAGAGCAAAGCGAAGGATCCGCATCAAGGCAACTGCGCAGCACATCATGAGTACCATAATAAAAATAGATACGAACGAATAAAATGAACAAAACATTGTTAACAATCTAAATTAGCATAAATAAAAGGCTTGCGTCACACAGTGAACTGCAAAGCACATCATAAAAACCAAAAGCTAGTCATAATAATAAAATTGAAAAAAATATAATAAAACAGACAACCGGCCTAGGTTTCGTTTCCGTAGTAAAACAATTAAAAGCCGCAGTGCAGGACAGCGGAGGATGGCCTAGCGCAGCGGTTGCCATCCGCAGGCAAAGGCTTTTATGCAGTTTTCAAG
>NZ_JBHSLA010000026.1:0-764 GCF_042657385.1 Bizionia hallyeonensis | reverse complement strand
CGAGATTTGTATTTATAATACGCATCACGTTTAAGTCCAAAACAACGGGTTATAGTTGTTAACGAAGCAAATCCCCTAGATTTCTCTTTAGCTTTTATTAAGGCTTTATACTTAACTTTTTTTTTAGCTCATTAACCGATTTATAGCCAAGATCTTCAGCAGCTACTTCCAAGTAAGAATCCAATACCATGGCATCCAGATCCTTTTTAAGTAGTAGTTTTTTAAGCTGTTCAATTTCTTTTTGAAGTGCTTTAATTCTAGATATTTCGTCTTTTGTTTCCACTTTTACTCTGGTGTTCATTAAGTCTTTCCGATTGTACTTTTTAATCCATTCGTTAACCGTTGTAGGTGCAATAGAATAGAGTTTACAAAGTTCACTCTTGGTGTGTTTTCCCGTTGTAAGTTCGGCTAAAATTTTTAATTTGAAAGGTTCGCTGTAACGTCTAATTACTTTGTCATTTTTATACATAATTGTTTTGAATTATGTAGCCTTATTTTAGGACGGGTCAAGCTTGCTTACAACGTGTTTGTGTATGATTAGTTGCGTGTTTTAAGTACTAAAGTTAGCAAATAAAAACCGAATAGAAAGTCCGCGAGGACTTTCGTAAGTAGGCGATAACCAAGCAATTAATTATACACGGCTTAAGTTTACAATTCATTAAATTAGATAAATAATCAGAAAGAACAAAAGAGAGGATTAAGGTTAATATACACGGTGAAGATTAAACTTCGTCAACATTGATAATCCCCTCTCTTTTACTACT
>NZ_JBHSLA010000025.1:0-970 GCF_042657385.1 Bizionia hallyeonensis | reverse complement strand
AATGCAATTAATTTATACAATCAAATAAGATTACATTTATCTTTAGACTATAAAACACCTAATATGGTATATCAATTATCAGCGTAAATTCAATTTTAACCTGTAGCCATATTTCAGGACGAGACATATAAAACCACGAATATGAATAGAATTTTAACTCTGATTTTTTGCTTAATTACCACTTTTGGAATTTCACAAACTAAAGATATTCAAATTGAATTTATTGGGAATTGTGGATTACATATGACTGATGGAACCACAAATTTCTATATTGATTTTCCATACAAATCAGGAGCTCACGGATATATGGAATTTGAAGAATCGGAATTAGACAGCATCAAAGATAATTCTATTTTCATTTTTACACATAAACATTCTGACCATTACTCTAAAAAGAATCTAAAAAAAGTAATGAAAGAAAAAGGTGGACAGACTTATGGTGTTTCAAACATTTCGGAATTAGAAAAATTGAGAGAATCCATAGAAGATTTTGAAATAAAGGCATATAAAACTGACCATACTGTATTCGGAATTTCATTTCGTCACTACTCGTATTTGATAACTTGGCACAATAAAAAAATCTACTTATCAGGAGACACAACCGAACCTGAAACTATAGGTAAAATGGAAAAAATTGATTTAGCTTTTGTACCCTATTGGATTTTAAAGAACGCAAAAGAACAGAATATTACAATTGACGCAAAAATGTTTGCTGTTTATCATTTATATCCTGAACAAATACCAAGCGCAAAAGAAAATTGGGATGAAGTTGAAAATATAAGACCAATGGTTGAACAAGGAGAAAAAATAACGATTGAATTAGAAACTGAATAAAATACTGTGGGCAACAAAGAACTGAGTTAAAAAACAAGCAATTTTAAGCTAATTTTGAAACAAAGTTCTCATCATAAGGCAAACCACTTTTTGCGATAGCAAATGCCTGTTTTAATAATTTATTTGCTACTGCTAT
>NZ_JBHSLA010000024.1:0-989 GCF_042657385.1 Bizionia hallyeonensis | reverse complement strand
ATGCAATTAATTTATACAATCAAATAAGATTACATTTATCTTTAGACTATAAAACACCTAATATGGTATATCAATTATCAGCGTAAATTCAATTTTAACCTGTAGCCATATTTCAGGACGAGACATTGAAAAATCCGTCATTCCAACAAAAATTAGGTTTAAATCCTTATTTTTGATTATAAAATAAAATGCTATGAATATTCAAGCTGAAAAAATAGAACTGGTTAAAATGCTTTTGGATACTGAAAATCCAAGAATAATTGAGTCCATTAAAAAAATCTTCAAAAAAGAAAAAACATCTGACTTTTGGGATGATTTATCTATTGAACAACGTAACGAAATTGAAAGAGCCTCTCTTGAAATTAAAAATGGAGAGGTAACGGATTACGATACTTTTATGCAAAAACACAGATAAATTGAGCAGAAAAGTTGTAATTTCAAAAACAGCCGAAAAGAAATTAGATAAACTTTTCGAGTATTTAATTACGGAATGGTCTGTTAAAGTTAAAACTGACTTCGTTGAAAAATTAGATTCATCAATAGAAATAATTAAAAACCAGCCTGAAATATTTCCTGAATCTAAAAAAGCAAAAGGTTTAAGAAAATGTGTAATCACAAAACAAACGACTTTATTCTATCGTTATAATTCCAAGCGAATTAATATTGTTACGTTATTTGACACGAGACAAGACCCAGACAAATTAGATAAAGAAATCTAATAAAACGAAAGCCCAACAATGGCTATAAGTAATTGCTTGTTCTCGTCTACTTTGAAAATCCTAGCGGATTTTCAGTTTGGTTTTTACCTGCAAAGTTCCGTGCTAAACCACGCAACTACTCATAGCCGAGACCGTTGCCCACAATATTGACCCGTCCTAAAATAAGGCTACATAATTCAAAACAATTATGTATAAAAATGACAAAGTAATTAGACGGTACAGTGAACCTTTCAAATTAAAAATTTTAGCCGAACTTACAACGGGAAAACA
>NZ_JBHSLA010000023.1:0-1175 GCF_042657385.1 Bizionia hallyeonensis | reverse complement strand
AACGTTTATGTATATGAGCTGTGGCGTGTCTCGGCACGAACCTCTCCAAATAAAAACTGGCTTTGGAAAATCCGCAGGATTTTCCAAGTGTGGACTGACCAAGCCATAGCTTATATACTGTGTTGGCAACTGGCTTTTCTTTCCGATTTCTATTTGTCAATCGAAACTAAAACTTTTTCAATTCCGAGTTTTTGCCATTTTCCATTTCTGAATTCTGGTCTTGACCTTAAATTTCCTAAAACACCTGAACTTTCTCTAAATCTGTTTGCATTCCAAACTTTTTGTTTAGAAGTTCCATTTTTGTAAAAAGTCGTTATATAAGCTGTTTTGGTTAATAAAAGTCTGCGTTTAAAATCTGATTCCGATGATGGTTTTAATTCGATTGGTAAAATACCATTCGAATAATCAACTATTCTTTGTTCTTTGAACTGACTTTTTGGAAATTCCGTTTGAGTAATTTCAGCGTTTTTATTTTTTATCTCAATTTTCAATTCAGTCAGAACTGACTCAATTAGTTCTCCATCATA
Source organism: Bizionia hallyeonensis (assembly GCF_042657385.1). NCBI lineage: Bacteria > Pseudomonadati > Bacteroidota > Flavobacteriia > Flavobacteriales > Flavobacteriaceae > Bizionia > Bizionia hallyeonensis. The sequence goes on along the minus strand of NZ_JBHSLA010000023.1, from coordinate 648 downwards.
TTCGCTTAAAAAATCTTGCTTTATTAATTCTGAAATTTTTTCTTGGTAACTTTCCGCAAGTATTTTTTTTGTCAAGTTTTTATGTTCTTCTCTGCGGTTTATTTTTTTAAGTCCGTTTAATGTAAATGACTTTAGTGATTCTTGATTGAAACTTTCTTTTGCAAACAGTTCGACAAATTTTAAGCCTTTTTCGTTGTCTTTTGTGAATTTTATTGTTTCCAAAAGTATTGGGTCTTCTTGTTTAGCTAAATCTCCATCGTAAAAAATTTGAATTCCTTGTCCGATTAAAATTCCGTATTCAAGTTTTAATTGACGCATATAAGAAAATAATTGTTGTTGAAATCTTGAATTAAGAGGAATATTTGGTTGCTTAATTTCAATCACGAACAGTTTTCTATTATCGGAATTTTTTATAACAAAATCAGGCGTAATTCTGTTTGCAGCTCCGACTTGAAAAGAAGGACGAACTTCAATATCTCCAGAATATTCTTTCCAATCCAAAACTCTCAAAGCTTGGACTACATTTTGTTCAAAATCACTTTCACTAATATCTGTCCGAATATTGTCGGATAGTAAAAAGCATATTTCATTCCATTTTTCGTTGTTCATTTTCGGTTTTCTCGGTTTTTTTCAGCTTGTTGCCAACGT
>NZ_JBHSLA010000022.1:0-1205 GCF_042657385.1 Bizionia hallyeonensis | reverse complement strand
CTTAAGTTTACAATTCATTAAATTAGATAAATAATCAGAAAGAACAAAAGAGAGGATTAAGGTTAATATACACGGTGAAGATTAAACTTCGTCAACATTGATAATCCCCTCTCTTTTACTACTTAAACTTCGTTCAGTTCTGTGAGACCTAGATCTCGTTTTTAAGTTGTTGAAATGTGAGTAGCTTCTGTTCTTTCCAAAATTCAGTTCTTATGACTAAAGATAAAAAAATTTATGGTATTGACATCAGCAAAGATGTCTTTGATGTTTACAGTGAAAGCACAGGACATTATCAATTAAAGAATGATGTATCAGGGTTTAAGCAGCTCTTAAAAAGCTTGCCCAAAACAGCATTAGTGGTCATGGAAGCCACAGGCTATTATCACTACAGGTTAGCACAGTTTTTACATAAAAAGTGCGTAACGGTATCTGTAGTAAACCCGTTATCGGTAAAACGGTTTATCCAGATGAAACTAGCCAAAGTAAAAACAGATAAGAGTGATGCTAAATCCATTTGCGAGTACGGAACAGTCAACGAAGTTCCTTTGTACAATGCTTTAACAGACGTACAGAGTGAGTGCTTACAACTCTTTAGATTACTGGATAGTTACGTAAAAAAGAGTACTGCCACGAAGAATAAAATTCATGGAGAAAAAACATTAGGCATTCCTTCAAAAACTGTTTACAATTCCTTACAGCGTGACTTGAAGCATTTGAAGAAAGAGATAGCATTATTAGAGAATAGGCTTTTAGAATTAGTAAAACAAGACCAACAACATCAATTAACCTTATTGCAAACCATACCAGGAATAGGCTTAAAAACAGCCTTGTTTTTAATTGTGGTAACCGATGGGTTTAAGAAGTTTGAGTCGGCATCACAGCTTTGTAGCTATGTAGGAATTACACCCACAATAAGGGAGTCTGGTAGTAGCGTAAGGGGACGTAGCAGGATAAGTAAGGTAGGGAATAGGAAATTACGGAATATGGTTTTTTTAGCAGCACTTTCAGCTTGTACATATAACAAAGCTTGTAAGGCACTTTTTGATAGAATTGTAGCAAAAGGAAAGAGTAAAAAACTGGCATTAATAGCAGTAGCAAATAAATTATTAAAACAGGCATTTGCTATCGCAAAAAGTGGTTTGCCTTATGATGAGAACTTTGTTTCAAAATTAGCTTAAAATTGCTTGTTTTTTAACTCAGTTCTT
>NZ_JBHSLA010000021.1:0-1497 GCF_042657385.1 Bizionia hallyeonensis | reverse complement strand
AAGACCAAGTGCTTTTGCCTTGGTTTTTGACATTTTCTGTGTAAACTTCAAGTACTTTTTAAGATTGTATGCCATGGCTGCTAAATGCATGACCTTATTTGCCTGTTTTATTCCTATGGTATTTATTTTTCTTAAACCCATAAATTGGGTGAGTGTTCCAAAAACGGGTTCTACAGTACTTTGTCGTTTGCCTTTCATATAGCTGCCTTGCGGACTATTTACACGTTTTATATTACGTTCATATTCTGCTTTGTAATACGTGACAGAAAACTTTTTCTCTTTGGCAGTTTTACCCAAACAGCGCAACTTTATTGGGCAGTCCTTACATTGATGGGTCGTGCCGCGATATTCCTTTTTTAAGGTTCCAGTACGATAATCATGAAAAACCTTTTTAAAGGGAATAATCTCGCCTTGAGGACAAACATAATGGTCTTGATCTCTATGGTGATAAAAATTATCTGGACCGCCTTTATAGGTGCCGTGAGGTGGAATAAAACTCTGCAAGTTAATATGCTCCAAAAATGCATAGTTCTCACCACTACTGTAGCCTGTATCAGCCACACAATTATGCCAGAGTAATCCTGATCGGTTTAATCGCGGTTTTAAACGCCCGACTATATCTTGTAAATACTGATTGTCTCTTTTATCGGCATGGTAAGCCCAAATATCCGTTATAACATGGTGCCCAGTATCCACACTTAATTGGCTCATGTAATTAAGCTTTCTAGCCTTGCCTGGTTTAACACTAATGCGGGCATCGGGGTCTGTAGGACTATAATGGGTTTTATTACTTGTGTATTTACTACCTTTATTTCCCGCTCCTTGACGCTGGTCTTGGTCTTTTGCCCACTTTTTATTCCTGCTCTTTATCGCTCCAAGTTCCTGCTTATTAGCACTAATGGTTTGCTGCTCTTTACTGGCCTTATTTTCTTTACTTTTTCGTAATGGAACTTCTTTATCCATGGCACTAATGTGCCTTATTTTCTGTAAATGTGAAGCTAAATCTTCTTCAGGTACTTTAAGCTCTAAACTATCCATGGAAGCATTCGCTTTTATAGGTGCTGAATCTATAGCTTGGGTATGACCACTAACCATACCTTTTTCAATACACATGTGCAGCACATTGGTAAAAACTTCTTCAAATATATCTTCTGGAAAGAGTTGGCGTGTGCGGCTAATGGTAGAATGCCAAGGTAATTCATCATCCAAATCATAATCGATAAAAAATAGAATATCCAAACGCATACTGCTATGTTGGATTAATTTCCTATCGCTGATGATGTTCTCCAAGTAACCAACCAAACACAGTTTAAAAAAAACCACAGGATCAATACTCTTTTGACCTGTAACACCGTAAAACGGTTCGGTTAATTTGTATAAATACTTTAAATCTAATACACTTTTAAGTTGTCGATAAAAGTTGTGCTTTGGTACACGTTCACTCAATAAAAATTCTGTAAATAACTTCTCCTGATATATCTTTTTGCCTTGCATATC
>NZ_JBHSLA010000020.1:0-1595 GCF_042657385.1 Bizionia hallyeonensis | reverse complement strand
AAGAGAGGGGATTATCAATGTTGACGAAGTTTAATCTTCACCGTGTATATTAACCTTAATCCTCTCTTTTGTTCTTTCTGATTATTTATCTAATTTAATGAATTGTAAACTTAAGACGTGTATAATTCATTGCTAGTACTCGCCTACTTACGAAAATCCTCGCGGATTTTCTATTCGGTTTGTATTTGCTAATTTAGTTGCTGAAACACGCAACGAAATCATACACAAACACGTTGTGCAAAATTTAAAACCTGAACTACAAATGAAATTTACTACCAAATTAATATTATTCTTCTCAATAATAATTTTATTTAACTGTTCTTCTGACAAAAAGAGTATTCTCGAACTGAACGGAGAAGTTATAGGAACAGATACCAAATCAATTATGTTAATCAAACCTAACCAAGATACTAGATTCGATTCAATAATTGAGATTCCTGTAATTAATGGAAAATTTCATTATCAAGAAGAACTTCAAAACCCAGAAGTAGTTAATTTAGCATTTGCCGAATCTGTAAAAAAAGGAATGTATAGGCCTATGCCTCTATTTTTAGAAAACGAGAAAATTGACTTAACCTTATTCACCGAAGAGGAATTTGATAAAAATATAGTCAAAGGAGGAGATTTAAACTCTAAATACAAGAATTATAAAAAAGAAGCAGATTCTTTATTTAATCCTAAAGATTGGGAGGAACAACTAAAATGGGAGCAAGAATATTATATTCCTCAAAATCCTAGTTTGGTATCATATTATCTTTTTTTAGAGCAATTAAGATATTTTAAAGAAAACCTTAATTCAGATTTAATTAAAAACAACTACAAAAAATTATCAGAGAGCAATCCAAACCATCCCTATAACGGATTAGCTTCAAATTTAATTGATGCAATTGAGAATATAAAGGTTGGCAAAAAATATACTGACTTTTCCGCACCTGATTTAAATGGAAATGAAATCAAACTTTCTGAAAAAATTAATGGAAAAGTAGCATTATTAGATTTATGGGCTACTTGGTGTGGACCTTGTATCGCCAAAAGCAGAAAAATGGTTCCTCTCTACAACGAATACAAAGACAAAGGGTTTACAATTATTGGAGTTGCTGGGGAATTTAAAAATACTGATAGACTTGTAAAATTCCTCGAGAAAGAAAAGTGGGAATGGATAAATCTTGTTGAATTGGACAGACAAAATAATATTTGGCAAAAATATGGAGTCGATGGTGGTGGCGGTGGAATATTCCTAATCGACGAAAACGGATTGATTTTGGCTAAAGACCCAACAGCAGAGGAAGTCAGAATTGAATTAGAATCTCGACTGAATTAAAAAAACTTTGCACAACACCGTATAAAAATAATTGCGGTTTAGTGCTTAATTCAAGGTCGTTGCGTGTTTGTAACGTCCGATTTTCCTTCGGAAAATCCTCGCATACAAACCCGCAACTATTCTTATACATAAACGTTGTGCTTCATCGTGTCTCGTCCTGAAATATGGCTACAGGTTAAAATTGAATTTACGCTGATAATTGATATACCATATTAGGTGTTTTATAGTCTAAAGATAAATGTAATCTTATTTGATTGTATAAATTAATTGCATT
>NZ_JBHSLA010000019.1:0-1754 GCF_042657385.1 Bizionia hallyeonensis | reverse complement strand
AGCAGTAGCAAATAAATTATTAAAACAGGCATTTGCTATCGCAAAAAGTGGTTTGCCTTATGATGAGAACTTTGTTTCAAAATTAGCTTAAAATTGCTTGTTTTTTAACTCAGTTCTTTGTTGGCAAATCGTTTTTATTTCCATTCGACATTCAATTTTTTCAATTCCGTTTTTAATTCAGATAATGATTCCTCATCTATTGCGTCAATATTGATTTTCATTTTCTGTAATTCAGATTTAAGAGTGTATTCTCCTGCGAAATGTTTAATTCGTGTTATTTCATTCAGATTCAGTTTTTTTCCAAAAGGCCAATTCTGCTTTATAATTCCGTTTTCAATAGTCAGATATTGTTCCTTTTTCTGATAGAAATACATTATCAAATAAAATCCAGAAAGTAAAAACCAAAAATAGTCATACCAACCTGCATTTTCATTAAATCCAGTTTGTATTATTCCATTCGCAAGCCATATTAATCCTAAAATCAGATTAATATTTACTTGTTTCTTTTTATATCGTATTCTCATTTCTCAAATGTTTGCCAACGTATTTGTATATGGTTTGTTGCGTGGTTTAAGCAACGAATTTAGTAAATAATTACCGACCAAGAAAGTCCGCGAGGACTTTCGTAAGTAGGCGACAAGCCAGCAATAAATTATATACGGTGTTGGCAAATCGTATTTTTTATTCATTCGTAGCAATCATTCTACATTTTCTTCTGTCATTTACTAATTCCTGACATTTTTCAGGATTATGAGTGTGGTTTAAAATCGGTTTATATTTTTTAATTAACTCTTTTTCAATTGTAAAGTCATTTGAACAATTAAATACACAAATTTCTACATTATTCACTAACCAAGAAATTATTAATTCAGTATCAGGTTTTGAAAATTTATAGTTCTTTTGGTTTGATTTTCCTATTAAATGTCCTGCTATTGGTTGAAAATTAAGAACAGCTCCAATACTTCTGAAAAATGTTCCAGGACTTGTATGGTAAAGTTCTTGTGATAAACGACTTGCTAAAGATTGTCCTTCTGCTTTTCCAATATAGATTATTCGGTTTTGTTTATTGTCAAGTATTCGTTGGTATTTTTCTGGCAATTTTGAGTTTGCTTTTAATCGAAAACAATAAATTCCAGTTTCATCTAGTTTATTTTTATCTAGCTTTTCAATTTGAGTGAAAATTCCGTTTTTAAATGGGTCGCTTGATAGGTTTTTCTCAAATTTTGTTGAGTTTAATTTCGGTCTTATTTTAGTATTTCTTGATTCCTTTTTTTGATTTTCAAATCCATTATCCACAATTGAGATTTGTCCAGAATTAATTAGTTGTTCAAAATCATTTAGATTGTATCCTTTTTTTGATGAAAACATTGAAAAATGAAATCCAATTGAACGAATCTTATTTCTAATTTTCTTTTGCTCAATTTTATCAGCCAAAACTTTTTCCTTAATTAATTTCCGAAGCTGATTATATTCAGAAGTATTAAATTTTGTTCTTCTGTTCATTTTTTGGTCATATGTTTGCCAACGGTTTTGTGTATGGTTAGTTGCGTGTTTCAGCAACTAATTTAGTAAACAAAAACGAACGCGAGAAAATTCCGAAGGAATTTTCCAAATAGGCAACTACCAAAGCAATTAATTATACACGTCTTAAGTTTACAATTCATTAAATTAGATAAATAATCAGAAAGAACAAAAGAGAGGATTAAGGTTAATATACACGGTGAAGATTAAACTTCGTCAACATTGATAATCCC
>NZ_JBHSLA010000018.1:0-2235 GCF_042657385.1 Bizionia hallyeonensis | reverse complement strand
CATTTTGTTCAAAATCACTTTCACTAATATCTGTCCGAATATTGTCGGATAGTAAAAAGCATATTTCATTCCATTTTTCGTTGTTCATTTTCGGTTTTCTCGGTTTTTTTCAGCTTGTTGCCAACGTTGTTGTATATGAAAAGTAAAGGGTTAAAATCCAATGCTTTTCGGACGTTGTGATTGTTAAATTTTAGTTCCCACTTCGGGCGGAGAACTGTAGCCCTTATTTTTTATATACGTTGTTGGCAAATGGCTTTTTATTAATTATTTCCTAAATTTACCAAAATTAATTCTATTTTTAATGTTAGATTATCTACCAACTTTTATCAGCTTATTTGGCTCAATTTCGGGGATTTTGATTGCCTTTTTAGCTATACTTTTTAAATCTTCTAAAAATTGGGTCGAGAACTCAAAATCCGAAGTAATATCTGAAATGAATTCTTGCTTTAAGTGTAGAATTTACTACGAAGCAAAAACTTTCAAGGATACAGATGACACTAAATGGTCAGACATTAAATTGGAAATTGATAATTCAAAATTTAATTTGGAAGACGCAAACTTAATGTTGACAACATCTAAAAATCAACATAAACAACTCTCAAATTTTAATGAAAAAGATGATGATGGAAAAGTTGGTTCAGATACCAAAAAAGCCCAACATATTGAAAAATATCATATATCCGATTTAGAAGATTCTATCACTACTTATAATTCATCTGTTAAGTTTTATGACAACTACCCATTAATTTCAGGTTTTTCAATCGGTGTACCATTAACCCTAACAATTATATTCATACTTATAGCTCATTTTAAATGTTGTATTACTACCAATTATTGTACAACTGCAATAGATAATACAATTACTTTATTGTCCGTTTTTGGAATAGTGTTTATATTTTTTATGACTTTATACACGTTGATAAGAATTAAAAATATAGACGAGTAACTTTATCAATTTCTTTTTTAATGTCTTCTAATCGGATGTCAATTAGTTTAATTTTTTCACTACTGTTTAGTTTTTCTTCTTTTAGAACTTTATTACAGAAGTTTAAGAAATCGTCTTGGTCGGATTTAACTCTGTTAGGGTATTCACTTAATACTGTCATTTTTTAGATTTTTGCCAACGTGTTTGTATATGGTTTGTTGCGTGTTTTAAGCACCTAATTTAGCAAATACAAACCAAATAGAAAATCCGCGAGGATTTTCGTAAGCAGGCTAGAACTAGCAATAAATTATATACGTTGTTGCCAGTAGTGTTTTATTCATTCCGTAAATAAATTCGTTCGTTCTAATTGTTCTGCTAATTCTTTTGCTGTCAAATTATCTAAATTTCGTTTTTCAATGTCTATTCCATTTTCGATTAAGAATTTGACTGATTTCTTGTCATTATTTTTTACAGCATAATGCAATGCAGTCCATCCGTTAATTGGATACGCAAAGTTTAATGTCAACGATTTAATTTTACTTTGATTAAATGACTTTTCTAACTTCTCAAAATTTCCGTTTTCAGCACTTTTCATAAATGACAGATTAATCTCTCTACTTTCGTTTAAAGATTCTCTTGCGTTACAATAATCATTATATTCTTTGTCTCGTTCGTGTTCTGTATTTCCACCATTTGCTTTTAAAATTTCTATAATTTCATTTGAAGTTGTGAAGTCAATTGCTTCTAAATTATCTTGGTCAAAATGAGAGACATTTGCGTTTTTTTCAATTAAAAATCTAACTAATTCTTTGTCGTTTAATGCGGAAGCAACCATTAAAGCAGTTCTTTCTCCAAAATCCTCTTCGTTTATCTTATGTCCATTTGCTAAAAGAAAGTTAATTTGATTTTTGTCCTTAAACGCTGTTGCTTGCGGTAAATTTTCTCCTGTTATTCCATTCACTTTGCAAATTTCTACTAACTTATTTAAATCAGTTTTTTTTCCACATGGTGGAATGTGTTTTTCCTTTCCATTTTCTACCAAACTGTAATAAAATATCTTCCAAGAAATGTCATACGAATTAAGTTCAAAAATCAAGTTTTCGTCTTTAGATATAAACTCGAGAGCTTTGTCCCATTGTTCATTAAATATCGAATTTTCAAATTTCTCCATTTCGGTTTTTACATGTCTCGTCCTGAAATATGGCTACAGGTTAAAATTGAATTTACGCTGATAATTGATATACCATATTAGGTGTTTTATAGTCTAAAGATAAATGTAATCTTATTTGATTGTATAAATTAATTGCATT
>NZ_JBHSLA010000017.1:0-2544 GCF_042657385.1 Bizionia hallyeonensis | reverse complement strand
GCCAACACAGTATATAAGCTATGGCTTGGTCAGTCCACACTTGGAAAATCCTGCGGATTTTCCAAAGCCAGTTTTTATTTGGAGAGGTTCGTGCCGAGACACGCCACAGCTCATATACATAAACGTTGCCAGTAATTTAAAAAATGAATAGAACATTACAAATATTAATAACTCTTTTAATTTTTACTTCTTGTAACAAAGAGGATATAAATACACCAATTCCAGAGAGTGAAAACTTGACATTTATTTCTGCTGTTGACATTTCAAGCTATCCTGAAATATCAAATTCAAATCCTACGTTCAATGATTTGGAAGGAAGTCAAACTGATTTCTTAACTATACTTAAAGATAATGGAATAAATACTGTTAGATTAAGACTTTGGGTAAATCCGAGTAATGAACACTATGGATTTAATGAAGTAAAACTGTTTTCCAACACCTTAAAAACTAATGGTTTTAAAACTTGGTTGACTGTTCATTATTCAGATACTTGGGCAGATCCTGCTCATCAAGAAACCCCAATACATTGGCAAGGAATCAATTTTACTCAATTGAAAGACAGCGTGTACAACTACACTGAAAAAATTATGTCCGAATTACAACCTGATTATATCCAAATAGGTAATGAAATAAATCCTGGATTTCTTCATCCTTATGGACATATTTCAAATAATTTTCAGCAATTTATAGAGCTAATGGATACTGCAATTGTAGCAGTAAGAACCAATGCTAATGATACTGAAATAATCTTGCATTTTGCTGGTATTGAAAGCTCTGATTGGTTTTTTAATCAAGTGAGTATTTTAGATTATGACATTATTGGTTTATCCTATTATCCAATTTGGCATGGTAAATCCTTAAATAATCTCCAGACCAAAATGCAATATTTAAGTGAAACCCACGATAAGAAAATCTTGATTGCAGAAACAGCCTACCCTTTTACACTTGAATGGAATGATTGGACAAGTAATATTGTAGGATTAGAAGAACAACTAATTCTACCCGAATATCCAGCAACTCGTGAAGGTCAAAAAGACTTTATAAAACAAATAAAAACATTGACCAAAGAATTAGAAAACGGAATAGGATTTTGTTATTGGGGAGCTGAATTAATTGCTTGGAAAGGAAATCAATCTACAGACGCTTCCCCTTGGGAAAATCAAGCATTGTTTGATTTTGATAATAAAGCATTACCTGTTTTGAGAGAATTTAAAAGTGAATAAAAACTACTGGCAACAATGTATATAAAAAATTGGCGAAACAGTAATATAATCAAGGCTTTGGGCTTGTATCAAAGTTGGTGCTTAACCGAAAGTTTCGTTCTTCGTAATCGCCTACTTTTCATATACTGAACGTTGGCAGTAATTTAATCGAAGCATTCATAAATTTGATATGGAACAAAAATATTGGTACAGACTTTTAACTCATTTTTACGACAAAAATTACTTTGCTAATGGTTTAACATTGCCCTATATTATTGGCTCAAAAGTAATTACCGAACCAAATAATCAGGTTCAAACAATTAAAGAATTTTTTGAAGAAGTTAAGAATGAGAATGTTTATTTAAGTGTATTAAAATGTTGCGGAATTGGTGAACTAGTCTTTAGCCTATCAAATAAATCCGATTTTGAAATTTATGGTGGTTTTGAAAATATTGTAGATATAGACGGATTATTTGATAACTTTAAGAATATAAACGATTTTTCAAATTATTTACAAGAAAAATATGGAGATATAATTTCACAAGAAAAATTTTCTAGAAATCATTTTGGTAAGTGGGAAAGATTTACAGCAGATATAGATTTATCGAGATTGAGTGAATTATAAAAATTACCAACAACAAAATCAAGGTCTGAAAAATTTCTAATTATTAAAAAAGATAAATGAAAAATTTTAATTCTATTTTCTTGGGTGAAGCTTTGAGTATTCCAGAATTTCTACTTTTTATGGTAGGTTTTGGCGTAGTAATGGTAATTGTTTTTACTCTAATTTCTGTTGGTGCAGATAAATCAAAAGAAGTTACTAAAAATATAAAAAATAAAATAGAACAGAAAAAACAAGAAAATGCATTGAATGAAGATATTAAAATGAGTATGCGAGATTATCAAGAGTCCAAAAACAGTTTTCAATATTTTTCGGACAACAAACTTTTGAATATTTACGAACAGTTTCAAAATGTTACAAAAAACTCAAATATGGAACAACTAGCATTGGAAGAGGAATTAGTCAAAAGAAAATTAATAGATCATTCACCTATGCACGAAAAATTATACACAATTAATAAAGAATTTTTTAAATAAAAAACTACTGCCAACACCGGTAACCGTTGCGCAACGCTCTAAAAATTTATGCTCAAAACACAATTAAGCCCTTTTTAGGGCTTTTTAAATTTTCTTAAAACTGCCATTTAATTAAAATTTGGTTGGTGGAAATTGAAGCTTATTCCGTTTTGGAGTCCATTTATTTTAGAAACTATAAGACCAAGTGCTTTTGCCTTGGTTTTTGACATTTTCTGTGTAAACTTCAAGTACTTTTTAAGATTGT
>NZ_JBHSLA010000016.1:0-3226 GCF_042657385.1 Bizionia hallyeonensis | reverse complement strand
TGTGTGTTTTCCCGTTGTAAGTTCGGCTAAAATTTTTAATTTGAAAGGTTCACTGTACCGTCTAATTACTTTGTCATTTTTATACATAATTGTTTTGAATTATGTAGCCTTATTTTAGGACGGGTCACAATGAAGCCCAACGTGTTTGTATAAGATTAGTTGCGTTGTTTAAGCACCTAATTTAGCAAATATAAACCGAATAGAAAATCCGCGAGGATTTTCGTAAGTAGGCTTGCACTAGCAATTAATTTTATACGGTGTTGTGTGCAGTTTTTATTTCAGTCGTTTTTTAATGTCCATTCTTTGATGCAATACTCTGACGATTTCCACAATCTCACTATCTACTTTTCTGTAAAAAATCAGATGGGATTTGATTTTCGTAACTCGATAGTTTTTTCGAGTTTGCTCTGCGGATTTTCCAATCAGATAGTTGTCCGCAATAAATTCAATTTCCGCTATTATTAAATCGTAATATCTGTCAGCTTGTTCTTTAGACCATTTGTTAAGGGTGTAAACCCAAATTTTGTCTAAATCCTCAATCGCTTGTTGGCTTATGCGATATTTGTTTTTACTCATAAGTGTTTACGATGTAATTCTTTCAGATGTTGTTTTGGGTCAAAATTTTCAACAAATCCGCTATTTTCTCCAACTTCGAGAGCTTTTATCAGTTCTCTTTCCTTTTTTTCTTCACGTTCTAACAAACGTAATGCGGTACGAATTACTTCGCTAACCGAACCATATCTTCCAGAGTTTACTTCTTCTCTGATAAAATCCTCAAAATGATTTCCGAGTGATATTGATGTGTTTTTTCCCATTATGACTATAATTTTACTCAAATATACCAATTCTTGGTAACGCAGCCAAATTGCACACAACGTGTTTGTGTAAGGATAGTTGCGTGTTTGAGCAACTAACTTATTAAAAATGGAACGAACCATTGGAAATTCCGAAGGAATTTCCAAGTAGGCAAGTCACAAGCAATTATTTTTACACGTTGTTGTGTGTAGTTTTTATTCAGTTTTATATAAATCAGTTCCAATTGGCACTATTCCAAAATAGTCAGAATTCAAGCGTTGCCCTTCAAAAACATACCCTTTTTTTACTTTCATTATCGCAAGCGAACCAGAATAATATCCGTCAAAAACATATTCTTTCCAATTACTGTCAAATAGTTTCTCAATATCAGATTCTTTCATTTTTTCCATAGGAAAATCATCTGACCAACCACTTTCTCTTTTTTCTCTTACATAATACGTTCCGTCTTTTTCAGAAACTTTCCAGCCTATCTCTCCATTTAGTTCCATAGCATAATTTCCAACAAAACTTTCAGAATTTTGAGCAATTACTTTTTCTATTAATTCCGCTGTTGTTTTTTCCTCTGTTTTTTGATTTTCAGTATTTTCTTTGCAAGAAGTCAATGCTACAATACTTACCAAAATCATAATAATTCCATTTTTCATTTTTATGTATTTAATTTTTTTTTTCAATCATTCTGAATGTTGCTCGTCAAATTACACACAACGGTCTCGTATAACCGTCAGTTACGGGTTAATATGCGTTAATTTTCGGTTTGGCACTGACGTTAGCAATTCCGAGTGGATTCGGACGTAGTCGAATCCGCCGTAATTGCGGTTATACATTGTTACCTGCTGGCTTTTTTTATTTCTTCAATCAGTTTTTTTTCATTCTGTTTATTTCTGCCCATTGAAACTACAGAACTTTTTTTATCAGGGTCACAAATACTATTTACAAGTACTTTTCTGTTGTCAAATAGAATAGTAATTTGTTCGCCCCAACTTCCAGTTAAAAATCCTGGATGAGTTTTCGCAACTATTGCTTTTGAGTTCGAGAAATGTAAATGCCATTCCAATTCCTCTGCAACTTTTTCTATGATTTTGTTTAATTCCGATTTATTTAGATTGGTATTCACTTCTTTGAATTTCAATCTACTCTTTTGCAAGTAAAAAAATAAAATTCCGATTAACGTTGGAATTATAAAAAACCAAATTTCTCCAGACTTGATAGGTTTAGGCGTATCTAAAAAGTAGTCTTTTAGATGTAGAAATGTAAAAGTCAACGGAATTATAAAACAAAAACCTACAATCCCATAATGCGAAAATTTGTCCCAATTACTTAATTTAAGTTCTCGGTTTTCCAATCCATATTTTATTTTCTCGCTTGTCATTTCAGCTTGCAGGTAACGTTTGGTGTATGATTAGTTGCGTGGTTTAGCAACTAATTTAGTAAACAAATACTTGCCAGAGAAAATTCCGAAGGAGTTTTCCAAATAATCACTTACCGAAGTAATTAATTATACACGTTGTTGTGCGTTGTTTAGGTTTCTTACTATAATCGTCAATTTGACAAAGTTCTCCATTTTGATTCCACCATTTCCATACACCAATCCTTTTCTCATTGTGAATGAAAAATTCTGATTTCAAGTTTCCGTTATGATAGTAAGTTAAAGTGTGACTAAATGTTTCATTTCTAATTTTACGTTCTCTTTTTATGAGATTCAAATTTCCATTGTCACTATATCTACTCAATATGGTAAATGAATATTTATTATTTTTTAGACTTTTGTATTCTATTTTATATCTATAAGAATTGTTTTTTGCATATTGATAATAAGTTCCTAAAATAGAGTCATTAGTGTAGATTGTATTTTCAGTTAATCTATTTAAACTATCAGTTCTTTTTCTACTAGTTAATTGACCATTTAAGTATGTTAATGAATCCTTACTTTTGGTACTTTGGTTATAAACAGTCCAAATTCCATTTTTCTTTCGGTTTTCATAAGTTCCAATTTCTAAAATAGTATTTGAGTCTTTTTTTGAATAAACGTAGTATGTTCCATCAGCAAGTCGTTTTTTTAAAGTAAATAATTTAATTTCAGAATTTTTTTTAACTCTTGTCATATATTTCCTATCGCCATATTCAACTTTAAGTTCTTGACAGAATGAGTTGATGCTAAAAATCAGAACAAGATTAGTGATTATTAATTTCAAAATGTTGTTTTTTCGAAAATAGTGGAATTTATAATATTGATAAAGTAATATTGAGTGAATGATACTTTTGAATGAGTTAAAAGGTTGTTTGAAATGTCTCGTCCTGAAATATGGCTACAGGTTAAAATTGAATTTACGCTGATAATTGATATACCATATTAGGTGTTTTATAGTCTAAAGATAAATGTAATCTTATTTGATTGTATAAATTAATTGCA
>NZ_JBHSLA010000015.1:0-3387 GCF_042657385.1 Bizionia hallyeonensis | reverse complement strand
ATGCAATTAATTTATACAATCAAATAAGATTACATTTATCTTTAGACTATAAAACACCTAATATGGTATATCAATTATCAGCGTAAATTCAATTTTAACCTGTAGCCATATTTCAGGACGAGACACCAAAAAAAACATCGTGACTAAAATAAAAGACATCTATTTGAATAAAGGTTTACGAGTTGGTGGATTTTACGAATTGACTATTCAAGTTTGTCCGAGCTCGAATATGGAACCAATAAAAAAATACACAGAATATATTAAATCGCTTAAAAATGTTGATGGACCATTTGATAGAAACTTTGAGTTAACAAATATAGAAATTGAGACTTTTGAACACGAATGGGTTTTAAATTTAGAGAACGTATCAATTCCGTTTAAAACATTTAATATACACGAAGACGAACCAATTGAAACTGGATTTAATTGGTTTGATATATGCTTTTATACAGAGACAATCGAACAACTATTCGGAGAAGAATATAAAACTTGGGATGAAAACCCTAAATGTCCGCCCGCATTAAATGATTTTTTTAATCAAACAATAATGGATTTGAATAACATCCATAAATTTCAATTAGCAATGATAGACTTTGAAATTTCAGGTCAATATTATTTAGCAGATATGGGTAAAGATTTTAATAATTGGACTAACTCGAATTTCTTTGTGAATGAAAAAGATGCTCATCTGATTTCGGAACGGAATAAAACAGTTGTGGAAATAATAAGTGGATAAAGGCAGTGCATAACACTATATATAGCAAATTGGGCGATTAGTGCTTAATCCAAAAGTTGTTGTCTATTTGCAAAGTCGCCAAATCTTTTGATTTGGTATTAAAAGAGAAAAGTTAAAACAAAAAACAAAAGATTTGGCTTGTGATTAAACCGAAAGTAATCGCTTATTTTCTGCCCAACTTGCCATATATTTAACGTTGTGCAACATATGACCAAAAATGAGAGCGAATACATTTAATACAGGAATTGCAAGTGAATATTTGATATTATCTAAATTATATCGACTTGAATTGGAAGCATATATTAGTCAAGGAAACAAAAAAAGTGTTGACATAAGAGTAATCAAAGAAAACGGAGAAACACTTTCGATTGACGTAAAATCTGTACGCGGATATTCATCACTTGTTGTGAATAATGTAGAACCAAAAGAAAATCATTTTTTAGTTTTTGTCATTTACAACAACAAATTTGAAGATTTGGACTCACATCCAGATATTTTCATTGTGCCAAGTCAAAAAATTTGCGAACCGTTGGTAAGTACTTTCAAGAAAGAAAAGAGAATTATGAAAGGAAAATTGGCTGAATATAAGGACAAATGGAATTTATTAACTGACCAAAGTTACGAAATGGAATTTGACGAAACTGCGGAACAAAAAATTATAGCTGACTTTAACGCAGTTACGGAATTACGCAAATTGAACTACAATCGTGAGCGAATTTGCGAACATCTTTCCGTAAGCGAAGATGAACTGACCGATTGGGAAATTGAATACAATAAAATAACAGGGAATTGAAAAAAATACGTTGCACAACAATGTATAACCGCAATTACGGCGGATTCGACTACGTCCGAATCCACTCGGAATTGCTAAAGCCTGTGTCAAACCGAAAATTAACGCATATTAACCCGTAACTGACGGTTATACGAGACCGTTGTAAATAATTGTGAAGAAACCCTTGAACAAAAAAGAATATTATGTTTATGCCTTAATTGACCCACGAAATAATGAATATTTTTATATCGGAAAAGGGAAAGGAAAAAGATATAATTCACATTTAAATGAAAAATTAAAAAACGTAAAGAATATTCAAAAATTTTCAAGGATAAAAGAAATCGAAGCTGAAAACTTGCGAGTAAAGATTGAAATTTTATTTCCATATCTAACCGAAAGAAATGCACTTGACCTTGAAAAAATAATTATTTATAAAATTGGTCGTGAATCATTCAAAGAAGGTCCTCTGTTAAATTTTGTTCCAGGTGGAGTTTGGTCACCTGGAGAAGGTATTTTCTATGAATCAAAACCAAATATTAATTTTAACATAAGCGTACTTGACTTTGTTGCACAAGAAAAATTTCATTCAATAAAAAAAACATCTACCATTGTTCATTTGGATGAAATAAATCCAAAATACTTCATTTACAAATATGACCTAAATGGAATTTTAATTTCTATTGATTCTATAGTTTGCTTTTTTAAAGATAAAAATACTATTGAATTGTTTTTCGAAATGAACAATGAGGATTTACCTATTTATTTTGGAGGTAACATTTACAGTAAAAAACCTATACTTGATTTTTATTTTTCAAAAAGCTTAATGTCACTTAATCAACATATTTTCGAACCTCAATTCTTAAAAAAATTAGATATTAAGCTTAAAAATAAAAATGATTTTACATTAGAATTAAAACAAAAAGGATTTTCAAGAATTAAAGTAAAATATGAAAAGCTTAAACTCAAAATAGAGACATTTTATCCAAACAATATTATTCAAAATAAAAAATATATAAAAAATGGTAATCCATTCGGGAAATGGTTTGAATACTATGAAAATGGAGAATTAAAATGTATAACAGAATATTATTCAAATGGAGAACTCTTTTCAAGAGAAAATTATAGTAAAAAAGGACTTTTACAATTCAAAAATGAATGTTTTAAGAGTGGAAGAATTAAGAAAACTTGGAGTTATTACAGTAATGGTCTTCTAAACTGGTTTACCGAACATTCTGAAGATTGGAAAATGGTTTTAAAGGAGTTTTATTATCCAAATGGAGAGTTAGAGTATTCATATAATAATTTCAAAGAAAATATTGAGTATACATATTTTAATGAAAATGGTAAATTAATTGAGGAATTTATTTCTGATAGAGGCTATATAAAATACAATTTAAACAAAGATATTATAAGTATTAGTAATACAAAACATATGACCTTTGTTGACCCCTTCAAAATTTTAACTATAAATCAAACAAAAAGAATGAATGATAAAATGAATGAGGAGGAAAAGAGAAAATCAGATGAGGACTGGGAATTATATAACAATTATCTAAATAACAATAATCATAATTAAACAACTATTTACAACAACGGTAACCGTTGCACAACGCTCTAAAAATTTATGCTCAAAACACAATTAAGCCCTTTTTAGGGCTTTTTAAATTTTCTTAAAACTGCCATTTAATTAAAATTTGGTTGGTGGAAATTGAAGCTTATTTCGTTTTGGAGTCCATTTATTTTAGAAATTACAAGACCAAGTGCTTTTGCCTTGGTTTTTGACATTTTCTGTGTAAACTTCAAGTACTTTTTAAGATTGTATGCCATGGCTGCTAAATGCATGACCTTATTTGCCTGTTTTATTCCTATGGTATTTATT
>NZ_JBHSLA010000014.1:0-3408 GCF_042657385.1 Bizionia hallyeonensis | reverse complement strand
ATTTGTATAAATACTTTAAATCTAATACACTTTTAAGTTGTCGATAAAAGTTGTGCTTTGGTACACGTTCACTCAATAAAAATTCTGTAAATAACTTCTCCTGATATATCTTTTTGCCTTGCATATCAGTAAGTTAATGATTTTTATTGCAAGATTATAACCATTGTGGTAACTTTATCAACAGAGTTGTGCAACAGGCACAACGTGTATAATTCATTGCTAGTTCGAGCCTACTTACGAAAGTCCTCGCGGACTTTCTATCTGTGATTTATTTGCTAACTTTAGTGCTTAAACACGCAACGAAATCATACACAAGACCGTTGCCAACAAGCTGAAAAAAAACCAACTATATGAAATTAATAAAAGCTAGAGTACAGAATTATCGAAGTATTAAAGATACTGGCGAATTTGACATTGAAGAATTAAAAACAATTATGGTTGGTCCAAATGAAGCAGGTAAGACTGTTTTATTAAAGGCACTTCAACAATTAAGTCGCCCAACAGGAGTAAAAGGATTTGATATTATTCGAGATTATCCAAGGTCGTTATATAATGACATCACTACCAAAAAAGTTAAAGCAGAAGACGTTGAAGTAGTTCGAGGACATTTTAAACTTGACGAAGAAGATAAGGCAGAAATTCCAACAGAATTTCACGATTGCGTTTATGTAGTTTACAGAAAACTAAATAATAAAGGAATTCATTTTTTAACCAATGCACCTGCAAAAATTACTTATGGAGACGTAAAAAAGGATTTGCAAAGGTTAATAACTCATTTAGACAAGCAATTTGCCGACCAAAATCCAGAAGAAACTACTGAAAAGAAACCTAGCGAAATTTTGGCAGGTTTGACTTCAACGTTCTATGAATCAAAGACATTCACAGAAGAAAACTCAAAAGAGCTTATAAAGTTTTTAGATGACAATTACGCTTTGGTTGATGAGGATAACGCCAAAGAGGAAGAAAGACATACTAAAATTTTAGAGTTGCTCAAAAAGAATAATAAACACGATGAAGTTTTAAAAATTCTTGATAAACGAACACCAGTTTTCGTATTGTTCAACAACTATTTTAAAGTAAAACCGTCTGTACATTTAGAACATCTAGCAGAACGAATCGAAAAAAACCTTCTTGAGGATGAATATTACGACTATGGTAATTTATGCTTATTAAAGTTACTCGGATTTACTGCAAGGGAACTTTCTGAAATTGGAAATACTGAAAGTCCTGACAAAGATGATGCTGATGAATTAAAAGAATATCGTGACACTCTTGATAATCGAACTTATCAACTAAATGCTGCAAGCATTAAGTTAACGAATGAGATTAAGAGTATTTGGAATCCAAATCCAAACAGACCAGAGGCTGAAAGATTAAGAATTTCAGCAGATGGACAGTACCTAAAAGTTGTTGTAGAAGATGAATTGGGTGTTGAAATCGAATTAGACCAAAGGTCGGAGGGTTTTCAATGGCTAGTTTCCTTTTTTGTCGTCTTTTTTGCAGAAGCAATGGATAAACACAAAAATGCAATATTACTTTTAGACGAACCTGGAATGAGTTTACACGGTTTAAAACAACGAGATTTTAGAGAAACTATTTCACGATTAGCAGTTACCAATCAAACAATATACACAACTCATTCACCATTCCTTGTAGGCTCTAACGAATTGGATTTAGTTAGAGTAGTTGAATTAAAAGACCGAAACGAAGGAACAAAAGTACACACAACTATTTCTTCGAGTGACCCAGCTGGTCTTCTTCCATTACAAGAAGCTTTGGGTTATGATTTAGCTCAAAGTTTATTTACCCAAACTAAAAACTTAATTCTCGAAGGATTAACTGATTATTGGTATGTTGAAGCAACTTCAGCCTTATTGAGAGAAGATAAAGTTGCTAATCTCGATAATAAAATTGCTCTTGTTTTCGCCAATTCAGCAGGTAAAGTTGTTTATTATGCTACAATATTACACGCTCATAATTTGAAAATTGCTGCATTACTCGATTCAGATGCAGCTGGAGACCAAGCAGCACAACAAGAAAATTTAGTGCATACATTAGGGAATAAAAACATATTAAGAACGAAAGATTTCTGTACCTCTGTTTCGAAACCTGAAATTGAAGATTTGTTAAGAGAAACTTTGATTAAAATCGTTAAATCTGAATATTCAAAAGATTGCAAATCGATTTCTGATTCTCAACCAACTCGACCAATCATTGACATATTTGCTCAAGAGGTTCCTAATTTTTCAAAGTATAAATTGGCAAAAGCGTTTTTGAGATGGTGCAAAACAAACGATTCAACTAAACTGACAAAAGATGAAGTTGAACATTGGAAAAAATTAATTGATAAAATTAACAAAGCTCTGAAATAAAGCCAGTTGGCAACAACGTATATAGCTCATAGCTAGTTGGTTGCTTAATCAAAGTTAAAGCATATTTGGAAAGTCGCCAAATTTTTAAATTTGACGATTTCCAATAAAAAAGATAAATAGTAAAATTTAAAAATCTGGCTTGTGCTAAACCGAAAGGAAAGAGCCTATTTGCACGCCACGAGCCATATACAAGACCGTTGGCAATAATTTGAAAAGAGCAATCTACATATCAATTTTAGTCTTAATATTTTCTTGTAAAAACGAGAAAAAAGAAAGAAATCCTTTGGTTGTTGCGTACCAAGAAAAAGGTATTGAGTACGAAATGGAAAACAAAACTGATAGTGCCATTGTGTTCTACAAAAAAGCTATTGAAATTGCACCAACTGATATTACAACAATTGAAAGTCTGACTAAAACTTATTGGAGGAATGAACAGCCTGAATTGGCTTTGGAAATTCTTAATAAAGTTCCGAGCGAAATTAAACAGTTTAATTCTATACTGACTTTGAAAGGAATGACTCTTGAGAAAATGGACAAATTAAATGAGTCAATGGAATTGTATAAAAAAGCATTTGAGCAAAGTCCTAAAATCCGATATAAAAACGAAGAGAATTTAATGGAATTTATCGGATATTTAATGTTACAAACTATTGTTGGAGAAAAAGAGCAGGCTCTAGCGGAATTTGACCGAATGAAAGAAAAGAAACTGACCGAATCTGAAAAGCAATATATTAAATCCATACAACCTCTTATTGAGAACTATAAAGGTGGTGGATATAACGCAATATTCGGAAATGAACAATAAAAAACTATTGCCAACACCGGTAACCGTTGCGCAACGCTCTAAAAATTTATGCTCAAAACACAATTAAGCCCTTTTTAGGGCTTTTTAAATTTTCTTAAAACTGTCATTTAATTAAAATTTGGTTGGTGGAAATTGAAGCTTATTCCGTTTTGGAGTCCATTTATTTTAGAAACTATAAGACCAAGTGCTTTTGCCTTGGTTTTTGACATTTTCTGTGTAAACTTCAAGTAC
>NZ_JBHSLA010000013.1:0-3526 GCF_042657385.1 Bizionia hallyeonensis | reverse complement strand
TAATAGCAGTAGCAAATAAATTATTAAAACAGGCATTTGCTATCGCAAAAAGTGGTTTGCCTTATGATGAGAACTTTGTTTCAAAATTAGCTTAAAATTGCTTGTTTTTTAACTCAGTTCTTTGTTGTGTGTTCGTTTTTTATTCCTTAATTACTTTTAAAATTTCAGTTCTATTTTCACTCGAAACATTAACTAAATATACTCCAGAATCGAGATTTGACAAATCAATAGATGAAGAGTTAAATTTTTCAGAAACAACATCTCCGAGAATTGAATAAACTGTAATTCTCTCAATTGATTTTAACGATTGAATTGTCAATTTTGATTCGGTTGGATTTGGATAAGCTTTAATTTTTATTTTTTCATAATCTTCGATGCTTAAATTACAGTTAGTATTGTAAGTAGCAATTGGGTCAACGCAAAATCCTGTGTCAGCACTTTGATTACAAGTCTGACTGTTGGCGTATGAAACATTATCAACTTGTATGCAAGTCAAATTCGGATTTTGTGTTGCTACTAACTCAATAATATTTGTGTTATTTCCATTTTGGATATTTAGAAAATTTAAATTGTCATTGGATTGGCACGATAATCTTATTAAATTTGAAATCTGCGAAACATCTAACTCTGTTAAATTGTTATCATATAAAAATATATATTGTAGATTATCATTTGCAGAAAAATTAATAGAACTAATGCTATTACTATCTGCATCTAGCCAATATAAATTTTGATTTTGATTTAATATATCAATATTAGAAACGTTATTGAATTCTATATCAAGCCATTCTAAATTTTGAAAATGTTGTATACCTTCAAGATTCTGTATTTTTTGAGAACTTGAAAGGTCAAAGTAATACAAGTTTAAATATGTTACGCTTAAAGCTTCGGTAAGTTCAATTAATCCATTATCATTTAAATCTGCATCTGAGTCAGGAATAAAGTCATTATTAGTATCAACAACATTATCATTAATTAATGCGTTTCTAAATGCATTGTCAGGAATGTTTACAGTTTGAGCTTGACTTAAAAAACAAGTCATTAATAAAGTTAATAAGTAGATTTTTTTCATAATTTATATATGGTTTAAGGTTTAGTTCAAATTTTTGTGGAAATGACACACAACGTTTGTGTATATGAAAAGTAAAGGGTTAAAATCCAATGCTTTTCGGACGTTGTGATTGTTTGTTTTTTGTGGTGAACTTTAGGCTTCACCTTTAACCTTTATTTTTTATATACGTTGTTACCTGCAGTATTTTTATTCAGTTAATCTTTGTTTTCTTTCCGCAATTCGTTTCTCAAACTTTGGATTTAATTCAATTCCGCTTATAAATTCAGATTCAAAACAACCAATCGTTATAAACTCAAAGTTCACAAAAAAGAAGTGTTTTAATCCGTTTTGCTTTAAAATCGGTTTTCGATTATTTTCAGGTAATCTGTCAATTTCGAGTGTGTCCGAAATCGGTTTATCGAATTGATATATTCTTAATTGTCTTGTGTTCAGTTCGAGTATCTTTTTCAATCCGTTCAGGTCAGTTTGAACATCCATTTCCATTTGTCGAACAGATAAATTTTTCAATTCAATTCCGCTTTGAGTTTTTAAATCCGTTTTCCACCATTCAATGACTTCGTTTGGCACGAACTTGTGAATGAAAACCGTATTCAGTTCTTTGTCAAAAAGTTCCCAAATTTCTTCGTTAGAATTAATTTCAAATGTTAGTTCGTTCATTTTCTCAAATTGGGTACAACGACCCGTGTATGTTGTCGTAGCATCCCGAAGGGTGCTATGCAATATACACCTTGTTGTGCTTTCGTTTTTTTAATTATTAGTTTTCATTTTTAGTGTGATTTCTCCAATATTGTATGCATATACCGAAGCGGGAAGAAAAGTAAATTTCAAATCTTGTATTTCTTTCATTCCTATTTGATCAATTGAAGTGACAACGGCAGATTTAAGTTTATTTGCTTCACAAAATTTAATTAAACTTTTCAATTCTTGGGGTTTATCAAAATATCGGTTACTCCATTTAATTTCTACTCCCCAAATAGGTTTGTAATTTTTATCATCTACCAAAACAAGATCTACTTCCCCTTCATTTCTGCCGTCTTTCCATCTAGCATATGTTAAATCGAGTTGCTCTCGATGCATCCATTGTGAAAGGATTGCTGTTTCAACCATGTTTCCCATTTCTTGGTCTGTTTCACTTATCGGTGAAAATAAAGCAGTGCGAAGTGATGGGTTGGTAAGGTATACTTTGAAGCTTGTTATTCTTTTTAATCTTTTTGCATTGACCCCAACCTTGTTTAATACCTTAATTAGGAATGCTGCTTCTAAATATTCTAGATATTTTTTTAATGTATCCTTTTGAATCCCACTTTCCCTAGACATTGTCTCATATGAGAATTCATTTCCAGTATTATACGCGATGTATGTAAAAAATCTGTTTAACTCTTGAACATCTTTGATTCCATATAGGCTTGGGAGATCTCTAAGCAGAACTTTATCTACAATATCATTTTTCACATATCTACCCATATCACCTTGTATTTTTTCAGATAACACAACCTCTGGGTATCCTCCAAAATTTAAATAATGGACAAATTCTTTATTTAATGCTTTGGGATCATGAGTTAAGCAATACTTTATATCCTTATCACCATATTGAATATCACCTTCAAAAATTAAATGGTCTAATTTTTTCAAATGGATATATTCCTGAAATGTTAATGGAGGTAACAAGAAATCAGTGAATCTACCTGCTCCACTTTCCGTACTGTGCCATTTCAAAGCAGCAGCTGCAGAGCCAGATACAATAAATTTAGTTTCAGGGTATGAGTCAACCAATATTTTTAAATGTCTTTCCCAATCTTTCAAGTATTGTATTTCATCAAAAAAGACATAACAGCCATTCAGGTTTTCAAGATTTAAAGAATCCTTGCAAAGCGTTAAAACGTCCTCTAAGCTTAAATTGACGTAAATCGGGTTGTCAATTCCGATAAAGAATAGTTTATGAGGATTCGTTCC
Source organism: Bizionia hallyeonensis (assembly GCF_042657385.1). NCBI lineage: Bacteria > Pseudomonadati > Bacteroidota > Flavobacteriia > Flavobacteriales > Flavobacteriaceae > Bizionia > Bizionia hallyeonensis. The sequence goes on along the minus strand of NZ_JBHSLA010000013.1, from coordinate 501 downwards.
TTCTTTCAGTAAGTTTTCAATGCAATGAAATAGCATGACTGTTTTACCTACCCTTCTAGGTCCCATGAGAACTAATGCCCTTTTAATACTCCTTTCAAGAACGAATGGATAAAAGAGGTCAAAATATAATCTCTTGGACATTGAGCTATATGTATTCGGTATCTCTTTAGTAATCCACCATGGATTTTCATATCGAAGACGTTCAATAATTTTTTCTGTCGGAATAAGATTTAACATTGCCATATTTTTCATCTTTACACAACAAATATAGCAAAATAAATAGATTAAAAACTATCTATTTGTACAAATAATGAAAGTTTAGGATGGGAATTTGACTTATAGATGGTTAATTTGACAGTCGATTTTCTTATTCGATGACCCGTCCTAAAATAAGGCTACATAATTCAAAACAATTATGTATAAAAATGACAAAGTAATTAGACGGTACAGTGAACCTTTCAAATTAAAAATTTTAGCCGAACTTACAACGGGAAAACACAC
>NZ_JBHSLA010000012.1:0-3793 GCF_042657385.1 Bizionia hallyeonensis | reverse complement strand
AATAAATACCATAGGAATAAAACAGGCAAATAAGGTCATGCATTTAGCAGCCATGGCATACAATCTTAAAAAGTACTTGAAGTTTACACAGAAAATGTCAAAAACCAAGGCAAAAGCACTTGGTCTTATAGTTTCTAAAATAAATGGACTCCAAAACGGAATAAGCTTCAATTTCCACCAACCAAAATTTAATTAAATGGCAGTTTTAAGAAAATTTAAAAAGCCCTAAAAAGGGCTTAATTGTGTTTTGAGCATAAATTATTAGAGCGTTGTGCAACGGTTACCATTGTTAGCAAACGTAATTATTTTTTATTACCTAGTAAGTGTTGCTGTTCCATTACAGGTTCTTCCAGTTCTTTCACAACCGTTACCCGAAACCTCATTAGCAGTGGTATATGTTGTACCACTAAAACTATCAGTACTAGGTTCGTATGTGAAAGTTAAATTATCATTTACAGTTTGATAATCAATACCATCGCAAGCTGGTGTAAAGAAGTCATTATAAGAAGTTACTATTGTTAAAACATTATTAACAAAACTATAACTATTTGTTATATAATTGCCATTAGAATCATTGTTTAACGTAACGGTTCCATTTTCATTTATCATTATTTGGTCGGAATATTCATCGGTAAAAGTAGTGCCATCGGTTGAACTACAAGAATCACTACCATTAATATTCCAAACTCCTGTGATATCGACTTCAACAATAACTGATGCACTTTTAGTGGCTACTTCAGAAAAACCCTCTTTAGTTATTTCTATATCATAATTAAAATCTTCATCATTACCTGAAACAGATATAAAAGTAACATTTTGACCATCTAATGATTCCAACTCAACATTTGTATTTGAAATATTTGTAATATTAATTTGGTCTGTATTTTCATCAAAACCTATATTTTCAGAAGTGTCTTGATAATTTAGAGTATTTCCAAAAAGGGCTGTAAGTTGATTCCAATAACCATTTAAGGTATTTAAAGAATTAATAAAGTAACCAGTTTCTTCAGAAACTCCACTATCGTTTGAATTCATACTTCTAAAATCAGGTGTAACATTTAGACTCGCTTCTGATTCACTAGCAAACTCATCAGCAACTACTGAAAATGTTGCTTGGGTTAGTATCCAATTTGAAAAAACGAATGCTTTTAAACTTGATTTAAATTGAATAAAAGATGGTCTTACTTCTGTCATATAAATATATGCAGCTGTTCCTAACCCTAGAAATGTGCCAACTGCAGATAAACCAAAAGATGCAGGTGCTAAATATGCAGAAGCACCAGCTAATGCCAATATTTGCAGAAATTCTTTTGAACTATTCTTTAGTGCAATGGCACTATTTCCTAGATTTTCAGCTGTACAACTATAGAATTCTTTTTTTAGATTATAATTTTCAAAACATTCAGATTGAGGTATTCTTGATAATGTTGTTGGGCCATTTAAATTAGAAGTTATATCATTTTTAAAATTTTTAAAAACCTCTTTATTTGCCTCATAGAACATAGCAGTTTGCCTTTTTTGTTCATCGTTTAATGAATTATATAATGCTAAAACTTCTGTATTGTACGACTCTGCTGCTGTAATTTCATTTGCAATAAATGTGTCGCTATTATCCAAATTACCTATATCAGTACTAAAATTATCAAATACGTTTTGAATTATTTCATCAGTGTTTGAAACTTGTGTTTCTGTAACGTTCAAATCAATAGTTCCTAATGAAAGTGATAACGAGTATGTTCCTTGTTCTATTTCAGGGACTGAAAATATTAGAGAGTTATTATCAAATTTCAATAATGTGATTTCACTATTACCAAATGTGGCTTGATAGGTGTTGTTCGTCAGTTCCACATTATTAACTGTAACTGAAACAACCTCAAATGTTTTGACATTGTTACTTTCTACAGTTAGGTTTTGCTCAATTGGTTCTGTTGATGTCGTATCATCTTTGGAACAACCAAAAAGAATGATTGACATAAAAATTAGAAGTACTTTTTTCATATGTAATTATTTTAATTTCAAAATTAACTTTTGTAAGTAGCAATTACAATACCTACTATTGGGTATTTTTGGTGTTTATGTTTGCTAACGTTTAGTGTATGAGCAGTGGCGTGGTTCGTCACGGACAATTGCAAACAGGTACTTGCCATTGGAAATTCCGCAGGAATTTCCAAGCAGGCGAGGACAAGCCATTGCTTATACACACTGTTGTACACAGTTTTTATTTATTCAACATCCAATTTATTAATTTCTTTTTATCTACAATAGACCAACTATGAGGATGTCGTTCCCCATTTTCTCTATATCCTTTGTCTGTTGTTGGAATATATTCAACATTTTTAAACTCCAGTTTATTCAAAGATTCAGAAAGTCTTTTTATATGGTATGCGTTCATTTCTTCATATTCAGCCATTGTGTTTTTCTTCCACCACAGTGTATCTGGTTCGGTATAAAGTCTAATTTTCGTGTTTTTTAAATTTTTAATATTATCAATGTTGTTTGTTTTTGAAGTGAAAGCAGAATATTGTTCATATTTTGAAATATCGCTGTTTGGATTTCCAAATTCTTCATTGAAAGTTTGAAGTAACCAATTGCTTTCTTCGGTAAAGGAATTTCCTAAATCGCGTTTAACATTCTTTTCAGCAGTATCATATAATTCTGCTAAATCTATAGGTGAGTCTACAATGAAAACACCATTTGGAATTATATTAGAATTCGTATCAGTCATAAAACTACTGATTAATAGGGCAAGAGTTCCGCCACTTGAAAATCCACCAATGTAAATATTATCTATTGGTAGTTTATTCGATTTAATAATCTTTTCGAGCTGTTCAGATAATTTTAATAATTCACTTTCTTCAAGATAAAATTTTCGATTGTAATTTAAATATAGAACAGCGATATTATTGGTTTTTGCATTTTCGAGTATTTTGAATTCGCGTTTTATATCTTCAGCATTTTCTGGAAAACCACCAAAAAGTATTAAAACCGCTTTTATGTTTTCAGATGGTTTGTTTAGTACATAATCGTCGTTTATTATTTCTATATATTCAGTTTTGACTGAATTATTCATTTTTTTGTTCTCTTCATTTCTACAAGAAAAGGTGAAAACCATTAAAAATAATACTACTAAAAAATTTCTCATAAGTTCTTGGTTTAAATGTCTCGTCCTGAAATATGGCTACAGGTTAAAATTGAATTTACGCTGATAATTGATATACCATATTAGGTGTTTTATAGTCTAAAGATAAATGTAATCTTATTTGATTGTATAAATTAATTGCATTTTTTGCAGCTCTCTTTGCGTGAGCTACGTTATCAAAGGTTTGATCGAGGTAAAATTCATCTTTTAGGATGCCATTTACACGTTCTGCCATGGCGTTTTCGTAACAGTGGTTTTCTTCAGTCATACTAATTTTTATCTTTTTTCTGTTGAGTATTTGCGTATATACATTGCTACAATATTGTATCCCTCTGTCTGAATGATGAATAAGCTGTTTAATGTCTTTAGCTTGGTAAATGGCTTTATTAAGCGCTCTCACGCATCCTTTAAGTTCCAAGCTATCACTTAAGTCATAACCTACTATTTTACGAGAATGCATGTCAGTTATTAAAGCCAAGTAACAAAAGCCTTTTACGGTTCTGATGTACGTTATATCGCTTACCCAAACTTGGTTAGGTCTTTTGATTTCAAGGTCTTTTATAATGTTGTTATACTTGTAAAAACGATGATGCGAGTTGGTTGTTCTGGCACTGTATTTCTTTCTTAAAGTGAGCATTTGGTGTTCACGAAGTA
>NZ_JBHSLA010000011.1:0-2500 GCF_042657385.1 Bizionia hallyeonensis | reverse complement strand
GTTGCTAGCAAGGTTAAGGACTTCAGGTCCGGATCCGTAGCGAAAGCGAGTCTGAATAGGGCGCTTTAGTTAGTAGTGGTAGACGCGAAACCGTGTGATCTACCCATGGGCAGGTTGAAGCTGTAGTAACATACAGTGGAGGACCGAACCGGTTGACGTTGAAAAGTCTTCGGATGACCTGTGGGTAGGGGTGAAAGGCCAATCAAACTCGGAAATAGCTCGTACTCCCCGAAATGCATTTAGGTGCAGCGTTGATTTATAGTTTTATAGAGGTAGAGCTACTGATTGGATGCGGGGGCTTCACCGCCTACCAATTCCTGACAAACTCCGAATGCTATATAATGATAATCAGCAGTGAGGGCATGGGTGCTAAGGTCCATGTCCGAGAGGGAAAGAACCCAGACCATCAGCTAAGGTCCCAAAATATATGTTAAGTTGAAAAAACGAGGTTGAACTGCTTAGACAGCTAGGATGTTGGCTTGGAAGCAGCCATTCATTTAAAGAGTGCGTAACAGCTCACTAGTCGAGCGGTTCGGCATGGATAATAATCGGGCATAAACATATTACCGAAGCTATGGACTTATTAATAAGTGGTAGGGGAGCATTGTAGTGTCGTCGAAGGTGTGCTGTGAGGCATGCTGGAGAAGCTACAAAAGAAAATGTAGGCATAAGTAACGATAATGCGGGCGAGAAACCCGCACTCCGAAAGACTAAGGTTTCCTCAGCTATGCTAATCAGCTGAGGGTTAGTCGGGACCTAACGCGAACCCGAAAGGGGTAGTGGATGGACAACAGGTTAATATTCCTGTACCTGCTCACACTAAAAGTGACGGAGGCGAAAAGTTGGTGCGTACTGACGGAATAGTACGTTGAAGGAAGTGGTAACACTCCAATAGTACACTAAAGCTACGGCTGCGGTGATAATCCAGCAAATCGACTTCCAAGAAAAGCGAGTGAAGCAGCCCGTACCCTAAACCGACACAGGTAGTTGGGATGAGAATTCTAAGGAGCTCGAGAGATTCATGGTTAAGGAACTAGGCAAAATAGACGCGTAACTTCGGGAGAAGCGTCGCCCATCTTTGGATGGGCCGCAGTGAAAGAGTCCAGGCGACTGTTTATCAAAAACACAGGGCTATGCTAAATCGAAAGATGACGTATATGGCCTGACACCTGCCCGGTGCTGGAAGGTTAAGTGGAGGGTTTAGCTTCGGCGAAGATCTGAAATGAAGCCCCAGTAAACGGCGGCCGTAACTATAACGGTCCTAAGGTAGCGAAATTCCTTGTCGGGTAAGTTCCGACCTGCACGAATGGTGCAACGATCTGGACACTGTCTCAACCATGAGCTCGGTGAAATTGTAGTATCGGTGAAGATGCCGATTACCCGCTGTGGGACGAAAAGACCCCGTGCACCTTTACTATAGCTTAGTATTGGTTTTGGATAAGTAATGTGTAGGATAGGTGGGAGACTTTGAAGCGGCGTCGCTAGGCGTTGTGGAGTCATTGTTGAAATACCACCCTTTGCTTATCTAGAGTCTAACCCTTCAAAAAAGGGGACAGTGCTTGGTGGGTAGTTTGACTGGGGTGGTCGCCTCCAAAAGAGTAACGGAGGCTTCTAAAGGTTCCCTCAGTACGGTTGGTAATCGTACGTAGAGTGCAATGGCATAAGGGAGCTTGACTGAGAGACATACAGGTCGATCAGGTACGAAAGTAGAGCATAGTGATCCGGTGGTTCCGCATGGAAGGGCCATCGCTCAAAGGATAAAAGGTACGCCGGGGATAACAGGCTGATCTCCCCCAAGAGCTCATATCGACGGGGGGGTTTGGCACCTCGATGTCGGCTCGTCACATCCTGGGGCTGGAGAAGGTCCCAAGGGTTGGGCTGTTCGCCCATTAAAGTGGCACGCGAGCTGGGTTCAGAACGTCGTGAGACAGTTCGGTCTCTATCTACAGTGGGCGTTAGAAATTTGAGTGGATCTGACTCTAGTACGAGAGGACCGAGTTGGACAAACCTCTGGTGTATCTGTTGTTCCGCCAGGAGCATTGCAGAGTAGCTACGTTTGGAAGGGATAAGCGCTGAAAGCATATAAGCGCGAAACCCACCACAAGATGAGATTTCTTTAAAGGGTCGTGGGAGATGACCACGTTGATAGGCTATAGGTGTAAAGGCAGTAATGTCATAGCCGAGTAGTACTAATAACCCATAGGCTTATTGTACGCCTGTTTTTTTACAAAGTTTACAAACTAAATCATGTACTTTTTTCAATATGTTAAGATATTTGTTCCATGTATAATGGAACGCTGAACGTAATACCTTAAAACCGTATTACATCAGCTATAACTTAAGGTGGTTATAGCGACGGGGCTCACCTCTTACCATTCCGAACAGAGTAGTTAAGCCCGTTAGCGCCGATGGTACTGCATCTCGTGGGAGAGTAGGTCGCCGCCTTTTTTAAGAATCCCGATTCAATACTTGAATCGGGATTTTTTTTGTTTTATAAAGT
>NZ_JBHSLA010000010.1:0-6384 GCF_042657385.1 Bizionia hallyeonensis | reverse complement strand
GCCAACACAGTATATAAGCTATGGCTTGGTCAGTCCACACTTGGAAAATCCTGCGGATTTTCCAAAGCCAGTTTTTATTTGGAGAGGTTCGTGCCGAGACACGCCACAGCTCATATACATAAACGTTAGCCACAATTTATGAGAAAGTTCATCGACCCAAAAGGAAATTACATTTTTTTCATCCCAAATGAATGGGGTTACAGAAATGGAATGTACGAGGCAAAAGAAAATGACCCTGATTCTTTCGAACTTTACGAAAAGTCTGTTGGATGTTTTCAAATAACTTGTAAATCAAAAACTATAGGAGAAATTCCAAATCTAATTCAAACCCATAAATTAAAAACACAAGCAGTCGGAACGAATAACCTCGAATTTTCCGAAAAATATGTATCATCTGAAAAATTTGACGTCTACTTTTGGATGGCAGTTGTTGATGACAAGTTTTTAATGTGCAAATACATTTATGATTCTGACAAAAAGGAATCAAAAAAAGTAAAAACAGAAATTGACAAAGCAAAAGCCTGTTTAAAAACAATTTTGGTTATTGAGGAACAACATAAAGTAGAAATTCTAGCATCAGAACGATTTACGAAATTTATGAATTCCTTGGTTGCCTCTATAGATTTGAAAAACAGAGCATATAAAAATGGTTCTTCAATTGAATTGGTAGTTCTACTTGCGAACCAAATTGATGCCTTGTTAAGATTGGCTTTAATACTTAAAAAACAAATAGACAATTCAACTGACGAAATTGACACGACATTAATTTTTCAAAAAGAAACTGATAGACCTATTATGGAAAAAAAGGTTTATAAAATGGCTCTTGACGAAGGACTAATTACTCAACCAATTCACGACAAGCTTTTTGAATTATACAATCAGAGAAACAAAGTAATTCACCGATATATAATTACGGATTTACTAACGAAAGACGTAATGAAAGTAGTCTATGATTATACTATTATGGAGGAGAAAGTTGGAGAAGTGGTAAAGGAATATGAACAAAAGCAATTTCAGTTAAAAATCGGAATTTATGGAACTGACATACCACCAGACCATCCGATTGACGAAGAGACTAAACAAAAGGTAATTGGTGCGATTAAGGAAAAACACGCAGATAATCGGATGAATAAAGATATAACTTTCGAGTAAAAAACTGTGGCTAACAATGTATATAAAACATAGCTATTACAAGCTTTCCAAGAGGTTTATGTGTATTTGCAAAGAACGCCAAATTTTTAAATTTGGCTTTTTGAAAATAATAAGATAAAAAGAAAAATTTAAAAATTCGGCTCGTGTTTAATCCGAAAAGTTAGTGTCTTTTTACACGCTACGTTTCATATACGAGACCGTTGGCAACAATTAGAAAAACCGAATAATTGCGAGAAAATAGACCATATAAAAATATTGTTGATTTAAAATTGGAAATGAAAAACGTGCTGAATGATTTTCAAATAATCGACAACAATATGATTGCGATTGGAATGGATTATAAGCATTATTTAGATTCTAGTTTTAATGACATAAAAATCTATGAATTTAGAGATAACATACTTTATCGTTTAAGAGCAACCAGACTGCATATAAATATTCTTGTGAACCTTCTGAACTCACTAGACCAAGAATTAACCGAAATTTATTCTAAAAAAGATGGGCAAATTACTATGCAAATCCATTTTGAGAATAGAAAATCAGATATTTCATCTTTATTTGATAGTGTAATATTTCATATTGTTTCTGCATTTGACTATGTAAGTAATTTAGTTGGTTTCTTGTGTATTAAAAATCAAAAAAAAATTAAATGGACTCAATTCGCTAAATCCGTTCGAGACCAAAAAAATGAATTATCTCAAACTAACTTTAGCGAACTAATTGACAATTTAGACAGAACATTTATTGGGAGACTTTATGACCATAGGTCTTATTTAATTCACATTGGAAATGATAACGGAAAATCATCACTTTCAATAGAATTAATTAAAGGAAAAGTTGAAACGAAAATTTTATCCTCTTCTACATTCAATAAAAATTTTAGTGAATTAAGAGAACTTGGAAAAGACAATGATTTATCAATCTCTTTTATTTTGTTCTGGCTTTTAAATAAAACAACGGAATCAATCATTGACATTCAGTTCGGATTGAAAGAATATATGGAGAAAAATAAAAAGAATGAAATTCCATTTATGTTTATGAAAGGACCAAACAATGAAGTTTTGCCAGTTTCAACAAACTATTGGAGTCGAAAAAAATAACTGTTGCCAACAATGTATAAAATTAATTGCTAGTGCAAGCTTGCTTACGAAAATCCTCGCGGATTTTCTATTCGGTTTTTATTTGCTAAATTAGTTGCTTAAACCACGCAACTAATCTTATACGAGACCGTTGTACATAATTTAAGAAAATGGTAACAGAAATAAACTTATCAAGTCCAATTGAAAAAATAAAGACTGAACTTCTTGAAAAAAAAATTGAAGTTGGAATGGTTGAATTTACTCTTAAAAAGGACTTCTTACCTATTCCGAATGAATTTGAAAAGATTGGAAACTTTGAATTAGACATTCTCGCGATTGAAAAAAATAGCGGAATAGTAGTTATGCTTGACCACGACAAACCTGATTTTATAATGGGAAAAGTTGCATCTGATTTAAAAGCGATGGTAAGTGCTTTAATTCCAATAGAAGGTTTTTTTGAAATGGCTTCTGAAAACGATGAATTATATGATGACGAAAGCGCAATGAGAAAAGTTACTTCTGAATCAGCAAATTTATCTGGCGGAAAAGAATTTGAATGGTTCTATGATATGATATTTGGAATCTGAAAAGAAAAACTATGTACAACATCGCATAAAAATAATGCGTAGATTAGTGCTTAAACAAAGAACAGTGCACTTTTGTTACTTCTGATTTTCCTGCGGAAAATCCTCGCACACAAAAACGCACTATTCTTATACGTAACCGTTGTGTGTAATGCCGAAAAAAACGAAAAAGAATGAGTTTTGATTTTATAAGTCACAAAGAAAATGAAAACATCATTCCGAGTTCATTACCTGAAAAAGAACAATACTATCTTGACTTAATGAATATCGAACATAGCTTCACAGGAAGGCTTGATGTTATGTTTTCGAATGATTTTTTTAGAGAAGCTTCTCAATTAATAATAAATGCAATTACACTTTATGAAAAAGGATATTTTGATTGTGCCTTTTACTCATTAAGACAATCATTAGAAATATCAACTACAATAGTATATTTCGTAGATGACGATGAAGAAAATCGAAAAAAGGAACTTAAAAAGTGGAGAAATGAGGAAAGATTTCCTCAACAAGGTCAAATGTTAAACCAGCTTCAACATAGAAAAAAGGAGTTTTCCAACATAAAGGAAAAGATGTCATCATATTTTGACGAAGTTGAACAAACAAAAAGAAAACTCAACAAATATGTTCACAAACAAGGTTTCGATAAATTTTACATCCACAGAAGAAATCCTTTTAGAAAAAAAATTGACGAAACAAAAATGCTCTCGGATTTTGAATCTTCTCTTGTTAAAAGTATTGGAGCTGTAGCCGTTTTTAGACTTGCTATTGACCCAATGCCACTTTTGCTAAATGATGAGTCAATTTATAGAAGAACTGTACAGCTTATGACTGACAGTTATAGTGATACATTTCTTGAAAAATATATTGGACTTGACCATATAAACGCTTACAAAGAAACCGAACTTTATAAAGGACATTATGAATATTTCATTCAAAATGAGGAAATGTCTCCTGCTGTAACAAATTTGGTTAAGAATGACTTTGTTGATAGAACTAAAATTGATGAAATAATTAAGCAAAAGCATTTGCTAAATGCTCACGAATTAGTTGCTTTAGCACTATTTTCCTTTTCAAAAAAAATTGCGAAAATATATTGTATTGGAGGTTTTCACTTCTACTTTTCTGACACAAAATCTACTAGAAGCAGACTTGGTTGGAGCAGTGAAGATTTTAAAGTCTTTGAGAATGACCCTGAAAAATTTAATAAAAAATATGACCAAGCATTTTTAAGTTCCTTCACAAAATGGAAAGAGGAATATTACATTGAACATATTGAAGAATTTAACGAAGAAGAGATTAATACTTTGAAAAACATAAGCACTACACACAACAACGTATAAAATTAATTGCTAGTTCTAGCCTACTTACGAAAGTCCTCACGGACTTTCTATCTGTGATTTATTTGCTAACTTTAGTGCTTAAACCACGCAACTAATCTTATACAACAACGTTGCAAGTAATAGCGGAAAACACTCAAACGCAAACAATTCGCAAATAAAATAAATCTGATTTTTAACAAATATTACGCTGAATTTACTCTACCGATTTTCTACTCAAACGGAATTTCTTACTCGAACGGAATCTCACTCAAACGGTATTTCCACTCAAACAGAATTTTCACTCAAACGGAATATCTACTCAAACGGAATTTCTTACTCAAACGGAATTGGAAAAAGTTAGCAGATTAAAGATAAATAAAAGTAATCGGAACAAAAAAACTACTACTTGCAACACCGTATAAAAAAAATTGCTATTTTGTGCTTAATTAAAGTGTGTTGCATTTTTGCTTGCTTCTGATTTTCCTACGGAAAATCCTCGCCCACAAAAACGCAACTTTCTTTATACAAAAACGTTGGCAACCATTGCTGTACCGCAAAAATTTCTAAAAAAAGATCTCACTCTATTCTTCCGATTTATCACTGTTACGGAACATAACGCACTTCCGATTTACCACTGTTGCGCTCAATTCTGTCGCTTTAATAAAACTAAAAAACCGATTTTAAACTGCCGACTGGCTTCACACCCAATCCAACCGTTTGGTTTTTAAAAAATAAACGGTTGCCAACATAGTGTATAAAAAATGCTTACTTTAGTCCCTAATCAAGTGTAAATGTGCGTTTGCCACCTTCCGATTTTCCTGCGGAAAATCCTCGGACGCAAACTCGCCCATTTCATACACTTACCGTTACCCACAATATTTACCACACGTTTGGCAATGCTTATTAAAGCTATCAGGGGTACAGTTATGTATAGGTATTATTTCTATATCGGTTAATAATAATTTTCGTTCAAACTTTCTATATCCGTCCGAAAATGTTGATTGAGCCAAAACCACATTATCCTTTACCTGTGTTACTACAATATTTTTGTAAGCTGAATTTGTTTTATCAATAGCTCTAAAAGGCACTGTGGGTAACACTGTATATAATTCAAGCTTAGTTTCTTCTTTTTTACTTACTTTCTGCTTATTCATAATTTTGTTTTTATTTATTAGGTTTTAGTTTTATTTACGCCCGAAATCATATACTCAACGTTGTGCTTCATTATCAGAAACCGATAACCAATGATAAAATTCTTTAGAAAAATTAGACAAAACTTACTTTCAGAAGGCAAAACTGGGAAGTATCTGAAATATGCGGTGGGTGAAATAGTTCTTGTGGTTATAGGGATTTTGATTGCATTGCAGATAAACAATGCAAATGAAAACCGCAAAACAAATGGAATAAAAAAAGAATACTATCGTCAAATACTTGTTGATCTTGACAAAGAAATTGATAACATCAATACTAGAATAATTGCATTAGATAGTTCAATTACCTCTTCAGACAACTATTTTAAAAATTTTAAAACTGCAGATTTACAATTAAATCAACTCATTGATGAATTGTGTAAAGTTGAATACACATTTCAATACGTGTATTTCAACACTAATACGATTCAAACGTTAGAATCTACAGGTGATATAAAATTAATCCCAGAAAATATACGTAATTCTCTTATTGAACTTAAAAGGCGCCAAGATCGAATTAGTCTAGCGGCTGGAAACAATTATGATATTTATTTAAATGCGCATGAAAAAGCACTTCAATTAGGCTTTCCGAGATTAAGATTTCAGGCATCTAAAGCCAATGAACTGGGACTTGAAAACAAGTTTGCTGAGATTATTTTGACTAGTGAGGGGAGCTTAATGCTTAAAAATTATACAGATAAAATGGTAAAAAGATTTCTAATTGATATGCTGATTGAAGTAAATAAGATAAAAGAAATGATAACCGTTGAGCTTAAAGAAAAATAACGAAAGCACAACAACGTGTATAATTAATTGCTGTGGTAAGTGCTTATTTGGAAAATTCCTTCGGAATTTTCTCGCGTTCGTTTTTGTTTACTAAATTAGTTGCTGAAACACGCAACTAACCATACACAAACACGTTGTGCTTCATTATGACCCGTCCTAAAATAAGGCTACATAATTCAAAACAATTATGTATAAAAATGACAAAGTAATTAGACGGTACAGTGAACCTTTCAAATTAAAAATTTTAGCCGAACTTACAACGGGAAAACACACA
>NZ_JBHSLA010000009.1:0-9494 GCF_042657385.1 Bizionia hallyeonensis | reverse complement strand
TTAAGTAGTAAAAGAGAGGGGATTATCAATGTTGACGAAGTTTAATCTTCACCGTGTATATTAACCTTAATCCTCTCTTTTGTTCTTTCTGATTATTTATCTAATTTAATGAATTGTAAACTTAAGATGTGTATAAGCAATGGCTTGTCCTTACCTACTTGGAAAATCCTGCGGATTTTCCACAGGCAAGTGACTGTTTGGAATTGTCCGTGACGAACCACGCCACTGCCCATACACGAAACGTTGGGTTTAATGCGGAAACGCCTGTTACCAATCGAAAGTTCCGGCTTAAATTCAGTTCTTATACTGAAAAACAACAGCCGAATTTTGGCAGGTTTGCGAAATCAAAATATTAAAAAACTAACCTTGACTATTTTAGATCGTTTGCAGAATCTGAATTAAAACTTAACCAAACTATAAGCGGAATTTAGCAAGTTACGGAATCGCTCACTCAACATCTGAATTAAAAATATTGCGGAATTTCAGCTAGTTTGCGGATTGAATACTCAAACACAAAAAGACAAATACAAACTAAACAATAAACGGATAAAAGCACTAAAACCCAACACCGTGTAAAAAACATTGCTTATTTTAGTTCGATCGTTTGGTCGTTGCTCTTTTGCTAGCTTCTGATTTTCCTGCGGAAAATCCTCGCATACAAAATCGCAACATTCCTTACACAAAACCGTTGTAAGTAATGCGGTAATCGTAATAAAATTAAACATTTGAACTAAAAAAGCCAACGCACAAACAGCACATTCATTTTTTTGCCAACGCGAAATGCCAACGCTGAAAAAAATAAAAGAGCTGTTTTTAGCCAACGCTCAACAGAACTGATAAAAAGAGAATGAATGGCATACCATAATAATGAAGATATTTTCGATGACGAACCAATAGAACTAATAATAAGATTCGAAAATAAAGCAGTAAGTACTCTTGACAAACAAAATAAAGGAAGCTTTGAAGAATTAAAAAGATGGATTGAAAACAAATCAATAAAATGCTTCTTTCAAAAGAAAAATGAAGACGAGCATAAAGTAACTTTTCAAATTGAAAACAAGCAAATAGAATTAGTTTTAAAATGGCAAGAGCAAACTTTCGACTATAAAACAATAATAAATCAAAAATCGAAAAATGTAATATCTGAAATTCAACAACTCAATTCAGATGAATATACTGTTACTGAAAATTGTAAAGTAAAACTTATTGATTTCAAAAAACCTTATCGCTCTCAAAGAGAATTAGAAGATTTATATAACAAAATATGCAAACTTGAAATTTCGCCAAAATCAGAAATTGAAAATCAGCAAGAAATTTGGGATAAATGGATTGAAGCACAAAAACTCATTCTTAATAAAAATTCTCAACCATTAGAAATAGTCAAATACGACCAACCGATAAATATTCACGAATCACTCTATCAATTTCGAGTTAAGTTAAAGCAAGAAGAAAATCCAGAATTTAAGAATATTGAAAAGATTATTTCAGAAGAACCTTTCAATTTAAACGAAAGAATAAATCCTGATGGAAGTCTGCTTTTGAGGTTTAAAGATATTAACGATGTATTAGATAGAGTTATACAAAAAGACTTTACAACCATACTCGAAAGGAATAAACAAATTGCTTGTGTTCTTAAAATCACACCTTTTTCCATATCAAATAAAATTAGTAAAACATTTAACAATCGTTTTATAGTTTCAAATAATAGCGATACAATTAATGTTTACATAAATAATTTATCTCAAAAACAGGAAGTTGTAGATAAAATGTTTTTAGAGCAATTTTACTTCAAGAGTTACGGAGCAGAATTCGAAATTGATTGGCATTGCAATATAAAATTAGATAAGAACTTAAATATTAGCGACCATTTATTGAGACGATTAAGGCACAATGTTTTCTCAAGAAAACATAATGAATTTGATAGTCTAAAAAAAATGTACCAAGAATTAATCACCCTTTTTGGAAAAGATAAAGTTAAGTCAAAAGTGTATTTAAACTTCGACCAATCTAGAGTTAACGAACCAATAAGGTTTGAAAACTCATCATTTAAAAACACTTTTTGGACTGAAATAAAACGAGAATTTTATTCATTCGATTTTGACACAAATGTTAGTGAATCACAACAAACTGTTGCTTTTGAATTTGTTGATTATTCAGATTTAAAATCAAAATACGAGAAAATAAAATCTTTAAATAGATTTAATATTATGCTCTCGCCATTAAATGACGATTTTAAATTCAAAGTAAAAATCGACATCATAGCTAAAAAATCTAAAAAAGAAGAGTTTTTGGATAAAACAAGACAGATAGCTGGTTCAGAATTCTACATTGATAGAGGTGATAAATTTGAATACAAAAAAAGACAGGTTGTAATTGGAAATCTAAATGGTAGAAATTCCGACTATAATTATTACGTTTTCAACTTACCTTATAAATGGTCAGATGATAAACGTCAAACAGATAAATTTTTCAAGTTCATTGAAGAAGAACCTAAAATTAAATTTGTAACACCAAATTTAAGAGGAGACCAAGCAAAAATATCTTGGCTAAATGAAGCAATGAATAAAATTACTAATCCAAAAGAAGGATTAGACCTAAAACCTGTAAACGAAAAAATCAAAGATTTCATTTTTGATAGTTCAAAAGCAGAGGAAATATATAAAAACCTCTCAAAAGATGAGGAAGAATGGAATGAATTAAAAAGACACGAATTACTAATCTTAAACGATTCTCAAAGAAAAGCTGTTCTATCTGCTTTAAATTGTACAGATTTAGCATTACTTCAAGGTCCACCAGGAACTGGTAAAACAACTGTTATCGCAGAAATGATTTGGCAAATGGTAAGAGTTAACCAAGAACAAAAAATTCTTTTAACTTCTGAAACAAATCTTGCTGTAGATAACGCATTAGAAAAATTACTAAATAAAAATCATACACTAGTAAAACCAATACGTTTTGGAAGAGCTAGTAAGTTTGAGGAAGAAGGAAAAAAGTATGCGTTTGAACGCATAATGAAATGGGTTGACAAAAAATTTGAAACTGATGATAATTATGAAAATGAAGTTTTAGAGGAAGATGATGTTGAAATAGTTGAAGAAGATTTTTACAATAATTCTGTACAATTATGGATGCGAAGAATTGCGAACAATTCTCAACAATCTAATCCAAAATATAGTGACATTATGAAAGATTGGGCTTTTGAAATGGCTCAACCTGATAAAGAAATGAAAACCTTATTTAAAGATAAATACTTTAAATATGCAAATGTTGTTGGTAGCACTAGTAGTTCAGCAGGAAGTCCAAATTTCGGTGCTGATTATCAACGAATTTTCAACGATTATGAAGGCGAATTAGAAATTGGTCAATTATATAAACGAGCTAAAAATCTAAGTAAAAAACATATAGGTTTTAACGGTTGGTATAAAGGAACAAATTTATTAGAGGTAATTAAACCTATTGAATTTGATACAATAATAACTGATGAGGCAAGTAAAGCGACACCACCTGAATTATTATTGCCAATGTGTTTTGGACGCAAAAATATTATAATTGGCGACCATAGACAATTACCACCAATGCTTCACGATAAAACCTTTAAAGAAACATTAGAATCACTTGAAACAACAGAATCAAAAGAATTGGCATCTGAAATTGATAAGGACTTTGTAGAAACTTCTCAGTTTGAAAGATTAATAATGCACCCTAAAGTTTCAACAACCATTAAATCTACATTTAATGAACAGTATAGAATGCATCCAAAAATAAACAATGTAATTAAACAATTCTACTTGGATGAAGGTGGTTTAGAACCGGGAAAACCGATAAAGGAAAATGCATATGACACCAATCTAAATAATCCATTTTCTAGACATCACGGATTTTTACTCAATAAGTTTATAAATCCAGACATCCATACTATTTGGGTTAATGTGGATGAACCAGAAGAATTAAGCGGAACATCAAGAATAAATAATTATGAAATTGAAGCTGTTGAGCTCGTCATAAAACTACTAAAAAAATCAAATGGATTTGAAGAGTATATGAAACATTGGCAAAACAATAACGACCAAAATAAAGTTCAAGAAGAACAAGAAATTGGTTTAATTAGTTTTTACGGACACCAAGTGTCAAGACTGAAAGAAGTTGCCTTAAAGGCAAGAAACAAATATAATATACCAGTTCGTTTAAATACTGTCGATAAATTTCAAGGTATGGAAAGAAACATCATTATTGTTTCAACAGTAAGGAGTGATAAAAAGATAGAAAACGGAATAACGAAAACGAATAAAGATATTGGTTTTGCTAAATCACCTAAACGATTGAATGTAGCACTATCAAGAGCCAAACGATTATTAATAGTTGTTGGTAATAAAAATATGTTTTACAGATTTAAAGATAAAAATGGAAACCAAATTTATAAAAATGTAATTGACACTATAAACGATGAAGGGATTGTTGTTGATTTCAAAAACTTAAAAAAAGAATTTGGTGATGATGAATAATTTAGACTACAACATATTTAAAGCTATTGAACAAGATAAAAAACTAACTGAAATATATCTTGGTTATCAACCTTTTGAATGGTTCTTTACAAAAGCAAAGTATTCTGCAACTTGTACAGAAGCAGTTGAATTCACCCTTTTTGATAAAACAATATGTGGTTTATTAGATATTGAAGAAGCACTAAGTTTTGAACAGATTGGTGAAGTTTTAGGATTTAATGTAGAAGATAATCCTTTAAAGAATAAATACAAAGACCTAGCAGAGAGTGAAATATTAAGAGAAGCACTTCAAAGTTTAGAAGAATTTGATATGATAACTACTGGAGACACTTCTTATTCTTATTGCCAGTTAACTGATATAGGTAAGGAATACTTTCAAAAAGGGAAAAAGTTTAAAGTTCATACAAATAAGCGGTTTGAGTTATATTTTGACAACACAAATAATGACCATTCAATAGCAAAGGAAAATTTTGAGTTTTTGAAAAGTGTTAATACTGAAGAAAATTCAATTAATTCTAGGATTAATTATGAAGATGAACAGTTATTAAAATCATTTTCAGAAAATCAAATCCCTGAAATTTATAATGTTGAAAAAATGAATTCTTTTAAGGATTCTGTTCTAATCGAAAAAGAACACAAATCTGCTACTTTATATGCAGTCTTTTTGGTTGATGCAATTTCTGGAAAATATAGAACTCTTGTTTATGAAGAATATTCAAAAACAACTAAAGATTACTTTTCTTCATTTTTACACGAAAACAAAGTAAACGCGGACAATTTGTTTTTTCAAATTTTACAAAAGTATGGTATTTATCAAAATCCAAATTCTAATGATTTTTCATATCGAGAAGTATTAATTAAATCTCAAAAAGAAATTGAAAGGATAATAGCTGAGGATAAAAATATTTCTGAAAAAATCGCAAAAAACATCAATCAACTAAAATTTATTGAACCATTTATGTTTATTGATAAATTAGATACAATTATCAAAAATTCAGAAAATGAAGTTTGGTTAATGTTTAATAAGGTTTCAGGTTTACTAATTGAAACATTATCTAAAATTATTATCGACATAAAAGATAAATATCTTTTCATTTATCTTCCTGTTAGTGTTGATTTAGAAAATGAATTAGAAGAGTTTAAAAGTAAAGTTTCAGAAACTTTAAATTCATATTTAATAATTGGCAACATAGATGAATTTAACGTAATAACTGAAAACTCAAACAAAACATCTATATATAAAAAAGAAATTTTTCCTTTAGAAATAAATAAAAAATCAATCAAATATCAATTCGTTAAAAAGTATTCAAATGTAGATATTAAAGAACATATTGACACTTTTAGACGAGATTTTGCTGATGAGTATGTAGAAAATATTAGTAATGAAATAGACTCTCTAATTGCTAAAAAAATAAATAGTGACGATTTATCTAATTATAGCATAGAAGAAATTAAGGATATTGATTTTAAAATAATCCCTTTTAATAACGTAACTGAATACGATTTAATTTTAAGTGAAATTAAAGAAAATAAGATAGCATTACTAAATGCTGTAAAAAATGCAAAAAACGGGAAAATAAAATCCTTCATTGCGTCAATGTTAGAAGAACTGAAAAATTTAGAGTTATCTGAAGAAAGAAAATTTAAAACTTTACAATCAAAAATAAATAAAGAGAAAGAAAAATTTAAAGAGATAGAATCAAGATTATTTTTAGAATTGGAAAAGAAGTTTTTACTCAAAGAGAAAGAGTTTGAATTAATAAAAAAGAGGAAATCAATAATTATTGACACAAATATTCTAATAGAAGAACCAAAAATAGTTGATATAATTGGTTCGCTTCAAAATATTATTTTTTCTACAAAAGTCATTGATGAACTAGATGGTTTAAAAAATAGAAGTGAAACTAAAGAAAAGGCACAAGAAGCAATTAGAGAAATCCGCAAGCATCAAAAAAATAGAAATATAAGCTTCAATACAAGTAAAGTTGATAACTTACCTGATGATTTAAATAAAAAATCACCTGATAATATGATTTTATCTGTCGCATTGCAATACCAAAAAAGAAACCCTATTCTTTTAACTAATGATAAAGGTTTGCAAATTAAAGCTGAAATGCTAGAAATTCCAGCTAAAACAATTACTGAATTAACCTCTTTACTTTCTCTTAGCAAAAGAAATAGAACCAACAATAGAAAAAAACGATAATATGTCTTGTTTTGAAACATCCACTTTCCTGAAAAACCCTCAAGTATTTAAAACAGAGGTTTTTATTAAAGCAGTTAAGAAATTTAACTGGGAATATGAAATTAAAAGTGATAATGAAGTTGTTGTTACTAAAATACCAAACACAAAGCTTCACGGAGAATATGCAATAAAAATTAAAAACGGAACAGTAACTTATAACAGTTATTATCTGAAAAACGGTAAAGAATTAGTTAAAGAATTACAGAGTGAGTTTTTTACTTTGAATGTAGAATACGCAAAAAAGACGATTCTTACAGAATTTGAAAGTGTTGGGTTCTCTCTAAAAAAAGACTATGACTTTGAACCAAATGAAGAAGTGAAAGAGAAGTTTTTTATGGTTGGTTATTCTAAACTAGAAAATGAAGATGAAAAGCGAACTGAAATAGAATTTTCAATTCTAAAAGATGGCACTATAATTTCTGATTCAAACTACATTCCATATGATGTTCACGAATTAGCAGATAAAGCAATGGAAGGAATAGAAAAATCATTTGGAAATACTAGAAGAGAAGGAATAGAAATAAAAAGAAAAGAAATACCTGTAAGATATAAAAACAAGTCTTACTGTAGTGCTTCAAATAAAATTATAGCAAAAAATTAAAACAATGGAAAAATCATTTGAAGATTTAAAATATATGCTTGATGCAAATTATCCGCTAATTTACCTTGCATCACCAGAATATGGTCGCATAATTCAAAAAGTTAGAAGCACAGCATTTAGAAAAGGATATGAATTTAGCACTTGGGATATTGTCGATGGATTACAAATTCATAATAAAGATGAAAATTCAAATAAATTAGATAAAGTTGAGAAACATCCAAATAATGGCGAAACTAAAAATCCTGATTCTTTTCTTGAATTTTTATTAAAAGGTAATAATGAGAACCAAGAATCAAAAGAGATTTTCATTATTGAAGATGCACATAAACAGTTTCGAGACGAAAAGTTTGTGGTTCAATTAAGAAAACTCACACAATATTTTAAAGTATTAAACAAACACTTATTGTTATTATCGCCATTTTTTAAATTGCCTATTGAATTGGAAAAGTATGTTACAGTTTTAAATATGCCTTTACCAGATAAAAACGATTTAGAAAAAAGACTGAAAGTAATAACAAAAGATGAAGTTATAAATGAAGATTTAAAAAACCTAATTCTTGATGCAGGTGCTGGATTAACAGATGTTGAAGCTGATTTAGCATTTCGTTTAGCAAAAGAAAAAGTTGGTTTAAATAGTAAAGATGCAATTAAAATTATAGCAAGCGAAAAAGAACAGATAATAAAGAAAAGTGGTATTCTAGATTATTATCATACAACAGAAAATTTAGATTCAAGTGTTGGTGGTTTAGATACTTTAAAAGTTTGGTTAAAACAAAGAAGTAAAGCATTTGAAAGAAAGGCGAAAGCGTTTGGTTTAAAAGAACCAAAAGGAATGTTACTTTTAGGTGTTCCTGGAACTGGTAAAAGTTTAACAGCAAAGGCAATTGCTACAGAATGGAATCAACCATTATTAAAATTAGACATAGGTAAAGTATTTCAATCAGAGGTTGGTAGTAGTGAAAACAATATAAGAAATGCAATAATGACAGCAGAAGCAATCGCACCTTGTGTTTTGTGGATAGATGAAATTGAAAAAGGATTAAGTACTGGAGGAGGCGAAAAAGATGGAGGCACAAATTCAAGAGTATTTTCAACCATTTTAACTTGGATGCAAGAAAAAACCAAACCAGTTTTTGTTGTTGCAACTGCGAATAACATAAGCAATCTTCCGCCTGAACTTTTAAGGAAAGGTCGTTTTGATGAAATATTTTTTATAGACTTACCAACCAAGAAAGAAAGAAAAAATATATTTGAAATTCATCTTAAGAAAAATAATCAATTAAACATAACTGACTTCAATCCAATAATTGATGAATCTAAATATTTCAATGGAGCTGAAATTGAAGAAACTGTAAAAGAAGCAATGTTTAAGGCATATATTGAAAACAATGAAGAACCTGCAATAAAATTATCACACCTTATTGAATCTGCAAAAGCAATTGTTCCTCTTGCTATTACAATGAAGAATAAAATTGACGGATTAAGAGATTGGGCATCAACAAGAGCTAGACCTGCAAGTTCTGATACAGATAAAGAAGATTTAAAGAAAGATGAAACTAAAACTCAAACATTGACAAAAAGAGAAAAGGAAGAAGATATATTTTAGAATACGAACCTTGTGAAAATAGACTGACTGAAAACAAAAGGACTAAAAAGAATATTAATTGAATGAAAAGCCAACGCTCAAAGCCATACACATTCGCAATTCGCTACAGCCAACACTACGCCAAAAATTGCAAAAGAGTATGTCTTGCCAACGCTCACATTTGAACTAAATAAGAAACATCGGAAAACCAAGCAGAACGTGAAAAGCACTACTTACAACAACGTATATAACTCATATCTAGTCAGTTGATCAACCAAAGTTAAGGTATATTTGGAAAGTCGCCAAATTTTTAAATTTGACGATTTCCAATAAAAAGATAAATAGTAAAATTTAAAAATCTGGCTTGTGCTTAATCCGAAAATAATCGCTAATTTACACGCTACGAGCCATATACAAAACCGTTGTGGTGCATATTGACCCGTCCTAAAATAAGGCTACATAATTCAAAACAATTATGTATAAAAATGACAAAGTAATTAGACGGTACAGTGAACCTTTCAAATTAAAAATTTTAGCCGAACTTACAACGGGAAAACACAC
>NZ_JBHSLA010000008.1:0-38992 GCF_042657385.1 Bizionia hallyeonensis | reverse complement strand
TTTAAGTAGTAAAAGAGAGGGGATTATCAATGTTGACGAAGTTTAATCTTCACCGTGTATATTAACCTTAATCCTCTCTTTTGTTCTTTCTGATTATTTATCTAATTTAATGAATTGTAAACTTAAGCCGTATATAATTAATGGCTGGTTCTCACCTACTTACGAAAATCCTCGCGGATTTTCTATTTGGTATTTATTTGCTAAATTCCGTGCTTAAAACACGCCACTAATCATATACAAACACGTTAGCAGCAAGCAGTCACGTTTTGCTAACCGCTTTCTTAATCCAAGAGTTTTTTAATTCTAATCACGATAAAAATCTCACTCGAATGATCTAACTTGATAAACAGTTCGCAAAATTTACGCCGGATTTATTACTCAGACGGATAAGCCGAATTGACTAAGATTGCGGAACAACAACGTTGGATTGATTACTGAGATGAATAAGCACAACTGATTAGAATTACGGAAAATAACGCTGGATAATAGGAACCATTAAAATTAGAATTTACGAGAACCATAGAGAAAACCATCAACTCACTCTACTCTATTTTAATTTACAAAACTTTACAGCCGATCTGAACGCGAAAAAACCAATCTGAATGTAGTTAGACACCAAAAACAGAGTTATACGCTAAAATCAACGATATAGATGTCTAATTAAACTGTGTGGAATTTAAAAGCCGGCTGCTAACACCGTGTATAAAAAAATGCTACATTAGTGCTTAAATAAAGATCGTTGCTCTTTTGTTACGTCTGATTTTCCTGCGGAAAATCCTCGCTCACAAAAACGCAACTTTTCATACACAAACACGTTAGGTGTAAGCGGATTAAAAACACTATTCTATGTCAAAAAAATATGTTGGATTAATTGGTGACAGTATGGATATTCAAGATTTAGATTATATCCTAAATGATGATAATTGGAAAATTAATTTCATAGAAAACAAATATTTATTATCCTCAAGTTTTTTGGATTCTATTAATTCAGAGTATGAAATTTTATTAAAAGCAAAACAGTTTCTAGACATATTAAACGGAGCTGCAAAAGCCATTTATAATAATCATATTTATATTACTGCAAATACAGTTTACACAATAAATGAACAGAATAAATTGCAAGGAACTGCATTTATGAGTGGAAAAAGTACTGGTAGATCCAGATTTAGAGCAACACTGACAATCGAATCTAACGAAAAAGTATCTGAAAATAAATACCAAAAATGGATTGATAAAGCTAAAACTGATTCAAATGTAAGAGAAATCCTACATTATTTTAATAATCAAGATTGGTGGAATCTTTATAAAATCTATGAAATTATTCGAAAAGATTTAAAAAAGTCTGGTATGAGCAATTTAGTTTCAAAAAATGAAATTTCAAGATTTACTCGAACAGCGAATGATAATAAAATAATTGGGGAAAAAGCTAGACACGCAACTTATGATAATGAATCACATAATAATCCTATGGACATAAATTCGGCACGTAAATTTATTCTCGATTATTTTGAAAAATGGATAGAATTGAAAGAATAAAAAGCCTACACCTAACAATGTACATAAAAAATAGCTTCATTTAGTAAAATAGAATGTTTCTAACCTAAAAAATATTAACTTTAAACATCTGAAAATATCGTTTTCAAAAACGCTACTTTTCATGTACTAAACCGTTGGCAAACATTATAACAACTTAAAACTAAAATTTAACTTAAACGAAAAAATGAAAAACAAAAATTTACTTATTGCAGGAATTGTATTAACATCTTTAACTTCTTGTGGAAGTTATGTAAGAATTGGAGATTTAACAGGAATTAGCAACAGAAACTTGGATGATAGCCAAAAATATGTTTTGCTAGAAAGAGAGGTTGAAGCTATTGCAAGTTCTGAAAACGATGCTCTTGAACAAGCTGTCGATAATATGACTAAAGAACACGAAGGAGAATTTTTAAGAAATGCGAAAATTTATGTAAAAAGCAACGGGAAAAAAGTAAAAGTAATTGGAGATGTTTGGGGAATTCAAAATACGAATGTCAACGTTACAACAAATGCAAATGCGAAAATTGAATTAAAAGTTGGAGATAAAGTTGTTTTCAAAAGAAAAGGAGACATTATTGACGGTAAAATCATCGGATTAAACTCTGATTCTGTAATCGTAGAATATGGAAAAAGAAATAAAAGAACTGAACTAAAATACGATGAAGTAACAAAAACTGAATAAATAACGATTTGCCAACAACGTATAAAAATAATTGCTAATTTGTGCTTAAACAAAGGTAGTTGCGTGTTTGCTACTTCTGAATTTCCTTCGGAAATTCCTCGCACGCAAACACGCAACTATTCTTATACAAAACCGTTAGCTTTAATGCTGGAGCAAGTTTGCGGTTTGAAAAAAGCCTGGTTTATTTTTCGATTTTTTTTTTAGAATTTTAAGTAAGATAAATCAGAAAGACGGTGTGTCGAATTTCAAAGATTTTCGGAATTATCACTCAAATGTAGAATGAAATACAACTGCGGAATTGCTCACTCAAACTCTGAATTGAATTGCGTCTGACTTTTTAGCTCGTTTGCGGAATCGAAAACTGAATTGGAAACTGAATTGGAAACTCGGAATCTCACGCAATCGGAATTTAGCGAGTTGCGGAATTGCTTACTCTAATCTGAATTTAAATATTGCGGAATTTACTCTAACTTTGAAAACAAAAATTAGCAAAAAAACATAAATCGGAATGAATTATTAAGCAGATAAAAAAGCACTAAAAGCTAACAACGTGTATAATTAATTGCTTTTTTTAGATTACGTGCGAAAATTCCGCTGGAATTTTCTCGGGTTCGGTCAATTTTTGCTAAATTAGTTGCCAAACCACGCAACTAACCATACACAAAACCGTTACCTGCAATACCAAGAACACTGATAAAAAATGAGAATTACAAAAATTGATATACCTAAATCACAAGATTCTAATGATGGACTTGAATCTATCAAAATGGATAGGCTAAATAAAATAGTTTTAATTGCAGGAAAAAATGGAGCTGGAAAAACAAGGATTTTGAATAAAATATTCAACACCTTCTCATTAAAACCAAAGGAATCACAAGTTAATCAAGAAACTAAAAATCTCGAAATATATAAAAAACAAATACCAGCCTATGAACAAGCTATAGTTGGAGCAGAAGAGCAGATAAAATCAATGACTGAACCTGCTCAAATTACATCTCTAGAAAGAGATATAGCTAATTATAAAAAGCAAATAACAGACCATCAAGCTTATATTTCAAATTCAGAAAAAGTAACAAATTGGAATTTAATTGAAACTTCAAATAAATCAGAAAATTACAGTTTTGTGCGTTTTGTTCCTAAAAGTTTAGATTTAAAAGATTGTAATACATTTCCAAAAAGTCAAATAATTAGTTATGCTTCTACGGTAGATAAAGTTGGTGTTAACAGTCTTCCTCAAGGTACTTATGCAAAAATTCAAGTAATACAAGACAGATGGTTTAATTCCACTCACCAATTTTCTGATACGTCAGAAGAGGAAAAAGAAGTTGCTGTTCAAGATTATAATAGACTCAAAGATATTATTAAAATATTTTTAAATACTGAAGTAACTAGAACCATTAATGACGAAGCTACCTTATTTGGGTTTCCAATGGGACAATCTAATTTATCTGATGGTCAAAAGATTTTGCTTCAATTTTGTTTAGCTATTTATAGTCAACAATCTTCACTGTCAGACTTGATATTAGTTCTTGATGAACCCGAAAATCATTTGCATCCATCAGTAATAATTGAAACAATAGAGAGAATTAATAATTGCGTATCAAATGGACAAGTTTGGATTGCAACTCATTCGATACCATTATTAGCTCATTTTGAACCTTCAATGCTTTGGTACGTAGATAATAACAAAATAAGTCATGCTGGCAAAATACCTGAAAAGGTTTTACATAGCTTACTAGGAAATGAAGAAGAGGTAGCGAGACTTCAAGATTTTATTAGCCTACCAGCCCAATATGCGACAAGCAGATATGCTTTTGAAAGTCTATTTGAACCTAAAGCGGTATTAACTGGAACAAATGATACACAATCATTACAAATAAGAACCGATTTACTTTCATTAGCAAATGATAGTAAATTAAGGATATTAGACTATGGAGCTGGAAAAGGAAGATTAATATCAAATATTACAGATTTAGATAGAGAGAATCAAATCAAGTTATTAGACTCAATAGAATATATTGCTTTCGACAAATATCCTGATGACAAAGAATATTGCGAGAGTTCTTTAATTAAGGCTTACGGAAATTGTGAAAAACGTTATTATAATGATTTCAATAATTTATTCTCTAATTACGATAAGAATAGTTTTGATGTAATAATTATGTGCAATGTACTTCACGAAATTGACCCTAAAGACTGGTTATCACTTTTCCAAGAAGATGGTAACATTTCAAATTGTTTGAAAGAAAATGGTATTCTTTTATTAGTTGAGGACCACCAAATACCAATTGGAGAAAAAGCATATCAAAAAGGGTTTTTAGTACTTGACACACCACAATTAAAAGATTTGTTTAAAATCACGGAAAAGGATTCTGATTTTACTTTCACCGACAAACGAGGAGATGGAAGGTTAAAAGCACATCAGATACCTAAAAGGTGTTTAATCCAAATTGATGAGCAAACACGACTGAAAGCAATCAGTTCTATGTCTGAAACTGCAAAAGAAAAAATTCTAGGAATAAGAGAAATGGATAAAAATTTTAAAAATGGGAAACTTCACGGTTTTTGGACACAACAATTTGCTAATGCTCAATTGAACTTATCAGAGTTAACAACGAAAAGATAAGTACTGCAGGTAACACCGTGTTATATTAATATACTTCTGTATGTATTGTATTTATTGAATTTAAATAAATATTATTGAAATAAGTACAACATAGGTATAACATTTTTAACCTGGTAATTAAATGATCTATAAGCATAAAAAAACCGCTTCTAAATTAATAGAAACGGTTTTTAATATGTATTTAAACTTAAAGTTATTAAGCTGCCGTACCAGAGCCTAAATACACACTATTTGATACTGTTTTACCATCTTCAGATACAAATGCCATAAAAAGCTCTACAGTATCTCCTGCATAGGTATTTGGTATTGTTACTACTTGTGAACCTACAGTTCTATCAGCACCATCAAGAATAGAAATTGATTCTTTCTTACTTGGATTGTAAACTAATACCATTGATTTGTCCGTTACATTTGCATTACCTTCTGCCGAGTTATCATCCCAATCAAAAGTTACTTGTCCTGCTGATGCTAAATCGGTTGTACCATTTAAAACACCAGATAAAGGACCTCTACTTAATAAAGCTAAAGTATAATCAATTGTGAAGTTAGGTGCGATACCACCTACGGCATTATTTAACACATAAGACATAGCTGCATTAAATTCAGTTTTCTTTACTGCAAACGCCTTATAACCTATTTTAATAAAATCGCTTGTAGCTTGCAAATACTCCAATGTAACAGTAAATTTATTACGTTGATTTACTTGCCCCTCTGTGCGAGGATTCGCCACGCTTGATGGCTTAATTCTAATATAGTCGATACCTTTCCAGCTACCTCCTATAATGTTACCTACCTTACCAGATAAGCCTCCTAAAATTCCTTGGGCTATTTTCCCCATAACTATAAATATTTAAAATTAATACTCGTTCGGACTTGGTACGGACTTGATATTGCTTTTAAACCTTATTTACGCTAATAATATAACAAAAATAACACCATTTTGTTACTGTTTTAAGGTAGTAGAACGCCTTTGCGTTCAGTTACATTACTTTGCATTAACTTGAAACAATTACGTATATATGCCACCTTTAAAACTGCCATTTTATCAATGACATTTTGTAACTCTTTTTCTTTTTTACTGATAACAGAAACAGTATTGATGTGTTTTTGAAAATCATACTCGGATTTTGCCTTTGATTTCAAGCCTTTTTTTAGCGTGTTTCTGCAATCATCTATAGATATAAACGGAATAACACTTCCTTTTAAATAATAAGCGTAAAATCCACCTATTTGCAACATCATAGATAAATGAAATAGTGTGTTCTTCTCTTCTTCGGTTGATGTAGTGACTACAAAACAATTAGGACAGGGATTTGTTAAAGGTTTACCACTGTTTAGACCTTTATTTAGGATGAAAAAATAAGGGTTCGAGTAAGTCCGACCAGATTTGTGTGTTTTTAGTTCAAAAGTTGACATAGCTATCCAATTTAAAATTGCTTCGCTACGCTTCGCACCATTATTTTTTTTGAAAAGAAAAAAAGATAGCCATAGTTATTGTGGCGTGGGTAAGGCTGTCAAGGTTTTTGGATAAAAGTTTTTTGAGTTAAATTGTTTAATGAAAAAGAAAAAGGTTTTTGAAAAAAGTTTTATTCAAAACCCGTAGGGCTTGACCTTTATAGCCTTTTGCGGCTGGCAGAGGAAGCCACATATATTTGCAAACTTTTTTTATTTAATACTATAAACATTATGGAAAATCCTTTTGAAATTATTAACGAAAGATTAAAGAACATTGAAAATCTACTTGAAAACATCTATTCAAATATTGGAAGAAAAGAAACTAATATTATTACTTCTAAAATTATGGATATAGAACAACTCACAAATTATTTAGGTGTTTCAAAATCGCATATTTATAAACTAACAAGTAGCCATACTATACCGCATTCAAAAAGAGGTAAAAGGCTTTATTTTGATAAGGAAACTATTAATACTTGGGTGTTGGAAAATAAGATATGGACACAAGATGATATTGAAAAACAAGCATCTGATTATTTAATTAAAAAGGGAAAACACTTTTAGGGGAATTAACACTTAAAAAAATAGGTTTCAGTTCGTATTTGAGCGTGGGATGAAGCGTTTGTATGGGTAGCGTTTTAAATAGTTGTTTGATAAAACAGCATTTAAACAAGCTACTTATACAGGACTTTTAGACAATAGCTTATTGCTTTTTTGAGGTACGATAAAAAGTAATGTGCTATGACGTAATACTACATATTCTAAACCTATTTTTTTATATCCTATTTCTTGGGTGGTGGGGAAAAGTGGTCTTTAATATTTTTTAGTGAAATGAAACAAACAAAGACTTGAGGTAAGGAATACTTGGACTTAACGATGGTTTTGTGCAGATGAATGAGATAACTAATATTATTTTCAATTAACTAAATCCTTTAAATGTTCGACTGTTTAATGCTTGTTCAAAATGTACTTATATGTTCGGATGTGAGCGTTGGATTAGCGGATATTTTACATAATAGCAGTTATAGCTACCAAAACATAATAACACGCCGTAGGCAACCTTTGAAAAGGTTTTTGCTACTATAACTTCTATTATGTAACATAGCTTTGGGTTGTTTTTGTGGCGCAATAGTTGTTTGAGCGTTGGCAATGGCTCTTTGCTTTTTTATTGTACTGATTTCTAAAAATAGCTACTTTTAAATAAAACAAGCAATGTGCCATTATAGCGTTGGCTACAATTATTGTGACATAAAAACAACTATGCAGTGGCGAGGGGAACAACACAAAAAACAGAGGATTTTGAGGTACGAGAAAACTGGGTTTTGTGTTGTGGGGAATTAACTTACCTTATATCTATCAGAACGCATTTTAAAAGCTTTTTCACTACCTTCCATAACATCACATATTTCTTTTTTTATCTCTTCTCTTTCAACTGTACCTGAATGTAGAATTGAGGTATATTGACTTTCAGAGTCCATTGAAATAATATATTCTGCATCCCCATTAACAGGGATATTGGCGTTATGAGTAACCACAATAATTTGCCTATTATCTTTTGCTACTTTTAATCTATCTACTATCAAATCATAAACTAAACGATTATCTAAATCATCTTCTGGTTGATCTAACAATAATGGAATAGAGCCGAATGAAAGCAAAAAGGTTAAAATAGCTGTGGTTTTTTGACCTGCTGACGCTGTAGATAGCGACTTAAAAGAATCTGAATTTTCAGGTTTATACTCTACAACCACCTCGTCTTCTGGCATAAATAATTCTAATTCATCCATACCAGCATCAGTTATGCTACGGACTGCATTTTTAAAACGACCACCAACTAATTCAAATTTATCATCATAATAATTAGAACGAAATTCTTTCTTTATATTCTTTATTAAAACCTCAACTTGACCTCTAAAACACAATTCTTTCAGCTTTATAAAATCATCTTCATACTTTGTTTCTTTACCAATAATTCTGCGAATTTGTAGCTCGAAATTTGTTTCGTTTTTAAAAGGATTAATTTTAACTCTAATCTTATTATCTGTAATATTTTCTTGAATAAACGCTTTACGTTCAGCAGTAATATTTTTACATAATTGTATAAATTCAGTTTGGTATTTTTCACGCTGTACTAATTCTGAACGTTTATTTTCATTTATAATATCTAGTTCTGCAAGCTCTAAAGTTTTAGTTTCTATTTCTTTAGATATTTCCTCATATTCATCTATATTAACAACACCTTCACTTTCAAGATCGGCTTTCTTTTTATCATAATTAGATATAGCATCTGAATATGACTGTTTCCATTTTGAAGAAACAATTTTAGATTCTAAATCTGATTTAACTTTCAATAATGAACTGATTAAGGTTTCAAACTCTTTTGCACGCTCTATTAGTTCTTCATTTGCTTCAGATAGCACACCTTCCAATTCGTCTTTATAATCATTAGAGATATGATTTATATCAGGTTGTTTTATTTTAAAATCTTCTTTAAAAACACCTAATTGGGTTACTAAATTATCAATATGAATTTTGTAATTATCAAGTAGCTTTTCTTCTTCTTCAAACACTTTCTTTTCAGACATTAAGTCCTTAATACCTGCTTTATCTAACGTCTCTAATTTTTTCTTTAAATCTTCAATATCTGTTTTTAATTTCAGTCTTGATTTAAGTTTTACTTGATATGCTCTTATGGTGCTACAAGATTTTAAATAGTTTTCTTTAGTTACTTCACGCTTATCTTTTAATTCATTTATTTCTTCGACATTTATATCAATCCTATCTAATAGTGCATTAGGGTTTTTTGATATTTCAAATATTTGCTTTTGAGAATATTGTTCAAACTCTAAAAAGTTTAAAAATTCTTTATCTTCAATTTCTGTCCAAACATCATCATCTAATCTATGTATTTCAATAAATTGATTTGTTGATGAATTAATACTTGAAGCTTTGACCTTATACAAAAACTCTTTACGAATAAATTCGATTTCAATGGTTGAAGCATCATTAAACACACCTATTGACTCTATACCCTGCAATTCGGTTGTTTTGTAAAAGTTATTATGTTCTGTTATTAATTCGGTAAAACTTTCAAGATTATTTGTACGGTTAAAAACACCTCTAATAAACCTTAAAATACTTGATTTACCACTACCACGACCACCAATAATTGTATTTAGTTGTGGATTAAAATTAACCTTAAAAGGCTCTTTACCTGTTAAGGAAGTATCTGTAATTGTAATAGATTTAATCCAAAATTCTGGTTTTTCTGTAATTGTAGAACTACTATTAAAATCATTTACAATTCTATGTGAAGGCAATAAAAAAGCTTGACGCAATCCCTCTAAAGTAGGGTTTTCATCCATTTTTATATAAGTAAACCGTGTACCTATACCATATAAACCGTGTTTAGAGTTTTTAGGTGCGTGAGGATTATCTGAAAAGGTTAATACAGACAACTCTTTTTTATTTGCTAAACTAACTGCACTAAACCATTCTTTTGCTTTAGCATCATCAATTTTAGGTGTTGGGCTACTGTAATAATCATTTAAATATGGCACAATCTCACTAATAGTTGTATTCGTGTATTCATTATCATTAAAAGTTTTATGAACAACTTGAACTGCATTAATATCATTACGACTATAAAACTTTTCTAAATTTTGATGACTTAAACTATTTAAACCTGCAAACTCATCAATATGTGCTGGAATTATTAAAGCATCACATTTATTAGTTGCAATATCAGCTACTTCAAAAACAGATTTGGTAGTAGTCGCTTCTTGTTCGCCATAAACATTATGCTCTATATCACATTTACTTAAAAAACTCTTTATATCTTCTTCTCCTTTAGACGGGTCAAATAATATTAACAAATGAATTTTAGAAGTATCGCAAGTTATTTCAACTCCAGGAAAAACTGTTAAGTTTTTGCCTTGTGAAGCTTCTTGAATAGCTTTAATACCTAATGGGGAATTATGGTCTGTTACAGCTACACAATCTAAACCTTGTTCAATAGCTCTATCAACCCATTGTACTGCTGTTACATTTTTATCATCAAAACATTTACTTGCTGTAGTATGCAAATGTAAATCGCATTTATACCATCTTGCCCCTCTAAAATCTTGCATTATTTTTTTATATTATAATTCAACACCTAATTGCTTTTCTGTACTTTCTTTAAATTCTTTCTCTAGTTTTTTATTGTAAAGTGGCAATCCAATAAGCTTATAGTTTTTATCTTCTGCTGTTAATATTTTATCTTTTGAATACTTTTGAGATATATGGTCTAAAAATTCTTGTTTCCAGCCTTCCGCACTATCGTTATAACCATTTGAAGCATCTTTAAATTGATTCCCTTTTGGCTCAATAAAAACTTGATAATGTAATTCCACCGTTTCTGACTTTAGAAATAATATAAAATCTGGCATAAAACCACGACCTGTTTTGAAATCGTGAATTTTATAAACCTCCTCATTTCTTAAAAGATTTACTTCTTTGAATTTATCTTCAAAATTGGCTATTTTATTTTCTAAAAACTTCACTAATTCTCTTTCTTCTGATGTGCCATAAAATGCTGTTAAAGGATACCAATCTTTATCTTTTAAACGTGTTTCTATTGTTTCACTTTCGGGCTCTTTTACTACGTAAATTGGTTTAGGTATTTTGTAGTAGTTATTTAAACGCACTGGCTTAAATTCTGTACCGATATGTGGATTTGAAATTAATTCTATTTCCTTTTCAAGTTTATTAAATGCATTGGTTAAGATTCTAACTTGCTCTTTAGGCTCTATTAATTCAAAACGCTCAATATCTGAAACCTCTTTTAGATTTTCATTTTCAGGAACCACAACAGAAATATTAAAACTACCGAAATATTCATCTTTAAAAGCATCTTCAATACATTCTATATTGATTTCTTCTTTTAATTTATTAAAACGTAATATTGATTTTTCTCTTTTAGTTTGAACACTTAATGCTTTGTGTCTGGTGTTACGTGGTGTTTTATTTAATGGTAGCGTTATAGTTCTTTTCTTTTCTTGAATGGTTTCGTAACGTGTAACATCTTCTGTGTCCTTTTCAAATTCTAGTTTTGTAACATTTAATGCTATTTCTTCTAGCTTATCTTCAAAGTTCCAATCTTTTTTTAATTCTTCTAAATCTCGTTTACATCTATTAGGATTCGCTACTTTTTCGTTTGTATAAACGTTTAAAGTATTGTAGAAGCTTGATTTATCTTTCTTAATTTCAGGCTTAATGTCAAAGATTTTTAATTGCTTTTCTTTTCCTGGCAATAATTCTTGACGTTTCAATTCTTTTTTTAGTTCTGCTATATATCTTTCGTCTTTATCACTGTGGAAATAAAACTCTTCTAACACGCGTAATTCGTGATCTAGATTTTTGTCAAATTTCCTTTTAATAGGAATATGCTCTTCATATTTAAAAGGATAATAACGAACACCTCTACCTATTAACTGAACTTCTGACGTAGTACTACCACCTGCTTTTCCTTTATTAGTACCTCCTGTGTTTTGACCTTCGTACATACGTACAATATCAAATAAATTTAATACATCCCAGCCTTCTGTAAGTCTTTGGCAGGTAAATATTGCAGTAATAGGATTGTTTTTGTCTTCTAAACTATTTAATAATTTATCTTGTTCAGGCGTTGTCTTATCTGCATCACGCATACCCGATTTTATTGCCTTTGCTGTTTTATCTGAAGAGTGTGTTATGATGCAGTTATTAGGATTGAAAGCATCTTTTAAATAGCTTATGACACTATTGTACGAAACGTCATTATCTGCAATGTAATTACGTATATCTACAATTCTGCTTTGGCCTACTTCATAAATTTCTTGCGCTTCAATTTTTTCTATGGTTTGAAGAAACTTAAAATCTTCAATAGTTAGGTTGTCTATTATTTCTCTGAAAAACTCATAATCTGATTCTACATTTTCTTCTCTTTTAGAGGTAACAAATTTACTTCTGAATAAAATGACTGGTTTGAAATTTGGAAGATTATGTTTTACACCCATTTTATAGCGATACCAATTAAAAATAAGGGCTTGTAATACCCTTAATTTTTTATTGAATGATGATGATACTAAATTAATTTCTTTGGTATAACCTGCTTTTAAAAAGTCTTTTAAATCGAACCTAATAATTGTTTTGGGTAGGTATTTTTCTTCTACTTTTTTATTGGATGGTACTGTTGCTGTAAACTCCAATAGTACATTTTTATTTTCTTCACTATTATTTCTATCTCCTTTATGAAGTATTAAATCATTTACGGTGTGTTCCCAACTTTTCTCTACATCTTTTTCGCTTGCATTGTCTGCTAATTCTGTAACAATATCAAGTTCTGTTTGCACATCTTCTTTTGCCTTTGTAGCTGAATTTAAATGGTGTGCTTCATCTGCTAGCATTACAATATTACGTTGCTGTAAATCATCTAAAAACACACTATTCTCCTTTACTTGGTATACTGCATTGTGTAGCTTATGTATAGAGGTAAAGTGAATTTCTATATCATCAGTATCACTAGAAAAGGTCTCAACCTTTTTTATGTTTACAGTTTTTTTATCAATTACTATAGGATTGGAAAACAAGTATTTATTATGGTCTGGGTCTGTGAGGTTGTCTTCTGTTTTACCAACAATATTATTTTGATTTACAAAGAATATAAAGTTGCGATAGCCTTTTTCATAATAGTATATTATTAATGCTGCCATTAACAATGTTTTACCTGTACCTGTTGCAAGATTAAATAGCAAACTTGTTGGTGCGTAATCGCCTTTATGTTCTTTAATAGCCTCTGCTGTTAAGAAGTTTTCTAATGCTTCTCGTTGCCAATCAAACAGCTCATATCTTAAATTATCTGTAATAAATTCTGGAACTTTAGATTTTGATAAACCCAAATCAAAAGCATCCATTTTTATGGTTTCGTATAACGCCTTTATATCTGCCATTATTTATCTTTTTTTTGATTTAGTTTTTTTACCATTTTATCAAAATCCGAATCTATCTTTTGTGTTTTGTTAAAGGTATCGTATTCTTTAAATGCTTTATTTTCTGCTTGTTTTTTAGACTTTTTACCTAACCCATCCAATACTTTAAATTCATTAAACTCTAGAAACTTATTTACACTATTTGCCAAACCCTCCATTGTAAACGTATTTTCTCTTTCAATTAATCCTTCAATATAATCAAAATAGCTTGATACCGTGCGCTCCAGTTGTTTTATTTCATTTTCTTCTAGATAGTTTTTTGCAATGTTGGTATCGCTTTTTAAGATTCTGCCTTCAGGTGCATTTTTCCAAGTTTTTAAACCCATTTTAGGTTTTTTACTATCTGCTTTTAAATAAATAATTTCAGCTGCTGTTTTACCTGTTATGGCATAATGAAATTTGTTTTGAATGGTAGCATAAAACTTTTTTGTAATTGGTGCATTTTTATCATAATCTATACTGCACTCCGCAAAAATATCTGTTACTTGTTGATATATTCTACGCTCACTTGCACGGATGGAACGAACACGCTCTAATAACTCTTTAAAATAATCTTTACCAAATAGTGTTTTACCTTGTTTTAAGCGTTCGTCATCTATAGTAAAGCCCTTTATGATATACTCTTTAAGTGTTTTAGTTGCCCAAATACGAAATTGAGTTGCTTTGGTGCTGTTAACTCTATAACCAACAGAAATAATAGCATCTAAATTGTAAAATTCAATATTACGTTTAACATCTCTTTCTCCTTCTTTTTGAACTTGTGCAAATTTTGCACTTGTTGCCATTTTATCTAATTCACCATCTTCGAATATATTACCTAAATGCTTGGTTACAACTGTTCTATCAACATCAAATAGGTCTGCTATTTTTTGTTGTGTTAACCAAACTGTTTCATTTTGCACATAGATTTCTATTTTAACATCTCCGTTAGGTGCTGTGTATAAAATAAAGTCTGATAATTCATCAGATGGTTTGAGTGATTTATTTTCTTCTGCCATTTTAATTACTCTTTTATTTGATAGAAATCTTTTGTTAAGGCTATATCTTCTGGGGAAATATTGTGTTTGCTATCTTCCATTTCACTAACATTTACATAGAGCTGGTTATTATCTAGCATTTTGCAAAATATTTCTTTTTGCCTATCTAATGATAATGCTATAAACTTTTCTTCTTTAGCAACTACCTCTTGGAATTCCTTTGTTTTAAGGTTGTAGTGCAAAAAGTATTTCGAGTATAAATCGTTAAATAGCTCCATTAGCTCTTTATAGCTATTGCAAGCTAGTATTTGGTCTTTTGCGTTTTGGTTGTTTTTGGCTAGTTCTAAATAGGTAAATGAACCACCACCTTGCCAATTAACGTCTTTGTATCGAGAAATACCACTATTATCTTTATTAATAACATTCTGTAATCTTGTTTTTGACATTTCTACCTGACTATCAATTTGCTCCAACCCAATAAATTGACGATTCATCTTCATAGAAACTGCTGCTGTTGTTCCTGATCCTAAATGATAATCTAAAACAATATCATTCTCATTGGTTGCCGAGGAAATAATTTTATGAAGTAAGTACTCGGGTTTTTTACCATTTTTTAAAACGACACCACCCTCTTGTGCCACGCCACCAGTAGTGACGATATTAAACCATATATCACCAAAAAACACCTTACTATTGTCTTCTGCAAACACTAATTCAATACGAGCTGTATCCGTATCTCTGTTGAAATCAGTTTTAATGATTTTTAAATCACCTCTCTGATTCTTGAGAGCATAAATAATTTGATTATACTCTTTAGTTAATGCTTTTTTTCTTAATGCTGTATTCGGTTTTGAAGCTAGTATTCTAAATGAATTCTCAAACTTCCATTCATCAGTCAAGTCAATTTTGTTGTCTTTAGCGTATTTCTTAAGAGATTCTAATTTGAAATTGAATAGAACTTTATTTAAATTTGATAAATCATTGATTGAAATTAATTCCTTAATTTCTTTGTATCCATCTAATGACAAAGAAGGAATAATCATATTATATTCATCATCCCAATTTTCCTTTTCTTGTTTAGGTATTTGTAATTTATAATTACTCTTTGACTTACAATACAATAGAATGTATTCTTTTATTTTAGGAAACTTACGCCCCTGTATTGCGTGTTCAATTTTATTACCAGATAAATTACTCATTTCAGCAACTATGTTATTAATAAAACCATCTTTAAATATGTTGTCTAAAATAATTTTTAAATATGACTGTTCATTGTCATCGCATTGAACATATATTAAGCCTTCTTCACTTAATAATTCTTTTGCTACTTCAAGGCGATTATACATAAAAGTTAACCAGGTAGAATGGTTAAAATTATCATTATATGCAAAACTGTCACTACCAGTATTATAAGGTGGGTCAATATAAATAAGCTTCACTTTCCCCTTAAACTCTTCTTTTAGGCTTTCTAATGCCAATAAGTTATTTCCTTTTATAATTAAATTATCTGTAATGGTATCTGCTGGTAAGTTCCGTTTTTTGTTAATGGCTGCATCTCTTGTAAAGCTTTTGGGTTTGCTTTCTCCTTTTACGTCATATTTTGTAATGTTGGCAAATGCTTTAGGTTCTAACAAACGGTCTATTTCATCTTTTGCAACTATATTGTTAAAGAATATTTCTTTGCGTTTGGTTTGTTTCTCGTTGTATTGTTGAGGTTTGTAGCCTTTTTTCTCATCAGTTTTACTTACTTCTTCATCGTATTCAAAATAGGTGTCCAAACCTTCTTCTGTGCTTTG
Source organism: Bizionia hallyeonensis (assembly GCF_042657385.1). Classification (NCBI taxonomy): domain Bacteria; kingdom Pseudomonadati; phylum Bacteroidota; class Flavobacteriia; order Flavobacteriales; family Flavobacteriaceae; genus Bizionia; species Bizionia hallyeonensis. Next base: position 22,910 of record NZ_JBHSLA010000008.1, on the reverse strand, counting down.
GCCGCCTTCTAGAATACAATCTTTATACGGAAAGTCTAAAACAACATCTGTATTGTCTTTTAAAAATTTACCACCAACCGATAAACCAATTTGGTTTATATAATTGGTAAAACTGTTATCTATTTTATTTTGCTCTAAAAAGAATTTAAACTCACTGGCTTTAAACACATACACCTCTTTAATTTTAATAAAGAATTGTGTTCTAGAACGTTCATCTTGCAATAAAAGCTCAATTAGTTTTTCGTCTAAATCATCGGTAAAACTTTTTACTTTATTACCCATTAACTCGCCTTCATCGTCTACAAAACGAGCGTCTTGTTTTAGTAAATTTTCTAGATGTTGTTTGTATGTATTATTAGCCATTTATTTTGATGTTTTTTGATTGTATTTAACTTCTTTTTCTGCCACTTTTAGGATTTCTAGCTTTTGATCTTCATCACTAATTACTTGATATACTTTGTCTGCCAACCAATATTTAATCATTTCAGATTCACTGACATTAAATAATTCAGATAGTTTAGGTAGGTGATTGCGACTTGCGCTTTTTTCATTACGCTCTATTTTACTAATAAAAGCCGTATCTACTTCAAGGAAAGCAGCTACTTCTCGTTGCAGTAACCCATTGTTTTCACGTATATTTTTTATGTATTCTCCGAACATAGCATAAGCTCTTTATAAGACTTGTCCAATTTAGGTCTTTTTAAATTATTAATAAAACATTTTTAGATTTATTTATTTTAGAGATTGAGGGTTTTGAGGGAATTGAGGAAACTGGCTACTTATCTTCCTCACTTTCCTCATTTCCCTCACTTTCATCTTTTGATGGATTGTAGTAATTACCTTGCGATTCTCTTACTAAAAAATTAGTTTTACAAAGACCGGTAATGTAACGCTCTGCTGTTTTTTGGGTAACACCTAATTTAGTTGCGTAATTGATATAATCTTGAGTTGAAAACCGTAAAGGTAAACTTTCTATAAACTGTTCTTTTTTATTCTTGTAGTTGATGGCTGTTTTATCATCTGGTAAGCTAGAATATACTTTACTACTGTGTTTTGTCAATGCTTTTACCATAGTTAATGTAGATTGAAAATCTTCATCACAACAGTATAAAGGATTTGAAACATCGCCTGTTTCAAGTATGCGTAAAACGGTTAAAATCATACTAATTCTAAACGCTATAATACCCATTCTTTTTATTGAAGAGTTGTATTCTAAAGGATTTACATTTAGATAGTATAAATTAATTTTTGAAAAAAATTGATTGAATACTTCTTGTTGTACTTCGGTATATGAAAACTGAATTTCTGTATTTGAAATTAGTTGCCTGTATAGCTCATAAAATTGATTACCTAATTGATCGTAGTATTCATTTAAGCCTTTTTTAGTGTCAATAGCAAACACATTTTTCCAATGCGTACTTGTTGGCATTTGATAAAACATAAAGCGACTGAATAAGCCATTTTCTGCATTAGGCATTAACGCCAAAACTTGTTTTGGTGTTCCTGTTAAGGCACAAGACAAACAAGGCTCTTCTATTTCTACATATTCTCTGTCTGTTCTTCGAAAATATTTTATGGTTTCGTGATGAAACGCATTTCTAAACCCATCAGAATAATCGCCATAATCTGTTTTAAAGTTTTTTGCCAATGTATCTGCTTCGGTTTCAAAAATTAGTCCTCTGCCTTTACTATCGTGCAATAATTGAAACATCCCTGTAGAGCTGTTATTAGCCGGAATAAATAACATTCTAATAGGTGGCTTTGGTGGTTTCTTTAGGTTTGTATCTTTTGCTTTGTTCTTGTTGTATTGTGCCAATTCTGCATCATATTCAGCTTCCATTAGTTTAGCTTCTTCACGCATTGTTTTATGAATTTTATAAACCAATCGTTTACAAAATTTTAGTTTACCTTTTCCTGAAGCTGCTGCCGCTGTTACAAATAAATATAAATTAGAGTACACTTTGTCGCCATCGTAGATACCGTATATTTTAGGTAAACAAGCACTTATTGCTGTTATGGCACCCAATATCATTATATCTTTTTCTTGGTCTGTTTTCGTGTATTTAACTACGTGTTGAAGGAATTGCGGAAGTTGAGGAATTGCGGAAGTTGAGAAAGTTGGACTATCTGTATAATCTTCTGTTAGTAAATCGTCTTTTATAGGTAATACTTCGTCTTCAATAGGTTCTTTGTGTGGTTTTATATTATTTTGATGTGCCATATAAAAAAATGTAGAAATATTGATGCCTGTACCTTTAGCTTTTAAACAATTGGTAAATTGTTTATCGCATTCTTGGTACTTATAGTTAATGTAAAATCTGCTAATTCTATGATAATATTCTCTACCAGCTTCTCCATATTCTTCAGATAAAGCAAAACCTAAATTTCGCCACGTTTCATAATTTCCTGTAATATCGGTTGCTGTTTTTTCTATTTCAGATATGTAAGCTTCAATATCATTATTTACTTGATTACTTTGCTTTATTGGTTGTGCCGTTTCTATTGGTTTTAAAGTAACCTCAAAAGTATCTGCATTTGTATTAATATGGCATTCTTTGTCAAATGACACAAAACAGAGTCTTGCAAAATCGCTACCAGAAGTATCTATATCAATATTTAAAGCTTGTTCATAATAGGCCACAACTTGCTTATAGGCTTCTTTATGTTGTTCTAATGTTGTATTTACTTTTACTATAAATTTAACTCCTTTACCTCTAGTACTGATAAAACAGCCATAGGTATAAGGTGCAAGATTTATGATTGGTATTATGCGTTTGAGTTCGGCATCTGAAAGTTTATCTATATCTAAAATTATGTATTGGGTGTAGGTTTCTAAATTTTCACTACTCCTATAATTATTGAATATTCCAGAGGTTGTAAAGCCTAATAATTGTTTTTTTAGGTTTTCAGCTTCTTTTTCTTTACCTATTGACATTAAACCTCTTATTTTTTCAATTTCAGTTTTATAAGTTCCTATTTTAATATCATTTAGGATTTTTTCTAATGGCTTATCCTCAACCTTGTTTACGAAGTCTTTAAAGACTGATACGGCAACTTGCATAACTTTAAGATTTACGGATTAATAATTGCGTTTTTTGTTAGAAAAAGCTTGTTTGTAGTTTTTGTCTAAAAGCTTTTGTACATCGCTCATTCTGTAATAGATTTTTGAGCCTATTTGAGAGAATGAAATTTTACCTTCATCTCTCCAGGATTGCGCTGTTCTTTTGCTAATATTCATTAGCTGTAAAAATTCTTGATTGTCTAAAAACGTGTCGTTTGGTGACTTTTGCTTTTCTTCTAGTTTTTTGTTTAGAACATCTAAACGATTTACTAATTCTTTGTACTGTTGTGCGCTTAAAATAATTGCTTCCATTGTGTGAAATTTTAATGATTATGAAAACAAAGATTGGCAGAAAGAGAGGCTCAAAACACTTTATAAACAAGGGTTTAGAGTAAGGTGCAGAGTGTAGAGTGGCATAAAAAAACAGCTAACCTAAAAGAGATTAACTGTATTATTTGAAGAAAGTTTTTTAATACTGCACTTGAAGTGTAGAGTATTATTATAGTGTTTTTAATGCCATATCAATGTTTTTTGATGTAGCAGGAACTTTTTGAGTTCTTAATTTTGTGCGGTTATATTGCTCTCCGTTTTCTTGAATAAAACAGTTTATAGTTACTGCCCATTGTTGTTGCTTTAAATCTCTAACAAGCTTTAATTCATTATGCAATTGCTTAATGAAATATGAAAGTTCGCTAATATTACCAGTCCAAACAATAGGTTTTTCGATTTCTTCTCCGCTAAACACTTTTCTAAAATCTCTTAAGTCTGTATCTGATGCAATTAATTTTTTTCTAATTAAAGAGTCTTTTAGTCCTGTTAAGTTAGATTGACCAGAAAGATTATTAATGTAGGTAAATGATTGATATTTCGATTTTGTTTTAGTCTTTGGTTTCTCAATTACTTCTTGTTTTTTACCATTTCCAATTAAGCCCTTTTTAAAGTCCAGTAAGATATTTTCTGATGCTTCTTTAAATAAGTGGAAATGATTTTTATAATGCTTCCAGACGTGCATTGCATATTTATCATCGTACTCATTTTCGTTGTACTCCATTTTGTTTGGATGCCAATAGGTATCGTGGTAAATTCTTTTAAAGGCTTCTGCTCTTTTGGTTGGCGTATGCGTCTTAAATTGATTTACTGATAGTGTTAGGTATTTATTAATTTCAAAGTCATTTAAAGGCTTTATTCTTTCATATATGGCATTTAAAAATATAGTGTACAACTCACCAGAAATAAACGTATCAAAATAGGTTGGGTCGAAAGTATAAGTTTCCCAATAGTCATCGCAATTCTTTTTGTACTCTACTGCTTCAATTGCTACACGCTTTTCTAATTCTTCTACTAATAATAAATCTTTAAAGTTGTCGTATTGAAATTGGTCGTTTATCATTTGTGAAGCAGATATATTAATAGGTTCATCTGGTTGCTCTATTAGTGATCTAATATTTTCAACAATTTGTTTGCACTCCTTAATAAAATGTTTTAGCCAATAGCACTTAAATAAATCATCGTCTTTTGGAAATTGATGTTTTATATTATAAAGTTTAGATACTGCTTTTACTTTATCGTTAGTTGAGTAAGATATTTCAAATCTATCATCAATCGAATATTGGTCTAAATCTATGTTATTGTTGCAATTGGTTTCAATTGCTTTATCAAAATTTTTGAGGATAAAATTAATTTTTCTATCATCAGCATTCAAAACATCGTTTTGAAAAACATAGCTTTCAGTATCTGTAAAGTCCTCAATACAATAGTAATTATGGATGTGAATTAATTGCGAAATATTATACTTTTCTAGCTGTAATTTTTTTACAGTGTTAGAGAGTTCGTGCAGGTTTTCTATTAAATCTATCTCCATTAGTTATTCTAGTTTATATATTTATCTACTGCATTATCTAACTCACTACTAATAATTTTTGCATACACTTGAGTAATGCCAATATCTGAATGGTCCATCAATTTAGAAACGTGTTCTATTCTCATACCATTATTTAAAGCTCTGGTTGCAAATGTATGTCGGCTTATGTGAAAACTTAAATTGAAAGGTAGTTCTAAACGTTTGCCCATTTTTCTTAAATACATATTGCTTAATGCTATTGCTCTACCGGTTATTAAATTTCTATGCTCTTTATCTGTAAAATAGGTTTTATCAACATTTGCAAAAGGAAAAATTATATCTTCTTGCTTCTGGTCTTTTTGTTGATACTTCTCTAATATCTCAACCGCTTTTTGACCTATTCTAACACTATGCTGTCTGTTTGTTTTTCTGATAACCTTTGTGATTTTACCGTTTTTCTTATCGTAATTTTTCCATTTTAGCTCTATCATATCGCCAAACCTTAAACCACCTGCAAAGACTGAAAAAATAAACATATCTTTTATAATCTCTGCCTTGTCTTTGTTGGAAACTTCTAAATTCATAAAACCTTCAAACTGTTCAGCAGAAAGATAGCGTTTAGTACTCTTTTCTTTCTTAACTGTGAATTTGTTAAAGGGAAATAAATCCAAAGGTATTAAATCTTCTTTTTGCGCTTCTCTAAACATTATTTTCATAACCTTTAAAGAGAAATTTATGGTTGTATTATTGTTGCCTAACGTAGAGCTACAATGAGATGCAAAGTCCTTTAAGGTAGTTACTGTAATATCCTCAAACATCAATTCTCTATGACCTATGAAGTTTTCAAATTTCTTTAGATAGGTTTTGTAATTCTTGTAAGTTGAGTAGGCTAGAGTACCTTTTCGCTTTTCACAAAGATTATCCGAGTAGTCAAAAAAGTTCGTTAAGGGTTTGCCTTTTATGGCCTCTTTTAGTTTTCTCGCTGTTGTAGATTGGTTTCTTCTTTCAAGGTCTGCGATTTCTCCTTTGGCATCTGCAACCTTTTGAGATATGTAAGCATTTAGCCTTGTAGAATTACTGTGATTCTTCTTTACTTTTTGCTTATCTTCATCCCATTCATTTGGCTTTAGTTTTAAGCTTAATGAAATGAATTTAGTTTTACGGTCTTTTATAACTCTTAAATAAAGAGGTGCTTCACCTGCTTTATCTACTTTGTTATTTCTTAAAATTAGTTTTATTGAAGACATAAAGTACTGGTTTTAAAGGGATGCAAAGCGGTGCAACCTAGTACGAAGGTACAACAATAGGTACAACAAAACAAGCATTTTAATGCATTTTGTTGCATTATTTTACTTTAGTAAAAACCTGTAAAGTACTGTATATAAAGGGTTTTAATGAAATTAAAGGTAAAAGAGTGAAGTATCTATATAACACCGTGTATAATTCATTGCTAGTGCAGGCTTACTTACGAAAATCCTCTCGGATTTTCTATTCGGTTTGTATTTGCTAAATTAGTTGCTGAAACACGCAACGAAATCATACACAAGACCGTTAGCAGCAAGCAGTCACGTTTTGCTAACCGCTTTCTTAATCCAAGAGTTTTTTAATTCTAATCACGATAAAAATCTCACTCGAATGATCTAACTTGATAAACAGTTCGCAAAATTTACGCCGGATTTATTACTCAGACGGATAAGCCGAATTGACTAAGATTGCGGAACAACAACGTTGGATTGATTACTGAGATGAATAAGCACAACTGATTAGAATTACGGAAAATAACGCTGGATAATAGGAACCATTAAAATTAGAATTTACGAGAACCATAGAGAAAACCATCAACTCACTCTACTCTATTTTAATTTACAAAACTTTACAGCCGATCTGAACGCGAAAAAACCAATCTGAATGTAGTTAGACACCAAAAACAGAGTTATACGCTAAAATCAACGATATAGATGTCTAATTAAACTGTGTGGAATTTAAAAGCCGGCTGCTAACAATACACAAAACCGTTGGCAAACAGTTGAGGGAAACGCAACCAGAATGAGAAAATGGGAATTAAAGAATATTTAGATAATACTTTGAACAAATATTATATCGGAATTCTGAATAAGAACGGATTTGAATTGACTGAATTTGATATTAGCGGAATGGGTGGAATTTATCGCTTTAAAAATAGTTGGCTAAATTTTGACATTGTAAATGACAGAGGAATAATTGAAACTCGGATTTCTTCACTCTTCTCTGAAAATTTTTATGATTTGGACTTGATAAATGCATTTTTAAATCGGAGAAATAAAACAGATTTGGAAAAACCAAAGTTTGGAAAATCTGACTTATCAAAACGACTGAATTTAGAGCAAGAAAGTGAGTTGTTTGAAAATAATCTGACTGAATTAAAAACGATGTTTAACGAATTGAATTATAAACAAACTGAATCTGAATTAAATAAAATTGGTAATGAACGAGCGAAATTATTATTCGAATAAAAAAACCGATTTGCCAACACCGTATAAAAAAAATTGCTAGTTTTAGCTAAACCAAAGTTAGTTGCTCGTTTGCTAGCTTCTGATTTTCCTTCGGAAAATCCTCGCACACAAACACGCAACTTTCCTTATACAACAACGTTGTAGTGCATTTGAGAAAAACATTTAGGATGATAAGAAACTATTGGAAAGAGGAATGGAAAAGGGTCAAATTTGACGATGGAATTGCGGAAAATGAACAGTTCAAAATCTCAAATTACGGACGAATTTTAAACTGTAAAAACGAAACCGAATTTGAAGTTAAAAAATCATACATCAACGGATATCAAAATCTTCCGCTAAAACAAAAACGGAACGGAAAATCGACCAGCAGATACGTCCACAAACTTGTGGCTGAACATTTTCTTGAGCGGAACGACGGAATTTATGTCATCCACCTGAATTACGACAAAACCGACAATCGAGTGGAAAACTTAAAATGGGCAACCAAAAGAGAAAAAGAACTTCATCAATTTAACAATCCGAATTGGGAAGAAATCGTTGAAAAAAGAAGTAAAAACATTGGTAAATTAAACGAGGGTAAAGTAAAAATTATAAAACGCCAATTAAAGAATAAAAGAACTCGAATAAATATGATTGCAAAACGTTTTGGAGTATCCGACACACAAATTCATAGGATAAAAAAAGGAGAGAATTGGAGTTCAGTAACCGAATATTAAAAAACGCACTACAACACCGTATATAATTTATTGCTAGTTATAGCCTACTTACGAAAATCCTCGCAGATTTTCTATTCGGTTTTTATTTGCTAAATTAGGTGCTTAAACCACGCAACAAACCATATACAATCACGTTGCCAACAATGCTGGAGCAAGTTTGCGGATTGAAAAAAAGCCTAGTTTATTTTCGATTTTTTTTAGAATTTTAAGAAAGTAAAAACGAAAAAACTATGTTGCGGAATTCAAAAAATGACGCTGAATTCTCACTCAAATGTAGAATGAAAAGCAACGTCGGAATTGCTCACTCAAAATCTGACTGAATTTCTGTGCGGAATTTGACAAAATTATGGAAATGTGGAAATCGGAACAAAACGCAAAATCACGTCTGAATTCCACACTGCCGAAAAAATAATAAATCGGAATTTGAGCAAGTTTGCGGAATTGAAAAGCTGACGAACTGACTCGAACTCTGAAAAGATAAATACTGAAATAAAAAAGCACAGTTGGCAACAACGTATATAAAAAATTGCTATTTTGTGCTTAATTCTATGGTCGTTGCACGTTTGCTACGTCTGAATTTCCTTCGGAAATTCCTCGCACGCAAACCCGCAACTTTCCATATACAAGACCGTTAGCAAAAATTAGAAAATGAGATTTAGAAACAAGATAGTAATACTTTTAATATATAGTTTTATTTCCTGCAAGACTTATAAATCATCGGATATAAACCATATTGTACATATGGGACAATCTCTAGGAGCAGGAGAACAATCTCTACCAATCATTACTGATTCAATAACTGGTTATGGGAATTTAAAGTTTCGCATGGGTACCCATACTTGGACATATAATTATTTTCCAGATAACCCTAATTTAAGGAGTCTTGATAATTTTGACTTTGCCCCACTTATTGCTAATAGGCGTGTTGTTGAAGGAGAAACAATAGCAAATGGTCTATGCGATTATTTTACTGAAAAATCAAAAATTAACGGTAAGCTACTTTTTAGTTATGCTGGACAAGGTGGACGCTATTTAAGAGAGTTAGACAAAAGACACGATGATGCAAAAGATTTACGGGCAGAAAGGCGCCAATCCAAAGGTGGGCATTATAAAACCTCAATAAATGATGTGCTGAAAGCAAAACAAAAAGCTGATAGCTTAAACCTTACCTATAACGTGATGGCAGTTACTTGGATGCAAGGAGAAGCGAACAACACCCGTAAACTTAATAGATGGGATGAAGCATTACCAAGAAAAGAATTTTTACATGCTTACAAAAATGACTTAATTCAATTAAAAAAGGATTACGATACCGACATTTCAAATATATTGGGCAAAGAAATTAATGTACCTTTCTTTACTTACCAAACGGGCGGAACAATGTCAGGAACAGCGCAATTATTGGCTACTGAAGAAAACCCTAACATGTACATGGTTGGGCCAACATACATGATGCCTAATGCTGAAAATACAGTATACGAATATAGAGGTAAAAAATATCATGGTGATGGTATTCATTTAACTGCTGATTCTGAAAGATGGCTGGGAGAACAATTTGGAAAAGTTATAAAAAGGGTATTAATAGACAAGGAAGATTGGCAACCTTTAAGACCATTAAAAGCTTATTTTTCTGAAGATAAAAAAGAAGTCTATGTTAAATTTCATGTTCCCCGTCCACCTTTAGTTTTAGATACTATTTTTTTGCCCAAACAAGGACAATCCTATGGCATCAGAATGTATGATGTTAATAAGAAAGTAATTCCTGTTAAATCCGCAAAAATTATTGATGGTAACACTATTCAATTATCAGTACAAAACAAGATAGAAAAAGAAACTTACCTTAGCTATGGTACTCGTTCCTTGGTAAAAGACCTTTCAGAACCCATACACAAGATATTTGACTCAGGAACAAATGAACATGGATTCAAAGAAATTAGCATTGAATTTAAAGGTAATTTCATTGATGAGTTTTCCACCTTATTAGATGAAGGTGTTTTCTATCTTGGAAACAGGGTTAAAAATTCATCAGAGTTCACCAACTTAATCATTAGGAATGTATATATCAATGATGCTGAAAATACAGTCTTGGCTGGTGAATTTGACGATTTAAGAAAAGATGTTCCGTTTAAAGTAGGACAAAAATGCTACATATCAAGGCGTTATGTTTACGGAAATTTACGTGATTCTGACAGTGAAAAATCTGTATTCAATTTTTCTGACACGAATTACGGAAAGCGAGGTAATATGAATTACCCCTTGTTCAATTGGTGTATCAGTTTCCAAGATTTAATAATAAAAGAGAAATAACTTTTGCTAACAAAGTATAAAATTAATTGCTTGTACTCGCCTATTTGCGAAAGTCCTCGCAGACTTTCTAGCTATGAATTATTTGCTAAATCTAGTGTTTAATACGCGCAACTAATCTTATACAAAAACGTTACCTACCATATGAGAAAACTGATTTTCATAACATTAATTTTAGTCGGAAATATAACTTTCGGACAAGAATCAAATATGGAATGGAAACAACTAGAAAAAACCACAACATTGAAAAATTACGTGGAAAATCAAGCTTATAAATATTTGGAATTTAACGCTGAAAAGAAAGATTCGATTTCTGAAAAAGGTGTAAAAATCTCACACGAAGGTGTAGATACGGAAATAATTATTCGTGATTACTCAAATGTGAAAAACCCTTTGATTGTAATTAATCAATATCCATTAGAAAAACTGACCGTTTTAGAATTTATCACTTTAGAAAATATTGAGGAAATTGATTTACGTAAACCGAGTGACAAATTATCTGGAATTTATGGTTCATTAGCAAAATACGGGCTGATAAATATTACGATGGAGAAACGGAAATGGAGGAAACTGAAAAGAAAATACGGTAGGTAACAATGTATAACCGCAATTACGGCGGATTCGACTACGTCCGAATCCACTCGGAATTGCTAAGGTCAGTGCTAAACCGAAAATTAACGCATATTAACCCGTAACTGACGGTTATACGAGACCGTTGTGCATAATGCAAAAAATCGTGCTAAATTCAACATTTGAACTAAAAAAGCCAACCGCACAAACAGCACATTTATTTTTTTCCAACCGCAAAAAGCCACCGCTGAAAAAAATAAAAGAGCTGTTTTTCGCCAACGCTCGAAAAAAATGATACATTAGGAAAATGCAAACCGAAGAAGAAATCCTAAAAATAAAAAAAGTAAAAAACACCGCAGTCAGAACTGTGGTATTACGACATCTTTTGAGCCAAGAAAAAGCTCAATCATTGAAAGATATTGAAAACGCATTGGCATACACGGACAGAAGTTCGATTTTCAGAACGCTGAAAACATTTGAGGAAAACAAAGTTATCCACAGCATTGAAGATGGTTCTGGAATGACCAAATATGCGGTTTGTGCCAAAGGTTGTAACTGCGACCCAAAGGATTTGCACTATCATTTTTATTGCACAAACTGCGATAAAACATTCTGCCTTTTTGATGTTCCTATTCCCAAAATTCAACTTCCTGAAAACTTCAAACAACAACAAGCAAATATGGTCGTAAAAGGTCTATGCGACAACTGTAACAAGTAATCTTTGCAATCGAGTTGCAGTAAATCCTAAATACATTTGCATTATTCTTTTAAACCAGAATAAGCAGATGAAAAACATATTTTTAAACACATTATTTCTATTCGTATCAATTATAACGTTCGCACAGACGAGCGATATTTCCATTTCTGTGAAAGATGCAGAAACCAACGAACCATTATTGGGAGCGACCGTCTATTTTGAAGAATTAGAAAAAGGAGCAGTAACAGATTTTGACGGAATTGCCACATTTACAGAAATCCCAAATGGAAACCACATTATAAAAATTTCATACATAGGCTTCAAAACCATAGAAACTACTATTGATGTTGGAACAAAAAAGGAGTTCGCTTTCAAGCTCGAATCGGGAGGTAATGAACTTGACGAAGTTGTCATACAATCTTCAAGAAGTACACGGACAGTAAGAAAAATTCCAACTCGAATTGAATTTATTGGAGCGGAAGAATTAAGCGAAAAAGCGGTAATGAACCCAACCAATATTTCAATGGTACTTCGGGAAAGTACAGGAATACAGATGCAACAAACTTCTTTAAGTAGTGCGAATACCAACATTAGAATTCAAGGTCTTGATGGACGTTACACACAACTTTTACGAGATGGATTTCCACTTTATGGCGGATTTTCAAGCGGTTTGAGTATTCTGCAAATTCCGCCATTGGACTTAAAACAATTTGAAATCATTAAAGGAAGTTCATCAACACTTTATGGTGGTGGAGCAATTGGAGGTTTGATAAATATGGTATCAAAAACACCAGATGAAGAACCAACTTTGGATATTATGTTGACACAAACACAAGCGTTAGGAAGTACTGCGAATGTATTTTATAGCAAACGAAATGAAAAATTTGGAGTTTCATTATACGGTTCAGGTCATTATCAAAAGGCTTACGACCCAGAAGATGATGGCTTTAGTAATTTACCACAAACAACATCTATTTCTTTCAACCCAAAATTCTTTTATTATCCATCAGAAAAAACAACATTTTGGTTTGGCTTAAACGGAACGTATGACGACAGAATTGGTGGCGACATCACAAAAATTGAAAGTGGCGAAAATGGCATCCATCAATATACCGAAGAAAATCTATCAAAAAGATTGAGCAGTCAAGTGGTTTACGAAACTCAATTAGATTCGGTTAGTTCATTAAATATTAAAAACAGTATCTCATTCTTTGACAGAAAACTAACCATTCCCGATTTTGCTTTTGACGGAAAACAAACCAATACATTCACAGAAATAAACTATCAAAAGTCCGCCAATAAAATAGATTGGATTTTTGGTGCAAACCTATATACTTCCGATTTTGATGAAAATGATAATGCGACTTTGCAACGTGACCAAACAGACATAACTTATGGAGCATTTGTAAATAATATTTATGACATTTCGGATAATTGGATTTTGGAAACAGGATTGCGAGCAGATTACAATACTGATTTTGGCTTCTTTCCGCTTCCAAGAGTTTCATTGCTATACAAAAACGATAGCGGATTTTCCAGCAGAATTGGTGGTGGTTTAGGCTACAAAATTCCAGATATTTTTACAGAAGAGGCGGAATTTATCAATTTTGAAAATGTACTTGGCATTGATAAATCTTCACTAAATGCGGAACGTTCTTATGGTATAAATCTTGATTTCAACTATCAAACACTCTTATTTGAATCCGTAGGTTTTTCTATTAACCAACTGTTTTATGTAACTGCAATTAATGATGCATTACTGTTAAATTCAACCGATAATGGATTTTTCCAATTTGAGAATGCAACAGATAAAATTTTGAGCAAAGGTGCTGAAACAAACATCAAGTTTACCTATAAAGATTTTCGTTGGTTCTTGAATTATGCACTCATTGACACAAAATTGAATTATTTGGCTGGCAATCCACAAAAACCTCTAACTGCAAAACATAACGCAGGAAGTGTTTTGATGTACGAATCTGAAAAATGGCGAATCGGTTATGAAACGTTTTACACAGGAAAACAATTTTTGTCAAATGGAACTGAAACAACCGATTTTGTAACGATGGGATTATTGTTAATGCGAAACTTTAAATTTGGTAGTGCTTTTGTGAATTTTGAAAACTTTACCGATAGAAGACAAAGCAAATTCTCGCCTTTGGTTTTGCCACCACACGACAATCCAGAATTTCCCGAAATCTATGCACCAACAGACGGTTTTATATTTAGCGTTGGAATAATTATCAAACCTTTTGGAAACGAAGATGACGACTAAAATGAACAAAACAATTTTTGAAATCAGTAAAATGGATTGTCCTTCCGAGGAAAATCTAATCCGAATGAAACTGGACGGAATTGAAGAAATCAAAAATCTCGATTTTGACATTCCCAACCGAAAACTGACTGTTTTCCACGATGGTCAAAACGACCAAATTGAAAAGTCAATTATCGAATTAAATTTAGGCGGAAAGAAAATTTCGACCGAAGAAACCAACGAAAAAGATTTTGTAGAAAACACCAACCAAAAAAAGCTACTTTGGATTGTACTGGCGATAAATTTTGTCTTCTTCATTATCGAAATGACCACAGGACTCATCTCGAAATCAATGGGATTGGTTGCCGACAGTTTAGATATGCTTGCGGACAGTTTCGTGTACGGGATTAGCTTGTTTGCGGTTGGCGGAACGTTGATTAAGAAAAAACGGATTGCAAAAATTGCAGGCTATTTTCAGATAACACTTGCGATTATTGGATTTGTGGAAGTATTGAGAAGATTTTTTGGAGACGAGAAACTTCCCGATTTTTCAACGATGATTATCGTTTCGATTTTAGCTCTTATCGCAAACGGAATTTGTCTTTACATTTTGCAAAAGTCAAAGAGCAAAGAAGAGGCGCATATGAAAGCGAGTATGATTTTTACTTCCAATGACGTGATTATCAATTTGGGAGTAATAATTGCAGGAATTTTAGTGAATTGGCTAAATTCCAACAAACCTGATTTAATTGTTGGAACAATCGTTTTTATAGTGGTAATACAAGGTGCATTTCGGATTTTGAAATTAAGTAAGTAATCGGAATTGCCAACGCTGAAAGCCATACACATTTACAGTCGCTCAAGCCATCGCACCACCAAAACTGTAAAAGAATATGTCTTGCCAACGCTCAATTTAGAACTAAATAACAAACATCGGAAAACCAAGCAAAACGTGAAAAGCACTATGCACAACAATGTATATAAAACATAGCTATTACAGGCTTTCCGAGAGGTTTTTGCTTCTCTATTAAGTCCACCAAATTTTTATTTTTGTATATTTAAAAAATTAAAGATAAATAGAAAAAATAAAAATTTGGCTCGTGTATAATCCGAAAAGTTAGTGTTTATTTATACGCTACGTTTCATATACTAGACCGTTGTGCTTCATTAAAAATAATGATTGAGATAAAAAATTAAATGACAACTTATAAAAAAAAATCCTCTTACATTCTACTTGTTTTTATTATAGCCTTAGTTTTAATAATAAGCTCAGTAAAGATATTTTTACCATCTAATTATTTTCAATTAAATATTGGGTTTTATCTAACGATAGGATCTATGATTTGCATTGTAATAATTTATTATAGGAATAAATATGTTTCATATTTAACTATCAACAAAAGTGATTTAACAGTCCAAAATATCTTAAAAAAAGAAAAGATTAGTCTTAATGAAATTATAGGTTTTGAAAAAGAATATTGGACTTCCACTTACTCTAAATCATTAAAATATATTCTAATTAAAACTAAACGAAAGACTATTAAAATATACCCTTACTATAATGATTTTAATGAATTAGTAAAATGGATAGAAACTAATTTGACGGATTTAAATGCTGTAAAAGTACACAACGAATGGGAACAAGTATTAAACGATGAAGATATTGGAATGAACAGGTTTGAACGCCTGCAGGAAGTGAAAAAGGCAAAAAATATAGCTACTTTACTTAATAGTACATCAATTATAATATTTCCATTCTATTTTTTCTCACTAACACGACCATTTATAATAGTTCCGGCTATCATTATTCCTTTATTGTCATTTATTGCAATTTTCTATTTTAAAGGCATAATTAAGTTAGATGATTTTTCAGGAAAATCTTCCGAACGCAGAATTGAAAAACAATCCGACCCTTCATCATATAATACTACCGTTTATACTTATATTTTAGGATCAATAGCACTACCCGCTTTAATATTGCTTGGCCTATATTTTATAGACTACAATGTTATCAATTTCAATGGCTTATGGAAAACATCATTAATTACTTCGGCAATAATTTTTGTATTGTGCTTAATTAGAACCAAAGAATTTAAGTCTAATAAAGTAATGAGCTATGTGAGTTTATCTATGATATATGTTTTTATTTATGGATATGCTTTTTTTGGTGCTCTAGTTTTAAATTGTGCTTTAGATTTTTCTACACCAAAAAAAGAGACTAGTGTTATTATTAATAAATACGTCTCAGGTGGAAAATATGATTATTATAATATTGTTATAGATAAAATGAATAAAAACAAACCTGTAAAATTGAGAGTTAATGAAGATATGTATAATGAATTGCAGATTAATACTAATTTTACTTTTTTTAATAAAGAGGGATTATTAAAAATGGATTGGGTGTCATTTGATAAATAACGAAAGCACAACAAGGTATAAAAAACATAGGGCAGTTTAGGCTTTCCAAAAGGCCTGTGTTTATTTATAAAGTCACCAAATATTAAATTTGGCTTAGTACAAAACCGAAACGTATCGCTTATCAACCTACCCTACCTTTCTTATACTAGACCGTTAGCCACAATTAAAAAAAAATGACAGTATTTCCAGTTATAGCATCTACAATCTCTGCAAAAGAATTGGGAGAGTTTGCAAAAGAAAAATACGGATTGAATAAAAACTACGACTGTAAATTATTTAGAACAGGAATGAATCATACTTATTTTCTTTCAGATAATGAAACTAAATACGTTTTAAGGGTTTATAGCCATAATTGGAGGTCAAAATCTGATATTACTGAAGAGATAGAACTTTTAAAATTATTAAACGAAAATAATTTAAGTGTTTCTTTTCCAATTCAAGATAAAAACGGGGAATTCATTCAAGAAATAAATGCACCAGAAGGAATTAGATACGTAGTCCTTTTTTCGTTTGCAAAAGGAGGGAAAATCCGATTTACGGATAAAGAAACTTGTTCCTTAATTGGCTCATTAATGGCTAAAATTCATAATCTTACTTCAAACAAAACTATCGACCGAATTTCTTACGATAAAGAATCACTTTTAAAATTACCTTATGAACATTTAAAACAATTTTTTCCAGAGAAATTGCCTGAAATGAAATTTATTAAAGACATTGGTCAATTCTTTAAAAAAACCGATTTTAAAAACACTCGACACGGAATTGTTCATATGGACATTTGGTATGATAATATGGCTGTAACTAATGAGAAAGAAATCACTATTTACGATTTTGATTTTTGTGGAAATGGAGCACAGATTTTAGACGTTGGCTATTTTTGCAAGCAACTATTCCACATTGAAAACGACAAGAAAGAATACGAAATGAAGAAAAAATATTTTTTAGAAGGCTATCAAAGTATTATACAATTATCCGATAATGAATTGAAATTGATTCCCAAAGCAGGATTGGCTGTTTTTGTTTTTTATCTTGGTGTTCAAGCAAAAAGGTTTGATTGGTCGAATATCTTTTTATCAGAAAATTATCTCAAAATGTTCTATATTCAAAGACTAAAATCGTGGATTGCATACAATGACATTGAAAAAATAACTATGGCTAACACCGTGTATAATTAATGGCTGGTTCTGGCTTGCTTACGAAAATCCTCGCGGATTTTCTATTAGGTGTTTATTTGCTAAATTCCGTGCTTAAAGCACGCCACTAATCATACACAAACACGTTGTGTGTAATCTAAAAAAATGACGAACTACAAAATTTACATATTAATAATCTTTATAATTGGAATTTATTCTTGTGATTCTAAGGTTAAATCTACTGAGGAAAGCACAATAAAATTGAACCAAACTTCAACCAACTCTTCAGAATTTGAATCGAAAAAAGAAATAGAATTTAAGGATACAATTAATATAAACTATTCCGAACATAAGACTCTTCTAAATATTCTTAAAATATTACCTGAATCGACAATGGATAGTTGGGAATGGAGTAAAAAAGACAGAAAAAAAACAGTAGATTTCATAGAGAATAACAATTATTTAATTGATTCAACTGAAATGTACAACAACATCAAATATATTAAACCAAATACAATCGGAATTCAAGTTGTTGATGGATTTTGGACATTATCAATATATGATTTTGGAATAAATGACTTTTTTATTGTAACAAATGATATTGTTGGAGATGGAAATGATATACAAACATATAGTTTTAGGAATAACAAAATCACACCAACTAAAATGGTAAATTGGTTTAGTGAATTTCAATATAAACTACTTTCAAATAATTCGACTAATTGTATAGATTTATTAGAAGAAAATGAAATGACTTATGACTACGATTTTAGTGATGAGAATATTATTAGCATTTCTTCTTGGTTGTTAACACAAAAAGAATCTAATAGTTGCTTAAAAGGAAACTATATAAAATACAAACTGAATAAAGAAACTAAAACATTTGATATTGTTGATATAGGTTGGAAAAATAATAAAACGGAATAAAAGACTACACACAACACCGTATATAATTTATTGCTAGTTCTAGCCTACTTACGAAAATCCTCGCGGATTTTCTAGTTGGTTTTTATTTACTAAATTAGGTGCTTAAACACGCAACAAACCATATACAACAACGTTGTAAAACATTTGACAAAAATTGTGAATGAAAAAAATTTCAAGAATAGCGAATAAAGTTTTTTATTACATATTAGGTATTTCACTTTTACTCGGAATCGCAGTTTTCGGATTTGGAATTTTTAAAAACCTTTATCTTTTAGTTGGTTATTCTTTCGTCTATTTAATAATTCCTTTATTAACATTATCGCTATTAATTTTGCTCATTTCGAATTTTAAAAAATTTGGATTTTTAAGCGGAATTAAAGAATCGAGTGTTAATATTTTCGCTTTAATGTTATGTTCAGCTCTAATCTGGTTTCTTCAATCCTATGCATTTGAAAAAAGCAATCGAATTAATGTAAAAGTCATTAACAAAACTGAACTCGGAATTTCAAACATTACGCTAATTGGTCGGAATGCAATGACTAAAATTGACACTTTAGCACCTGAAGAAAATGAGACTAAAATTTTTAAAGGAAAACGAATCAACTATAAAACGGAAAACGATTATGAAAATGAAATTCGTTTACTTTATTATTTCGACAATAAATGGAGAGAAAATAAAATATTGAGCGGATTTAGTAGATGGCGTGTGATTGATAAAGATTGGGAAATCAAAATCCATAGTGCGGATTCGATTGAATTAAAGCAAAAATAAAAACGTTTTACAACAACGTGTATAGCTCATTGCGGCTGAATTCCTAATCGGAATTCAGCCGCAATTTGCTATCTTTCGGTTACGGCGGAAAATCATAGCTGATTTTCCGCAACGAGCCATACACAAACACGTTACCTACAATATGAGCAAACTCCTGCATTCTAAATTAATATTCATCATTTTTTTGATTTTAACGATTTTAAGTTGCTCGAACTCAAAAAAGCTGAATTACGCATCTGATTTAGAAAATTGCTTAACCGAAAATGATATTATACTAATAAATAATGCTGTAAGTTCGTTTGAGAAAAAGATATTAAAAAAATATAAGAACCAAACTATAGGTAATGCTTACTTATCATATCTAAAAGATTTAAACAAACAAAATATTGATTCTGATTTCGTTTTATCTATAGAAACCAAAAACATTTTAGACGATTTAAAAAAAGAAGGAACTTACGACAAGATTTGGTCTGAACTTGAAATAATATTACGTGAAAAAGGAAGAAATCTGGAAGGAACCAAAGTTATTGACATCTATACTTTAGATCCTAATGGAATATTTTTAAACTGTGTGATTCAAAATAACAAAAATGAGTTAATTATAGAACACCTTTTAGAGAAAAAAGAAATCCCAGAAACAAGTTATGGATTTGCTGTAAGAGACTTTTCAGAAAGATTAACTGAAAACGATTTTGAGGAAAACTTAATCAGGATGACAATAGCAATTGTTTACTATTACGAATTGTATTCTCTTTTTGAATATTTAAAATAAATACTGTAGGTAACACTGTGTATAAAAAATGCTTATTTTAGTGCTTAACCAAAGGAAAGTGCGTGTTTGCTTTCTTCCAATTTTCCTTCGGAAAATCCTCTGACACAAACACGCACTTTTCAAGAACTGTGTTAAAAAACAAGTAATTATTAATTTAAATTCATTAAAACACTTTTATAGTTCTCATCATATATCAACCCTGATTTTGCCAAGGCAAAAGCCTGTTTTAACAGCTTATTACAGACAGCTATTAATGCTAATTTTTTGCTCTTTCCTTTTGCTACAATTCTATCGAAGATTTCTCTACACGCTTTATTATGTTTCTTAGCTGAGAGACTGCACATAAACAACGTTTTCCTTAATCGTCTATTCCCCATTTTACTTATTCTTGATCTGGATCTTATGCTGCTTCCAGACTGTCTTATCATAGGGGTTAAACCAGCAAAAGAGCAAAGCTCTGATGCCTTATTAAAACGCTCAAATCCCCCCGTTAAGACGATCAATAACATACTTGACTTGCGTCCTATACCAGGAATACTCTCTACCCTAGTAAGCAAATCTTGATTATCCAATTTTACCAACTCTAGCAATGTATCTTCTAGCTTATCTATTTCTTTTTTCAAGTGTTTTAAACTTCTTTTTAAGGATTGTATCACTAAAGTACAAGGAGATCCCATAGCCTCCTCTGTTTGCAACTTATTTTTAAGTGCTGTCGTTTGTTTAGTATACAAGTTGGTTAGGCTTATTATTTGAGAACAAGCTATTTGTGTTTTACTCTGGCCTTTCCATAAACGAAGTTCAACCCCAGAGTTTACAGCATACTCATAAATCATTTGCGAATCTTTTTTGTCTGTTTTTATTTTTGTTAATCGCATTTGAATAAAGCGTTTAATAGACAAAGGATTTTCAACACTTACAGCAACTCCTTTTTCTTCTAAATAATAGGATAAGCGCAAGTGATAGACACCCGTAGATTCCATAACACAATGAGAAAACTCATTGGTTAAATTCAATAATTTTTTAAAGCCAGAAAGATCATTTTTAAACTGATAATGCTTGCCATCTGCTCCACTCACATCAAAGACATCTTTACTTATGTCTATTCCAAAATAATTTGTATTTTCACTCATATATATTAATTTAACGAAAGAAGTGATCTACTAGCTTTTCTGCATCTTAAAAACGAGATCTAAAGTCTCACAGAACTGTTCGAAATAATAGTAGGAAAGAGAGGGGATTGTCATGAAAAACGAGATCGTAGTCTCAATACACAAAATAACCTTAATCCTCTCTTTTTGTTCTTTCTGTTTATATACTTAAATTTATAACTTTATTACAAAAAGCTAACTTAAGATACACGAAACCGTTAGGTGCAATACAAGAAAAACCATATGACTAAATTATTAACTTCTATTTTTCTATTAATAGCTTTAATAACTAACGCACAAAGTGTTTACAAAAAAAGTTCTGACCTAAAAAAGCGGAATAAGATTAAACAAACTGATAGGTATTTATTAGATAAATCAAAATCAATTAATCCAATGCTCTTTGGCTCGTATGTTTATGACAGAAATGGCCGAATAATTGACTCAAAAAAATTTCTTCCCAACGGCAAATTTAGTTCCCATTCACAATTTGAGTACCCAAATGACACCATTCGAATAAAGATTTTATTTGACTCTACTGGTGTCGAAATAAAAAAAATAGAACAAAAGGTTGATTTATCTGAAAAGGAAATAGAAAGGGAAAAGGTTGACGACAAAAATTTTGAATATGTTTATGATTCTAATGGAAACATCGCAAAAATTTACAAGATAAAGGATAATAAAAAATCCTTATTAATGGAAAATAAGTATAACGACAATAATTACTTAATTCAAGAAAGTTTTTTTGAATTTAAATTGGATGGAACAAAAATACCGCAAGTTATAATTTACACACGTGATGAGTCTGATAATATTTTGCGAATTACAAGAATGTCTGAAAACGAAATTGAATACATTGAATTTTACACTCATAAAAAGTACAGCACCTAACACAGTATAAAAATAATTGCTATTTTAGGCTTAATCAAAGGTCGTTGCACTTTTGTTACGTCTGATTTTCCTGCGGAAAATCCTCGCACACAAAACCGCAACTATTCTTATACATAAACGTTAGCCACAAGCTGAAAAAAAAACCGACATTAGCGAAAAATATGGCACTTAGAGAATTGAAAAAGGAATTAAACCAAATGGACAAAACTGAAATCATTAATCTGATTTTAGAGATGTATAAAAAAATTCCTGACGCAAAAAACTTCTTGAAAATATTTGCTACAGGCGATATTGAACAACTGACAGAAAAATACAAAAAAGAAATCGAAAGATATATTTATCCAAATGGAAAAAATATGGATTTACGTGAGACAGAGGCTCGGAAAATTATTCGCACTGTTCGCAAAATGAAAATCACAGAACTTAATATTGAGTTGGAATTACATTATGTAAGCTGTTGTCTAGAAATTATTGAAGATTTTGGGTATTGGGATGAGAATTATTATATGGCATTAGGAAAAATGTTTGACAACGCTATGAATGGAATTTCGGAACTTGGAATGGAAGATAAATATAACGAGAAAGTAATATCTTTATCTTCGAAAGCCAGTGAATATGGAATTGAATTAGAGTATTAATAAAATAAAAGCCAGTGGCTAACACCGTATAAAAAAAATTGCTAGTTTTAGCTAAACCAAAGTTTGTTGCTCGTTTGCTAGCTTCTGATTTTCCTGCGGAAAATCCTCGCACACAAACACGCAACTTTCCTTATACATAAACGTTGTAGCACATTTTGACCCGTCCTAAAATAAGGCTACATAATTCAAAACAATTATGTATAAAAATGACAAAGTAATTAGACGGTACAGTGAACCTTTCAAATTAAAAATTTTAGCCGAACTTACAACGGGAAAACACACA
>NZ_JBHSLA010000007.1:0-114838 GCF_042657385.1 Bizionia hallyeonensis | reverse complement strand
CATTTTGTTCAAAATCACTTTCACTAATATCTGTCCGAATATTGTCGGATAGTAAAAAGCATATTTCATTCCATTTTTCGTTGTTCATTTTCGGTTTTCTCGGTTTTTTTCAGCTTGTTGCCAACGTGTATGTGTATGGTTAGTTGCGTGGTTAAGCAACTAATTTAGTAAACAAATACTTGCCAGAGAAAATTCCGAAGGAATTTTCCAAATAGACAACGACCAAAGCAATTAATTATACACGGTGTTGGCATTTCGTTGTTTTTATTCAGATTATTGATTGCTGTCTTTATTTTTATTTGCTCTAATTGTTAAGACCATTGATATTATAATTAAGACACTCGATAATGTTGACATCCAAAATCCTCGGTCAATTTTTTCCGACATTATAAAGTTTGCAATTATTAAAATTGCACTTGCTATAATTACTATTAAAGGTAAATTCTTTTTCATTAATTCAGTTTTTTAGTGAATTCGGTTAGCTTTTTATTCCGCAAAATTTTTCAGTTCCGATTGAGTGAGCAATTCCGCAATTTGCTAAATTCCGCATTCAGTTCGGGTTTTGGTTTTCAATTCAGTTCTCGATTCCGCAACCGAGCTAAATTCAGATGTTGAATTTATGTTCATTCGGATTTGTTATACTTCTTATGCTTAATTTTTTTCTTTTCCAGAATTCCGTAAAATTTTCGTGGCGAGATTTTCAGCTCTTTTGTTATTTCGCTTACTTTTTTCTTTCTTTTTTTATAGAGTTTTAAATTCTCGTTTACTTTTTTATTAAAGTAGTGTTTTTCAAGTTTCTCAACGATTTGCAGTTCGGTCAAATTTGAGTCGTTTGCATATTTTTCAATTTCCGTTTTTATGTTTGATAAATTACTCATAAGTCTCATTTTTAACGTTCCGCCTCAATGAATGCCAACGTTTAGTATATGAAGCGTAGCATCCCGAAGGGTGCTATGATTTCATATATATTGTTGTGGTGTCGTATTTTTATTTTTTTCGTTTATAATGTCTTTGCGATATTTGATTCAGGAATGTTTTTGTTCCAATCAACTCAAATTTAAGCTCGTTTGGTAATTCTCCGAACAATGAAGAACCACCACCTAATAAACTTGGAA
The DNA here is from genome assembly GCF_042657385.1 of Bizionia hallyeonensis. Taxonomy (NCBI): domain Bacteria; kingdom Pseudomonadati; phylum Bacteroidota; class Flavobacteriia; order Flavobacteriales; family Flavobacteriaceae; genus Bizionia; species Bizionia hallyeonensis. The sequence goes on along the minus strand of NZ_JBHSLA010000007.1, from coordinate 113,723 downwards.
TAGTTGTTAATATCATTTCATCAATCAAGTCCGCTTTTAAAAAATTCCTGATTGTTGTTCCTCCATCAATGTATAATCTCTCATATCCTTTTCCGTTAATTTGCTCTAAAATTTCTAATAGAGTTCCTTTGACTAAAAAGGCTCTGTCTTTATGTGATTCTGGTATTTCTTTCAGTTTATTGCTCAATACAAAAACAGGTTTGTTATATGGCCAAGAAACATCAAAACCTATTACAGTTTCGAATGTTGTTCGTCCCATAACAATTGCATCAATCCCACTGATGAATTCAACATATCCCATATCATCATTGTTAGGATTAGGCACTGAATTTAGCCAATCAATTCCGCCATTTTTGTCAGCGATATAGCCGTCTATACTTGTTGCGATAAATACGCTATTCCTTTTATTCATAAAATTCTTTTGGATATTCAACCATTCCACTTATTCCATTCAATCCGTTTTCAACCAATTCAATTGCCATACAATTCTCTTTTGGCACTTCAAATGGTAATTCTATACCAAATTGGTCGGCTCGTTTGTATCCGAATTTTGGGTAATATTTTTCGTGTCCAAGTAATATAACAGATTGGTATCCTAATTCTTTTGCTTTTTTATGAGCTTCTTTAATCAGCATTCCTCCAATTCCATTTCCTTGATATTCTGGAAGTACTGAAACTGGCGCAAGTGCCAACGAGTCAAACTCATTTTGTCCATTTTTGATTTTCAGTTTAGTTAGCAAAATATGTCCGACAGTTTTATTTTCATTTTCCGCTATCAAAGACAATTCAGGAATAAAAGCGTCAGATTTTCTCAATCTTTGCACCAAAAACTGTTCTTTATGGTCTGACATTTGTTCTGATTCAAATGCCTTTTCTATAAGATTAAAAACGGTTTCGAAATCTTTAGATTCTTCTTTCCTTATTGTCAATTCCATTTGCTTTTATAATTCTTTTTGCGTTTCGGTCAATATGCACCACAACGGTATGTGTATAGAAAGTGCGGGTTTGCGTCCGAGGATTTTCCGCAGGAAAATCGGAAGGTAGCAAACGCACACTTTCGTTTGTGTTAGGTACTAAAATAAGCATTTTTTATACACCATGTTACCTACAGTAGTTTTTCAATTTTTCTGACTTAAAATTCTGAAAAAAACGAAACTTTAAACTGGGCAATAAATGGCTATTTAAAACGAAGTGTAAACGTGCTAAAAATCGGCGTAATATTCCGTAACAGTGGCAGGTCGGAAATCATAAAGATTAACGCAACAGTGATAAATCGAAAGTATAAAATGTTTGTTCAATCAAAAGTTTTATCCGTTTGAGTGCGATCAGATTTGCCGTTTAGTTTTGCGTAAGAATGGTGAATTTTTATGGCGTTACGCTATTGTAGGTAACAATTGGATATAGACTATAGTCTATATCCACGTTATAACGCTAAGATAGTAAATCTTTAATTTCCATGAATGATCTATTTGCCACATGGGTATAAATTTCTGTTGTTTTTGTTGAACTATGTCCTAACAGAAGTTGAATATGCCTAATGTCAGTTCCATTTTCCAACAAATGCGTAGCAAAGCTATGTCTTAACATATGAGGTGTTACTTTTTTAACAATACCTGCTCTTTTAGCAGCACTACTTACAATTTTTAAAACACTAGTGGCACTGTATTTTTTGCCTTTCTGTCCTTCAAATAAATATGTTTTTGGTCTGTATTCTCGATAATAATCTTGAAGGTCTTTTAATAGACTTGGACTTAATATAGAAATGCGGTCTTTTTTTCCTTTAGCATTGTTAATTTTTACCACCATTCTTTTACTGTCTATATCAGTTACTGAAAGATTCAATAACTCACTTCTTCTAAGGCCAGATGAATAGAGTAAGCCTACTATACATTTGTGTTTAATATTGTTGGTGTTTTTAATAATCTTTATGATATTTTCTTTTGAAAGTACTTCCGGTAATTGTTTTTCTTTTCTCGGCCTTTCAATTGAATAAAACCTATTAGGCATTCCGTGTACAGTCTCGTAAAAAAACTTTATACTGTTAACCGCTAAATTTATATAAGAATTGGATTTTCCTTCCTGAATCAGTTTTTGAAGATATTTCCTAACATCCATTTCGTTTAGATTTATAGGATCTTGGGTGTCGTAATAATTAATAAATGCTTCAAAACAGGATACGTAATTACGGACTGTATTATTGGAATATCGCTTAAGTTCAAGTTTTAATAAATATTCTTCAGGGCAAGTTTTAAAGCCATCTTTTGTCTTTCTGTTTCTGTAGCGTTCCAGATTTAATTCTGGATTATCGGGATTTATCACTTTTTCAGAAAAAAAATAGTTGCCATTAATCCAAGCAACTCCATGAAACGTTTTAAATATGAACTCTAAATTACTTTTGTTGTTTAAAACGTAAAACATCCCAAAATCATTACTCCATGATACGATTGGTAAAGTATCAACTAAGGCTTGAATAATTTTGTTGGTGTTAAATTGAAGTCCAATGCATTTTTTCTGGTCAATTAGTAAATGCTTTAATGTGATACTTTTATGAAGTCCCATGTTTTTAGTTTAAAAATAATATGAATAAATGATTTAGTCGTATCTTATTCGAATAGGATACGTATAAAATACGGTTAAATAATATCACATGAGATTTCACAAAGAATGTTTGTATTGTAAAAAGGAATTAGTAGGTCGAACCGATAAGAAATTTTGCGACCCACAATGTAAAAGTGGTTATCAATATCAAAAAGCAAAGGAACAACCAGAACGTTTCTATGATAAAGTTAATAATCAACTGAAGTTGAATCGGAAAATACTGAAGGAATTCAATAAAGGGGGGAAGGTGACCGTAAGAACAGAGATTTTAAAGGATATAGGTTTTAATACTAATTTTTTTACGCATTACTGGAAAAACCAAAAAGGGGATGTTTATTTCTTTGTATATGAGTATGGATTTCTTAAAAAAGTAGAGCACGGTATTGATAAATTTATTCTCATAAAATGGCAAGATTATATGCTAAAAAAAACACCTTTGGGTTTATAAATTGTATAATCATTTGTGCAAAATCAATACATGATTTCATGAAATTAACAGCTCAACCTCAAATCTAAATTGGGAGTAGCCCTAGATAAATTATTTAAAGGCGAATAAGAAAACTTGTAAAGTCAATAAAAAAAGGTAGTAATTTAAAATTACTACCTTTTTTATTTAATCCGTAAAGCTATTGTAAACGATACGTTTATGTATTAGTATCTAATGAGTTTGATTGCTTTTGTTACTCCAGCTTGACTCACTTTCACAATATAAACACCACTATCCAATTTGTCACCAAACTTGTATATCTCATTTGGATTAAATTTATTCGTGTGAACGAGTTTATTGTTCATATCAAATACTTGCATTTCAACTTGATCTATTACGTTTGCTGTTTTTAATTTTAAGTTGAAGTATGTGTCAGAAGGATTTGGCCATGCAACTACTTCAAGACTTAATCGACCTTGTGAATTGTTATTTGAATTTGTTTCTCCTATTACTGGTTGCTCTATTGGGCATGGTTCGCATAAACTATCTGCATTCCAAATAATATTTTTATTTCCATGCACTCTATTTGCTATAAATAAACCAGTCATATAGGTTGGTTCTCCGGCATTGTTTCCATTGCCATTTGCACCTTTAACAAGCATCTCATGATTATAAGCATGAATACTTGCTCTAACATCCGATCCTTTTTCTATTTGAACATCTTCATCCACATAGAAAACAACCTTATTCCCATTAGAATTTATTGTGCCTCCTTCAGCTAGCGTGAACTTCTCGTTTAAAATAACATTTGCGCACCCAGAAAATTCAATGTTAGCATCTTTAAAGGTTTTTAATTCGTTGATGTATACATTAGACTGACTGAATATTACAGTAGCACCTTGCTTAACAGTAACTACATCATAAACACTTCCATTTAAAGTAACTGTTTGGTTATTGTTTACTGTAGCATCTGGACTAGCATTGTTTGAATACGTATTATAGACAAATGTTGGTATGGTTGGATTAGCAGCTGCATAAATTGGAGTACCCACGGTACTACCTTGATTTAAATTAATGCTTACTGCTTGTGCAAAGCCAACAACATTACTAGCTTGATGTAATTTAACATTACCAGAATTAGGATTCATTGCTCCAACACCTCCAGTTTGAACTAAATTACCTCCATGTAAAAACACTTCATCTTGTGCTAATATGGTATATGCTGAAATTAGCGAACCTGAATCAAACCCTGTAACTTCATACTCTAAATAAGTTGTACAATTTGTTGCTGAAGTAACTAACACGCCATAAATTCCATTACCTGTTACTTCTATAGATTCTGTGGTTTCACCAGTACTCCAGTAGTATTCTATGGCTTCAGCACTATTGGCTGTTAATACCATTGCTGCTCCTTGACAAAAATCTGGTAATTCTCCTTGTGTAATGGTTACCTCTGGAACAATTCCTTCAACAGTTACTGTGGCTGTACAACTTGAAGTATTTCCATAATTATCTGTAACTGTTAAGGTTACTGTATTTGGCCCAATATTTTCACATCCAAATACCGATGGAGTCACTTCATAAGACGCTATGCCACAAGCATCGCTTGAACCACTATCTACATCTTCTCCAATTATGGTTGCAACACCATTACCATCTAACACAACTGTAATATTTTGACAACTTGCTACTGGATCCACATTATCTTCAACCGTTACAATAGCTGTTTCAGAAAAAGAGTTTCCATTCACATCTGTTACGGTTAGTGTAATAGTGTTTGCTCCAATATTAGAACAATCAAATGAATTTGGAACTACTACTTGGGAAGCAATACCACAGTTATCACTAGAGCCATTATCTATTTGTGATGGAGTAATGCTTACACCTCCACTGGCATCTAATTGAACCGTAATATCTTGTGTTACAACAATTGGTTCTATATTATCTTCTACAGTTACTGTAGCTGTACAAGTAGAGGTGTTTCCGTTGTTATCTGTAACCGTTAAGGTAACAGTATTAGAACCAACGTCTGCACAGGTGAAATCCGTTTTATCTAAAGATAAACTGGCTATTCCACAGGCATCATTAGATCCATTATCTACAGCTTGAGCTGTTGTACTTCCAACACCATTGGCGTCTAATTGTACAACAACATCTTGACAAAATACTTCTGGTGCAATTTGATCTACAACAGTCACATTTCCTTCGCAAGTAGATACATTACCACTTGTGTCAGTTACAGTCAATATCACATTATTTGCTAATGCAGCTATTTCAATATTATGATCTCCCAATTGAGAAACTGTATTTTGAGAGTACTGAGACCATTCAGTTGCTAAATTTGCAACAAAGGCATTCACATTTCCTTGTAAGACATCTTCATTTCTAACTAAGGTTGTTCCATAAGTTGAAACAGATGAAGCACTCCATCCTGTTCCAGGATTGACGCCTATTTCACCAAATACATCTACTGCATTACCATTATACACTAATGCTATGGCATCATTACCATTGAAAGCAAAAGCACCTGTTTGATCTGCTTCTGTAGCAGCTGCTGGTGAAGTTGGATTACAAACGACATAGACTTCACGATCTCCAATTATTCCTAATAAAGGAACTGAATAGGTGACTGTTGAGCTTCCATCTATATAGACATTCAACGTATATCCTTCTTCATATAAATTTATTGGGTTACCGGTTCCATTATAAATTTCTATACAATCTTCATTGCCTGTTCCGTCAATATATTCTGAGATAATTAATTGATCTAAATCTCCTCCAATATCTGAACAGTCAAACGTCAATTGAGATAACGTAATACTTGCAATACCACAATTGTCCGTAGAATTTCCATTAATATCACTTAACTCAATACTACCATTTCCGAAGGCATCTAATTGCACTTGTAAATCTAAACAGTTTACAATTGGAGCTTCGTTATCTTCAACGGTGATGGTTGTTGTACACGTCACAACTTGTCCATGTCCATCATCTGCAGTCCAAGTAACAGTAGTTGTACCTTGAACGAATATTTCTCCAGCTAAACTTGCTGAATTGTTATAGTCATTCGTAATACTTCCTGAAATACAGTTATCTGTAAAAGTAGCATCGAACTCTGTTCCTTGAATGGTGTAATCACACTGACCAAAATCGGTATCTCTTGTGTCATTTCCAATACAAGTAATCACTGGTGCTTCGTTGTCTTCAACGGTTATTGTTGTTGTACACGTAACAATTTGTCCATGTCCATCATCTGCTGTCCAAGTAACTGTTGTTGCTCCTAAAGCAAATACTTCTCCTGATAAACTAGATGTTCCATTAATACTATTACTAATGCTTCCATCTATACAGTTGTCTGTAAAACTAGCATCGAACTCTGTTCCTTGAATGGTGTAATCACACTGACCTAAATCGGTATCTCTTGTGTCATTTCCAATACAAGTAATCACTGGTGCTTCGTTGTCTTCAACGGTTATTGTTGTTGTACACGTAACAATTTGTCCATGCCCATCATCTGCTGTCCAAGTAACTGTTGTTGCTCCTAAAACAAATACTTCTCCTGATAAACTAGATGTTCCATTAATACTATTACTAATGCTTCCATCTATACAGTTATCTGTAAAAGTAGCATCGAACTCTGTTCCTTGAATGGTGTAATCACACTGACCAAAATCGGTATCTCTTGTGTCATTTCCAATACAAGTAATCACTGGTGCTTCGTTGTCTTCAACGGTTATTGTTGTTGTACACGTAACAATTTGTCCATGTCCATCATCTGCTGTCCAAGTAACTGTTGTTGCTCCTAAAACAAATACTTCTCCTGATAAACTAGATGTTCCATTAATACTATTACTAATGCTTCCATCTATACAGTTGTCTGTAAAACTAGCATCAAATTCTGTTCCTTGAATGGTGTAATCACACTGACCTAAATCGGTATCTCTTGTGTCATTTCCAATACAAGTAATCACTGGTGCTTCGTTATCTTCTACAGTGATTGTTGTTGTACACGTTACTACTTGCCCATGACCATCGTCTGCTGTCCAAGTAACGGTTGTTGCTCCTAAAGCAAATACTTCTCCTGATAAACTTGAAGTGCCATTAACACTATTGCTAATGCTTCCTGAAATACAGTTGTCTGTAAAAGTAGCATCGAACTCTGTTCCTTGAATCGTGTAATCACATTGACCTAAATCGGTATCTCTTGTGGCATCTGCTATACAAGTGATTTCTGGTGCTATGTTATCTTCTACCGTTACTATTGCTGTACAAGAACTTACATTTCCATTAGTATCCGTAACGGTTAAGGTCACGGAAACCCCAACGCCTCCACCTCCAGACACGGTATGACTTCCTAAATTAGACGTATCGTTTTGAGGTAAGCTAGTCCATTCGGTTTCTAATGATGGGAAGTTTACATCATTATCCGTATTCCCATCCGTAATATTTGAATTTCTTACTAATGTTTCATCTGATGTGCTATTACCTCCTTGATTCCATGAAGAACCTGGATCTTGTCCAATTCTTCCAAAAATATCAATGGCTGATCCATTTTTCAATAAAGCGATGGCATCATCTCCATTATGTGTCATGGAACCGGTAAGTAAATCGGCTTCATTTGTAAAAGCTGAAGAAGCTCCTGAATTACAAACAACATAGACGTCTCCATCTGCTAAAATTCCAGATAATGAAATTTCTGAAGACGAAGTACTACCATTTGTATATCTAGCCAACTCATAGCTGCCTAAATTGACATCTGCTCCTGTGCCATTATAGATTTCGATACATTTATTATTTCCACTTCCTTCAATATATTCTGAAATGAATAAATCGGTAGAGGCTGTTGTTGTACCTCCTGAACTAACATCTGAACAATCAAAACTGTTATCGCTTATTGAAATTGAAGCTATTCCACAATTATCTGTCGACCCATTATCGATGTCTTGAGCGGTGATGCTTGCTTGTCCGTTAGCATCTAAATAAACCGTTAGGTCTTGACAAACTACTGTTGGCAATTCATTGTCTTCAATAGTCACATCGAAACTACAGGTTGCTGTATTTCCTGATGCATCCTTAACTTCAAACGTGTTTGTGGTTGTTCCTAATGGAAAAACACTTCCTGAAGCTAAACCTGCCGTTTGTACTAGAGTTTCTCCTGCACAATTATCTGAGCTTATAACAGTATAGTTTACAACTGCATCACAGGATCCTAAATCTGAATCTTGTGTAATATCTCCTGGACACGTTATTTCTGGTGCGATTGCATCTAAAACAGTGACAGTTGCATTACAATAACTTACGTTCCCATTGTTGTCAGTTACTGTTAAAGTAACCGATACGCCAGAACCACTAGAAAAATTTTGTCCCGCATTTAAATCCCCAGAACTTGCAGTTATTGGTCCTGTCCATGAAGAATTACCATCTCCAGTTCGTTGTAAACTCTCACCTACAGGTGTTGAACCTGGCTCATTTACTTCAATATCTGTAGATGTTAATCCATTTGCTGGACCATCAGTTGCTGTGAATGAACCTTCATAACTTAAGAACTCAACTACATCTCCTAAATTATCCACAAGTGCTAATCCATCTGGTGCTCCATTTTGAATTCCAGATTGAAAAAATTCTATAGCTCCAAAACCAGAACCACCTTCATTATCAATAGTACCTGAAAGGTTTATTGTGTCATAAGACGTTCCGTTACTACCATTATATAAAACAATGCTATAACCTGTTAAATTAAATCCCGAAGTTCCAGCAACTTCTACAAACTCACCTGAATCCCCACCATCATTATCATAATGAAGTTCGTTAATCCATACGCCTGATGCCGTTCCCCCTATGCTTACATCACTACAGTCAAAACTGTTATCACTAATAGATATAGAAGCAATTTCACAATTATCGGTTGAGCCATTATCAATGTCTTGAGCTGTGATGCTTGCTTGTCCGTTAGCATCTAAATAAACCGTTAGGTCTTGACAAGCGACTGTTGGTAGTTCATTATCTTCAATAGTTACGTCAAAACTACAAGTAGCCGTATTTCCTGATGCATCTGTAACTTCAAAGGTGTTAGTTGTTGTTCCTAATGGAAAGGCACTTCCTGATGCTAAACCAGCAGTTTGAACTACGGCTTCTCCAGCACAATTATCAGAGCCTATAACCGTATAATTAACAACAGCATCACAGGATCCTAAATCGGAATCTTGTACAATATTTCCAGGGCATGTTATTTCTGGTGGAATTGCATCTAATACCGTAACTGATGCGGTGCATGTACTGACGTTTCCATTGTTATCTGTTATGGTTAAGTTTACCGAAACTCCAGAAGAGATTCCTCCACCTTGAGTAGTGGTAAACATACCAATAGGAAAAGGTATAGTGGCTGTTGTGTTACTACTTTCTCCATCAAGCGCATTAGTACCACTGTAATACCAGTTATTAGACTGAAATGTTGAACCATTCGGATCAGAATTATTATTTCTATAAGCCCAGCCATTTAAATAATCCCAAGATTGACCTGTTCCATCTGTATTAATATAGCCAAAAACATCAGCAACATTCCCATTATAAAATAATTCAATAGCATCATCGCCATTTATTCCCATCGAGCCATCTGTATAATCTGGATTGAAGCCAAAGAAAGCATTAAATTGAAGGCTTTCAGAAGCTACATAAATATATGTTCCTGAAGTAACTGCTACATTCGGAAAAGTAAATTCTTCACCATCACTGCCTCCTCCATTATTGGCTGAACCAATACCATATTCTGAAAGGTTGCTTATATCACTAATAACATATAACTCAATACCCTTTGGCACACCACCTGTTAACGGTCCATCGAAAACTCCAGAAATTATAATACTTTTTGAAGGGTCAGATGTACCTCCTCCTGAACTAACATCTGAACAATCGAAACTGTTATCACTTATCGAAATTGAAGCTATTCCACAATTATCTGTCGATCCATTATTTATATCTTGAGCCGTAATACTTGCTTGTCCATTCGCATCTAAATAAACAGTTAAATCTTGACAAACTGCATTGGGTAATTCATTGTCTTCAATGGTAACATCAAAACTACAAGTAGCTGTATTTCCTGATGCATCCGTAACTTCAAACGAGTTTGTAGTTGTTCCTAATGGGAACATACTTCCGGAGGCTAAACCTGATGTTTGAACTATTGTTTCTCCAACACAATTATCGGAACTCGAAACAACATAAGTTACCACTGCGTCACAAGAACCTAAATCTGAATCTTGAACTATATTTCCAGGACACGTTATAACTGGTGCCTCGGAATCTAATACTACCACATCAAAAGTACAGGTAGAAGTACCTACAGCATTAGTTGCAGTAGCCGTAATTGTAGTTGTTCCAATTGGAAAAATAGTATTAGGATCTTGCGAATATGTAATGACTGAAGCTGGAATTCCAACGACATCTGTTGCACTAAAATTAGCAATCGCATCGCATTGTCCTATAGTATTATTAACCGTAATTGTTGCCGGACAATTTATTACTGGTGCTACACCAACTACTGTTACTGTAAATGAGCATGAAACCATATTACCAGATGTGTCTGTGGTTTCATAAGTCACTGTAGTATCACCAATAGGGAAGGTGTCTCCACTTCCAAGATTAGTAGTTAATACAGTAGAGGCCACACCACAATTATCGGTTCCTTGAGGTTCAGTATAAGTTACAACTGCTCCAGCTTCACTTGTTGCTATAGCGCTTATATCGTTTGGACAACTTATGGTTGGTGGTTCCAACTCATTAGAAGAACTTGAAAACGTATCAGATACTAAATTACAAGTTGTTACAATGATATCTGCCGCACACACATTGTTTAAAAATGGCACAGTAATCGTTATACTAGCAAAAGAATCTGAAATAATTGGTGCATCAATGCCGTTTATGGATACAGAATTTTGACCTGGATTAAAATTAGCACCATTAATAATTAAGTTACTTCCAGGAACTATAGGACTAATACTAATAGCACCAATTATAGGTGCATTAACGGAGTAGCCAAAAGAATTGGAAATGACACCACATGCGTTTGTAATTTCAATAGTTCCGTTACACACACCTGCTGGAGATGTAACTGTAATAGATGTTTGACTCTCATTTTGAATATTCGTTGCCGCAATACCGCCAATAGTAACTGTATTTCCAGAACTACTAAAACCTGTTCCGTTAATGAGCACTTCAACATTACCTTCGTAAGGTAAAATGCTAGGGTTAATTGAATTTATTACAGGTGATTCAACAGTATAGGGTAGGGTATTTGTTTCAAATCCACAGCCATTAGTTACAAAAAGTACATCAGTACAAACACCTACTGGAATGGTAAATGTTATTTCTGTGACCATTTCACTGTCAGGTGTAACAGTCTGACCGTTTATATTTATAGTGTTTCCAGATGAAGTAAAATGATTACCATTTAAGGTAATAGTATCACCAGGTAAAAAGCTTACAGGATCAACGGATGCCAAGATTGGTAAAGGCGTTTCTACCGTAAAAATAGTTTCACATTGGGTAATATTACCAGACGTATCTTCTACAGTCCATATTACAGTTGTAGGATTTGACGGAATATCAAAAACAGCACCAGCTAAAGTCGCCGTATTGGTTATATTATTACTTATTGAGGCTATACCACAATTATCTGCAACTATCGCATCATAACTGCTATCCGTAATAGTAGCTAAACATCCACCCACTTCTGTGGTTAATATAATATCTGTTAAACAGGTTATTTCTGGTCCTTCGGTATCTAATACTGTAACAGTTGCGTTACAGGTAGATGAATTGCCAAAAACATCTGTAATAGTTAATTCAACTATTTTTTGTCCAATATCTGAACAATCAAAGCTTGTTTGAGAAATAGTTAAGGACTGTAAGCCGCAATTAGCTGTACTACCATTATCAATATCTGAAACTGTTATACTAGCATTTCCTGACTCGTCAAGTTGAATCGTAATATCATTATTACAATTTGCTATAGGTAATTCACAAATATTAACCGTATAATCTTCAGTTTGACCGTAGTAGTTATTCCCATTTCCTTCAACAGGAGCACAAGGATTAATATTATAACCAAACCTACTAGCTATTATTCGCATCGTAGTACCTCCTAAAGCAACACCCGAAGGGATGTTTAAAATCGTTGAAGCTTCTTCAGTATCGGTACCATCAGAATTTGTAACACTACCTATTTCATAATATTCGTTAGCATCAGAAAAGTCGCCATTTTGATTCCAATCAATAAAAGCTGTAAAGTATAATGTTCTGTTTTCTTGGGCTCCATCTGTATTACCTTTAACAGTAATATTATAACCGGTTCCTTGACTGGTACCATTACCTTGGACTACTGTAGTGGAAAACGCCGTGTAATTTTCATAAGATGGACTATTTGTTGAACTTGAACTTTGATTGTTAATATCACCAAACGTAACACTGGTAATTGGGCGTACATTATTAAATGTTACATCACAATAATCATCAGAACAGACTTGAGCTGCTGTTGTAAAGCTCCATGTGCTAACATTACTAAAGGTACTACAGTCATTTTTAGGCACTACTCTCCAATAATACTGTGTGTTTGCTGTTAAGTTAAGATTAGCTGTAGTTGTGTTTGCTGCAAGATTAGATTGTAACAGACCTGGTGTAGGCGAGGTTCCAAAATAAACATCATATACTGTAGCTTCTGGCACTGCCGTCCAGCCTAAAACTGTAACTGCTCCACCGCCATTGTAACAAACCTCTGTTGCGGTATTAAATGGAAATGGGTTTTCCGGAGCTTCAGTAATATTTTCGCATGCTCCTAAATAAGTGACACGTAATAAGGATTGAGCTGTATTAAAAATTCTATAAGGTCTATTATCTCGGTTACTCCCATTGGAATCAAAACTTAACTGGAAATAATCTTGTGCTAATAAATCTTGGACTCGAGTTGTGGCTCCACCATTTAATATGGTATATGATTGTTGCCCTGTGGTGTTATAATAAGCTGTGCCGTGATTGCCACCTGCTACCAAAGAGTTATACTGACTTGAATTTGAACTTGTGGTGTAGTTACCACCTTCCGATGAGGATGATCTTAAATAAGCTGGTATGGAATTTCCATACAAGCTAGCTACATTTGCACTAAACTCTACGTTATTAATAACACTAACATCAGGAATTGAACTTGTATCATATTTTATCCAACTTCTATAATGGTCATAGTAGGTGTCTCTATAAGTACACCAGCTTCCACCACTTCTACTATAATAATATCCTACCTGAATTCTAGCTGGTTGGTTATTAGAGGAGTAATATGTGCGAGTAGTAGTAGATGATCCACATCCAGAATCATCATAATCATATCGATAACGGATATAACCAGACATATTACCATTTAATGTAATTGTAGGATCAACTATTATAGGGTAATTTCTATTCTCTAACCATTGCTTTGAAATTTTTGTAGCTATACGATACGTATTAATTCCTAAATCAACTTTTTCAATATGAAATGCTGCATCTTCCGTTGGTGCTAAAACAGCTTCATTATTTTTTTCATACACCTGTGGTGCTGGAATTTGTAGATAGACTTGATTATTCTCATCTACAATAACCAAACCAGTCTGATTTTGGTCATACTCTAGACTATAATTTTTTGGTAATTCTAAATCTTCGGTAAACGTTACAAAGACTGTGTTATCATTTGATATAGGATTGCTGTTAAGAATAATGTTATGCTTAATCTCGTCTGCTTTTATGACATATTCATTATCAATACCATCCAGAACATTGTTATAAGTAAGGGTATTTTTATTTGCTTTTGGTATTGCAGTTTTAAAATTGTTAGCTTTTAAAAGGGTTCCAATACTATCTGTTAAGCTCATAGTAAGGTTTTTACCCATAACCAGTTCGGAATTATCGGTTTGAATAATCACACCGTATTCTGATGGGTCTGCTGGAAACCAAGATCTTAAATTGTTAGAGGTATTTGCAAAGACATAATCTCTTTTTTCTGAAGGTACGAGATTCGTATTTATATCTTCCCAGCTACCAGATTTACTTTGGTAGTGCATGGACTTTGGAGATAAAACAGCATCTATTGTTTTGCCATCTTCTCGCAAATAATGTTTAGTAGTACGATCTCTTTTAGAAATTAATTCTGTTTTAGGATCTACTTCAAAGTTGTTAACTTTCGAAGGTGTTCTGTTTTTATCAGGTTCTATCGCAAAATTAGCATCAGCTAATAAATCTTGATTTGTTTTTGATTCATGTGATATCTCTGAAGGTGTATCATCATAATCTAAAGTAGTGTCGTTAAAAGATTGATTGGTTAATTCATGAACTTTTTCATTTCCAATGGTATTCTCTTTTTTACAAGAAAAAATAACTAATAATAAACATAGTATTAGAATGGATTTAGACGTAGTTTTCATCATGTTGTGGTTGTTAGTTAATAGTATGGCCAGAACACAATACACATGAATATATTATGCAAAGCATAATAATATGATGTTTTTAGGAATGTAAAATTTAAAGTAGACTTTGGTTGGGTTCAACCTATCTGTATTTTGAAGACATGTTGATTAATAGCACAGTGAAAATCACTCAAAAAAATAGGATAAGCAAATTTTAGCAGGTTATTTCGACCAGATATAATAAAATTGGGGTAAAAGGATGGTTTGCTTAAAAATTTTATGTCTATTATCAATAATTTAATAACTAAAATATAGTGTTTATAACCCTAATACTTAATAAGCACCTTTTTATTAATTATCCCGGAATCTGTTGTAACCTTAACAATATAAGTGCCTTCCGAAATACGTTTTACAGGAATGCGTACCGTTTTAGATGAATTATTAATTTCCCAAGAAAAAACGTCCTGCCCTAGCAAATTAATTAATCGCACCGTTTTAACTTGAATGGAACTTGGTGTTTTTATATAAATCTCATCAGGATTTTGAAGATAATTTATTGAGACATTATCGTACATGTTTTCGGTAATCGTCAATGTGTTAGCTTGGAATGTAATATAAAAGCGATTTGTATAAATTTCAGCATCTAATGCGTATACAAAATTGGTATCGTTAATTAAGGTATACGTTTGATATAAAGAGTCATATACAAAAACATCTATTTCAGTTTCGAAATTTTCTAAAGCCTTTAGTGAAATTTCAATATTACCTGAATTAGATAAAAATACACCTAATGGATACATTTTAGATTCATTAAAATCTCCAACCCCTTGAATTACATACTTTTCGTTATTAATCATCCAAGACACATCATTAGGGAGTGCTTCTGTATTTAAAGCATCATAGCCATAGTCAATAGCATCTGTTGCTAGTTGATTTGGTACAAAAGCTAAAAGTAAAGGTCTGTTAGCGCCTTCAGGGGTTTTAATATCTAACCGTATACGTTTAATAATATCTTCTCCTGAATTTAAATTATTTAATGGATTTCCTGGTCTCATAAATACCGAACCATTGTTTGCAGATCCAGTGACAGCTTCTTTAACAAAAATTCTTTGGTCATTTTCAAAAGTCACCTGTCCACCTGTACCATTTCCTTTTACATTAAAACCTTGTGATACAGAAATGTATCGTTCTGGAATTTTTGAAGGTGTTCCAAGTCCACTTATTTCTGGAGGTGAAACTGCTGGATTACCGCCAGAAAAATTGTAGGCAGCATAACCACCTTGATAATCTACCGTAATATGTGTGTTGTTAGTGGCGTAGTGCTCCCAAAAATAGATGGTTCCTTCAATACTACTATTATTGTCATTTATAAACTCATGTGCGTCAATAGCTGAAGGATATGGATTTCCAACTAAAGCTTCATATGTTGCGGTAATAGGTGTACTTATAGTCCCATTATTAGGTTTCCCTACAAAGGTGTAATTTTGTGATGTACCAGCATTACCACTACCTTTCATTAAATACCCCAAACCAACAGGGATTAAATCAGTCTCATTTATAGCTTGCCAATCTGCATAGGAGTTATATGGAAAATTTTCATATAAATACAACCACCTACTACTTAAAGAAATTGGATTGGTACTTGGGTTAGCATTATGTGCTGTTGTCCATAATACGGGTTGTTGGCCATCATACAAGACTTCTCCAACTGAAAAAGTGCTTCCATCTAAACTGACGGGCGAACTCCAGTAATTATAATTATAATAATTAGTTGTTCCTTGTTGGTCACGTTTTACTAATCCAGTTCCTGAATAATCAACAATACTCCCTGTTTCTTGTATTAATTGTGATTCTCCAACTAATTTTAAAACGGTATCTACACCATCAATAATTAAATAATCTGAAATAGTTAAACTCTGTCCATCTAATGGATCTGAATTTTCTATAGTTAATGTATTCGCATTTACGTCTAACCCGAGTAATGTAATATTGTTATTGCCAGAAGTTATATTATGCGATGTTCGTACTATATTCCAATCTACAGATGTTGCTCCATCAATCCCGATACTATTTGGTATAGCTTGGGAATTACCATAAAGCCAAGTGTTTGGATTTGTCCAATCGCCATCGGAGATACTTTGATAGGGTAGTGGTGCTGTTTCCGGTTGCAGAGTGGTCATGTATCTTAAAACACCTTCGACTCCTGAATTGCCATTAGAAACTAAATTACCGCCAGATAAATCGGTGTTTTGATTCATTTGATAATACCCGTTGAGGTCTGCCCAATTAAGTCCAGAAATATCGTTTGGTACAACAGAGCCTTTAACAAGTGTATTATCTTCAATTTCTTGATTCATCATTTTACGAATCTGATCTTGTGTTAATGCTACATCCCAAATTCGTAATTCGTCTAATCCGCCATCAAAATAATTAAGTGGTATAAACGGACTTACAGTATTATCCATCGCACCTAAAATGCAATCGGCTGAATTGGATACTGGTGCTGTGGTGTCAAAAACGCTGTTTAGTTCAATGCCGTCTATATACAATTTGTATTCTGAACCATCATAAGTTGCTGCAATATGATACCATTGGTTGGTGTTTATTTCATGAGGCGAAGCAGAAACAAATTGACTATTATTCCAATGAAAAGAGATGGCATTATTCACCAATCTTAAATCATAACCATTAATTAAATTATTGCCTTCTCGTTTAGAGAGAATAGTTTGAATAGTGTTGTTCGTTTGATCAGATTTTACCCAGACTTCAATTGAAAATGAACTTTCTAAATTATAATTATCCCTAAACGTAATATTATCATCTACGCCATCAAAATCCAACGCATTACAACCGATAAAAATCACCTCTATACTGCTAGCGGTATCAATACATGGTTCTGGATTGTCAATGCTCCAGGTAAGGGTGTAGGTTTCTCCAATATCACCTGTGAAAGTAGAGGTAGGATTGTTTTCATCAGAAAACGAAAAACCGCTAATTTGTCCAGATGTTACACTCCAAGTTCCAATGGCATTAATTCCATTTACAGCACTCCCGTTTAAAGAAATGGTTGTATTGGTACAAACTGTGTTCGTAAAATCGGATCCAGCATTGGCTGGAGCATTATAATCATTTACAATTATGATTAACGGATCACTTGTTTGAGGTTGGGCACATATTGAAGCATCTGAAGTCATGATAACCGTTACTTCGTCAGCATTGTTTAAAAAAGATGTTGTAAAAATATTTCCTGTTTCGCCAGGAACATCAATTCCATTAATTTGCCACTGATAAGTTGGTGTTGTTCCGCCATTTACTGGCATTGCTGTAATACTGATTTCTTGATTTTGACATATCGGATTAATCGGAGTTGAAATACTTACTGATGAATTATCTGCAGCATCAGTTATCGTGACTGTGGCTTCACAGGTACTAAAATTCCCTGAAGGATCTGTTGCTATAAGCGTTACGATGTTTGTGCCAATATGACTACAATCAAAAATGTCTTGTGATAAGGATAATATAACATTGCAATTATCTGATGAGCCATTATCTATATCAGTAGGTAATAATGTTGCCAATCCTGTCGTAGGATCTAATTGCATCGTGAAATCTTGACAAAAAACTTCAGGAACTTCTATATCATTTACGGTTATTGAGAAAGAGCATGAGTCTGAATTGCCAAGAGAATCTGTTACAGTATATTCTAAGATTGTGGTACCTACAGGAAATGCATCACCTGAAGTTAATCCCGTAGTATCGGTTTGTGTAACAGTTTCTCCTGGGCAATTATCACTAGATGTTACGCTATAATTTATGATAGCAGAACAAAGCCCAGCATCATTATTAACAATTATATCTGTAGGGCATATTATGGTTGGTGTAGTTGTATCCACAACATTTACGGTTCTAATAACTTCAGTAGCTGAATTCCCTTCTATATCCATAACATTGTAGGTTACGGTATAAGAACCAGTAACACTAGTGTTTACTGATGTTACATCAATTATAATATCTGTTGAGTAATCGGTACCAAAGCAAGGATCAATTGCGGTTGCATTTAGTTCAATATAAGGAGAACACGCTTCTATAATTTGGGGATCATCTCCTAATAAAGTGATGACAGGTCCCGTAGTATCTACAATTTCAACCATTCTAATAACCTCTATAGCCACATTTGCTGTTGGAACGGCGTTGTCTGTAACATTATATGTTACAGGATAAGTTCCAATCATTCCGAAATTTACAGCGGATATATCTACAACAATATCTCCAGAAAAATCAGTTCCGAAACATGGGTCAATAGCTGTAGCTCCTAATTCTACATAGGTATCACAGGCTTCAATAATTTGTGGATCATTGCCTATTAATACTATAACAGGTTCATTAATATCAACAACTTCAATTGTTCTTGTTATTTCAGAAGTTGTATTTCCACTAGCATCCATAACATTATAGGTAACCGTATAAAAACCAAGTACACTTGTGTTTACAGAGGAATTATCAATAATCACATTCCCTGAAATATCTCCAAAACATGGATCTATTGCTTCGGCACCAAGTTCCCTATAGGTAGAGCAATCACCAATTACAAAAGGGTTTGGGCCAATGAGGCTTAATGTTGGTGAAGAAGTATCCACCACATTGACTGTTCTAATAACAGTACCAGCATTTAAACCATTAGAATTGGTTACATTATAATACACATTATAGGTGCCAACTACATTTATGTTTATTTCGGACGTATCTATAACAATATTTCCACTAATATCTCCCGAGCAGGTGTCATTGGCTGTCGCTCCATATTCGATGTAGGGACTGCATGCTTCCAAAGTAACAGGGTCAGATCCTACTAAGGTAATCGTTGGAATTTGATTATTATTAACAATAATGTCCATTGAGCAAGTTGCTGTTCTGTTTGCAGAATCAGTAACCGTAAAGGTTACGGTTGTTGTACCAATTGGATAGGTGCCACTGGCATTAGCTCCTCCAGCATTATAATCGTTTGTTATTGAACTTACAGTACAATTATCTGAAGCTATCACTGGTGGAATAGTAACCAATGCGTCACATTGACCTGAATCTGTATTTACTGTTATAGCTGTTGGACATGTTATGGTTGGGTTTTCCTCATCGGTCACAATAATATCTTGTAAGCATGTAGAAAAATTACCAGCCGCATCAGTAACAACCCATGTAACTGTGGTTGTTCCGATAGGAAATAAAGAGCCAGCTGGTACACCTGTTGGTACGGTAGACAAGCCCGAACACGCATCAAAAGCAGTTGGAAATACATTTAATCCAAACATATCTACATAAGCAGTACACAACCCTGCGTCATTAACAGTAGTTATATCAGCTTGACAAACTACTATTGGCGGTGTAAAATCGGTAACGGTAACATCAAAAGTACAACTTGATGAATTTCCAGCTGCATCTTCAATTTCATAAAGTATGGTTGTAGTTCCAGCTAAAAATGTTACTGAATTCATGTTGTGGATTCCAGTAGCAGGACTGCTTCCATTGGTGGCACCAGACAATGTGTAAGTTTGTAAAACAATAGGGCCGCATAAATCAGTAGTTGCTGGTTCTAAATAATTTAGGCTGGGAGCATGTGGACAAGAAGCTGTAATATTACTAGGACACGTGATTGATGGTGGTGTTACATCCGGAGCACATTGCCCATGAATGTATGATCCCATAAAGAGAAAAAATAAGATGAAGTAAAATTGTTTTAATTTCAATTTATATCTTTAAATGTAAATTCCATAGGAATAATCATACCGCTCCTGTTGGAACTTTTAAAGATAAGATTATAAAGAGTTTAGTCAAAAATAATCGGTTAAAGGATTGATTTATAAGAGTAAGTAAAATATAGACAGAATTATATGTCAAAAAAACGTACATTTACCCTTCAATAATTAATAATCAGAAAGTCAAAAGTGCATACGTTTTTGCATACGATTTCAAAATAAAACAGCTCGCAAGCCCAGTGTTTGTGTTGCTAATGTAGTTCAAAACGGGCTCATAACCCGAAGGTCACTGGTTCGAGTCCAGTTCCCGCTACGAAGCTTAAGGCTAATTAAATCAAAGGGTTGTGTTCGCACAACCCTTTTTTTATGTCTTCTATTTTAAGTTTTATATTGCAGGTACATGATTCAGTACATGATTTGCCTATGATACCCAACTAAAGCGAACCTGAAATTTACACGGGCAAATTGGATGTTAACCACCGCTTTTAAGCAAACGCTGGCACGTCTATTATTCCTGTCGAAATCCTGAAACGGGCATGCTCGAGCGGATGAAAAATGTTTATGGCATAGCTAATAGATATAAAACTAAAGAAGACCGGCTTGTAGTAGGAGATGTTATGGAATGAAACGGCTACTTACCATGAACTCGATATCCAAGGCGTATTGAACTCAATCTTACATGAAAAAGAATTGATTGGCCGAAGGGTGAGTAAGAATTGGTTTCATCAAAAAAAAACTGATACTGATATAATTAAAAAGAGCCTTTGCTGTTATAACGCAAAGGCTCTTTTCTTTTTTCCGACGGTTAAAAATTTTCAACCGTTAAAATTTCTAATTTTCTTTCACCATCTTTAAAAGGCCAATTTATTATATCGCCTACCTGTCTGCCAACCGTGGCAACGGCCACATCACATAAAATAGATAATTTTCCTTTTTTATTGTTTGTTTTAGTGGTAGCCACAAACATATATTCTTTTTCATTGTTATCCGTGTAATCTTTAATTTTTACACGTCGGTTTACTGTAACAACATCATTTGGTAAGTCTCGCCTAAGTACTTGTTTGGCTTCTCTTAGTTCTTGAAGTAATAATTCTTCTTCTTGTTTAGTTACTTTCTTTCTGCGGACATGATCTTTAATCATATCGTATATTCCTGTTGTTAAAATTACATTTTTAGACATAATATTTTTTTTTGAATTTCCTTCTTAATACTATGTAGATGTGACTCAATCATTCATAATAGTGCAGCGCATACGGAGCTCCTATATTGAGTGCTAATAGTTGTGTTAAGAAGAAAAAAGATTAAAATTTGAAAATAATAAAGAGTTGCCCTGTTCTTGAGTCGAAACAGGGATTAATTAATAAACTCTTTTGAATTTTTTAAAAAAATATCGTCATGTAAGTACGACAATGACAGCGCAAACCCTAAGGGTTTTTTTTTGGTATATAAAAAGTACATAGCTGTCATTTGTTTAAAAATTAATGAGTTACAAAGGTATTCAATATATTCAACATTAACAATATAAAAGCTTCTAAACTGTATAATAAACATGTGTTCTACAGGTTTCGTACAATTAACTCACCTACACTAGTTTTTAAATGCGCATGGTTGTTTAATTCCACGTACTTTATTAAATATTTCGAAAACCATTTTAAATCGTTCAAAACATATTTTTCATCTTCATCGTCAAACCCAAGAATTTGATGTTTCCTTTCTTCGTTGTCAATTAAATACAGATTGCCTTCAAACGTTTCTTCGTCAATTTGTTCAATAGTGTACTCAAAATCTATTATGTTTTTTAAATCCAAAATATATGCGCCAAAATCGTTTTTTACTTTAATTGCTTTATCCTCAAGTAGTATGAAGTTGTTATTTGATTGTTTTTTAGATCGTGTTCTTGAATAGTTATAAAACCCTGTTCCGAACAAAAATATAATGGCGGCTATTATTTTCCCACGATATTCCGCGTTGTTTATAAGCATGAATATAGAAATTCCGAGAGCTGCAATTATGGGAAGTAGTACCAGTCCGATAAGCGTTCCGAAATCTGTTTTCGACTTCCCAATAATTATTTTACCGTTGTCATTTGAATAAGAAATTTTGTGCCTTTTCAATTTAGATTCTAAAACTGAAGTATTCATTTATTGTTGTTGGTTAAATTTGGTCCTTATTGTTTTTTTTAGCTTATAGAAAAGGTCTTATCCCGTTATTAATGCAAGTATATATAAAGTTTTGTGTTAGTGGTATCATGTAAAGGTAATTTTTTTAAGGCAGTATCCCATGGCCAGCTTGGTTGTTGCACATTTTTTGTTTAAAATATCATGAACTAATTGTATGTTTGATTCCAAATTGCATAACCCGTGTGTATTTCAAAACAACTTGAATTGGATACCACTTATATAATGATGAGATTGTTATTTTTAAATAAGGAAGATAATTGTCGTAATTTAGGCGTCACGTTTAAATTTGATAAAAAACTTTAAATAAGGATTAGCACGAAACTAATTATGATAGAATTTTTAGAAACATATAAACAGAATATTATTTACGGGACAATAGTTATTGTTGCAATTATCGTGTTACGAATGCTGACAAATAAATTGCATCATTGGTTAGCTAGAGAAAAGCAGCGAAAATTTCCCGGAGAAGAATCCACATCGTTGCGGTTACTAAAGCGTATTCTTAACACCTTATGGGTTGTTTTAGGAATAATAGCCTTGAGTTACTTGGTGTTAGATGAAAGTCGACATAATGCACTTACAGACGATTTTAAAATAGTTCTGTATATAGGAGTTGTTTTGGCACTCACCATAATTGCGGCTTCAACTGCGAATATGTGGTTTAAATATGATATCCAAAAAAAGATTGAAAACGAACACGATCCAACCAGTTTTAAATTTTTAAGATACGTTGTTCTTGTTGTTATTTATTTTGTTGGTATTCTTCTGTGTCTTTTAGCCTTTCCTTCGCTTAAAGGTGTTGCACAAACGGCTTTGGGTGGAGCAGGAGTATTAGCGCTTATAGCGGGTCTTGCAGCACAAGAAGCCTTGGCAAATGTTATTGGGGGGTTGTTTATAATTACTTTTAAACCTTTTAGAATTGGCGATCTTATCAAAGTAACAGATGCCATGGTTGGTAGAGTTACCGATATTACATTACGGCATACCGTCATTCGTAATTTTGAAAATAAGATGATTGTTATTCCAAACTCCATAATCAATAAGGAAAAGTTGATTAATTATGATATGGGCGAACTTAAATGTTGTGAACGTATTGAGATTGGTATATCCTATGATAGTGATATTGATGTAGCCAAAAAAATCATGCAAGAAGAATGTGAGAGACATCCACTTATTTTAGACAACCGTACAGAGTTAGAGATAAAAGAGGGTTTACCGGTAGTAAAAACAGCGCTTATACAATTAAATGACTCTTCAATGACCATAAGAGCTTGGACCTGGGGAAGAACCTACAGTGATAGCTTTCAACTTAAAATTGACGTTTTAGAAAGTATTAAAAAACGCTTTGATAAAGAAGGGATTGAAATTCCATTTCCTTATAGAACTATTGTAATGAAAAAAGAGAATTAGAAATTAAAAGTTACTATAAATTGCTGCTTTTTGGCTACAAAACAAGTTGTAAAGCAATAAAATTCATTAAATTTAACCCTAAATACATATAACATGAAAAATATTATTATACCTGTCGACTTTTCAAAGCAGTCAGAATTTGCATTAGAAACGGGAGCTATTTTAGCAAAAAAACATAACGCAACACTCCATGTTTTGCACATGCTAGAATTGTCAGATTCGTTAATTTCACAGTCTGATTCTGATAATAAAAACGAAATGTTGTTTATGGTTGCTTTAACTAAAAAGAAGTTTGAACCATTTTTGGATAAAGATTATTTAGAAGGTGTTACAGTACAACCGGTTATTAAACGACATAAAGTTTACAATGAAGTTGATGCTTTTGCCAAAGAAGTAGAGGCAGATTTAATTGTTATGGGATCGCAAGGTCTTACATTGCAGGATGGAATTTTTGCAGGTTCTAATGCAGAAAAAATGGTGCGTAATAGTAGTACGCCTGTTTTAATTGTAAAATCTAGTCCTAAAGATTTTAATTTAAGTAATGCCATTTTTGCTACAGATATGAGTATTGAAAGTGTGCCAGTTTACGAGAGAGCCAGTGCTGTTTTCTCAAATTTAGGAGTTACCATGCAGCCTGTTTATGTTAATAGACCATTTAATGATTTTATAAACACCAAAGAATTTAATGCCAAAAGACAGAAGTTTGCAGAAGCTGGAGGTTCAAATAAGGTTAAGTTTATAGCCGGACATACCATTGAAGACGGATTGATTCAATATGCCGAAGAAATTAATGCAGGTGTTATTGGAATAAGTACAAATGCCAGAAAAGGACTAAACCGTCTATTAAGAGGAAGTATTTCTGAAGATTTAGCAAACCAATCTAAATTACCAGTAATGACATTTAAATTGTAGAAAAATTGTCTTAAAACGGCGTAAAATATAATTTTATAAGCATCACTATCCACCAAAAGATAGTGATGTTTTGTTTTAAGAATCCTTGTTTTTTAAGCAACGCCCTCTGGGTTCGTTACCTTCAAAGAGTACTACGTCGGAATGGAGAAAATTTGCAGCCGCTGCAGAATCTTTTACTTTGGAAGCACTGCGTGCTAACATCTCGGATTCAAACTCTTGTAAAACAGTTTTTTTAATACCAACAATACGCCATTGTGTTAAAGGTCTACAGCCTTTTGAAATTCCACGAGCCAAAGCTAGTGCATCAAGAAGCGCTTGATTTGCACCTTGACCTTTAAAAGGACTCATGGGGTGAGCCGCGTCTCCAATTAACGTTGTTTTTTGACCTTTTTCTAACAAATTTGATGTCAATAACTCACGGTCGTAAACTGGATATCCAGAAATTTGATTGGCATCCGTAGCTGCCATAATTTGCGGAATGGGATCATGCCATTGGGTTCTACGGCAGGCTTCTTCTTTGAGGGCTTGAGAGCCGTTATCGCTTAAGGCTTGGGCCTCTTTTTCGGTCATGGGGAAACTTAATTGCCACATAATAGAGTCGGAAGAAAACGGCATCATATAAATACGTTCGTGGCCATTGGCTGTTTGAAAAACCGTGGCCGAATCCAATAGATCACTAGTTATGCCTTTAAGAGCTGCCAACGGACAAATGCCTAATATTACAATGCAATCCAGATAGCGTAAAGGTGTCTTGTTATTGCCAATCAATACATGCCTGACAGAACTTCGGATGCCATCCGCGCCTACAACAAGATCTGCTTTGGCGTTTTTTATTTTGCCATTCACGTCAAAGGTTAAATTGATACCTTGATCGTCTTCACTAAAATTGGTTAACTGATGCCCCCATTTTACTAGGTTATGTCCACCGAGTTGCTCTAGCAGTGCCAAACGTAAAGCTTGTCGTGCTATATGAATGTTAGTGCGTTTTGGTGGTAATTTTTCATTGGAATCCACCCATTTCCTAATTCCCCATTCGCCAATCACCTTGCCGTCTGTTGTATGCACCACATGTCTTGTTGAAACTATACCGTCTTCTAAAGAAAAGATACCAAAACCTTCAATTGCCTTACTGGCTTGTTGCAAGGTAAGTCCATAGCCTTGAGATCGTGCATTAAAATTGGTGTCGCGTTCATAAAGTGTAAACGGGATGCCACGGTGTAAGCAAGCTACGGCAAGCGCAACGCCTCCAATTCCGCCACCAATAATAGCAACATGCGGATAATTTTCGGTGTCTGGAATAGGGTTGCTATCGGCTGGAATTAAACCTGAGCCATTGCAATTTGTGCATGGATTTAAATGGCCTTTCGGCTTTACAGGTGTAATTCCCTGGCTGTGGTTTTTTTCAAATGCTTCTAGTGCCTTCCTATATTGAAGTCGCACCTTCTTGCGAAGCCGTTGTCTTTTTTTTCCAAGTCCATGACATTCGTGGCAGGTAGTCCAATATGTTTTGCCTGTATTGGTTTTATTCACTTTTAAGGTAGTTAACGTGATTTTCTTAATGATGTGATTGAAATAAAAGACATTATGTGAAACATATTTCAATGGAAATCTCGGCAAAAATAATCTAAATTTTCCCGAATGTAAAAAGTCTCAAATTAATATGTAATTTGAGACTTTTAGTTTTTCTACTAGTGCTGTATTAATTAGTATTAAATACCACGTTTGTCGTTATCATTGGCCCATTCGCGGTATTTTTTATATTGCGAATCATTTAAAATGTCTTTCAGAATGTCATCTTCTTTTTTAATACGTTCATTGGCTGATAATTTATCATAAGGACTATCATCATCTGATTTCCACCAATCTTCTAGCGCTTTTTCATATTGCTGAATTTGTGGTTCAGTCATACTAAACGTTTTATAAAGGTGTTGTTGTCTTTCCGGATTGTCTAAATCCCAATTAACATTTAAACTGTCTTTATTGGCGTCTAAAATGTATTCTTCCTCTTTAAAATTCCCGCTTTCTTCATAATTGGTGGTTTTGGTCAATTCTTCATTCATCGGGTTTTGTTCCACATCTGCATTTTTATCAGACGGTTCATTCTTACATGATACCGCAAATGCAAAAAATAGAATAGCCATTAGGTTGCTTATAGTTTTCATAATTGTATTTATTAAGTGTTATACCGTAAAATACGGTTGATTATTGAAAAATATTTGCTCTAATGAAAATAATTTTAACGGTATATATTTTTAAACCTGATTTAACTTAAAAAAAATAGCCCTGCAAATTATGAGGGTTATTTTGATAGTTATTACCTATTTTACTTTAATTATCTAGTTCAAAATAATCGACAACCGCATGGTAATCATTAAAGTCAATGTCAATTTTTGCTTTGTTGGCTGCGCTCATTTCTATCATAAATATTTCTAAAATGAAAGAGTCTGGTCTTTCGGCCATAGGAACGGAACTGTTATTCCAGCCATTTGTAGTTTTAGACATGGAAAGTTCATTTCTGGAAAGTAATAACTCAAATTTTAAGCCATAATTGTTATCTACGCCAAACACATAAGGTAAATGTTTTTTCTCACCATAATTGGTTCCCGTTGGTCTTCCGTATGCAATTACAACATAATCTGGATCGCTTATTCCGATGTTTCCTGTCAGCGAAGCTGGGATACTGTATACAGTATGACTATTATTGCCGCCATAATGATAGCTGCCGTCCCAATCTGTGTCTGCAACTGTAATAACATATTTACTTGCATTAGCACTCCCTGATTCACCCTGTTCACCTTGTGGTCCTTGTTCACCTTGAATGCCTTGGGCTCCATCGGCTCCATCTGTGCCATCTTCCGGGGAGCATGAGAAACTAAACGTTATTAGTACTGCCGCAAGCACTAGTTTAGACTTAAAAAAAATAGATTTAATTGTGGTTACATGTGTTTTCATGATTCTTAATTATTTAAATTTATAAATGAATCTTTTAATGTCAATAAGTTTTAAAAGGTTAACATGAAATATGAAAAAAGCCAGAAAATAATTTCTGGCTTTCAAAATTTTCAAGAATATTATCAGAAATATTCTGTTTAAGGTTTTTTATGTTACTCCATACTGAGAACTAAATCATCTTGCATGACCATAGTGCCTTCTTTTAAAACAATAGACTTTACTTTCCCAGCTTTAAAGGCGGTTACCGTTGTTTCCATTTTCATGGCTTCAATTATAAATAACGGATCGTTTTCTTTAATTTGTTGTCCGCGTTTTACCAAAACTTTAGTTAAGGATCCTTGTAAGGGTGCGCCTATGTGATTAGAGTTCTCAGGATCAATTTTTATATGTTCTTCTTTTTTAATATTTAACGAGCGGTCTAAAACTTCTACAAAACGGTTTTCGCCATTCACACTAAAAAACACAATACGAACACCATCTTCGTTAGGAATACCTACGGAAAGTAATCTTACAATAATTGTTTTCCCTGGCTCCAATTCTATCAGCGTTTCTTCGCGTTGTTTCATGCCATAGAAAAAATTCTTGGTAGGAACCAGTGCTAAATTTCCGTACAGTTTGTAGTTTTCATGTGCTTGTTCAAACACTTTTGGATATAATGTGTAGGATAAAAAATCTTCAATTTCTAAAGCGCGTGTAAATCCTTTTTGAAATTTCTTTTTAAAATCTTCGTATTCTAAATCGAAATCTATGGGCCTTAAATGAGCATTCGGTCTATCAGTATATGGTTTCTGATTTTTAAGAATAATTTTTTGTAGTTCTTTTGGAAAACCACCTGTTGGTTGACCTAAGTCACCTCTGAAGAAACTAATAACCGATTCTGGAAATGATATTTCACTACCACGTTCCATAATATCCTGCGGTTTCAAATTATTAGTCACCATAAAAATGGCCATATCACCAACCACCTTACTGCTTGGCGTTACTTTAATTAGATTGCCAAACATGTGGTTCACTTCCGTATACATTTTTTTCACGTCGTCAAAACGATCACCTAATCCTAAAGCAATGGCTTGTGGACGTAAGTTGGAGTACTGACCGCCTGGAATTTCATGTCTGTAAACCTCGGCTGTACCCGCTTTTAAACCGGATTCAAATGGGTAATATAATTCGCGTGTATCTTCCCAAAAGTTTGAAAATTGATTCAGCTTATCCATATCAAAAGCATGAGCACGTGGTTCATACTTCATCATTTCTACAACCGAATTGAAGTTGGGCTGCGATGTTAATCCAGATAAACCACCTAAAGCCACATCCACAACATCTACGCCAGCTTCTATGGCTTTTAAATAGGTTGCAGATTGCAAGGATGAGGTATCGTGCGTATGTAAATGAATAGGAAGATTTACCGCATCTTTTAAAGCGGCAACCAATTCGGTTGCTGCATATGGTTTTAATAAACCAGCCATATCTTTAATGGCAATCATATGCGCACCGGCATTTTCTAAATCTTTGGCTAATTGTGTATAGTATTTTAAATTGTATTTGGTTTGTTTCACATCTAAAATATCATCCGTATAACTGATAGCCGCTTGGGCAATTCCGCCCGTTCTATTACGAACATAATTGATGCTTGGTTCCATGGCTTTAACCCAGTTTAGGGAATCGAAAATCCTGAAAACATCCACACCATTCTCCCATGATTTCTCAACAAACTTCTCAATTAAATTGTCTGGATAGGCTTTATAACCAACACCATTACTACCGCGAAGGAGCATTTGAAAAAGTATGTTTGGAACGGCTTTTCGTAACTCCCGTAATCTGGTCCAAGGGCTTTCATGTAAAAAGCGTAAGCACACATCAAATGTGGCGCCACCCCAAACTTCCATACTAAAGGTATTTGGATGATTTTTAGCATAACTTTCTGCTACTTTCATCATATCAAACGTCCGCATACGGGTTGCCAATAATGATTGGTGCGCATCACGCATGGTGGTGTCTGTATAATGGATTTTAGTATCGTTCTTAAGCCATTCACAAAATTTTTCTGGGCCTAATTCCGTTAGTAAGTTTTTTGTGCCTTTTGGATAGGGTTCATTTATATTGAATTTAGGAACTTTTGGGTTTCTAAAAATTTTACTGTCATCTTTATGTTTTACATCCGAATTTCCATTGACTATCACTTCACCTAAAAACTGTGTGACCTTGGAGGTTCTATCTTGTGGTAATTTAATATTGAAAAGTGACGGTGTATTTTGTATAAAATTAACCGTGACATTACCTTGTTTAAAGGTATCATGCTGAATAACATTTCGTAAAAAGTGAATGTTGGTTTTAACACCACGCACACGAAATTCTTTTAAAGCACGAACCATTTTTCGTACAGCGCCATCCAATGTTCTACCATGAGCCGAAACTTTTACTAGCATAGAGTCGAAAAAAGGACTCACACTATATCCTTGATAAATACTTCCTGCATCTAAGCGAATTCCCATTCCAGCAGCACTTCTGTAGGTGGTTATGGTTCCGTAATCTGGTGTAAAATTATTTGAAGGATCTTCCGTGGTTAAACGACACTGTAAGGCAAAACCGTAAGTTCGTAACGAGTCTTGTTCGTAAATTTTAATTTGCTGATCAGATAATTTGTAGCCACCTGCAACAAATATTTGTGTTTTAACCAAATCAATTCCAGTAACCATTTCCGTAACCGTATGTTCTACTTGAATTCTAGGGTTAACTTCAATAAAATAGACATTATCAGCTTTGTCTACTAGAAACTCAACGGTTCCAATATTGTTATAGTTTACCTCTTCAGCAATACGGACAGCATATTTGTATAACGATTGTTTTACGTTTTCTGAAATATTAAAAGAAGGTGCAATTTCAACTACTTTTTGATGCCGTCTTTGAACTGAACAATCGCGTTCAAATAAATGGCGAATATTACCGTGATTATCGGCTACAATTTGAACTTCTATATGTTTTGGATCTTCAACATATTTCTCTAGAAACATGGTGTCATCGCCAAAAGCATTTAGGGCTTCGTTTTTAGCGGAATCGAAATTTTGTTCTAAATCTTCCGGCTTGCGAATAATACGCATACCGCGACCACCACCACCGGATGCAGCTTTCAACATTAGTGGGTAACCTATGTTTTTGGCTTCAGAAACAGCAATTTTTAAAGAGGTTAATTTCTTTTTATTGCTTTCAATAATAGGAACCTTGCATTTTACTGCAATTTTTTTAGCGGTAATTTTATCGCCCAAGGCATCCATAACATCTGGATTTGGACCAATAAAAATAATTCCGTTTTGAGCACATTTTCTAGCAAATTCTGAATTCTCTGAAAGGAAACCGTAACCTGGATGAATAGCATCTACATGTTTAGATTTGGCTAGTGCAATAATTTCATCACTGTTTAAATATGGTTTTAAGGGTTGGTTGTCTTCACCAATTTGGTAGGATTCATCGGCTTTATTTCGGTGTTGTGAATAGCGATCTTCGTAGGTGTAAATAGCAACCGTATCCAAATTTAATTCGGTACAAGCACGTAAAATACGTATGGCAATTTCACCTCTGTTTGCAATTAATACTTTTTTAATTTTCATGTCTTGTCCGTTTTATTTGATGATATAAGGATTTTCATTTTTGTAATTTCTAACAATAAAATCGATGGCATTAGCTAACAATTCCCCCATATTTTTAGATTTTTTAAAATTGACATCACCAACCAAATCAAACAATCCTTTTTTGAGTTGCTTTACTTTTTCTGGTGTTGATATATTGTCTTCTCTCATGCAATTTAAAAGGTGTTCCAAGCGCTCATGTTCACTGGTAGCACGTTTTGCGAGTAAGGATCGTTCTTCTAATTCATATTGTACTATAGATTCAGGCGCTAAAACCTCCAAGCTTAATTTTACTAAAGCATTGTTTTCTTTTAAAAACTGCGGTTTATAAACTTTAGGGTTCCCTTCATAACTTTGCTGATCAAAATCGACAGCGCGAATGCGGTATTGTACACGGTCAAAATCTTGTGTAATAACCACCACATAATTATAGGAACGCATATCTGCTAAAAGCCTTACAAAACAACGCTCGTTGAACTTTACAAACTCTTTGGCCAATGCGCGTTTATCTTGGTCAGATAGTTTTTCTAAATGCTCACTAATAAAGGTGTCGCCAGCAATTCCAGAGATGTGTTCTTCAATTAAGGTGTCTTTATGAACCAGAAATGTAATATGATTAGGCGATAGTAAATGCTCCAATTCCAGTCCGTAAACACGGGAAGCATCAGCTTTTTTCACATATAGAAAAATGTAATTATCGTTTAAAACATTCCTCACTTTTATGCGAAACGGTTTGGTATTACCAAAGGTGCAAAAGTCTATACTATCAATATTGAGGTAAGGAATTAAGCTATCGCTTCCATCGGAATGCAGAATGGAATACATTTGTTTTAGGCTGTATTCTATTTCGTCACGTTCATGTTCGGCAAAATAGGTTCGAATCCATAAGGTATCATTATCATTTTCATCTAGAATTTCTACAGCACCTTGGAAGCGCAGTAAATCGTCATAAAAAATAGGGATTTTAATATTTCGTCCTTGCGCAGTCAGGTAATCCGACAATAATGGCGTGATAGGAAAGGCGGGTTTTTTTTTGGAAATGAGTTTTTTATCCACGATATATGAGCTATGCGTCCGAAGATAAATTTAATATTATTTAAAACCAATAATCTAACCTCAAAAAATAAGAGCCTGTTTATTTAATTTAAACACCTTCAGATTAATACAATT
This sequence comes from Bizionia hallyeonensis, assembly GCF_042657385.1. Lineage (NCBI taxonomy): Bacteria > Pseudomonadati > Bacteroidota > Flavobacteriia > Flavobacteriales > Flavobacteriaceae > Bizionia > Bizionia hallyeonensis. The sequence goes on along the minus strand of NZ_JBHSLA010000007.1, from coordinate 81,275 downwards.
AATCTCATGTTTTTGGATCTTTACCAAACACTGTAATTATGCTAAATACAATAGCACAAAAAATAACCCAAATGAAACCTGCTACAAAGCCACCAAGAATATCAGATGGAAAATGCACGCCAAGGTAAATGCGACTAATACCAATACTAAATATAAGAAATATTAAAAGTGTAATTATGGTAAATTTTAAAAATCTATGAATTTTAAAACCATAAAACAGAAAAATTAGAAATCCGTAAAATGCCATAGCTGTCATGGCATGACCGCTTGGATAACTCAATGTTTTAACAGTTACTAAATGTTCTAATTCGGGTCTAGATCTATTTATAATTTGTTTTAAAATTAAATTAGAACTCAAGGCTAATAGCATCACCAGGCTTAACTGAACGACGTAGTTCCAACTTTTTAAAATTAGGTAGAATAATATAGTGCATAAAGTAAAAACTATTAAATACCCATAGATATCGCCTACTTCAGTTATAAAAGTGAAATATTGTGTCAAGGATTCGGACCTGTACGATAAAATGAATCTAGTAACAGCAGTATCAAACTGCGCTATAGAATCCGTTTTTAGATTTTCAGTTAATTCAATAAATAGATTTATACCACCAATAATAAGAAATAACGCTAATCCTAAAATTAAGAAATAGGGTATTTGGTTCTGATATTTACTATGCCAATGTTTAAGAAGTTGCTTAAGTTGTTTAAGAGCAAATTTAATTAGTTTTAGCATAATGGCATGGCGAAATCTATAAGATATTAATCATTTTCTTTTGAAGCCCGTTTTTTTCTATCCTCGTCTGATTTCCCATATTGATTATAGTGATCTTTTTTTTGGGCACCTTTTTCGTTAGTTGCGTTTTGATGCAAGGTCTTTTCGTGCTCTGTTTTTGGATTTTCTTTGTCGTTTGTCATAATATATGAAATTAAATGATTGTGAAATTATTAAATAATCTATTCCTTTTAATTTTATAAAGTGGGGTTTTGAAAATTAATCAGTTACTATAAAAGCATGAATAACTCCAGGAATCCACCCAATTATTGTTAAAAGAATGCTAATTAAAAAAGCACTTCCTAAACCTTTTTGCATAAAAACAGATAAAGGCGGAAGTAAAATATTTAAAATGATAGTTAGTAATGACATAATAATTTAGTGTTTAAAGTTTAAATTAGCATAAAGATATTAGAATACTTGATGTTTTATTAACTGCATTCAATTCAACTTTAACTGTTTAAATTATTTTAAAACGAATTAAACCTGCTTACTGAAATTTAAGAGCAACTGGTCAAGCACATTTTATTTTAGTTTAAAACACATTTGAATATCATGAAAATTTCTAACATTGTTACAGTGTATAAAGGAAGCCTAACGGAAATAATAATATTTATATGAGTTACTATACGTGTGTTCTCAAGATTTGCTGAACATCCAAATTGTCTTTCTGCGGAATTATGAAATTATCTAAATCTGCAGGAGAGTTTATTTGTTCAGTATTATCAATAAACCCATATCCTAAATAAACCCCGTTTTTAATTAAAACAAATGCTTCCTCGTCAGATGTTCTACCTTTTCGTTTTATAACTTTATGTTCTTCAACTTTGGTTATAATTTCTAGCGCATCTTGAACCCGTTTATTGTAGTTGCTTGGTTGTTCGTTATTAGCACAAACACCTTTGCAGGTTTTAATGTTATAATGGCAACATTGTGCTACACCTTCTTGTAAATGACAATATTTTGGGCATAACTCATACTTTGAGCAAAACGTTTCTAAAAACAAACGACATTCTCTAATATTATGAAAAACCTTAATCGGGTTTGGACAGGATTTTACAGGGTTAAATGCTAAATGCATAATGCCATTCCGGTCCTGATAACTAAAGATTCCATAGCTTTTAGGATTGCGTTTAGCTTGCTTATTAAACTTCGGATAATGATGCTTAATAGCAGCGTCTTCCATTAAAAGCGCGAGTAATTCACTGCCAGCTAACTCAAAGTCAATATCTCTAGTTTCCCGACACATATCCAACGATTTTTGAGTTTTACTATAAAAGTGACTCAACACACGCTTTTTTAAATCCTTGGCTTTTCCTATATAGATTATTTCTCCTACTTTGTTTTTAAAATAATAAATACCAGCTGTATTGGGAATGGCATTGAAAACCGCTGTTGGTAGGTGGGATGGGAGTGTAGCCTCTCTGGACGATTTATTTAAAAAACTACTAAAAACGTTTCCTGTTTCATCTTTTTTCAATAACATATCAAATAGAACCACAGTGGCTTTGGCATCACCTCTTGCTCGGTGTCTGTCAGTTAAATTTATATCTAAACTTTTACACAATTTACCCAAACTGTAAGACGGAAATCCTGGAAATAATTTCCGAGACAATCTGACGGTGCATAATTTTTTTCGGTTGAAATCTAAATCCAATAACTTGAATTCATTACGTATTACGTTATAATCGAAATTCACATTATGAGCAACAAAAATGGTGTCTTGGGTTATATTGAGAATATCTTGTGCAACTTCTTCAAAAGTCGGCGCATTAGCCACCATGGCATTGTCAATACCGGTTAAAGTTGTTATATAAATAGGAATTTGGGTTTGCGGGTTTATCAAGGATGTAAACTCATCAATTATTTCATTTCCATCATATTTAAAAATAGAAATTTCAGTAATTCTATTGGACTGTCCAGTCGTTTCAACATCTATAATTGTATAGGTCATCTAATATGTTTTTCTAATGATTTAAGTTCGACACCTAAACTGTTAAACATGGTTATAATACTACTGATTTTTAACTCTTCTTGGTAGTATTCTTGAGTGTTAATACTGCATGTAAATTCCCATAGCTCCAACACTTCATCTATAGGTATTTCATAAGGTTTGTAGAGTGGATTATCTGAAACCAACAGTAAACTATTTGTTTCTTTAATGTTGTTAATAACGCGCTTGTAAACCATACCGTCGTTTAGCGTTAATAAAACATAGGTTCGGTTGCTTGAAATATCACGTCTATCTTCAACAAATTTACCAACCACATAAGAACCTTCTTTTAAAGGCAACATAGAATCTCCCTTAATAGGAAACGCACGGTGTTTTCCCGATGGTAAAAATGGCAATTTAATTTTTTGTAATTGCTCTATATATTCGGGGTCATCATAACCGGATAAATAACCAGCAGAAGCTTTAATGGGAACCACTTCAATTAAATTTTCATTGTCATCATCAACCGTTATGGGAAATAAAACACGGGTGTTTCCAATGTCAATAAAGGAGGTGTCTTTAGACTTGGTTAAATCGTTTTTTATTAGAATATCCACAGGAATTTTAAAGTAATTTGACAATTTAATAAGCATGTCAATAGAAGGCGTAGAGCGACCTTCTTCATACGAACTAATTCGAGAACGTGTAATTTTTAAGTCGTCCGCAAACACTTCTTGCGTTAACCCCTTGAGATGGCGAAGGTGCCGAATATTTTTAGTGATATTTTTCATAATGCTACAAATATAAGCAATAATTGCTTAATAATGTAGCTAACTTTGCGGTATGAGCAAACAAGTTTTACATCTGGATTTAGACACCTTTTTTGTGTCCTGTGAACGCCTGATTGATAGCCGATTACAAAAACGGCCATTGTTAGTTGGCGGAATTGGCGATAGAGGTGTGGTAGCAGCTTGTAGCTATGAAACCAGACGTTTTGGTGTGCATTCCGGTATGTCCATGAAAGTAGCTAGACGCTTATGTCCGGAAGCGGTTGTTATTAGAGGCGATTCATCTACCTACACCAAATATTCACATCTGGTGACTGAAATTATTAAAGAGCGCGTGCCTGTTTTTGAAAAAGCAAGTATTGATGAATTTTATGCCGATTTAAGCGGAATGGATAAATTTTTTGGGAGTTATAAATATGCTTCAGAATTGCGCCAGGAAATTATAAGAGAAACCGGATTGCCTATTTCGTTTGGGTTATCAGCCAATAAAATTGTGTCCAAAGTGGCTACAGGTGAAGCCAAACCGAATAATCAATTACGGATTGATATGGGTTTTGAAAAATCGTTTTTAGCACCATTATCTATTCGGAAAATTCCGTCTGTTGGCGAAAAAACCTATCAGATTTTACGGAATTTGGGAGTGGAGAAAGTGCATGTGGTTCAGCAAATGCCTTTGGAAATGATGATAAGTGTTTTGGGTGCCAACGGTAAAACTATTTGGAAGCGTGCCAATGGTATTGATAATCCACCATTAATTCCGTTTCATGAGCGTAAATCTATTTCTACCGAGCGCACGTTTACCAAAGATACCATTGATGTGGTAAAATTACGAACCACTATTTTTGCCATGGCGGAAAATCTAGCGTTTCAGTTACGAAGAGCCGATAAGTTAACAGCTTGTATTGCTGTTAAAATCAGGTATTCCGATTTTAATACCTATACCAAACAAATTAAAATTCCCTACACCAGTGCAGACCATATTCTTGTGCCTGCAGTTTTGGAACTATTTGATAAACTGTACCAACGGCGTTTATTAATCCGTTTGGTAGGCGTTAAGTTCACCCATATTGTTACAGGAAACTATCAAATTAATTTGTTTGATGATACCGAAAACATGCTTAATTTATATAACGCTATGGATACCATTCGGAGTAAATATGGCGAATTAAGTATTCAGCGCGCCGCGTCCATGGGCGCAAAAACCATTGGACGTTTTAAAAATCCATTTAATGGCGAACCACCCGTAATTTTAGCACACCGTAAACACTAATGTATCTTAATTGTCACTCATATTATTCCTTGCGTTTTGGCACATTTTCAGAAGTTGATCTTTTGGAATTGGCTAAAGCAAATGGCGTGAAACATTTAGCGTTAACCGATATTAATAATACATCGGCTTGTTTAAATTTTATTCGAAAAGCGAAAGATTATAACATAAAACCCGTTATAGGAATCGATTTTAGAAATGGCGCAAAACAACAATTTGTAGGAATTGCAAAAAACAATGACGGCTTTCAGGAACTGAATACTTTTTTATCGGAATACGCACATCAAAAAAAGCGGCTTCCAGACCTGTCCCCAAAATTTGAGAATGCGTTTGTAATTTACCCGTTGGAACAAGTTATGCAACTTGAGAAAACCAAATTTGAAAATTTTGAGTTTATAGGTATTACTATTAATGACCTTAAAAAGTTACCCTTTACAATTTATAAGGATTATGAAGATAAACTGGTTATTCAACAACAAGTGACTATTCGGAATAAAAAAGATTTTAATGCACACCGTTTGTTGCGCGCCATTGATAATAATACTTTGTTGAGTAAATTATCAAAAACAGAGGAATGTAGTGAGCATGATAAAATGTATCCCGAAGCGGATTTAGCAGAAATTTTTCAATTGTTTCCATTTATTTTAGAAAACACGAAGCAATTATTAAAAGCGTGTTCTGTTGAATTTAATTTTGGAGCGGATAGAATTTCTCAAAATCAAAGTTTGTATTTAGAATCAGAAGACGCCGATTTTAATTACTTAAAAAAACTCTGCGAGCAGAAAATTTACAGACGTTACCCATATCCTTCCGAAAAAGTACGAGAACGTTTAGAAACCGAACTCAAAACGATTAAGGAGATGAATTTTGTATCCTATTTTCTTATCAATTATGATATTGTGAGTTATTCAAAAAGTCAAGGGTACATTCATGTAGGAAGGGGAAGTGGTGCCAATAGTATTGTAGCATACATTATAGGAATTACCGATGTAGATCCCATAGAATTGGATTTGTATTTTGAACGGTTTATTAATCCATTCCGAAAATCGCCACCTGATTTTGATATCGATTTCTCGTGGAAAGAGCGCAATGATATTACCGAATATATTTTTAAGCGCTTTAAAAATGTCGCACTATTAGCTGTTTATAACACCTTTAAATTCCGAGCGGTTGTTCGAGAATTAGGAAAGGTTTTTGGCATGCCAAAAGAAGAAATAGATAAAATATGTACCGGTAGATATCAAAAACCAGAATTTGATGAAATGGGTGCTTTGGTCATTAAGTATGGCGAATTAATTCAGGGTTTTCCTAATTATGTTAGTGTACATTCCTGTGGGATTTTAATATTAGATAAACCTATTCATTATTATTCAGCAACCAATATGCCACCAAAAGGATTTCCTACTGTGCAATTTGATATGATTATTGCCGAAGATGCTGGGATTTTTAAATTCGATATTTTAGGACAACGTGGATTAGCAAAAATTAAAGACACGTTAGAAATTATTAAATATAACAGACCCGAAGCACCCGAAATTGATATCACAGATGTTGAAAAATTTAAAACAGATCCCAAAGTAAATGCGCTATTAAAAAACGGAAAAGCCACAGGTGCTTATTATGTAGAATCGCCAGCCATGAGAGGTTTAATGTGTAAACTCCAAACCCAAGATTATTTAGGATTGGTGGCAGCAAGTTCCATTATCAGGCCAGGCGTTTCGGGTTCAGGGATGAAACAAGAATTTATTAAACGCCAAAGACATCCAGAACGTCGGAAAGAAGCCAATCCGATATTGTTAAAGATTATGCCAGAAACCTATGGCATTATGGTATATCAAGAAGATGTGCTAAAAGTGGCTAATCAATTTGCAGGCTTAACTTTAGGAGAAGCCGATGTGTTGCGGCGTGGTATGAGTGGTAAATTTAGGTCGAGAGCCGAATTTCAAGCGGTTGAAGATAAATTTATAGCCAATTGTAAAACTAAAGGCTATACAGATGCATTAACACTGGAAGTTTGGGAGCAAATAAAAAGTTTTGCAGGCTATGCATTTGCAAAAGGACATTCGGCTTCTTATGCCGTGGAAAGTTATCAGAGTTTGTATTTAAAATGTTATTATCCGTTGGAATTTATGGTGGCTGTTTTAAATAATGGCGGCGGATTTTATAGCACCGAACATTATATTCATGAAACAAAAATGTGTCAGGGCATTATAAAAACACCCTGTATTAATAAAAGTGACCATCCCAATACAATAGAAGGAAACACGATTTATTTAGGCTTTGGTTATCTTAAAAATTTAGAAAGTTATACGGTAAAACGGATTTTAACCGAACGGCAGTTGTATGGTACATTCAAATCGTTGGATGATTTTATTGATCGCGTGGTGATTAGTATTGAACAATTAACCATTTTAATTAGAATTGGTGCGTTTAGTTTTACAGAAATCCCCAAATCCGAATTGCTTTGGAATGCTATTTTTAAGATAAATTCTAGTAAAGCAAAAACACCTCAAAAACAATTATTCAAACCAAACCATAAAGCCTTTACCTTGCCAACACTTAGTTCCAGTTGGATAGAAGATGCTTATGACCAAATGGAATTATTGGGTTTCCCTTTGTGCAATTATTTTGATTTGATAAACGAACCCATTCGGGAACATATTAAAGCCAAAAACATGTTTCAACACCGAACTAAAAACGTGCTGTTATATGGTAAGTTGGTAAATACACGATTTCATAAAGGTGCTACAGGAAAACTCATGCGGTTTTGCACATTTGTAGATGATGAAGGGTGTTATTTTGATACCGTACACTTTCATGATACGGTAGAAAAATATCCCATTCATGGCATTGGAATATATGCGTGCTATGGGAAAATAACCGAAGAATTTGATTTTTGCAGTGTTGAAATTATTTGGACTCAAAAAATGGCATTAAAACCAGATCCACGGTTAAACTAATTGGCTCTGTCAAAGGGTATAATTCCCTGAAAGTTGGCCTTAACATTAAAAGCTCATTTCTTACCAATGCTTCGTGGATTTCCCTTCAGGTAGTTTACTGTGTTTAACTTTCATAAGAAATATCCATGATTTCAAAAACCCGATCCTCTTTGGCCAGTTTTAAAATAGCTTTTTCGCCTACCTTTTTATCCGTTAACAATCTCGCGATTGGTGAGATGAAGGAAATTTTACCTTTCGCAATATCGGCTTCATCCACACCAACTATTTGATATTTTTGAAACGTTTTGGCACTTCCAATTTTAAGGGTAATTAATGCGCCAAACCGAATTTCATCTTGCGGTTGTTTGGATAAATCAACAATTTTTGCGGTTGCTATTCTGTTTGTTAGTAATTGCAATTTGGCGTTTATATGGTTTATGGCAATACGTCTTTCTTTTTCGTTTGTATTATCTAATTGTTCTTTTTCATCCGCAAAGGCTTGTTTTTCCACCAATAATTCATTAATTCCATTTGGAGTCACGTAGTTTGTTACACCTTCAGGCAAATCTGCTCGTGGTGCTACAAAAGGTATGTCTTCTTGGTCATCTTCTTTTACAAATCCTCTACTCATAATTTATGTACGTTTTTGTTTTCCTAATTCAATAAGGTAAAACTATTTTTTTAATTAGCCGAACCCTGCATTCAATGTTTTTTGGTGGCAGAATAATTAGGTGATATTTTCCAAAAAAAAAGGCTGTAAATAAAAATTCACAGCCTTTTTTTTAATAATTAAGGAAAATTTAATAAACCATAACGCTAGACTCTTGATTTCCGTTTCTTCATTTTTTTATCTTCCATTTTCTTTAAAATCTTCTCTTGTTTCCTATCGTTTAATTCTGCTTTTGTAAGCTTCTTTCTTAATTTAGCCATGATATTGTTATTTTAATTTTAGGTAAAAAATAGAACATCGTTTTAACTCCATATTTATACGTTATTTTAATGCGAGCACAGGTATTCAGGATGTTTAAATTGAAAAATTTCTGTATTAAATAATGTAAAGGAGTTGTTCAGGCACACGCGCTATGCCTGATTAATTCAGGAAGATAATTTGGCGTTTTGGAGATAATTCAAAATAGAAATAACCACCAAAAAACCTGCTCACGAAATTTTCGTAAAAAGTAATTAGGCAGTTTGTTACAATTAGATTCATAATTTCTATTCTCACAGCAATTTATTTGCCATTAAAAGGTAAACATAGTCCTTATATTCCAATTAAGCAAATTTAGAGCAAACGGTTGTTAACGCCGTTTACTATTGGCATTTTATAATCGTTTTTTCTTGTAATTTGCCCAATATGTTTCTTTTTAAAACTAGAAATTGGTACTTGGTGCCAAAAGCTATTTCCGTGAATTTTTAATGCTCATTTCCGTACTTAAAATTTTATCAACTGCTTGTCTATATTTTGTTGGGTTTGAAGCTTTTTTTATAGCTTTATATACTTTTTGTGGATTGGAAGTCGATTGTGAAAAGAATTCCCAAAAACCGAGCATTTTCATTTTTATAGGTGTTGGTCCAGACAAGTATTCGTCGTATTGCTGATAAATAGTATCATGAAATTTAGAAAATGTTTCCCACCTATTTTCAGGATAGTCTGTGGTGTCATTTTTTATCATACTTGGTAAAAACGGATCGGCAATTAGGCCGCGCCCAATCATAAAATGATCAATACTCGGAAAGCGTTTTTTCATGGCTTTAAAAGCAGAAACACTGGTAATATCACCATTGTAATACAATTTGTGCTTGGTGCTACTAATGCATTTTTCAAACGCATCTAAATCCACAGGGCCTTTATAAAGTTGCTTGCCAATTCTAGCATGTATGGCAATGTTCTTAAGCGGATACTTATCTAAAATAGGAAAGGCATCTAAAATTTCTTCAGTATGTTCATAGCCCATACGCATTTTCATAGATACTAAAATATCCGTTTCATTATGCGCTCTGTGTAAAACTTCGTCAATTCGTGACGGGTTACAAATTAAACCAGAACCCATTCCAGACTTGGTAACCATGGGATAAGGACAACCTAAATTCCAGTTTAGCTCCTTGTAACCTAAACTTTGAACGTATTTGATAACAAATAAAAATTCATCTGGATCATTGGTCATTACTTGCGGAATAACTTCTATAGTCGCATTGTTTTCTGGTAACAAATCATTTTGATAAGATTGCTTAATTTTCAGTTTGCCATTAAGCTTAATATAAGGCGCATAAAACGTATCAATACCACCGAAGTACTGATTGAAAGCATTGCGAAACCTGAAATCTGTAAAACCCTGCAAAGGTGATGAAAGAAGCGTATGAGCCATGATGTTATTTAGTTGTGCAAAGATAGGTTTTTTGCTTTATGGTTTGGATTTATAGATACAATATGATACCATTTTAAGCAACTTATTTTAAGGTACGCTATTTTAGCACGATGCCATCTCAAATCCTATTTATTACACCACCCTTTACGCAGCTAAATACAGCCTATCCTGCAACGACTTTGCTGGCTTGTTGTAAAGTGAGTCCGTAACCTTGATTGCGTTCATCAAAATTACTATCACGCTCATAAAGTTTAAACGGAATTCCACAATGGATGCGAGCCACAGCAAGCGCTACACCACCAATGCCATCAGCAATAATAGCTGCGTGTGGATAATTTTTAGTATCGGTTCGAGGTGTATGACGCGCTGAAACCAAACCAGAACCCAAACACTTCAAGCAGAAGTAGAGGTGACCTCTAGGACGAATTGGAGTTGTTTCTTTGCTAATTATTTTTTTTACCACGTCCATGACATTCAGGGCAAACGGTATCCTTAACGGAATTGATTTTGAAGTTAATCATTTTATTCAAGGGGTATTTTGGAATAAGCTAAATACTACTTGCTGTTTTCTGCTACTGGTGAAATCATAATATGTGCTCTATGCGTTCCTGGATTCATAATCCAAGGATGATTTTGAGCAATTGGAACTTCTGGTAAACCTGTAGATTCTGCTGTTGCGTATGGCATATAAACGACATAGCGAAGTTTCGCGTTTTCAACTTTACTTGTTTCAGGATCATAATCCGTATCAGGACCATAGTAAATGTGCAAGGTTGACCCAATGGTCATTTTAAGTTTTCCCGATTTCACTTCTTCTTCACGAATATCAAATATTTCTTGATGGTTTTTTCCTTCCGCTTTCAAAGCGCGCCCTCTTGCCATGAATGGCTCAAGATCTTTATGATACGCTGCGGCACTGAATCCATCTTTATTCGGATCGTCAGCAAGAATAATAAATTCATTGTTACCTTCTCTTAAGGTCACAAATTCACCAGCCATATTGTATCCTATAATTTTAGCGCCAGATCGGCTTACTTCAGGAGCAGCCATTAATGCGGTTGCAATTAGTGCTTCGTCTGAATCAATTTTTTTTAATTGTTTATTGACTTTATTTGTTACGCTATCTGTAGGCTTTTTAATTTCAGAAGATTCTTCAATTACCGGTTTCGTTTTGTCTGATGAGTTACAAGAAATTAGAATTCCTGCAAATAGTAATGTTGTAATAATACGTTTCATATTATATTGGTTTTTTCGTGTTGACTTAATGAATCTATACAATCAGACTTAAATAGTAAATTGCATCTTCATGATAAAGGCAAGATACTAAATCTTTAATTTCTTTGCGTGGACTATCTATTTTTAACGTTCATGCATTTTTATTTGCTTTGATCAATTAACGATGTTGTAATGCGTATTTTTGCAAATTGTATTACCTAATAGAAAACATGCGACATTTAAAAAAAACATCAGATAAAAAGGATAACTCACAGCCGAGAGTCACCATGAAACAGGCTTTTAAAACCATAATTTGGCCAAGACGAAATTTGGTTTTTATTGGTCTCCTTTTGATTGTAATCAGAAGTTTATCGGGTTTGGTTCTACCATGGCAAAGTAAAGTTTTACTAGATGAGGTGGTTCCAAATAAAGATACGTCGCAATTATACACCTTAATCGCCATTGTAATTGGTGCTATAACCATACAAGCCGTAACGTCCTTTTTATTAACTAGAATATTAAGCGTTCAAGCGCAATATTTAATTAGCGAATTACGATCAAAAGTTCAGAAAAAGGTGCTTTCGCTGCCTATTAGTTTTTTTGATAATACCAAATCTGGTGCTTTAGTGTCTAGAATTATGAGCGATGTGGAAGGTGTCAGAAATTTAATTGGAACCGGTTTGGTGCAATTAGTTGGTGGTTCATTTACAGCTGTTGTATCCTTAATAATTTTAATAAAACTGAACGCTTGGATGACCTTGTTCGTGTTTGTGCCATTATCCATATTTGGTTATATCGCCTTGCGTGCCTTCAAATTTATTCGTCCAATTTTTAGAGCCCGTGGTAAAATTAATGCCGAAGTTACAGGCAGATTAACAGAAACTCTGGCTGGCGTTCGTGTAATAAAAGCGTTTAATGCTGAAGAACAAGAAAACACGGTTTTTGAAAAAGGAGTTGATAAATTATATCAAAACGTCAAAAAGAGTTTAACAGCAACCGCTTTAATGACGAGTTCTTCCACGTTTTTAATTGGTGTGGCAACTACTGGAATAATGGGAATGGGTGGTTATTATATGATGATAGGTGAAATGACCACAGGTGATTTTTTATTCTTCACATTAATCCTTGGTTTCATGATTGCTCCAATTGTACAAATGAGTAATATAGGAAGTCAATTAACGGAAGCCCTTGCTGGATTAGATAGAACGGAAGAGCTTATGAATATGACGGCTGAAGAGGATAACAAAGCTAGACATATTGAATTGAATACCATAAAAGGAGCTATTGAATTTGATGACGTATCTTTTTCATATGAAGAAGGCAAAAACGTATTACACAACATCAGCTTTAAAGCGCCTGCTGGTTCTGTAACGGCTTTGGTTGGAAGTTCTGGTTCTGGAAAATCCACTATTGCGGGACTTTCAGCAACGTTTTTAACACCAAAATCAGGTAAAGTGACCATTGATAATCACGATTTATCACAGGTTAAATTAAGTAGTTTCCGGAAGTATTTAGGTGTCGTGCTGCAAGACGAATTTTTATTTGAAGGTAGCATTCGTGAGAACATCATGTTTCCAAGACCAAATGCCACTGAAGCCGATGTACAAAAAGCGGTAAAAGCCGCTTATGTCAATGAATTTACGGATCGTTTTGATGACGGTTTAGAAACCTTAATAGGCGAGAGAGGTGTGAAATTATCTGGTGGTCAACGACAACGTTTAGCTATTGCTCGTGCTATTTTAGCAAATCCAAACATTATTATTTTAGATGAAGCGACGTCTAGTTTAGATACCGAAAGTGAAGCGCTAATTCAGAAAAGTTTAAATGAATTAGTTAAAAACAGAACCACTATTGTTATTGCTCACCGATTAAGTACCATTAGAAAAGCAGACCAAATTTTAGTCATAGAAGCTGGCCATATAGTGGAACGTGGCACACATGACCAATTGATAGCTAAAGAAGGCAGATATTATGAATTATACACGTATCAGGCTAAAATTTAACAGGTTGAAAAGAATAGAAACCGAAATATATTCTGAATTTAGAAAACAATTCCATTTCACACAATCTATGTATAGAACGCTATCTTTGCATCATGCCATCTAAAATCCTATTTATTACGCCACCTTTTACGCAGTTAAATACAGCCTATCCTGCAACGGCTTATTTAAAAGGGTTTTTAGAAGAACAACAAATATCTGTTGCACATTGCGATTTGAGTATCGAGCTGTTTACCGCCATTTTTACGAGCGAATTCCTACAGCTTATGTTTCAGGAAGCAGCAGACATGGAAAACGATCAATATCCGGAAATGAACAGGATGAAACACCGCTACATTTCAAAAGTTGATGCTGTTCTCGCATTTCTTCAGAAACAAGATATTAAAACGGCCCATAAAATTTTGGAACCACATTTTTTACCTTTGGGACATAGGCTTTCCAGAGTGAATACAGAAATTATATGGGAAGTTGGAGACGTAGGTATTATAGACAAAGCCAAGCATTTTGGAACCCTTTTTATTGAAGAAATAGGCGATTTTATACAAGCCAACGTGGACGAGTTTTTCGCGTTTACTAAATATGCGGAACAAATTGGAACATCTGCGAGTAGTTTTGATCAATTGGATGAATTTTTAAGTTACCAACCAACAATTATTGAAGAGAAAATGTTGGATATTTTAGTCGAACAAATTGAAACCGAAACACCCAATTTAGTTTGTTTTACCATTCCATTTCCAGGGAATTTATTTGCTGCTTTGCGTTGTGCACAATTTATAAAACAGCTTTTTCCAGATATTCATGTGGCTTTTGGTGGTGGCTATTGCAATACCGAATTACGATCGCTTACAGATCCACGGATTTTTGAATTTGTGGACTTTATATCATTGGATGATGGCGAAGGTCCTTTACTTAAAATGGTTAATTATCTGGAAGGTCATATTTCTATAGATGATTTAGAACGCACATTTGTTTTAGAACAGGAGGCCGTTAGCTATAAAAATAAAGTTCCAAACACTATTTATCATCATAGAAATCTACCGGCACCAGATTATTCCGGATTACCTTTTGATAAGTATGTGTCTTTTTTAGATGTTGTAAATCCTATGCATAGAATGTGGACGGATGCAAGATGGAATAAATTAACCATTTCTCATGGTTGTTACTGGAAGCAATGCACGTTTTGCGATGTGAGCTTGGATTATATTGGAAACTATCAAAACACAACAGCTGAAGATTTAGTTGATAAAATTGAAAAAATAATAAAAGACACCGGTATAAGCGGTTTCCATTTTGTTGATGAAGCGGCTCCGCCTAAAATGCTCCGTGCGTTATCTAATACCTTACTAGAAAGAGGTGTAAATATTACGTGGTGGACAAATATTAGGTTCGAAAAAACCTTCAATTTTGAATTGTGTCAGCTCATGGCAAAATCGGGTTGTATTGCGGTAACTGGCGGACTGGAAGTGGCTTCAGATAGATTATTGTCCAAAATGAAAAAAGGTGTGGATATTGCCCAAGTTACACGCGTAACTCATAATTTTTCTCAAAACAATATCATGGTCCATGCCTATTTAATGTATGGATTTCCAACTCAAACGGAGCAAGAAACCATCGATTCTTTAGAAGTGGTAAAACAGCTATTTGAACGCAACTGTATTCAGTCTGCATATTGGCATCAATTTACAACCACTATTCACAGTCCCATTGGTCAGAATCCGGAAGCGTTTGGAATAGAAATAACAGGACCTGTTTTTGAAGGATTTGCTAAAAATGATTTATACCACCAAGATCCGAAAGGTGCTAATCATCCTATATACACCAAAGGGTTAAACTTGGCGCTACATAATTATTTAAATAAGGCAGGTTTTGAAAAGAGTATGTCAAGTTGGTTTGATTTTCCGGTTCCTAACACCACACATCCAAAAGATTTGATTGCGAGTTTCTTGGATTAGCAGGCGGTAATGATCAACCAGGATTTGAATATGGTTGTTGTGCTATTCATGCATTTAACTTATTCGCGTTTCTTGCACTTTATGATTTTTACAATTCTATTAATTACAATTTGCGATAAATTCCAATTGTATCCATCAAAATTGGTCGTGTTCATAAATTGCACAACAACTGTATCTATCTCATTATGGTATTCCGCAAGACATTGATAGCCTGGAAGTAAACCACCATGTTCATAAACGTAAGAGTAAATTTCCTGTTCACCTTCATTAAATACAGTGCCATCATTCAGGGCGCGTAAAAACATGCCAACATCCTGTGCTGTAGCAATCATTAAACCAGAATAATCCGTTTTTATGTCATTTTCTATTCCCACATAATACCCGCTCATAACATCGTCTATATTTACATCGTGTAGGGAGCCGAAGGTATTGTTGAGGTTGAGCGGAATTAATATTTCTTCTTTAATATATTGTTGATGGCTATAACCCACAACTTTATCTATTAGATCGGAGATTAGCATATAATTAGTGTTGGAATATTCATACCCTTTATCTGGTTTAAAACTAGCTGGTAAATCAAGCGCATATTCCAACTTTTCTTGCCTAGTTTCTGGTGGATTAACCCAATAATTTGGAAAATTGGTAAAATTTGGAATGCCACTTCGATGTTGCAACATCATTCGCAACGTAATTTCATTGGCATTTTCAATTCTTCCAATGAGTTCTGGAAAGTAGTCCGCTAAAGTTTTATCCAAGGACAAACGCTTTGCTTTTATTAATTTGGTTGCAGCTACGGCAACATATAATTTGGTAATGCTACCAATTTTGAACAAAGCATCTGGTTTGGCCGGAATTTTATTTTCTCGGTCGTGCCAACCAGCAGTATAAAATTTAGGAGGTTTGCCTGCTTCGTCTACATAAACAATCATGCCATCAACGCCATGGGTAATAGCTTCTTCTACTTGTTCCTGAATCGTATCAGGCAGTGGTAATATCCATGCCTTGACCAAAATCCAAGGTACGAACCATAGGGAACTTATACTTGCAATAATAAAAAGTATTCTAAATGTGCGTTTTAGTTGTTTCTTCTTCATAATATTATTTCCTTTTAACACCAAAATTTCGCTGTTTTACAAGTATGCTTCCTAGACACGGATTTCCAAACTACTGAAAGGTGTCTGTTATATAAGAGGTATTTTGGTTAATAGTATCGCTTACTTTCCACAGAATGGTGTTTTGAGAATTCCCTTGAAAGCTTAATAGAAATAGAGAAATGATTAAAAAACTTCTTTTCATTTGTACAAAAGATTGTTAATGGATTATTTGATTTAAAAAATCGCCAAGATGAACTTGGTTACGCTTTATCATTTCGGATTTGGCTATTTCAAAATCTACCGCTTGCCTGTTTTGTGAGAGTTTAAATTTACCTTCCCAATGGGTAATTGTAATTTTAAAACCTGATACATAGGGAAGATATGTGTCCATATCTGGATCATCCTTATCTAATGTATAGTTGTGATGCGGTTGCTCTAAAAATTCTGTCATAGCAACCATAGTTTGCTTAATGCTTTCTGGGTCTTCAATTTCTGAAACGACGCCTTCAACGTGCACTTTTACATAATTCCAAGTTGGTAACTGTTTGGTTGTATAAATACTTGGTGAAATATAACATTGTGGTCCCGAAAAGATAACAGTTACCTTATTCTGGTTTTTCAGTAACGCGGCATGTGGATTATGTGCATCCAGATGACCAATTAATTCGTTGTTTTTATAAATTAATGGAATATGGGTTATTAACGGTTCGTTGTTTGAAACTGAAATAACAGTTGCCAACGGATAAGCACGTATCACATGAATTAAATGCTTTTTATTACTATCTTGATGTTGTTTTGGTGGATAACTCAAAATTTTGGTTTTGCTTTTACGGATTTATTTAAGTGACTAATTAATTGCAGTTGAAATTTACAATATTTATCTTTAACCTATGCCAGAAAAAGCACCCTCAATATCCATTAAAAATTGGTCGCAGGACGATCAGCCTCGCGAAAAACTGCGCGACAAAGGTAAAGCTGCTTTAAGTGATGCCGAATTGGTTGCCATTATTATAGGTTCTGGCAATCGGGATGAAAGCGCTTTGGATTTATGCAAGCGTATTTTAGCAAGTGTGGATAATAATTTAAATCAGTTGGGTAAGTTAAGTATTAAACAACTTATGGATTTCAAAGGTATTGGTGAAGCAAAAGCCATATCTATTGCAGCTGCCATGGAGTTGGGTAGAAGACGTAGAGGTGAAGAAGCTCTGGAACGTAAAAAAATTACATCCAGTGTGTCCGTTTTTGAACTCATGCAACCAATTATAGGCGAATTACCACATGAGGAATTCTGGATTATTTATTTAAATAATGCCAACAAGGTCATTCAAAAACAACAATTGAGTAAAGGTGGAATTACAGGAACTTTGGTTGATGTAAGATTGGTACTTAAAAATGCATTAGAGTTTGGAGCGGTAGGAATAATACTAGCACACAACCATCCGTCGGGAACCTTAAAACCTAGCGAAGCCGATAAGCAAATTACACAAAAATTAAAAAAAGCAGGCGAAAGTTTAGATATTAAAGTATTGGATCATCTTATAGTAACAGAAAAGGCCTATTTTAGCTTTGCAGATGATAACTTACTGTAATGATTCTCATATACACGCCCAACATAACACCACGAATTAAGTATGCATTTAAGCATATTTTTACCCGTATCTTAAAGGTTCCAGTTTCATTTACAAGCACTGTAGAAGCGTTTATTTCCCATAATTCCATTAAAATTTCCTACGCCAAACAACCACTAGGAAACGAGTTATTTATAAAAAGTCATGAACTTCTTTTTGAACAAGGCTTATCAGATGTTGAGGTGCAAGTACATGATTGGGAGGAAACCAAATGTTTTTTTACAACCAACGATAAGAGCTGTATACCTTTTGATATGTTTGCGGCTACGTTTTACTTATTAAGTCGCTATGAAGAGTATTTACCACATGTAAAAGATGAATATGGTCGTTTTACGGCTGAAGAAAGTTTAGCCTTTAAATATGGATTTCTCCATCAGCCAGTAGTGGATATTTGGGCCTATAAATTCAAACAAATATTAGAGAATCAATACCCGGATTTTGTGTTTCCAAATAAAACCTATGCCGTAAAACCAATTATTGATGTGCCTTCAGCATTCAGTTTTAAAGCGAAAGGTTTAATGCGCACAATTGGTGGTACGCTTAAGGATTTATTAAGCTTTAAATTTCACAGATTATATATGCGTTTTATGGTGTTATTGGGATTTAAACACGATCCAGATGATACGTTTAAATATATTATAAATCGGCAAAAACAGCGTAAAAATAAATTTTTGTTTTTCTTTTTAATAGGTGATTATTCCACATATGATAAAGGGGTAAATGCACAAAAGAAAGAATTTATATCCCTAATAAAACAAGTGGCAGACTATTGCCAAGTGGGACTTAAAGCATCATTTTTTGCTTTGGATAATATGGCTATTCTGAAGAAGGAAAAGCTCCGGATGGAATCTATTTTAAACACGTCATTATTAGCATCTAGACAATCTTTCTCTAAATTAAATTTGCCTATTTCCTATAGGAATTTGGTGGAATTAGAAATTTTGGAAGATTATACCATGGGTTATGTTAATTACAGCGGTTTCCGGGCAGGAACCTGTACGCCATTTTTCTTTTATGATTTGGATTTTGAAATTCAAACGCCGCTAAAGATAACGGCATACCACGTTATGGATTATACGCTTTTAAAGCATAATTCGTTACTGGATAAAAAGGAATCTCTGTTGCGTGTAATTAACCAAGTGAAGCAAGTAAATGGTGAGTTTGTATCTGTTTTTCATAACTATACGTTTAGTGATTTAGAACGCTGGAGGGGCTTTAAAGAATTGTTTAATATGATATTAGATTCAGCAAATGAAGATTAACGGCATTACAGATATTTTTTTCGATTTAGATCATACACTTTGGGATTTTGATAAAAATTCAGCTTTAGCATTTCAGAAAATTTTCAACACTCATAACATAGATGTTGATATTCATGATTTTCTAAAAGTTTACGAGCCCATAAATTTAAGCTATTGGAAATTGTATAGAGAGGATCAGATTGATAAAGAATCATTGCGATATAGACGTTTAAAAGAAAGTTTTGATGCTATAAACGCCATAATTCATGACGATATTATTAATCAATTGGCTATAGATTATATTGTTAGTTTACCAACCTTTAATCATTTGTTTGATGGTACTTTTGATTTGTTAAATTATTTACAACCGCATTATAAAATGCATATAATTACCAATGGTTTCCAGGAGGCACAAGATAAAAAGATGGAACAATCCAAAATATCAAAATACTTTAAAACCGTTACCAATTCTGAACTAGCAGGCGTTAAAAAACCCAATCCCATAATTTTTGATTATGCCATTAATAAAGCCGAAGCCGATAAATCCAAGAGCTTAATGATTGGTGATAATTTGGAAGCTGATGTTTTAGGAGCGTTAAATTTTGGTATGGATGCTATTTGTTTTAACTATCATGGACTGAAAATTGATAGTAGTATAAAACAAGTTACAAATTTGATGGATTTAAAAGCCTTTTTGTAATTTTAATGTATCTTTAATCTTTACTTTAAAAAAAATCATGATAAAAAAAATCACGCTTATATTCGTTTTATTTATAACCGTTCAATCTAGTTTTTCACAAAGTGATTTGGATCAATATAAATATGTAATTGTACCAACCACTTATGAATTTTGTACAGAACGCGACCAATATCAATTAAATTCATTGACCAAATTTTTATTTGAAAAGCAAGGGTTCGTTGCATTGATGAGTGATGAGCCTTGGCCACAAGATTTAATAAATAATGGCTGTTTGGCCTTATGGGCAGATGTGTTAAATGAATCTGGCATTTTTGAAACCAAGTTTAGATTAGAATTGAAAAACTGTCAAAAACAAGTTGTTTTCACATCTGGAGTTGGGCAATCGCGAGAAAAAAAATATAAAGTGGCTTATAACTTATCATTAAGACAAGCATTTGAGTCCTTTAATACAATTGATTATCGTTATAATCCTGAATTGCCAACTGAAGTCAGTACAACTACGAAACCCATTAAACCAACTACTATTACACCTCCAGTTGCCTTAATTGATCCTGCTATTTCTGAATCTAAAGAAGCTGATGAAAATCAAGCTTTAACGGCAAGAAAAAAAGATGGTATTAATTATGAGTTACTGAATGACAAAGGGGAAGTGGTTTACACTTTAATCTTTTCTGGTAAAGAAGCCTTTTATATGGTGGAAGGAATACAGGCTACCGTTTATAAAATAAATGATGTCTGGGTTATTGCTCAAACCACTGCCGACGGGTCATTACAAGTTGAAACATTAAACGTTACTTTTTAATAACCATATTTTTCCTTCCAGCGTTGTTTTAAAAACTCCCGTTGTGCGTTTTCACGTGCATTATTTCCTGGCTCATAAAACCTAGTGTTACTAATTTCATTTGGCAGAAATTCCTGTTTGGCAAAATTATTTTCATAGTTATGAGCATATTGGTAATTCTCGGCATAACCAATTTCTTTCATGAGTTTGGTTGGTGCGTTTCTAATAGACAAGGGCACGCTTAAATCGCCAGTATCTCGCACCGCTTGTTGTGCTTTGCTAATGGCCAAATAGGCTGCATTACTTTTAGGTGAACAGGCTAAATATGTTACACATTGACTTAATAAAATTCGGGATTCGGGATTTCCAATAGTGGAAACCGCCTGAAACGTATTATTGGCAATTACTAAAGCCGTTGGGTTTGCATTTCCTATATCTTCACTCGATAAAATAAGGAGGCGCCTGGCTATAAATTTCACATCTTCTCCACCTTCAATCATTCGCGCTAAATAATACACTGCGGCATTGGGATCGCTACCGCGAATAGATTTTATTAGTGCTGAAATGATATCATAATGTTGCTCACCTGTTTTATCATATCTAGCTGTATTATTTTGAATGCGTTGTGTAACCAATGCATTAGTAATTATAATATCTCCCGTGTCATGCGAATTAACAATTAATTCAAAAATATTCAACAGTTTTCGAGCATCACCTCCCGAAATACGCATTAAAGCTTCCGTTTCTTTTAACGTAATATTTTTTTGAGATAAGTAGGTGTCTTTTTCTATTGCACGTGTTAAAAGGGCTTCTAAATCTGTTTTATTGAAGGCATTTAAAATATATACTTGACAACGTGATAATAATGCCGGAATAACCTCAAAACTCGGGTTTTCAGTTGTGGCACCAATTAATGTTACCCAACCTTTTTCTACGGCTTGTAATAACGAGTCTTGTTGCGATTTACTAAATCGGTGAATTTCATCAATAAATAAAATGGGGTTTTTGGTAGTGAATAAACCGCCAGACTGTTTGGCTTTATCTATAACCTCACGTATATCTTTAACGCCTGAATTTATAGCACTCAATGTATAAAAAGGTCGGTTGGATTCTGTAGCAATAATATTTGCCAAGGTTGTTTTTCCAATACCAGGAGGACCCCAAAGTATAAGTGATGGGATTAAGCCTTGCTTTATTTGATTGGTTAACGTACCATTAGGACCTATTAAATGTGCTTGACTAATATAGTCGTCAAGTGTTTTGGGTCTTAATCGTTCTGCTAAAGGTTCATTCATAGCGCAAATTTAATTATAATTATAGGTTCTATTGGAATGGTTTTGTACATTTTGATTAACAATTTGTAATTAGTTGTCAATCTTACAGACTGACAATTTAACAGAACCTCATTAATGGTTAGTTTTTTGTTAAGATTTATATATGAAAAGTCAAGAAGAATTTAAATTTTCTAATCAGGTTATTTTAGTGCCAGTAGCATTTGTCTTGCTCATTTGGTTAGTATTCTGGTTTGAAATACGTTTTGGATTCGACTTCACAAATTATGGCATATTTCCGCAGAAGTTATTTGGGCTTCGTGGTGTTGTTTTTAGTGCCTTTATTCATTCAGGCATCACGCATTTATATCACAATACCATCCCGTTATTTGTGCTAACCGCTGCCTTGTTTTATTTCTACAGGGAGATGGCTTGGAAAATCCTTATTTTAGGAATTTTACTTTCGGGTTTGTTAACGTGGAGTATTGGCAGGCCAGCCTATCATATTGGTGCCAGTGGCCTTATTTATGTATTAGTTAGTTTTTTATTCTTCAAAGGTATTATAGCCAAGCATTTTAGGTTAATTGCTTTATCCTTATTAGTCATCTTCTTATATGGAAGTATGATTTGGTATGTACTACCTATTAAAGATGGCGTATCCTGGGAAGGTCATTTATCCGGATTGATTGTAGGATTGGTTTTTGCTTTTATCTTTAAGAAACATCTTCCTATACCTAAAAAGTACTATTGGGAACAACCAAGCTATATAGAAGAAGACGATCCGTTTTTAAAACATTTTGATGAACATGGTAATTTTGTTGAAAGTTTACCAGAAATCGAAGACGTTAAAGCAGACGTGGAGGAGGAGCACCAACCCAATTCTATAAACTATATTTTTAAAAAATCTGACGATTCATCAAACTAATCGTTGTCTTACTACTTCATAAAGAATAGCACCACAAGCAACAGAAACATTTAAGGACTCTATAGAGCCGAGCAAAGGAAGTTTGGCTTTGCTATCTGCAAGTTTTAAAACCGATGGGTTTATACCTCGACCTTCAGAACCCATTATGATTGCGCATGGAACTGTAAAGTCAATATCATAAATGGTATCATTTGTTTTCTCGGTAGCGGCTATAACAGCTATACCAGAAGCCTGTAAATGAAACATGGCATCTTTAATATGGTCTACCCGACAAATAGGCATTTTAAAAACAGCGCCAGCACTTGTTTTAATGGTATCACCATTTATGGGTGCACTTCCTTTTTTTTGGATAATAATACCGTTGACACCTGTACATTCTGCCGTACGGATTATAGCTCCAAAATTACGAACATCACTTAATTGATCCAACAGTAAGAATAAAGGGGTTTTACCCGATTCAATCACGTTTAACACTAAATTCTCAATATCATGATATTCTATAGGTGATATTTGCGCTACGGCACCTTGATGGTTTTTGGATGTTAATCTATTCAGCTTTTCAATAGGAACATAGGATACATTAATGCCTTCCTTTCGGATAAGCGATTCTAAATCATGGGCAAGATTGCCTTGCAAGCCTTTTTGCATGAATATTTTTTCAATAGTCTTACCGGCTTGAATAGCTTCTGTAACTGAATGTAAGCCAAAAATTAATGTTTCTTGTTCCATAAAACAAAGGTATAAAAAAACCGCTTCTTTTTAGAAGCGGTTTTAATATTATCAATAAAATAGTTACTATTCTTGAGCAACTAATTCACCTAGGTTATTATATACTGTGTATTTACCTCCTACTACTACTACAGTAGCAACAACTTTCTCGCCACCACCGGTAGCTGAACTCGTATCACTATAAGAGAAGTATAAACTTGGGTATGATATACTAGTATGGAATTGACCTGTTTTAGCGATTTCAATTTCAAAAGGAATTGCAAAACTACCAACTAAAGATTCGTCATCATCAAAATTCAAATCAAAATCCCATAAATCAACGATTACATCGTAAGATCCATCAGCCAGTACTTCAGTTGGATTAGATTGACCTGTAATAATATATTCTGGACAATCTCCTGTATAAGCAGAAACATTAGCTCCAGCCACATATACATCATAATCAACAACACCACATAAATCTTTCGTGTCAGATAATATTTCATCATCATCCGTATAAACATATTCTAGACCTGTTTCATTATCAATCGCTAGTATTACATTCTCTTTCAGATATTGGTAAGTTTCATCTTTAGCCCAGCTTAAACGGATACCCATGTTATCATCAGTATAATTAGTTACATCAAACTTTATGATGTTATTACCATTTATTAAACCTTGACCATTTCTAGTGTTGGTTAATTTAAATGTATACTCTTCAGTTCCCTCTACATCTAAATCTAGAACAGAGTTAATCTGGAATGTATAGGATGATGCATACGCAGGTACTTGAACTAAATAACCTTGGCTACCAAAACCGTCATCTGCTGTTGTAGCTGAATTTGGATCAGTTGGATCATTACCAACCGTATAATCTGAATTATCTCCTCCAGAAATCATTTCTAATTTAAAATCTAAAGTTTCTTTGAAAGGTTTGTCAACTGTTAAAGTAACAGTTACACTTTCTCCTTCTGTAATTGCACTTTCAGATACATTATCAATAGTTACTAGCGATTTTGGCGTAAACGTGTATTCCGTGTCATCATCATTACACGACGTAAAGCTAGCTAAAACTAAAGCTGAAAGCATTAAGTGTTTTATATATTTCATTTTGTTCTAATTTATTTGTTAGTTAATGCTTATTGTGGAGTCAAAATTACTGTCCAACCTGAATAAACTGCTTCAATTCCAAATTGCTCAAATATTAATCGACCATTACCGTCTACATAGCCAGGAACACCTTGAATAATTTCGTTAGAGTATGGCCAGTCTGTAAATACTAATTGACCAGCACATGCATAAAAGAAAGATGTATAACCTGAAGTAGGCCATCCAAACATAGAACTTAATTGGTAATCACCACCACCTAAACTCGTAATAGTAAATGTACCAGATGTATTACCGCTAGCGGTATAAGTTCCTGATAAATCCGTTCTACACAATTGTAACTTAACAATAGTTGTTGTTAGTTGTTCACCAATTACAACGTCACCACTAGTAGTGATTGTTTTTAAGTTTAATACATAGAATGAAATTCGACTAGCATCTAACGCATTGTTATATACTTTTGTGTCAATTAAATCGAATGTAGAATTAGCAGGAATGGTTGATTCTAACGTCGTATCTACTAAATCAAAATGAACACCTTCTTGCGCTTCTACGGCGAAGTCATAGATAGTAGCTGTACCAGCTTCTAGTTCTAATCTTTGGTCTTTAGTTAAGTTAAAAGTACTAGCATATTCGCTTGCACTTAAATTTAAATCTTGAATATCACCAATTTCATAAGTAACTGTGATTTCACTATCAGACGCTAACCCATTGTTTCCACCTAATAAGTGTACAGGTACACCAAAATCAAACACCTCATCAGCTACTTGTACAAAATTCCCTAATGTAACATCGCTTTTAAACCCAATGATTCTTGATGCATCTTCATTTTGTGTTGTGTTCTCTACTTCATCGTCTACTAAACACGAGAAGCAAATTACAGAAGCAAAAACCGCTGTAAAATAAATTTTTAAATTTTTCATAATTTCTATTTTTTTTTAATTATTGTGCCCAAAATGGTCCAGTTGCGAATACATCAGCACTTGTTTGGTCTGGTACATTTGCAGAGTTTGAAATATACTCATCAGATGGGTACATCAAACGCATTGGTCTGGTTGAAGATTGAGCGGTTAAAGCTAAAGGAATATCATCTGGGAAACCAGTTCTTGTGAACTCGATATAAGATTCAATAGCATTTATACCATTAGTAGCAATCCATTTTTGTCTCATGATAGCTTCAAACTTATCACTATCAGTTCCTACCCAACCTACTCCTGGTTGGCTTGGTGTGTAACCTGATCTGTCAGCTCCTAACAATTGGAAAGATGCATCAATTGCAGCTTCAAAACTAGCTTGAGGGTCACCTGGAATTAATCCGAATAATTGTGCTTCAGATTGCATTAATAAACTTTCAGCAGCAGTCATTACGTATCCGTCTTGTGCTGAATCAATAATTAATCCTGGTCCTAAAGGCGATAGTCCAGCTGGTGAGTTATCACTATCAGCACCTTGCTCATGACCAACAACTCCACCACTTCCATCATCAGCTTCATCATATAAAAAGTTTACACGATCATCTGCACTGTTAATTAAAAAAGTAACAGCATATTGAGACGCTCTAATAAAGTTATAATTCTGCGTTGGAGTAGTTTCGTTATTAGAGTAACCGTTAGCGCCATAAAATGGATTTTGCTGAGCAGTACTCTCTGAAGAGTATCCAGGGTTGATTGTTGCATCATTGTTTAAGAACGGAGCAGTTTGTAATTCTGGTAACTTGCTAGCTATAAAAGCGGCAGATTCAGAATCACCATTCATAGTAGCATCCGTTCTTTGACGTAATAATAAACGTAATTTTAAGGAGTTACCAAAAGCAACCCAGCTAGACATAGATCCGTTAAAGATAACATCTTCACTACCTACAGGAATCGTATTTAAACCTGCATTTGCAATTAAATCAATAGCCTCATCAACTTGGTTGTATAATTCCTCATAAACTGCACGATCATTATCATAGGCAGGTGTTAAGTTTTCTATTCCTTTGTGTGCTTCAGAATAAGGTACATCACCATATAAATCAACTACATATTGCATATAGAAAGACTTCATGATTTTTGAAATTGCCTTATGATGGTCATAATCATCACTTTGATAGTCTATTATAGCTTGGAAATTGTAAGTACCTCTGTATAATCCTGTAAAGATCGTGTTATAGAAGTTGTTATCTATTGCAAGCGTGAATTCTTCAGAGAAACCACCTGTAAACGAGTTTACGTTAGCTCCCCAGTTGTTCATCATGACATTTCCTAAACGATTCATCGTAATAGCTTGTGTTCTATAAGTGTTACTCATAGCACCTGCTAAAATTAAATCTGGTGTCACATCTTCGGCAGACGGTGAATTTGGATTTTTGTTTACATCCAAATAATCGCTGCACGATACAGTAATCGCGAAGATTACTAATAATAAAAATTTATATTTCGTTCTCATGTTTATTTATTAAAAAGTTAAATTAAGAGTCATACCATATGTTCTGGTAATAGGATATTGACCAGTTACACTTAAACCTTGATCGTTACCAGAACTTCTTCCGATTTCTGGATCCGCATAACCTCTGTTTTCAGCAGGTAATACAGTGAAAGGGTTTCTTGCATTAACACCTAGTCTTAAACTTGATAATCCTACGTTTTTCAACATTTCTTTGGAAAATGCATAACTTAATGATAATTCTCTTACTTTGAATGCTGTTGCATCTAATACAAAGTTTTCACTTACACTTCTGTATTCATTAGAAAAGTAATCTAAGTAGTTAGCATATGTAGTACCACCTGTAATTACATTTGTGTTTGCTTCGTATACTGGGTTAGCTGCAGTACCTGTGTTAATTGCAGAGTTAGGGAAAATAAATCCTCTACGTCCACCATCAGCAGATTCTACTAAGTGACCTGACCAAGATAACCAATCTTTAGTACCAGCCCAAAATTGGTGACCAGTTCTATAATCCATTACAGCAGCAAGTCTGATTCCTTTATAGTTTACAGCAGTATTTAAACCTACTACGTAATCTGGGTTGGACTTACCTAAAACTTGGAAACTACCAGTTTTTAATGGGTTACCTGTAGAAGGATCAATTAATACACGTCCTTGAGGATCTCTTTGGTAAGCTGTACCTTTAATTAAAGGGAACTCTTCTCCAGCTGTTGCAAAAATACCTATATCGGCAAATGAGGCTAAAGCTACTTCGTCAGAGTTGTCAGAAATCTTATCAATAACTGTTTCATCTGTTGCAAAGTTAACATCTAAATCCCAACGGAAATCTTTAGTTCTAATAGGTGTTAATCCTAAATCAATTTCAAAACCTTTTGTAGTAGAAGCTGCTACGTTAACAGTAGTATTAGCTAAACCAGAAGCAGCAGATGTTGTAATACCTGTTACTAAATCCGTGTTTTTAGTTTCATAGATAGAAAAGTCTAAACGAACTCTATCACCTTTAAAGAAAGCTAAATTAAGGTTTAACTCATAAGATTCTATAAACTCATTTACTAATAATGGGTCAGCAATTGTTTGATCTAATACGAAAGAGTTTAATCCTCCAAACGGATAACCAGTTGCTTGGTTTAAAGTAGAATTAATTTGGTAAGGTCCAACGCGGTCGTTACCTACTTTAGCCCAGTTTCCAGAAATTTTAGCATAATTTAATATACCACCTTTCTTTAATCCAGGGAAAGCATTAGTTGCTACAAAAGATAAACCAACAGAAGGGTAGAAGAACGAGTTACGATCGTCTGCTAATCTTGAAGTCCAGTCATTACGTCCAGTTACCGATAAATATAAGAAATCCTTATAACCTAAATCTACACTTCCTAGTAAAGAGAAACGACGGTCTCTCTGAATAGTGTTAAATGTATTTGGTCTTCCTGTAATGTTATCAATGTTGTAATATCCTGGAATTGTTAGGTTACTACCATTTACTTGTGTAGCAGAAAACATATTATCTTGAATATTATTACCTACTAAAGCTGTTAATGAAATATCATCAGTTAACATATAGTCAAAGTTTACAAAAATATCATTATAGATATTTGTTTCTTCACTATTACTTTGTCCAAATTGTGAAACTGTAGAATGATCTCCACCACCAATACCAATAGTATCAATGTATTCATTTGTATAATTTCTTGTATAACTCTTGAAGTTACGAACACTACTGTTCATTACAACGTTGATGTTATCATTTACATCATACTTAATGTTTGCAACACCATTCATTCTAGTAGTATTACTTGAATTTCTAATGTTATCTCTCATCCAATATGGATTTCTGTAGTAAGATGTCCAGTGTCCTTCGTTACCAGAGTTCTCAAATAACTCAACAGGAACGTTAGACGCTGTTTGTAATAATTCCGTAAATAAGTTTGGCGTTGTAGTTTTAACAGAAGACGTATTATACGTTACGTTACCACCAACATTCCATTTACCTAATTGTTTGTTACCTTTAAATAAAACGGTTGTTCTGTTTAATTCATCACCTTCAACAACGAATTCAGTTTGTTGGTTGTTTACGGATAGTAAAACATTCCCTGTTTTATCACCTGCAGAAAGTGTAACACCATTTTGTAAAATAGTACCAGTTTTAAAGAATTCTTTAATATTGTCACTATCACCAGAGTAAGGCGCCATAATGTAAGAACCATCAGCTTGAGGTAAACCTACTGGCTGCATAGTACCATCAAATTCTGGACCCCAACCTCCGTTTTCGTAAGATGTATGAACACCATTCCAACCTTGACCGTATTTAGTCTGACGTTCTGGAACAAATGCTACATCCTCAAAGGAGATAGAAGAATTTACAGAAACTTCAATTTTTTCGCTAGAAGATCCGCTTTTTGTAGTAACTATGATAACACCGTTAGAACCTTGAGAACCATATAATGCACTACCACCAGCACCTTTAATTACGTTGGTAGAAGCAATGATTTCAGGAGCTAAATTAGCAAGTGTGTTTGCACTAGAAATAACACCATCAATAACAATCAACGCTTGGTTGTTACCTGTTAATGAACGGTTACCCCTTAATACAATTCTAGTTGTTTGATCAACACCGTTATTCGTTGTGTTAATTTTTAAACCAGACACCTTACCAGTTAAACTCTGTACTGCGTTTGGATTAGCAGCTTGTGTTAATTCTTCTGCATCAACCACTTTCGTAGCTGCAGTTAACTCACCTGCTGTTCTCTCAACACCTAAAGCGGTAATAATTACCTCTTCAAGAGCTTCACTATCAACCTCCATTGCAAAGCTAATGTTATTAGCCGAGCCAACAGTCATTTCTTTTGTTGTGTAGCCAATAAAGGAATACGATAGCACGTCTCCTGAGCTCGCATTGATGGAATAATTACCATCAAAATCTGATTGAGTTCCAGTTGTAGTACCTTTTACAATAATATTAACTCCGGGAAGAGGTAATCCGTTTTCATCGGAAATCGTTCCTGAAATTGTTTTTTCTTGCGCAAACGTAAGTTGCACAACAAACGCTAGAAATAGCGTTAAAATTCCACTAAACTTTGTTTTCATTTTGTATTTTATTTGAATTAGTCTAGGCCAAAAATCATAATAAAAAGTTAATTAAACAATAAATAAGGGTTAAAATTTCAAAATATTTTCAAAAACTACGCTTTTTAACACCTATTATTCCTAAAAAAGTGCGGATAAACTTAAATGTATTTTGGAATTGGATAGTTTGAAACTTTGGTTTTCGCTTTTACCGTTAGCATAATTGAAGCGTAAAAGTCCGGCTTTGGTGTTTAAACCGAAACCAAAACCGAAACTATATAGTTTTTCTTTTTGATCTATTATTTTATTTTCAAAATAGGCTAAATCTATTATAGAGTGTATATATAAATCACTGCTTAATGAATACCGATACTCGGTAGCTAGTATGCCGTACAATGTGGCGCTTAAGCTGTTTTCTTCAAAACCTCTAATGGAATTTATACCGCCAAACCTGCTTAATTCATTCTCTAAATAACTGTCTGAAAACAAACCAAAACTAGTTGTCCTTAAATAAACATTGTTTTTTGAGTTTAAATTGAAGATTTTAAAGGCGTCCACGCGGTATTGATATTGCTGATCTTTTTGTTGTGAAATGGTCCGATTACCAATGCCGGTTTCCAAGTAGATTTGTGCATTTCTTTTAAATATTGAAAGGTCGGGAATCCGATTTATAAATGTGTAGCCAATTGTGTAGAAAGTTGTTTCGTAATCTTTAATAAATGGATTTAAATTGGTACTGCTTAAAAGGTTGTTTGATTTGGTGGATTTAATGCCAACGGAAAATTGATTTTTGGAATTTAATTGGTAATTAATTCGTGCGCTTTGGTCGGCCGTTGTAAACGAAGAGTCTTTTTTGAAAATAGTAAGCTCTAATTCTGTGCCAATAGGCGAATTAAATAAATAGGGTAGTTTTACATTTACGTTAAACGATTTTTGTTCACTCTCATCGCTTCTATATGCTAATGATAAACTTTCTCCAAAATTCAAATTATTGGTGAGTTCAAGATTTAGGTAGCCTGTTAATTCTAGTTTGCTCGTCTCTTCATTGGTTCCAAATCCTAGAAAACCATCAAAGGTGTTGCTTTTTGTTTTTTCAATGTAGACATATAATATGGTAGAGTCTTTACTGAATAAAATTTCAGGCTCTCTTAATTGATTGGCAAATGGTAATTCCTGAAGTAAGTTTGTTTGTTTTTTTATTTCCGATAAGTTTAAAGGTTTGCCTGTTCGTAATTTTAAAAAATATTTTAAGTATGACTTCGGAAACTTGTCATATCCCTTAACAACTATTTTATTAACAAAGCGCATTTCATTATCTCCAGACAGAACTAAATCTGCTTTTAATCTGTTAACCCCTGATTTTTTTATGTTATCCAGTTTAAGCGTATTAAAAGGTAGGCCTTGGTCTGATATTTTTTTATTGATAAATTGAAGTGTTTGTTCAATTTCTTTAAAACGGATTGTAAAATACAATTTACTACTATGAACACGTAACTGTTTTAATGTGCCTGGCGGAAGGTTCTTGGAATTAAAATAGACATCTATATTTTTGTAAGGTTGGCCTAATGAAACGGAAGTTTCAAACATAGAATCATTTTTTTTGGTAATACCATGCCATTTGGAATCAATATATCCCAATTTGCTTAATTGATATTTAAGCGTATCTATTTCGCGGTTTAATGAATTGTAATCCGCGTGTTTTTTTTGATAGCCTATGGAGTCTATGACAGAGGTGTTTTCTGTTAATTCGTTTTGAATTTTTAGATACAAATTTTGTCCCATTAAATCAGAAGTTGATCCAAAGAGTGTAATAAGGAATAAAAAAAGAAATCTATGCACGCTTTTTATGAAAGTCTTTAAAATGTAAAACTAACGCAAAAAGATTCGTTTTGATATAATTTGGTGTGTGATTTTTAATTAGAATTGAAAATTAATGAATTAACGTTTGAAAAATTAAATTTTATTTCTACCTTTGCAGCCCTCAAATGAGAGGTTAAACATAAATTATATAGAAATATATGCCAACAATTTCACAATTAGTACGTAAAGGAAGAACCAAAATAACCAAGAAGAGTAAATCGGTTGCTTTAGATTCGTGTCCACAAAGACGTGGAGTATGTACGCGTGTTTACACTACTACACCTAAGAAACCAAATTCTGCAATGCGTAAAGTTGCAAGGGTAAGGTTAACAAATGGTAAAGAAGTAAATGCCTACATCCCAGGAGAAGGACACAACCTACAAGAACACTCGATAGTATTGGTTAGAGGTGGAAGGGTAAAAGATTTACCAGGAGTTAGATATCACATTGTACGTGGTGCCTTAGACACAGCAGGTGTTGCAGGTAGAACGCAACGTAGATCTAAGTATGGTGCAAAACGCCCTAAAAAGTAATTAAAAAACTTTAAGAAGAAGACATGAGAAAAAGAGCAGCAAAAAAGAGACCGCTTTTACCAGATCCACGTTTTAACGATCAGTTAGTAACTAGATTCGTAAACATGATGATGTGGGATGGTAAGAAGTCAGTAGCTTTTAAAGTGTTTTACGATGCAATTGATATCGTAGAAGAAAAGAAAACAGATGATGAGAAAACTGCACTAGAAATGTGGAAAGATGCTTTATCTAATGTGATGCCTCACGTAGAAGTACGTAGTCGTCGTGTTGGTGGTGCTACATTCCAAATTCCTATGCAAATCCGTCCAGACCGTAAAGTTTCTACTGCAATGAAATGGCTAATTAGCTATTCGCGTAAGAGAAATGAAAAATCAATGGCGCAGCGTTTAGCTTCAGAAATTTTAGCAGCAGCTAAAGAAGAAGGAGCAGCGGTTAAAAAGCGTGTTGATACACATAAAATGGCCGAAGCAAATAAAGCATTCTCACACTTTAGATTTTAAGAAATGGCAAGAGATTTAAGATTAACAAGAAATATAGGAATTGCTGCTCATATTGATGCTGGTAAAACAACAACAACAGAGCGTATTCTTTTTTATACGGGAGTATCACACAAAATTGGAGAAGTACACGATGGTGCTTCTACAATGGACTGGATGGAGCAAGAAGCGGAAAGAGGTATTACAATTACGTCTGCAGCTACAACTTGCGAATGGGTATTTCCTAAAGAGAATGGAGAGCCTACAGCTGAAGCTCAAGGTTACCATTTTAATATTATTGACACTCCTGGTCACGTAGATTTTACTGTTGAAGTAAATCGTTCATTACGTGTATTAGATGGTTTAGTATTCTTATTTAGTGCGGTTGATGGTGTTGAGCCTCAATCTGAAACTAACTGGAGACTTGCAGATAACTATAAAGTGCCTCGTATTGGTTTCGTTAATAAAATGGACCGTCAGGGATCTAACTTTTTAGGTGTTTGTCAGCAAGTAAAAGACATGTTAAAATCTAACGCAGTGCCAATCGTTTTAAACATTGGTGAAGAAGGAGATTTTAAAGGTATTGTAGATTTAGTTAAGAATAGAGCCATTGTTTGGCACGATGACAATTTTGGATCTACATTTGATGTTGTTCCAATTCCTGAAGATATGAAAGACGAAGTACGTAAATATCGTGCTTTGTTAATCGAGGAGGTTGCAAGTTATGATGAGAACTTATTAGAGAAATTCATGGAGGATGAAGACTCTATTACAGAGGACGAAGTGCACGCTGCACTGAGAGCTGCTGTAATGGATATGGCTATCATTCCTATGGTTTGTGGTTCTTCGTTTAAAAATAAAGGGGTTCAGTTTTTATTAGATGCTGTATGTCGTTATTTACCATCTCCAATGGATAGAGAAAGTGTTATAGGTACAAACCCTGAAACAGACAAAGAAGAAAGACGTAAGCCTAGTGTTAAAGAACCTTTTTCAGCTTTAGCATTTAAAATTGCAACAGATCCATTCGTAGGTCGTTTAGCATTCTTCCGTGCCTATTCAGGACGTTTAGATGCTGGTTCTTATATCTTGAACAACCGTTCAGGTAAAAAAGAACGTATTTCACGAATCTACCAAATGCACGCCAATAAGCAAAATGCTATCGATTTTATTGAAGCAGGTGATATTGGAGCGGCAGTAGGATTTAAAGATATTAAGACTGGTGATACCATGTCTGATGAGAAACATCCAATTGTTTTAGAATCTATGGACTTCCCAGATCCAGTAATTGGTATTGCTGTGGAGCCAAAAACGAAAGCAGATGTTGATAAAATGGGTATGGCTTTAGCTAAATTAGCTGAAGAGGATCCAACATTTACAGCTAGAACAGACGAGAATTCAGGGCAAACTATTATATCAGGAATGGGTGAGCTTCACTTAGATATTATTGTAGATCGTTTACGTCGTGAGTTTAAAGTAGAGGTGAATCAAGGTGAGCCTCAAGTAGAATATAAAGAAGCTATTACAGCTGCAGCAGACCATAGAGAAGTTTATAAAAAACAATCTGGTGGTCGTGGTAAATTTGCTGATATCGTATTTACGGTGGAACCAGCAGATGAAGGTGTCGTAGGTCTTCAGTTTGAATCTATTATTAAAGGTGGTAACGTTCCTAAAGAATTTATCCCTTCTATTGAAAAAGGATTCAAAATGGCTATGGTAAATGGTCCTTTAGCTGGATATGAAATCGATTCTATGAAAGTGACATTGAAGGATGGATCTTACCATGATGTGGATTCGGATCAATTATCATTCGAATTAGCAGCTAAATTAGGATTTAAAAATTGTGCAAAAGCGGCTAAAGCTGTTATAATGGAACCAATCATGAAATTGGAGGTGATTACACCAGAAGAAAACATGGGTGATATTGTAGGAGATTTAAACCGTCGTCGTGGACAAATGAGTGATATGGGTGATAGAGCAGGTGCAAAAACTATTAAAGCCACTGTTCCTTTATCTGAAATGTTTGGATATGTTACCACATTAAGAACATTGTCATCAGGACGTGCAACATCAACAATGGAATTTTCACACTATGCTGAAACACCTTCTAATATTTCAGAAGAGGTTATAAAAGCTGCTAAAGGTATTGAATCGTAAATCTTAAGAAAATGAGTCAAAAAATTAGAATAAAATTAAAGTCTTACGATCACAATTTAGTAGACAAGTCTGCTGAAAAGATTGTAAAAACAGTAAAAAGTACAGGTGCAGTTGTAACGGGACCAATTCCATTACCAACACACAAGAAAATTTTCACTGTATTGCGTTCTCCACACGTTAACAAGAAGTCTAGAGAACAATTTCAATTAAGCTCTTACAAGCGTTTACTTGATATTTACTCGTCTTCTTCAAAAACAATTGATGCTCTAATGAAGCTAGAGTTACCAAGTGGTGTAGAAGTAGAGATCAAAGTTTAGTTATAAGCTTACATGTCCTTAACGATTGGTTAGGGAAAAACGGAAAAATACAATTCAAGGCTGAAACGTATTTTTCAGCCTTGAATATTTTACGGGTGAGTCGCGAATCATCCATAAACAAACAAGCAGGACAAATCGCGAGTTGTCCATAATATAATAAAGAAAAATTATGTCTGGGTTAATTGGAAAAAAAATCGGTATGACCAGCATCTTCGATGAAAATGGAAAAAACATTCCATGTACAGTAATCGAAGCTGGACCATGTATCGTTACCCAAGTCAGAACTGAAGAAGTTGACGGTTATAGTGCTGTACAACTTGGTTTCGATGACGCGACAGAAAAAAGCGCTACTAAAGCGGACCTAGGTCACGCTAAAAAAGCAGGAACTTCTGTAAAACGCAAGATCGTTGAATTTAAAGGTTTTGATAAGGAGTACAAATTAGGTGATGCAATAACAGTTGAGCATTTTGCTGAAGGAGAGTTCGTAGATATTTCTGGGACATCTAAAGGTAAAGGATTTCAAGGTGTTGTTAAACGTCATGGTTTTGCTGGTGTGGGTCAAGCTACTCACGGTCAACACAACCGTTTAAGAGCTCCTGGTTCTATTGGTGCGGCTTCATATCCTGCAAGAGTATTTAAAGGAATGAAGATGGCAGGAAGAATGGGAACTGATCAAGTAAAAGTTGAAAATTTAAGAGTTTTAAAAGTAGTTGCTGAAAAGAACCTACTAGTTGTTAAAGGATGTGTTCCTGGACATAAAAACGCTTATGTAATTATTAGAAAATAATGAAAGTAGCAGTTTTAGATTTAAACGGAAAAGACACAGGAAGACAAGTTGACTTGTCTAAAGATGTGTTTGCTATTGAGCCTAATAATCATGCGGTTTATTTGGATGTTAAACAATATTTAGCAAACCAAAGACAAGGGACTCATAAAGCAAAAGAACGTGCAGAAATTTCTGGTAGTACACGTAAAATAAAGAAACAAAAAGGAACAGGTACAGCGCGTGCTGGTAGTATAAAATCTGGTCTTTTTAAAGGTGGTGGACGTATGTTCGGACCTAGACCTAGAAACTATAGCTTTAAGTTAAACAAAAATGTGAAACGATTAGCTCGTAAATCTGCTTTATCAATTAAAGCAAACGAGAAATCAATCGTAGTTTTAGAGGACTTTAATTTTGAGTCTCCAAAAACAAAAAACTTCACAGCAGTTTTAAAAGCTTTAGACCTAGTCAATAAAAAATCTCTCTTTGTGTTGGGTGCTTCAAATAATAATGTATATTTGTCGTCACGCAATTTAAAAGGTTCTGAAGTTATAACTAGCTCGGAAATAAGTACTTACAAGATTTTAAATGCAAATCAAGTAGTGCTTTTAGAGAGTTCTTTAGAAGGAATTGTAACGAATTTAAGTAAATAAGAAACAGATGAACATCTTAATTAAACCTATAATCACAGAAAAAGCGACTGCTAATAGCGAGTTAAGAAACTGCTATACTTTCGCGGTGAATACCAAGGCGAACAAGGTAGAAATCAAAAAAGCGGTGGAAGCTGCTTATGGCGTTTCTGTTGAAAAAGTTCGTACTATTAATGTCCGTCCAGATAGAAGTACTAAGTTTACAAAAACTGGTATTCAACATGGTAAAACAAATGCTGTTAAAAAGGCAATTGTACAACTGGCGGAAGGTGAAATGATTGATTTATACAGTAACATGTAATTAAAGACAACAAAAAATGTCAGTAAGAAAATTAAAACCAATCACACCAGGACAGCGATTTAGAGTAGTAAATGGTTACGACGCCATTACTACTGATAAGCCGGAGAAAAGTTTATTAGCTCCGAAAAAAAGGTCTGGTGGTAGAAACAGTCGCGGAAAAATGACTATGCGCTACATAGGTGGTGGTCATAAGAAAAGGTATCGTATTATCGATTTTAAACGTAACAAAACTGGAATTCCAGCTGAAGTTAAGTCTATCGAGTATGATCCAAACAGAACAGCGTTTATTGCGTTGTTAAACTATCAAGATGGAGAGAAAGCGTATATCATTGCTCAAAATGGTTTACAAGTAGGTCAGACTATTGTTTCCGGAGACAGCAATGTAGCTCCAGAAGTTGGTAATGCTATGCCACTATCTCAAATTCCATTAGGAACTATTATTTCTTGTGTAGAATTACGTCCAGGTCAAGGAGCTGTTATGGCTAGAAGTGCTGGAACATTTGCACAGTTAATGGCTAGAGGTGATAAATTTGCATCTATAAAATTACCATCAGGTGAAACACGTTTAGTGTTAATTACTTGTATGGCTACAATAGGTGTTGTATCTAATTCAGATCATCAATTGTTAGTATCAGGTAAAGCTGGTAGATCAAGATGGTTAGGAAGAAGACCTCGTACAAGACCAGTAGTGATGAACCCAGTCGATCACCCAATGGGTGGTGGTGAAGGTAAATCTTCAGGTGGTCATCCACGTTCTAGAAATGGTATACCTGCTAAAGGTTATAGAACCCGTTCTAAAACAAAAGCGAGTAATAAATATATTGTAGAACGTAGAAAGAAATAAGACATGTCAAGATCATTAAAAAAAGGACCTTACGTTCATTATAAATTAGAGAAGAAAGTGGCTTCCAATGTGGAGGGTAACAAAAAAACGGTAATCAAAACGTGGTCTAGAGCCTCAATGATTACACCAGATTTTGTTGGTCAAACAATTGCAGTACATAACGGACGTCAGTTTGTTCCTGTTTATGTAACTGAAAACATGGTAGGGCACAAATTAGGAGAATTTTCACCAACACGATCTTTTAGAGGTCATGCAGGTGCTAAAAATAAAGGTAAAAAGTAGTAAGCTATGGGAAGTCGTAAAAAACAAATGGCAGACGCTATTAAGGAAGCAAAAAAGGAAATCGCTTTTGCAAAACTTAATAACTGTCCTACATCACCGAGAAAAATGCGTTTAGTAGCCGATTTAGTAAGAGGTGAACGCGTAGAAAAAGCGCTTAATATTTTAAAATTTAGCTCAAAAGAAGCATCAGGTCGTTTAGAGACTTTGTTATTGTCTGCCATTGCAAACTGGCAAGCGAAGAACGAAGATGCAAGTATTGAAGATGCTGAATTATTTGTTAAGGAGATCCGTGTAGATGGTGGCTCAATGTTAAAGAGATTGCGTCCAGCACCACAAGGTCGTGCACACAGAATTAGAAAACGTTCAAACCACGTAACAATCGTAGTTGGAGCTAACAATAACACACAAGCTTAAATAGATATGGGACAAAAAACAAATCCAATCGGAAATCGTTTAGGAATTATCAGAGGATGGGAATCTAACTGGTACGGAGGAAACGATTATGGTGATAAACTTGCCGAAGACGATAAGATCAGAAAGTACGTTCATGCACGTCTATCTAAAGCTAGTGTTTCACGAGTAATTATTGAGCGTACGCTTAAACTTGTAACCGTTACTATCACAACGGCTCGTCCTGGGATCATTATTGGTAAAGGCGGTCAAGAGGTAGACAAGTTAAAGGAAGAGCTTAAAAAGATTACTGGTAAAGAAGTTCAAATAAATATATTTGAAATTAAAAGACCGGAACTTGATGCGTTTTTAGTTGCATCTAGTGTGGCTCGTCAAATTGAAAATCGTATCTCATACAGACGTGCGATTAAGATGGCCATTGCTGCAACTATGAGAATGAATGCTGAAGGAATCAAAATTCAAATTAGTGGACGTTTAAACGGAGCTGAAATGGCACGTAGCGAACACTACAAAGAAGGACGTATTCCTTTATCAACCTTTAGAGCCGATATTGACTATGCTTTAGTTGAAGCACACACTACTTATGGTAGATTAGGTGTTAAAGTATGGATCATGAAAGGTGAAGTATATGGTAAAAGAGAACTTTCTCCGCTTGTTGGATTATCTAAAAAGCAAGGAAAAGGTGGACGTGGTGGAAACAGAGATTCAAAACCTCGTCGTAGAAAGTAATCGTTTAAAGAAAAGAAAGAATGTTACAGCCTAAAAGAACAAAATTTCGTAAGCAACAAAAAGGACGTATGAAAGGTAATGCCGGAAGAGGGCATTTACTATCTAGCGGAACCTTTGGTATAAAATCAATGGACACAAGCTTTGTTACAGCACGTCAAATTGAAGCAGCACGTATTGCCGCTACACGTTTCATGAAGAGAGAAGGATCTATCTGGATTAAAATTTTTCCAGACAAGCCTATTACAAAGAAACCTCTTGAAGTACGTATGGGTAAAGGTAAAGGTGCCGTGGAATATTGGGTAGCAGTAGTTAAGCCAGGTCGCGTACTTTTTGAAGTAGGTGGTGTACCACTAGACGTTGCAAAGGAAGCATTACGATTGGCAGCACAGAAATTGCCAGTTAAAACTAAATTTATAATCGCTAGAGATTACGAAGCATAATTTATTTGATACTATGAAACAATCAGAAATTAAAGAATTATCTGTAGCCGAGTTACAAGAGAAACTTGGTGAGACAACAAAGAGTTATTCAGAAATGAAAATGGCTCATGCAATTTCGCCTCTAGAAAATCCAATTCAGTTGCGTTCTGCAAGAAGAACCGTAGCAAGAATTGCGACAGAATTAACCAAAAGAGAATTACAATAATTCTGCAGAAAGATGGAAACAAGAAATTTAAGAAAAGAACGTGTAGGAATTGTTACTAGTAATAAGATGCAGAAATCTATTG
The DNA here is from genome assembly GCF_042657385.1 of Bizionia hallyeonensis. Lineage (NCBI taxonomy): Bacteria > Pseudomonadati > Bacteroidota > Flavobacteriia > Flavobacteriales > Flavobacteriaceae > Bizionia > Bizionia hallyeonensis. The sequence goes on along the minus strand of NZ_JBHSLA010000007.1, from coordinate 41,051 downwards.
TGGTAGCTGAAGTTAAGAAAGTAAAACATCCTATGTATGGAAAATTCGTGTTGAAAACAAAGAAATATGTTGCACACGATGAAACGAACGATTGTAACGTTGGAGATACTGTAAAGATCATGGAAACACGACCTATGAGTAAATCTAAATGTTGGAGATTAGTTGAAATAATTGAAAGAGCGAAGTAATTATGTTACAGACTGAATCAAGATTAAAAGTAGCTGATAACACCGGAGCGAAAGAGGTTTTAACCATTCGTGTACTAGGTGGTACTAAAAGAAGATACGCTTCTGTAGGAGACAAAATAGTTGTTTCCGTTAAAGATGCAACACCTAATGGAAGCATTAAAAAAGGTGCTGTTTCTACTGCAGTTGTCGTACGTACTAAGAAAGAAGTAAGAAGACCAGACGGATCTTATATTAGATTTGATGATAACGCATGTGTTTTATTAAACCCAACGGGTGAAATGAGAGGAACACGTGTATTTGGTCCTGTTGCTAGAGAACTTCGTGATAAACAATTCATGAAAATTGTATCATTAGCACCTGAAGTGCTTTAATGAAAAATAAAATGACAAAGCTTAAAATTAAATCAGGAGATACCGTAAAAGTTAATGCTGGAGACCATAAAGGATCTGAAGGTAAAGTACTAAAGGTATTAATAGATAAGAACAAGGCGATTGTTGAGGGTGTGAACATGGTGAAAAAACATATGAAACCAAGTGCACAAAGTCCTCAAGGAGGAATCGTTGAAAAAGAAGCAGCTATTCATATTTCTAACTTGTCTTTATTAACCGCTAAAGGTGAAGAGACACGTGTAGGATATAGAATGGAAGGCGACAAAAAAGTGAGATTTTCTAAAAAATCAAATGAAGTAATATAGTTATGGGATATACACCGAGACTTAAAGAAGAGTACAACAGCAGAATAATTGCAGCTCTTAAGGATGAATTTGGTTATAACAATGTTATGCAAGTGCCTAAACTACAAAAGATAGTATTATCTAAAGGTGTAGGTGCAGCAGTTGCAGACAAAAAGTTAATTGACCACGCAGTGGAAGAATTAACGACTATAACAGGACAACGTGCAATAGCAACCATCTCAAAAAAGGATGTTGCATCATTTAAATTACGTAAAGGAATGCCAATTGGTGCTAAAGTAACTTTACGTGGTGAGAAAATGTACGAATTTTTAGATCGTTTAGTAACTTCAGCTTTACCACGAGTAAGAGATTTTAATGGTGTTAAAGCAACCGGTTTTGACGGTAGAGGAAACTACAATTTAGGAATTACAGAACAAATTATCTTTCCAGAAATTGACATTGATAAAGTGAATAAAATTTCAGGTATGGATATTACTTTTGTAACCAATGCGGATACTGATAAAGAAGCAAAATCACTATTAACCGAATTAGGATTACCTTTTCAAAAAAATTAAGATATGGCTAAAGAATCAATGAAAGCCCGTGAGGTAAAGAGAGCAAAAACAGTAGCTAAATATGCTGAAAAGCGCAAAGCTTTAAAAGAAGCTGGCGATTATGAAGCACTACAAAGGTTACCAAAAAATGCCTCGCCTGTGCGTCAACATAACCGTTGTAAGCTTACAGGAAGACCTAAAGGTTATATGAGAACATTTGGTATTTCTCGTGTAATGTTTAGAGAAATGGCTAACCAAGGTTTAATACCTGGTGTTAGAAAAGCAAGTTGGTAAAAAATATTAATTGGTTTCAGGTTTAATCCTAAAAAAGATTGAAAACCGTTACCGCAAATTTATAATTATGACTACAGATCCAATCGCGGATTATTTAACACGAATTAGAAATGCTGTGAGTGCAAACCACAGAGTAGTAGAAATACCTGCTTCTAATTTAAAGAAAGAAATCACTAAAATATTATTCGATCAAGGATATATTTTAAGTTACAAGTTTGAAGATTCAGCTGTACAAGGAACTATTAAAATAGCCCTTAAATACAACAAGGAAACGAAAGAACCTGTAATTAAGAAGATTCAAAGAATAAGTAAACCAGGTTTACGTAAGTACGCAAGTTCAAAAGAGCTTCCTAGAATTCTTAATGGTCTTGGTATTGCTATTGTTTCTACATCACATGGTGTAATGACAGGCAAACAAGCACAAAGAGATAATGTAGGAGGTGAAGTACTTTGTTACGTTTACTAATTAAAAAAGACTATAGAACATGTCAAGAATAGGTAATAACCCAGTAGTAATTCCAGCAGGAGTTACAGTTGAAATCAACAATAACGTGGTTACAGTTAAAGGAAAATTAGGTGAATTATCACAAGAATTTTCTGATGTAACAATTAAAGTTGAAGAAGGAAATGTTATAGTTGAGCGTTCTTCTGATAAGAAAAACGAAAAAGCAAAACATGGTCTTTATAGATCACTTATCAATAATATGGTTGAAGGTGTATCTAATGGATGGACAAAAAATTTAGAGTTAGTAGGTGTTGGATATAGAGCAAGTAATCAAGGTCAGAAACTTGATTTAGCTTTAGGTTTTTCTCATAACATAGTATTAGACATTGCTCCAGAAGTAAGTGTTGAAACTATTTCAGATAAAGGTAAAAATCCAATCATTAAATTAACTTCTCATGATAAACAACTTGTTGGTCAAGTAGCTGCTAAAATTCGCGGCTTTAGACCACCTGAGCCTTATAAAGGAAAAGGTGTGAAGTTTGTTGGCGAAGAATTAAGAAGAAAAGCAGGTAAATCAGCTTAATAAGTAAGTTATGGCATTAACAAAGAACGAAAGACGATTAAGAATAAAAAGCAGAGTTCGTAAGGTAGTTTCTGGTACAGAAGCTAGACCAAGATTATCTGTTTTCAGAAGCAATAAAGAAATTTATGCACAAGTTGTAGATGACGTGACTGGTAAAACTATCAGTGCAGCATCTTCAAGAGATAAGGACATTAGTTCTGCAAAAGGTACAAAAGCAGAGGTTGCTACATTAGTAGGAAAATCTGTTGCTGAAAAAGCCCTTAAAGCGGGTGTAGATACTATTTCTTTTGATAGAGGTGGATATTTATATCATGGAAGAGTAAAATCATTAGCAGAAGGTGCTAGAGAAGCAGGACTTAAATTTTAAGAAATTATGTATCAAAAATACAAAAGCGCAGAGCTAGTAAAACCAAGTGGATTAGATCTTAAAGATCGTTTAGTTGGAGTACAGAGAGTTACAAAAGTAACTAAAGGTGGTAGAGCATTCGGATTTTCAGCAATTGTTGTTGTTGGAAATGAAGCAGGTGTCGTTGGTCAAGGATTAGGTAAATCTAAAGATGTGGCTAGTGCAATTGCAAAAGCAATTGAAGATGCTAAGAAAAATTTAGTGCGTATCCCTATTGTAAAAGGAACGTTACCACACGAACAAAAAGGTAAATATGGTGGAGCAAGAGTAAACATTATTCCTGCGGCTCCTGGTACAGGAGTTATTGCTGGTGGAGCTGTGAGAACAGTTTTGGAAGCAGTAGGAGTTCATGATGTATTATCAAAATCTCAAGGTTCATCTAACCCACATAACGTTGTAAAAGCAACTTTTGATGCATTATTGCAATTAAGAGACGCTAAAACAATTGCTCGTGATAGAGGTATTTCTCTTGAAAAAGTATTTAAAGGATAAGAACGATGGCAAAGATAAAAGTAACAAAAGTTAAAAGCGCAATCAATCGTACATTAAGACAAAAAAGAACTTTAGAAGCTCTTGGTCTTAAAAAAATTGGTCAAGTTGTAGAGCACGAAGCCTCACCAAATATCCTTGGTATGGTAGCTAAAGTTTCACATTTAGTTTCTGTTGAAGAAACAAAATAAAATACTGAAAAATGGATTTAAGTAATTTAAAACCTGCAGAAGGTTCAGTTAAAAGTCAAGGTAAAAGAATAGGTAGAGGACAAGGTTCTGGAAAAGGTGGTACGGCAACTCGTGGTCACAAAGGAGCAAAATCTCGTTCTGGTTATTCTAAGAAAATAGGTTTTGAAGGTGGTCAAATGCCACTTCAAAGACGTGTTCCTAAGTTTGGCTTTACGAATATCAATCGGATAGAGCATCAAGGTGTAAACCTGGATACGCTTCAACAATTGGTTGACGATAAGAAAATTAAAGATACAGTAGATTTTGAAACTCTAATGACTCTTGGTCTAATTAACAAGAATGATCTTGTTAAGATTATGGGACGTGGAGAATTAAAAGCAAAATTAAAAGTATCTGCACATAAGTTTACCGCTTCAGCAAAAGCTGCTATAGAAGCTGCAGGAGGTGAAGTAGTAACTTTATAATCTAATTTAAGCGCATGAAATTTATTGAGACATTAAAAAATGTTTGGAAAATAGAAGAATTAAGAAACAGAATTATTGTTACTTTAGGTCTTTTATTAGTTTATCGTTTTGGTGCACAGGTTGTATTACCTGGTATTGATGCGGCGCAATTAGAAGGTTTACAAGGTAGTACTGAAGACGGTTTATTAGGTTTATTAAATGCTTTTACAGGAGGTGCGTTTGCAAATGCTTCTGTTTTTGCATTGGGTATTATGCCTTATATCTCGGCTTCTATTGTAGTTCAGTTAATGGGAATTGCTATTCCGTATTTGCAAAAATTACAAAAAGAAGGTGCTAGTGGACAAAAGAAAATTAATCAAATAACACGATGGTTAACCATTGCTATTTGTTTGGTTCAAGCTCCAGGATATTTAGCAAGTTTACCAGCTTTAGGAATTCCACCAACGGCATTCTTATTAGGTCAAGGCGGTTTGTTTTATTTCTCATCTGTTATCATTTTAGTAACTGGTTGTATCTTCGCGATGTGGTTAGGTGAAAAAATTACGGATAAAGGAATTGGTAATGGTATTTCATTATTAATTATGGTGGGTATTATTGCTACATTACCTAAAAACTTTTTGCTAAACGCATCTTCAAGATTAGAATCAAACAGTGTTATGCTAATTCTTTTTGAATTGGTAATCTGGTTGCTAATTATTTTGGCTTCAATCATGCTGGTCATGGGAGTTAGAAAAATTGCGGTGCAATACGCAAGAAGAACGGCCTCTGGTGGTTATGAGAAAAACGTATTTGGATCTAGACAGTATATTCCTTTAAAGCTTAATGCTTCAGGAGTTATGCCAATTATATTTGCACAAGCTATTATGTTCGTACCAAGTTTAATTGGTGGATCATCCTTCTTGAAAGATACGGCAACTGGACAATGGATGGCAACTAACTTTGCAGACATATTTGGTTTCTGGTATAATTTAGTATTTGCATTATTAATTATAGTATTTACATATTTTTATACGGCAATTACAGTACCTACCAATAAAATGGCAGATGACTTAAAGCGTAGTGGTGGTTTTATTCCAGGCATCCGTCCAGGAACAGAAACATCTGAATATTTAGATAAAGTTATGTCGCAAATAACCTTACCTGGCTCTATCTTTTTAGCACTTATTGCTGTGTTCCCGGCGATTATCGTTAAACTTATGAGTGTACAATCTGGATGGGCATTGTTTTTCGGTGGAACCTCACTTTTAATTATGGTGGGTGTGGCTATTGATACAATGCAACAAGTAAATTCATACTTGTTAAACAGACATTATGATGGCTTGATGAAAACAGGTAAAAATAGAAAAGCAGTAGCTCAATAATTATACCATGGCAAAACAGGCAGCAATTGAACAAGACGGAACAATTATAGAAGCATTATCAAATGCTATGTTTCGTGTTGAATTAGAAAACGGTCACATTGTGACAGCACATATTTCTGGTAAAATGCGTATGCATTACATTAAGTTGTTACCAGGGGATAAAGTGAAATTAGAAATGAGTCCTTACGATTTAACGAAGGCTCGAATAACTTATAGATACTAATAAAAAGGAACAGATGAAAGTAAGAGCATCAGTTAAAAAGAGAAGTGCAGACTGTAAAATCGTCCGCAGAAAGGGTAGACTTTACGTGATTAACAAAAAGAATCCTAGATTCAAACAAAGACAAGGATAATTATGGCAAGAATTGCAGGTGTAGACATACCAAAAAACAAAAGAGGTGTTATCTCGCTTACGTATATCTATGGAATAGGTAGAAGTAGAGCAAAAGAAATTTTAGCACAAGCTAAAGTTGAAGAAAGTACTAAAGTTCAAGATTGGACGGACGACGAAATTGGAAACATTCGTGAATCTGTTGGATCGTTCACTATTGAAGGTGAATTACGTTCTGAAACACAATTAAACATTAAGCGATTAATGGATATTGGATGTTACAGAGGTATTCGTCATAGATCTGGACTTCCATTACGTGGTCAACGTACTAAGAACAACTCTAGAACTAGAAAAGGTAGAAGAAAAACTGTTGCTAACAAAAAAATGGCAACTAAATAATAAATAGACATTAGTCATTAGAGTTTAGCCGTTAGATGAATCTGTTTGAAATAGCAATGTTTAGGATTCTAACAACTAAAAACTAACAACTAGAAACTATAATCATATGGCAAAGTCAAGTACAAAAAAACGTAAAGTAATAGTAGACGCTGTTGGTGAAGCACACATAACGGCTTCATTTAACAATATCATTGTTTCCCTTACCAACAAAAAAGGCGATGTAATTTCATGGTCATCAGCAGGTAAAATGGGATTCCGTGGATCTAAAAAAAACACACCTTATGCAGCGCAATTAGCTGCTGAAGATGCTGCAGCTGTAGCAACAGAAGCGGGCTTAAAGAAAGTGAAAGTGTATGTTAAAGGTCCAGGTAATGGTAGAGAATCTGCTATCCGATCTATCCACAATGCAGGTATTGAAGTAACAGAAATTATTGATGTTACACCATTACCACATAATGGATGTCGTCCTCCAAAAAGAAGACGTGTATAATTTATATATAACTTAAATTTGACATCAACTATATTTTTATAGTTGATGTCAATATTTATATGTAAATTTGCAAACTGAAAAAATAAATTATAAACAAGTATCAACGAGAGATTAACGGTTATCGAAGGATAAGATTAAGACCTTAATTCATAATCACTCTCATAACAAATTTTTAAAATGGCAAGATATACTGGTCCTAAAACTAAAATAGCTCGTAAATTTGGCGAAGCTATTTACGGAGAAGATAAATCTTTTGAAAAAAGAAACTACCCTCCAGGTCAACATGGTGCAAACAAGCGTCGTGGTAAGAAATCTGAATATGCAATCCAATTAATGGAGAAGCAAAAAGCTAAATATACCTACGGTATTTTAGAAAAACAATTCAGAAATATGTTTAAAAAAGCAACAGCTGCTCCTGGAATTACAGGGGAGGTGTTGTTACAATTATGTGAGTCACGTTTAGATAACGTTGTTTTTAGAATGGGAATTTCTCCTTCTAGAAGTGGTGCTAGACAATTAGTTTCTCACAGACATATTACTGTAAATGGTAATTTAGTAAACATTCCATCTTACCAACTTAAAGCTGGAGATGTTGTTGCCGTTAGAGAAAAATCAAAATCACTTGAAGCTATTACTAACTCTTTAGCGAATTCAAGTAACGTTTACGAATGGATTACTTGGAATAACTCTACATCAGAAGGTACCTATGTATCTGTTCCTGCTAGACTTCAAATTCCTGAAAATATCAACGAGCAATTCATCGTAGAACTTTATTCTAAATAATAACCTAATATATTGCTATTTAGCCAAAGGATTTATTAGTCTTCTTCATACTTTTAAATCGCGCAACTAAATAACAATTAAAACGAAGACAAATATGGCAGTATTTAATTTCCAGAAACCCGATAAAGTAATCATGATTGACTCTACTGATTTCGAAGGTAAATTCGAGTTCAGACCTTTAGAGCCAGGATATGGTTTAACAGTAGGAAACGCTTTAAGAAGAGTATTATTATCTTCTTTAGAAGGATTTGCAATTACATCCGTTAGAATTGAAGGTGTAGACCATGAATTCTCAACAATTGCTGGTGTGGTTGAAGATGTTACAGAAATCATTTTAAACTTAAAGCAAGTACGTTTTAAGAGACAAATTGAAGATGTAGATAACGAATCTGTTTCTATTTCTATTTCTGGTCAAGATCAAATTAAAGCTGGAGATTTTCAAAAATTTATTTCAGGATTCCAAGTATTAAATTCAGAATTAGTAATCTGTAATTTAGATCCTAAAGTAAATATCAATATGGAAATCACCATAGAAAAAGGTAGAGGTTATGTTCCTGCTGAAGAAAATAAAAAAGCTTCTGCGCCAATAGGTACTATTTTTACTGACTCTATTTACACACCAATCAAAAATGTTAAATATAGCATTGAAAATTTCCGTGTAGAGCAAAAAACAGATTACGAAAAATTAGTTTTCGAAATCATTACTGATGGTTCAATTAGCCCACAAGATGCGTTAACTGAAGCTGCTAAAACACTTATTCACCACTTCATGTTATTCTCCGATGAGCGTATTACATTAGAAGCTGATGAAATTGCACAGACTGAAACATATGATGAGGAATCACTTCATATGAGACAATTATTGAAAACCAAATTGGTTGATATGGACTTGTCAGTACGTGCATTAAACTGTTTAAAAGCTGCTGAAGTTGATACTTTAGGCGACTTGGTATCATTCAACAAAAACGATTTAATGAAGTTCCGTAACTTCGGTAAAAAATCTTTAACAGAGCTAGAAGAGCTTGTAAACGTTAAAGGACTTAATTTCGGAATGGACTTATCAAAATACAAATTAGATAAAGATTAATTAATCATATTTTGCTCCTCGATGTCGAGTTTAGTAGCAAGATGATAAAACAAATGTCATGAGACACGGAAAAAAAGTAAACCACTTAAGCAGAAAAACTGCACACAGAAAGTCAATGTTAGCTAATATGGCTTGTTCATTAATTGAACATAAGCGTATTAACACAACAGTTGCTAAAGCAAAAGCCTTAAAGCAATTTGTTGAGCCAATGATTACAAAATCTAAAGAAGATACGACTCACAACAGACGTATTGTTATGGCTAGATTGAGACAAAAAGAGGCAGTTACTGAATTATTCAGAGATGTAGCACCAAAAATTGCTGATCGTCCAGGTGGTTATACACGTATTATCAAATTAGGTAATCGTTTAGGAGATAACGCTGATATGGCTATGATAGAGTTAGTTGATTATAACGAAATCTACAATGCTGATAAAGCAACTAAGAAAACAACACGTAGAAGTAGAAGAGGTGGTTCTAAACCAGCAGCTGCACCTGCTACAGAAACAAAAGCTTCAAACGAAGAAGAGGAATAAACGTTAATTTATGTTAACGCAGTGCGCTAATAGGATAAATTGTAAAAATTTATCCTATTTTTGTTTCTATTAATAAAAAAAATATTTATGAAAAACTGTTTTTTACTAGCTGTTATAGCACTTTCAACATTAATGTCATTCGCGCAAGGATCGAATGGTGGGTTATCAAATTTACAAGGAACTCAAAGTAATACTCTAGGTCAATCCATGGAAGCCTTAAATTCAAGAGGTTCATGGCTTCCGAATGTAAATAGATATTCTGTAGATGGTACACCTTTGGCGTTTGAAGAAGGCAATAATAAATTAATTTTAGTAGCTAAAGATGGTACGAAATTTAATATTCCAAACGGTAATTATAATGCTCAAAGTGATCAGTTTGTTTCTGTATTAAATAAGGATTCTATTTATGTAATGAATACGTTAACTATTGATTTTGCGCTTTTAAATAACAAAAAAATGAAACGCTTTAGTGGCGAAAAAGAAAGAGCTCGTTATTATGAAGTATTAGCTTCTCACGACAGTATTTATATTCTAAAAAAGAGGGTTGCTAAAATTAAGCCAGGTGGAGTAAACAAAATGACTCAAGCCCGTACATCAAATGACAGATATTACTTGGTTGAAGATTTATATATCAAGAATGGCGAGGAATTAGAAGAACTTAAACTAAAGAAAAAGCTAATCTCTGAATTGTTTCCAGATAAGCAAACACAGATAAAAAGTTTTATAAAAGAAAACAAATTAAATATCAAAGAGGAAACCGATTTCTTAAAGATTTTTAATTATTATTCTACATTGTAGAAATTATATTACTTATAGAAAAGGGATACCCATTATGGATTATCCCTTTTTTTATGCCCTATTTTCTTATTTACTAGTTATATATTCATACTATGCTTGTCTAACTTAATTTTTATACCTACCTTAATGTAATAAAATTTTAATCCATAATCTATCATGAAAACACATTTAATCATCTTTTTGTTAAGTATTTGCGCAGTCGGTTTTTCACAAGAAGGTAATTACCAAATAGGTCCACCAATTCAATTATTGCCTAATCAGAAATTACCAGCCCAAGACTTTTTTGGATCTGAATCCTTTTTAAACGATGCTTTAAATGCAAATCAAAGTGATCCAAACTCTCCCAACTATGTAGAGGGTTCACCACTCGGCTTTGAAGGCGAGGATAATGAACTCGTTATCCATACTATGGATGATAAATATTACAAATTTAATAATGGTAACTATAACGGAATGAGTGATAAATTGGTTATCAAACTAGAAGAAGGTAAATTCTATGAATTTAATGACAAGGATATTGATTTTGCGTTAATCAATAATATAAAAGTGCTAAAGCTCAAAGATGAAGGTGATAAAATGAAATACTTTTTTGTATTAGATCAGAGCAATGACTTTACGATTCTAAAACGCATCAATGCTAAAATTATAGCTGGATCGGTTAGTAAAATGACCAAAGAGAAAATAAGTAACGATAAGTATTTTGTTTACACGGATTTCTATTTACTTCAAAATGATAAACTGGATGAGATTAAACTCAACAATAAAACATTTAAAACCCTTTTCAAAGAAAATGAAAAGCAGTTAAAAGATTTTGTAAATGAGAATGATTTATCTATTAAAAATGAAGAAGATTTCTTGAAAATGTTACGTTATAATAAAACACTTTAAAGTTTTTTGAAACTTTAGGTTTTAAAAAAGGATAAACATTTTAGTTTATCCTTTTTTTTATGCAATTTTGCAAAACCTTTTTTTAGATATGAAATATAACAAAAGAGAAAAAGCCATCGTTCTTTTATCCGACGGAACCATTTTCCACGGAAAATCAATTGGAATTAAAGGAACTGCTTTTGGCGAAGTGTGTTTCAATACAGGAACAACCGGTTATCAAGAAATTTTTACAGATCCATCTTATTTTGGACAGTTAATGGTTGCCACCAATGCGCATATTGGTAACTATGGAACCCATGCAGATGAAATGGAATCTGAATCCGTTAAAATATCGGGACTTATTTGTAAAAATTTTAGCTACAATTATTCAAGACCTTCCGCAGAAGGAAGTTTAGAACAATTTTTTGAAAAACATAATGTATTAGCTATTTCAGATGTGGACACACGTGCACTTGTTAGCTATATAAGAGATAATGGTGCTATGAATGCTCTTATTTCTACAGATGTTGAAAATATTGAGGCTTTAAAAAAACAATTGGCAGATGTTCCAAATATGGATGGCCTTGAGTTAGCGTCTAAAGTATCTACCAAAGAACCCTATTTTTATGGTGATGAAAATGCAACGTATAGAATAGCCGCTTTAGATATTGGGATAAAAAAGAATATCTTAAGAAATCTAGCCAAACGAGATGCTTATATAAAAGTATTTCCTTTCAATGCTAAATTTGAAGATTTAGAAGCCTTTCAACCACATGGCTATTTCCTATCCAATGGTCCTGGTGATCCTGAACCACTTGTGGATGCACAAACTTTAGCTAAAGAAATTATAAAGCGTAATTTACCATTATTTGGTATTTGTTTAGGGCATCAAGTTATTGCATTGGCTAGTGGAATTTCAACCTATAAAATGCATAATGGTCATCGTGGAATAAATCATCCAGTTAAAAATATAATTACCACAAAAGGTGAAATCACATCGCAAAATCATGGTTTTGCAATTAATAGAGAAGAAACAGAACAGCATCCAGACATTGAAATTACCCATGTACATTTAAATGATAATACGGTTGCCGGTATTAAAATGAAAACTAAAAATTGTTTTTCAGTTCAGTATCATCCAGAAGCTAGTCCTGGACCGCATGATGCCTCCTATCTATTCGACCAATTTATTGAAAACATCAAAAACGCATAATCCTAAAACCTCAAGGAACTATCTAATTCTTTGAGGTTTATTTATTATAAATATAATAGTATAAATTGGCAGTTTCCGTGTATCAAAGAAAACCATAAATGTAAACTGCTAAATAGTAAACTTAAAATTAATCTTATGAGCATAATTATAGACATTCACGCCAGACAAATTTTAGATTCACGTGGTAATCCAACTATAGAAGTAGATGTTACTACAGAAAACGGTTTTTTAGGGCGCGCAGCTGTCCCTTCCGGTGCTTCCACTGGCGAACATGAAGCGGTTGAATTACGCGATGGTGGAACGGCTTACATGGGAAAAGGTGTGACTAAAGCTATTAAAAATGTCAATACCATTATTGCGCAAGAATTACTAGGTACATCTGTATTTGAACAAAATACGATAGACCAAGTCATGATGGAATTAGATGGTACACCAAATAAATCAAAATTGGGAGCCAATGCTATTTTGGGTGTTTCTCTGGCTGCCGCAAAAGCCGCTGCCAATGAGTTGGGTTTACCATTATACCGTTATGTAGGTGGTGTATCAGCCAATACACTTCCCGTACCAATGATGAATATCATTAATGGCGGTTCTCATAGTGATGCTCCTATTGCATTCCAAGAATTTATGGTTATGCCCGTTAAAGCAAAAAATTTCAGTCATGCCATGCAAATGGGAACCGAAATTTTCCATCACCTTAAAAAGGTGTTGCATGATCGTGGATTAAGTACAGCCGTTGGTGATGAAGGTGGTTTTGCTCCTAATTTGGAAGGCGGAACCGAGGATGCTTTGGATACCATTAAAAAAGCAGTAGATAACGCAGGTTATAAACTAGGCGATGATGTAATGATTGCTTTGGATTGTGCTGCTGCCGAATTTTATGTGAACGGAAATTACGATTACACAAAATTTGAAGGCACCAAAGGTCAAGTGAGAACCAGCAAAGAACAAGCTGATTATATCGCAGAATTATGTCGTAAATATCCGATTATCTCTGTAGAAGATGCTATGGATGAAAACGATTGGGACGGTTGGAAATATTTAACCGAATTAATTGGTGATAACGTACAATTAGTGGGCGATGATTTGTTTGTAACTAATGTGGAGCGTTTATCTAAAGGAATTGATTCCCAAACCGCAAATTCCATTCTAATTAAAGTCAACCAAATTGGGACGCTAACAGAAACCATTGCAGCCGTAAATATGGCACATAATGCTGGCTATACATCTGTTATGTCTCACCGTTCAGGTGAAACAGAAGATTATACCATTGCGGATTTAGCAGTAGCTTTAAATTGTGGACAAATTAAAACAGGTTCGGCATCTCGTAGTGATCGTATGGCAAAATACAACCAATTATTACGTATAGAAGAAGAATTGGGCGATACGGCTTACTTTCCAAAAGACAAAGCCTTTAAAGTTAAAAGGTAGAGGTCAATAAACTTTATAAAACATAATATTTTAAATAGCGATTGTTAAAAGCCTAATAATCGCTATTTTTTGCATCAGTTTTGCCAATATCTTTATTGATAAAACCTTGTTAATTGACTTTAAAAATAGGGAGATATTTCGTATTTTCGTATTCCCGAAAGAATTCAAATAAACATCATAATAATTAAATAGATATATGGCAAACACAGCTACTTTAGAAATTAATGGCGAGAAGCACGAATTTCCTTTAATTAAAGGAACAGAAAATGAAGTTGGAATCGATATTAAAAATTTAAGAAGTGCAACCAATGGCGTTGTAACTTTAGATCCAGGCTATAAAAATACAGGTTCTTGCGAAAGCGCAATTACGTTTTTAGATGGTGAAAAAGGAATTTTAAGGTACCGTGGTTATTCTATTGAAGAGCTAGCTGAAAAAGCTGATTTTTTAGAGGTTGCTTACTTATTAATTTTTGGTGAATTACCAACGCAAGCCCAGTTAGATAAATTCCATACGGATATCAAAGCACAGTCTGTTGTAGATGAAGATGTTCGCAAAATAGTGGATGCATTTCCAAAATCAGCACATCCAATGGGTGTTATTGCATCGTTAACTAGTGCGTTAACGGCTTTCAACCCATCTTCTGTAAATGTGAATTCCGAAGAGGATATGTACAAAGCTATTGTAAAAATATTGGGTAAATTCCCGGTATTAGTAGCCTGGACGTTTAGAAAGAAAAATGGCTTGCCATTAGACTATGGCGACAAAAATTTAGGCTATGTTGAAAACATCTTAAAAATGATGTTTAAGCAACCTAATGAAGAATATAAATTTAATCCTGTTGTAATTAATGCGTTGGATAAGTTATTGATTCTTCATGCCGATCATGAGCAAAACTGTTCCACTTCAACCGTAAGAATTGCAGGTTCATCTCATGTTGGATTATTTGCATCTCTTTCTACGGGTATTTCGGCACTTTGGGGACCTCTTCATGGTGGTGCTAATCAAGCTGTATTGGAAATGCTTGAAGCTATTAATGCCGATGGTGGAGACACAGCAAAATACATGGCGAAAGCTAAAGATAAAGAAGATCCATTCAGATTAATGGGCTTCGGACATCGTGTTTATAAGAATTTCGATCCACGAGCTAAAATCATTAAAAAAGCAGCAGACGAAATTTTAAGCGATTTAGGGGTTGAAGATCCAATTTTAAATATTGCAAAAGCATTGGAGCAAGAAGCGCTACAAGATCCGTATTTTGTAGATCGTAAATTATATCCAAATGTCGATTTCTACTCGGGAATTATTTATAGAGCCATGGGTATTCCAACCGATATGTTTACAGTAATGTTTGCTTTAGGTCGTTTACCAGGATGGATTTCGCAATGGAAAGAAATGCGTTTGAATAATGAGCCAATTGGTCGTCCACGTCAGATTTATGTAGGCGAAACCTTAAGGCCATTTAAGACTATTGATAAAAGATAATATTTTATATACCATACAAAAGCTTCATTTTTATTAATGAAGCTTTTTTATATTTATGCTATGCTAAAATTAAACGTTAAAAACGAAACATCTAGATTACGTGCCGTTGTATTAGGTACAGCCATTAGTAATGGTCCAACACCAACAGAAGATGAAGCTTATGATCCAAAATCATTGGAGCACATAAAAGCAGGAACCTACCCTATAGAAGCGGATATGGTTAAAGAAATGCAAGCCGTGGCTGATGTTTTTGAGAAGTATAATGTTAAAGTTTACAGACCAGAACTAATAGAAGACTGCAATCAGATTTTTACACGCGATATAGCCTTTGTTATTGATGATGTATTTGTAAAAGCTAATATACTACCTAATCGTGAAGAGGAGTTGGAAGCTGTTCAATATATTATTGATCAGATAGACCCGAAAAAAGTAGTTCGCCCGCCTGAAGATGTTCATATTGAAGGTGGTGATGTCATGCTTTGGAATGATTATATTTTTGTTGGAACCTATAAGGGGAGTGATTATAAAAACTATATCACGGCCAGAACCAATATGGCTGGGGTTCAATATATAAAAGATTTGTTTCCGAATAAAATTGTTAAGGAATTCGATTTGGTGAAATCTAAAATAGAACCTCGTGATAACGCACTTCATTTGGATTGCTGCTTTCAACCGGTTGGAAAAAATAACGGCATTATTTATAAAAGTGGTTTCCGTGAGGAAAGCGATTATATGTATTTGGTAGATTTATTTGGAAAAGAAAACCTATTTCATATTACGCGAGATGAAATGTATAATATGAATAGTAATGTATTTTCTATTTCAGAAGACGTTGTGATCTCCGAAAAGAATTTTACCCGCTTAAATACATGGTTACGCAGCAATGGTATAACCGTTGAAGAAGTTCCTTATGCCGAAATAGCAAAGCAGGAAGGCTTGTTGCGCTGCAGTACGATGCCTTTAATTCGTGATTAATGTATGCTTAGTTAAGAATAATTTTTTTGGTTGTTTTTTGAGAACCATTTTCAATTACGGCTAAATATAAACCACGAGCTAGATTTGATAAATCTACAACGTTATTACTGGTATGAAATTGGGTCGCAAAAACGCTTTTTCCAATCATATTATAGATTGTTAGAGTCGTATTTTTGCCTAAAGCATTTGTTAGTTGAATATTTAAATTTCCAGATGTTGGGTTTGGGAATACGCTAATATCACCATTTATATTATGTGATTCAATACTTAATGGATTGGTAGAAACTGCAAATTCTAAAGCCGCGCCAAGCGCACCTTTTGTAACTTGAAACAGATAATTAGGATCCATATTTGCTAGTAAATCATTGGCTGTATGTGAATACGGCGTTTCATTTTTTTCATATAAACCCGTTATTATTTCGCCGTTGTTTTCAAAAGGTACATAATCGGAACCATAGGCATAAGAAATTTCCGTATTTAAAGTCGAGTAGAGTTCCATGCAGGTAGCTAAAGTTTGCGTTACAGCAGATGAAGCCGCATTGTTTCCTGACGGATTACTTCGGTCTTCTTCGCAAACAATTGTCGAATTACTAGCGCCATTTGTACCACCAACTTGATCTATATTTAAAACTAATTTAATATCTAAATTTTCAGGGTTAACCGTATTGTTAACGTAATAATTACTGCCTAATAGACCTAGTTCTTCGCCACTGAAGTGAATAAATTTTATAGAATATTCGGTATCTACATTGGCAAAAAGTCGCGCCATTTCTAATAATAAAACAGTTCCGGAGCCATTATCATTAGTTCCAGGACCATTAATAGTATCGTAATGTGCATCAATTATAACATAAGTATTGGGATATAAACTTCCTGTTTTAGTAACAATTACATTATAAGTGGTATTTCCTGAAACGGAAAATGCTTGTTCCTCAATAGCGGTATAACCTAAATTTTGATAACGATCTACGAGCCAATTTTTAGTGTTGTTTAATTGGGTAGAGCCTAATTCTTTAATACCAAAACCTTCAAAGGTTGTTAAATCTGCTAAAATGTTTGCGGCCGAAACGTTGTTTACAACACTGCCATAAAACGAATTATAGCCCTGTGCTGATGTATTTTTTGGGTAAACGAAAAGTAATAATAAGGTAAATGTTAGGTAAGATAATTTCATAATTGGGGTTTAAAATGCTAAAATAGTTCAAATTTTAACAAAGAAGGAAAAATGAAGCATTTACTTTACTCGGCATGTTATCTGAACACTTGCCGTGGTTCCCACCCGGAAGGTTCCAAAATCTTCACCAATATTATAATCAAAACGGTTAATTTCAAGAGCACCTTTAAAGGTGTTGTTTATAAAGGTAAAAGGAATTGTTACTTGTTTGGTAACACCATGAATGGTTAGTGCGCCTGTAGTGGCGTAGCCCGAATCCGTTTTTATAACGGAAGTAGACTTATAACAGATAGTTGGATAGGTGTCTACTTCAAAAAAATCAGCAGAGCGTAAATGGGTGTCGCGTTTGTTGTTGTCTGTATTTATTGTTTTGGCATCTATACAAATATCAAAATTGGCATTATTTATATCCGATTCATCAAAATTAAAATTGCCTTGCATGCCTGTAAAGGTTCCATCTACATTAAATATAGCACCTGCTGAAATTTTAAACTCTACTACTGATGCATTGGTGTTAATAGTTTGGGCATGCATTAAATAATTTGCTGCCAAAACAAAGAGCAGGGTTAATAATGAGGTTTTCATTTTAAATGAATTTATTTCAACAAAATATACAAATTTTAATTTAATGTTAAAATAGCTTTATGAAAAATAGTTTAATAAAAGTTTGTAAAGCCTTTCTTTAGTAAATGGTTTTGTAATATAATTATTCATGCCACTGTCCATTGCTTTTTGAATGGCTGTAGAAGTTACATTTGCTGAAAGACCAATAATAATTATTTCGTTGTCCTCTTTTCTAATAATTTCGGTAGCTTCATAACCATCCATTTGTGGCATGTGTATGTCCATAAATATTAAATTGTAATTTTTAGACCGAAATTGTTCTATAGCAATTTGCCCATTAGTTGCGGAATCTACATGGATATCAATATCTTCGAGTAGTTTTTTTAAAACAATGACATTAACTGTATTATCATCAACCACCAAAACTTTAAGGTTGGGTAATTTTAAATTTTCAAACGTTTCAATTATTTGTAAAGTATTATGTTGACTAATATTTAACATGGCGGTAAATATGAACTCACTGCCTTTATCAAGCTCACTTTTAACGGTTATAGAGCCATCCAAAAGGTCGGCAAAATCTTTACTAATTGCTAACCCTAGACCACTTCCTTCATGTTGCTTTTTAAGACTACTATCAATTTGTGTAAATCGTTCGAATATGGTTGCTAATTTACTTTTAGAAATTCCAATTCCGGAATCCTTAATGCTAATCCTTAATCTTAATTTTTGTGCAATTCGTTCTTCTTTATAAAGTACAGTAATACCGCCTTTTAAAGTGAATTTCAATGCATTTTTTAATAGGTTTGTTATGATTTGAGAATACTTACTCATATCACTCACCACATACAGTCCATCAGACTTGGTTAAGTCTAAATTCAAATAAAGACCTTTTTCTTTGAAGAGATACTCATACGTCTCAACGAGTTCTTTTAACTTTAAAGATGGACAAAATAATTGTTCTTCAATAGTAACTGTTCCTGATTCTATTTTATGGATTTCTAATATGTCGTTTACAATTGTTAAAAGGTTGTTAGATGACCTGTCCATTAAGTGAACATATTCCTTGTCCTCCTGTTGTATATTACCTTCTTTTAAAACTTGGATAAACCCTAAAATGGCATGAAGTGGTGTGCGGATTTCATGACTCATATTAGATAAAAAGTCTGTTTTTGCTTTTGAAGCTTGGTCTGCTTTTTGTTTTTCTTGTTTTAACCGCGTGTTTACATTTGCTAATTTGGTGTTAATTTTTAAAGCACGAGCAGTGGCTTTTAAAGATTTGATGTAAAAGTAAATTAGCATGCTTATTAGCAAAGATAGTATTATCCCAAAAAGTAATGTATAATTAATGAAAGCGCGCTTATTGGTTAAAAACAATAAATCGTTGGTTGGGTAAAGTTTTACATTCCACAATTGTTTGTCTAAATAGTCAATAGTTAACTCACTTTTGTAACTAAAACTAGCATCCTTAACTACTTTTTTTTCAGCGTTAAATTCATAAAATAATGTACCCTCATTATCTCTTACTTCAATACAATAATCTTTTAGTTTAGTAGAGAATTTATTAAAACTTTCAGTAAAATCCATTCCTGCAGTAACAGTGCCTTGAAATTTGTTTTCATAATAGGTGGGAATATCAATAAGGAAGGCATGGCCTCCTTGCGTCATTTTGGACCATGGAGTAATGTTTATACTGCTATCAATACTATGCATTATCCATTCTTTTTTTCTATAACTAATTTTAGAAATATCAAGCTTTAATGCAGCTTCATTTCCTTTTAAAGGATTAATTTTTCGAATTACCATGGCACTATCAATCCATTCAACAAACTTGATTGAATTGGATTGTTCAAGTAAAATATTTACATCACTATCCCAAAACTGATGATAATCTCCATTTGAAAACTCTAATCTTTTCTTTATATTTTCAAGTCTTATAATTTCTCCCTTTATAGTTGTATTAAACTCTTGAGTACTTATATCTCCAGCTTGGCGTAGTTGTTGTTTTGTCCAGATATGGTAGTCTTCAATGGATTTATGCCATAACGTAAAAACCAATGTGGTTATTGCTAGAAATGTAATAACAGGGAATAATAACGTGTTTTGTATTATGGTGTTAAATAAAGAGGATAGTAGGCGCTTCATAACAATTTAATTGGGGGATTAATTGTTTTCTTAAACTCGGTTGGGCATTAAAAATAAGATAATATTTAAAACAAAAAGAACTGTTTTTCACAGTTCTTTTTATCTTCGATAGTTGAATTATTCAATTTCAACAAATAAACCATCATCCGTTTTTTTAACTTTAGCGACTTTATTTTTGGTTAAGTCTTTGATGGCTTTATCCCATTTTTTATTACTTAATCCAGATGCTTCTTTTAACGAGTTCAAAGCTATGCGTTCTGATTTTTTTAGAATTTCTAAAACGGCTTTGGCATCTTCGCTAATGGCCACTTGCTTTTTCTCCGGCCGCATTTGTGGGAAGAATAAAACTTCCTGAATGGACTGGTTGTTGGTTAGGAACATAATGAGACGGTCCATACCAATTCCCATACCTGATGTTGGTGGCATACCGTATTCTAAAGCACGTAAAAAGTCGTAATCAATAAATTCGGTAGCTTCATCATCACCTTTAGCGGCTAATTTTAATTGGTGTTCAAAACGTTCGCGCTGATCTATTGGGTCATTTAATTCTGAATAGGCATTGGCAATTTCTTTACCGCAAACCATGAGTTCAAAACGTTCGGTTAATTCTGGATTGTCTCTATGCTCTTTACATAACGGGCTCATTTCCTTTGGATAATCGGTAATAAAAGTTGGTTGGATGTAATTTCCTTCGCACTTTTCACCAAAAATTTCATCAATCAGTTTGCCTTTACCCATGGTTTTATCTACAGAAATCCCCATGCCTTTGGCGGCTTCAAAAATTTCAGCTTCGCTTTTTCCTGTAATATCAAATCCGGTAAAATGTGCTATGGATTCCGCCATAGTAACACGTGCATATGGTGCTTTAAAATCTATGCTGTGTTCGCCAAAAGTAGCTTTAGATGTTCCGTTTACAGCAATTGCACAATGCTCCAATAACTGCTCACAAAAATCCATCATCCAATTGTAATCTTTATAGGAAACATAAATTTCCATAGCCGTAAATTCCGGATTATGGGTTCTGTCCATACCTTCGTTACGGAAGTTTTTAGAAAACTCATAAACACCATCAAAACCACCAACTATTAGGCGTTTTAGGTATAATTCGTTGGCAATTCGCATATACAAAGGTATATCCAAACTGTTGTGGTGTGTTATAAATGGTCGGGCTGCTGCACCGCCAGGAATAGGTTGTAAAATGGGCGTTTCCACTTCAAAGTAGCCAGCGTCGTTAAAAAAATTACGCATAGCTGTATACAGTTTGGTGCGTTTAATGAAAATTTCTTTTACATGCGGATTCACCACCAAATCAGCATAGCGTTGTCTGTAACGTTGCTCTGGATCTGTAAAGGCATCATGAATTTTACCTTCAGCATCTTCACGGGGTTGTGGTAAGGGTTTTAGCGTTTTACTTAATAAGGTGAAGTCTTTAACCATAACGGTTTTTTCGCCTACTTGGGTTGTAAAAAGTTCACCTTCAATACCTATAAAATCGCCAATATCCAGAAGCTTTTTATATATGGTGTTGTATTTTGTTTTATCTTCTCCTGTGCAAATTTCATCGCGATTAAAATATACTTGAATACGACCCGCACTATCTTGAAGTTCTGCAAAACTAGCATTTCCTTGAATACGTCGCGACATTAATCGGCCAGCAAGTACTACCTTTTTACCTTCAGAAAAATTCTGTTTCACCTGTTTTGATGTTTCTTTTACAGGATATAAATCTGCGGGATATGGGTTAATACCTAACTCACGTAATTTGGCAAGCTTCTCTCTTCTTACGATTTCCACTTCTGATAACTGCGACATATTTTTAAAATGATTATTTTTTATGAAGCCACAAAGATAATTACTATTCATTAGGATTTCAATATATTGTTCTGAAAATCGCCTGTAACGTTTTGGCACTTTTTGAGTCCTATAGATACATCCATTATTAAATTACATTTGTTATGAGTTTTTGGCGCGTGCTACTTTCTATTTTATGTCCTCCTTTAGCGGTTTTAGATAAAGGTTGCGGGTCTATTTTAATTGTTTTTATCCTTTGGATTTGCGGTTGGGTTCCAGGCGTAATTGCTGCTTTGGTAATTTTGAACAACCCGAAGAATTAGTGTTCAGTGTTGTGAGTATTAGCGTTGTTTGCTGTTAAGTTGTTTGTTCTGGCAGAGACGCGATTTTCAAAGATGTAAAGTTGATAGCTTCAAACCAATAGGATATAGTGTTTTTGTAATTTTTCACTAATCACTAATCACTAATCACTAATCACTAATCACTAATCCCTTTTTGTATTTAAAACTTTATCGTAATTTTGCCATCTATGAATAAGACTATTAATCTTCAAGAATTAGGACGACGCGATTACAAAGACATTTGGGAATATCAAGAGGCTCTTTTTAAGAATGTGGTTGATACTAAAATTAAGAATAGGCGCGAGGATGCGAATCTAGAAACGCCTAATTATTTCTTACTTGTAGAACATCCGCATGTGTACACGCTTGGGAAAAGTGGCGATATGTCCAACCTATTAATTTCTGAAAAACAATTAGTAGAAAAAGGCGCTAAATTCTATAAAGTGAATCGTGGTGGCGATATTACCTATCATGGACCGGGACAAATAGTGGGTTATCCAATTTTAGATTTAGAAAATTTCTTTACCGATATTCATAAATACTTACGCCTTTTAGAGGAAATGATTATTCTTACTTTAGAGGAATACGGCTTGAAAGCGGAACGTAGTTCTGGTGAAACAGGGGTTTGGCTAGATGTTGGGACACCATTTGCTAGAAAAATATGTGCTATGGGCGTTCGCGCGAGTCGTTGGGTTACCATGCATGGATTTGCCTTGAATGTCAATGCCGATTTGGGATATTTTGATCATATGATTCCGTGTGGTATTAAAGGCAAAGCGGTTACCTCATTAAACCTTGAATTAGGAAAACAGGCCATAGATGAAACCGAAGTAAAAGCGAAATTATTAACGCATTTTTCAGCACTTTTTGAATCGTCATTTATTGCAGAATCCGTTTCTGTTAAATAGTCTGGAATTGAAATTACTTCTGATTCCGATATTCCTTTAATTTTATAAACGGGCTGGTTGCGCGATTCTTAAAACCATGAATTCCCGAACTGACAATTAAAACACCGGCAGCAATAATAGCCGTTATATAAATTGTTTCTTGATTCGGTTTATTGGCAAAAGCAATGGCAATCAAAGCCCAAGCACCAACTAAAGCAAATTCGCGCATATTGCGTTGCCAAGTGACCAGTAAATTAATAATGGTTGCAATACCAATCATACTAATAGTCCAGGTAACGGGTGCAACTCCAAAACCGTCCCATTCAGTTTTCACTAAATAGGATGAAACGTTTGCAATACTAGCAACCGTAACCCAACCGCTATAAAATACAAATGGCCACCAAACAAATGCGATAATTGAAATGGGCGCATCCCATAATTCCATGTTATTATTAATAACAATTTTAAGAAGTGCTATTAATAATAAGAATATAAAAACACAGGATAATCCGGTGTAACCATAAAGCCAAGCAAAAACCCATGCACTATTTGCTACACACGATATAACAAACCACCAACCTGTTTTTAAAATGAAATCGTCATTGCGGACTTTTACAAATAAACTTCTACCTTGGTAAACAATAAACCCAAGAAGGAGTAAGTATATAAATCCCCAAATGGAAAATGCATAACCAGCAGGTGTGAATAGCGAGTTTAGTTCTTTGGAAACCTCTCCAATGGTGGTATTATTGATTTTTCCAGTATTAGACAGATAATTAATAATTATAGTAGAAACTAAAGCGATACCATTACTAATTTGAAGCGTTTTTTTCATGAGCTTTTAATGGTTTAAAAGATGCATAAAATTAGTCAGTAATCAGCAATGATATTAATGCATTTACTGAAAATTTGCGTGCATTTAATGAAAGGTCGGTTTTTAAGTTTACAATTCAAAACCATGATGTTATATTTCTCGTAGGTATGGGTATGAGGTTAAAATTGGTGGCGTTCGGCGTTTTTTTTATGGTAACAGGTTCTATGTTTTCTCAAAAATAGAACACTTTAAATCGTTTCGCGATATAGACAGCGAGCGCTATTTCCGCTTTAATTATGATAACGATTACTTTGCCGCAACCGATGAAAACTATACACAAGGCTACAATTTGGAGTTGGTAATGCCAAGTTTGAAAAAGAATCCTATAAATAATCTGTTTTTTAAAACAAAGGAATCCAATTTAAAATATGGATTGGCCATTGAGCATATTGGTTTTACACCTAATGATTATGCCAGTCCGGAAATTCAATATGGCGACAGACCGTTTGCAGCTGCTATTATGTTGAAAACATTTATATTGGCAACAAATACGGAAGAAAAATTTCGTTTAACGCAATCTTATAGTTTTGGTATTATAGGACCAGGTGCGTTTGGAAAAGAAATGCAAGTAGGTATCCATAAAGCCACAGGAAATAAAATTCCTCAAGGGTGGAAACATCAAATTAAAAACGATGTAGTTATAAATTATAGTGTGGATTATGAGCAGCAATTAGCAATTATTAAAAATATGTTTTCGCTACAAGCGCAAACAGGAGTAGAAATTGGGACGTTATTTACAAATGCCTCTTTTGGGTTTAATGCGACTTTAGGAATAATTAACACCCCATTTTTAACTTCTGAAAAAAGAAACGGTTTCCAAGTTTGTGCTTATGCTGAAACCGTAGGAAATGTGATAGGTTATGACGCCACCTTACAAGGTGGTTTATTTAATAGAAAAAGTGTTTATACCATAAGTTCCAATGATATTGAACGTTTTACGGCAACCTTTAATTATGGTTTTGTGGTACAGACTAAAACCTTATATTTTGAATATGCTAGATCGGCCATTACCCGCGAATTTGAATCTGGATCATCAGCAAAATATGGTGGTATAAAAATTGGGTTTACGTTTTAATCAACTTTTATTATAATCACCAATCACTAATCATTTTACCCTTCAACATTAAAGAATACTTTGTAGTAATGCATTTTCTTGTTCTCATCATAACCGCGTTCCAGATATTCACTGGAAGCGTCAGGAGCATCAATATCTAATTTTATTTGAATGTTGGTGTCCAGTTTTATTTCGGTTTTAATCTTTTTCTTTTCCTTGTTAACAACGAGTTCGGCTACATCAAACTGGTTGCGAATCACGAGATTTTTTTCGCTTTCAAAAGTTTTCTTATAATCGTCAAACAAGGATTTGTGTTTGTCTTCTTCAAATAATTCATCCTTGAAGGTTTCTACATTTACAATTTCATGCTCCTTAAAGAAATCAATAGTCTTAGCCAAAAATGTATTTTGCTCTTGGTTTCCATAGGATATTTTTAAAATGTCTTCAGAAAAATCTTTACATAACTCAATATATTGTTGGGTATGGCTATTGGCATCATCGGCATATTTTATATTTAAAAAGTGATTGGTCCAATAGTGTGCGTCGTAATTATTATTGTCTGCACTAAAAATTATTCGACCTTCGGTATCACTTTGGTTTAAAATTAAACAGCCTTTATCTACTTTTTTACTGCTGATACCTTTTTGTACGAGGACATCATAACTATTGTTTTCCAAATAGGTTTGAAAGAAATTCACCTTGTTCTCAATTTTAAAAATCCCAATAGCATTGGTGGTCATTTCGTTAAACTCAATACCTTCAAAAAGCACAACTAGCACATCGCCAGTTTTAATTTGTGCAGAGTTAGATTGCTCAAATAAATGCTTTACAATATGTTGTGAGGTCTCAATAAAGTTATCGTCTTCCGTAAAAATCTGATTGCTGTAGGTGTTTATTTCATTAAGCGAAATATCGGCATGATGATTAAAACGGTAGGATTGTACCACTGATGCAAATGGACGTAATAAAAACGGCAACATCAACTCATAACTAGCTTCATCAAAAATGACTTCTTTTTCAGAAAAAGCATTTTTAGTATTGTTGTGTTTATTACCCACTTTATGAATAATACATTTGGAAATGGAAGCATTTTTACGAGATATCATAGTCTTAAAATTGAGACTACAATACTAATCATTTCATGGCAAAAAGGCATAAAAAAAACCGAAGCTTTTCGGCTTCGGATTTTAGGGTTTGTTAGTTAAATTAATAGCCCTACGAAATTGGTATATAACGTATTTATATAAGGTTTATTAATTCCTAATAAAGAAGTCCTATATAATAACGTAAGCAAAGAATCTAGTTATTCCATTACATAAACTCTTTTATAATAAGATTATTATTATAATTATTAAAACAACCAGAGTCAATGTAAGCATCTGTTGCGGTTCCGTTAACAGAATTCACCCAAACGCTTATGGTATGAGCCCCTTCTGCTAAATCAGGAAAAACACCATGAATAACAGCCGGTAAATTGTTACTGTCTGGTTTTAACATTACTGTAGCCTTTCCTAAAGTCGTAGCATTGTCATCGACTCGAAGTTGATATACAACAGCGGTCGTCCCTCCGTCAAATGTGACACTAAAATTAGTTTGGTAATCAATTTCTACAAAGCTAGAATTTTCTAATTTTGTGAAATCACCTAAATCTGTAATTTTTTGGTAATCAGAATTAACGTTGGGTACACTTTGACAACCTGTAGGAGTAAAAGATGTTATGTTAATAAAGGCATCTTGTCCTTGAGGACCTTGTTCGCCTTGAGGGCCTGGGGGACCATCTTTTCCATCTTCTGGTGAACAGCTAAAACTAAAGGCGACTAAAAAAGCCAAAAGTACATATTTAAACTTTGACATGTTTACTTGAATTGTTTTTGACATTGTTTTCATGATTTTAAAATTAATTGATTATTATCTATTTAGTGTCTAAAAAAGTAATAGGTTAACATATTTGCGGATAAAAAAAATCCGAAGCTTTTAACTTCGGATTTTAATACATGTTAGGAAAAATTTATAGTTCTAAATCAAAATGATTCACGACTTCTTCGTAAGTTATTTTTGAGTAATCTAAACTATTTTTGGCATCTGTACTCGGAATTAAAACATATCTAAAACGGGCTGTATTTGAAAATTCCCAAGTAGGAGCTGGTCCTTCCCGACGATAGCGAATGTTAATATTAGTCGTTTCAGTATAAAATGTAAACACATGATCTGTGGTTCCCCCACTTATAGTAATTGGTAAAAGTGCTGTATTTCCAACCGGCCAAACTTCAGGAACAAAGTTGGTGAATTTGGCATATACCAATATAACACCGCCATCAATTACGTCGTTTGTTAATTCAGGTACATTAACATTAAATTCTGCATATTTTGTGTATCCGTTGGTAATAAAGGTTTGACCATCTGGTCCAAACCAATCGGATGCAATTACATTAGCATTCCCATCTTGCCCATCTTGTCCATCTGTTCCGTTTGTGCCATTTGTTCCAGCAATTCCCGTTGGGCCAGGAGCACCATCATTTCCATCCTCTGGAGAACAGCTAAAGCTAAAGGCCACTAAAAATGCCATAAGCACATATTTATACTTTGACATGTTTGATTGAATTGTTTTTGAAATTGTTTTCATAATCTTAAAATTTATTGATTGTTATCTATTTAATGTCTAAATAAGCAATAGGTTAACGTATTTGAGGATAAAAAAAACCGAAGTTTTTAACTTCGGTTTTTAGGATTTGTTTGGAAGGTTTATTCCTCTAATCCAAAATGACTCATAACTTCTTCATAAGTCATTTTAGAAAAATCAGTATTTTTCATTTTACCCGTATTATTAGAAGGAACAATAATATACCTATATTCAGCCACACCTGGCCCACCAAAAGTATCTGGGTCTCCCGATCCACTTACATTTTTCATTTTAATAGTAAGGGTGTTTGGGTTAATTTCAAAACTTAATTGTTGCTCACCTCCAGTAATATTTCCTGAGTAAGGCAACATGGAAGCTGGTGTATTTGAAATCACAAATCTATTATAAACTAGAACCATGCCGTCATCAACAATGTCTTGAGTTATTGTAGAAACTGATAGGGGATAATATCTATATTCAATACCAAATTCACTCGTTAATGCTGACCAGTTTGATTCATCATATTCTACCCAACCAGAGCTGATAACATTAGCATTGCCATCCTGACCATTTGCACCAGCAGGTCCAGCAGGTCCAACTGCACCATCGTTTCCATCTTCTGGAGAACAGCTAAAACTAAAGGCCACTAAAAAAGCCATAAGAAAATAGTTATACTTTGACATGTTTGTTTGAATTGTTTTTGAAATTGTTTTCATAATTTTAAAATTTATTGATTTTTAATTGTTTCCTATTTCATGTCGTTTATATTGAAAGGTTAACATGAGAATAAAAAAAAAACCGAAGCATTTTACTTCGGTTTTTTTAGAATTGCTAAAAAGAATTATTGGTTTAATTTAAAATGATTCATAGCTTCTTGGTATGACATATTTGTTAAATCTGTAGCATTTTTATTCATTGCATTACCTGGTACCAGTACATAACGGAATGTTAGATTTGGTTCCGTTTCTAAATCTATTACGTTTGACTGATTCGCAAAAATAATTAAAGAATTTTCAACACCTTCATCAGGTAAATTTGCCAAAGCAAAATTAAAAACATCCTCAAATGGTAATGGATGGATAATATAATCATTTCCTAGTGTTTGTTTCAAATAAACCATAGCCATTCCACCGTTATCTACAAACTCTTGGTAGTTAGGAATGTCTATGGACATATAACCATAGTCATTGGCTCCATTTGTATAATCAAATTGAATTGAAAACCAATCAGAGGAGACTACATTTGCATTGCCGTCTTCTCCAGCTGGTCCAGGAGCACCATCGTTTCCGTCTTCTGGTGAACAAGAATAACTAAAGGCTACTAAAAAAGCGAGTAATACAAATTTTGTTTTAGACATCATTGTTTGAATTGTTTGTGTTTTCATGTTTTTAAATTTTATTGATTTTTTATTTATTGCCTTATTCATGTTTTAAATTTTAAAAGGTTAACATAATGGTGAGAAAAAAAATAATGTTTATGGAAATTTCCAACCCGAATGAAAGAAACGTTTTAATGTATTATCATGTTATGAGGTTTTAAAACAAAAAAAGCCAAAGGCTAACGACTGATGTCATATAAACTTTTGGCTTTTTTACTTGAAGACTAATTCAAATAAAATAAAATGTTCTGTTTTTAGAGTTGAAAGAGGATTCCAGCATTTATTATAATCTGTTCATAATCGCTTACCACATATTTAGGTTCTAAATACACACTCAATTTTTCTGAAAATTGCCATCTGCCACCTGCACCAATGTTTACACCGAATGCGCTATCGCTAACTTCATACGTGTTATAATAATAACTGTAATAAGAAGCGCCTGTTTTATAATTGGAGTAGTTGGCACCAAGAAGTGGATAAATTTTAAGTTTGTTTTCAATCAGGTGAAAAAAGTAATGGGCATTTAAGTCCACGGCTAATGTGTTTTGATTAAAACCATATAGGCTATTCCCAAAGAAATAAGTCGCACCTGGCGAAACTGCAATGTCGTCTGTAATATTAAATTCAGCTTTTACCGTAATACCTGGGCCTGAAATTTTTTCATTATAGCCCAAACCACCACCAATGGCAATTTGTGCTTGTATTTTTGCAGTTGTAAATAGTAGCATCATTCCGGCTAAAATAAACGTGTAATTTCTAAATGATTTTTGGTTCATGTGTTTCATGTTTTAAATTGTTAGATTTTAATATTGTTTGCTTATTAATGTCTTTTAAAATGAAAGGTTAACATTTGGACATGGCAAAACAGAATTTTTATTTCTATTTAAAACTCCATAATGCGCCAGATTTTTCCAGTCCTCCCAGCTGTTCCCGCTCTAGACCCTCCAAAAACCCATAAATCATTATTGAAAACCAAAGAGGCGTGGCTATTAATTTCCTCTAAAGGATTACTGTCTGTATATACAGACCAATTTTCCATATCGGTGGAGTAGTAAATGGTATTGGTATGTTCTGAACTTGCGGTATGACCCCCAATTACATATGCCATATTGTTGAAAACGGTAACGGTATGTCTCTTAATAGCAGGTAATGTTGTACTTGTTTGCGTAACTAATGACCAACTATCACCATTGGAACTTCTCCAAATCTCATTGGTTAATTCGGATGTCGTTTTATCGCCTCCAATGACGTACATAGCATTGTTTTTTACTATGGCTTTATAGCGTTTTAGTCCCGGAAATGCATTGGCGGTTTCTTCAACCCAGTCCATTACATTAGTACTAGACCAAACTTTGGTATTGCCTGTACTATAGTTTATGCCAACCACATACATTTTTCCATTTAATACTAAAGTGCTATGTCCTGATACTGGGCCAAAAGGTGCAAATTCCATGAGTCTAGACCATGTAATTCCATCATCTGTTACCCATATATCACTTAATACATTGTGATCATTATCGGTGCCACCAATTACATACATTTTCCCATTAAAAACACTCAAAGTATGTTCGTGTCTGCCCGTAGCTGTTAAGGTGCCGTTAGTATCCGTAGAAGCCCAATTGATTCCGTTACTGCTATTCCATAATTCATCAGTAGAATCGCCTTCAGCAACATAATCATTAGATCCACCAAAAGACCAAACCTTACCTTTAAAGACCGCCATGGCATTGTTCGCAAAATCGCCCATTTGATCTTGATTGGTTGTGAGGTCAAATTCTAAATTTATGGTAGATACTGGTGTAGGTCCATCAATAGGTTCGTCATCTGCGCTACAATTGAATATTAAAAGCGTCACCATAAAGGTTTGAAATAGATGTTTTGTTATACGTTTCATAATATGTGTTTTAAAATTGTAATATTTTATGAACTTTGAGATTAAAGGTTAACATGAAAATGCTTTCAGTTTGAAAAATAATTCAGATTTGTAAGATTTGTAAGAATTGTAAGAGACTTTTCTTAAAATAAGTTAAATTAGCAGAAGTGTGTTAACCTTTTTAATTCTAGGATATTAAATGGAAAGCGTTCAAGAGAACATAACGATTGAAGATTTAAAACAAGGCTCGGATTTGTTGTTCAAACAGATTTATGAAGACAACAGGGATAAGTTTCTGAATTTTGCTAGAAAGTATAATTTGCCGCAAGACGATACAATTGATGTCTATCAAGATGCATATATTATTTTCTATAATAATGTAATGGAAGGTAAGGTTGAAAAATTTACAAGTTCCATATCAACCTATTTATTTAGCATAGGGAAGTATTTAATTTTTGATAAAATGAAGAAAAATAATAAGACTATAAATCCAGATTTCGATTTGTCGCTTATTAGAGAACGCGATGCACTCGTTGATGCTTCGTTTGATTTAGATCCAGACGATTTGACCGCGGAACAAATATTATTGAAGAAATATTTTGGAACACTTGGAAAAAAATGTCAAGAATTATTAACCTTATTTTATTACAGAGGTTATTCCATTAAAGATATTATAGCAACCAGCGAATACACCAGTGAGAATGTTGTGAAGAGCGCCAAATCTCGCTGTATGAAAACCCTTAAAGAACGTATTAATAGCAATAGCAATGACTAATCAAGATTTATTATATCACTACTTTTCTAACAGCTTAACGGCTGAACAGGACGTGATTTTTCAGAAACTCCTAGAAACAGACCCTGAATTTAGGGCAGAATTTGAATATGAAAAAAACTTAAAAAAGGCCATTAAAAGTCATAAGTCGGACCTATTAAAAATAAAATTACAAGGTTTTGAACGCGATATTAAAGCTAAAAAAACGGCGCCATTTAATTACAAGTATTTAGCTGTGGCTGCTTCCCTTGTTTTATTGCTGGGCTGGTTTGGCTACAACTCCTTTTTTGGAACAAATTATTCCAATTTATACAACACAAATTTCAGTGAATATCCCAATACCGTTTACACCATTACGAGAGGCGATGATGAAAACACATTAGAACGTGAAGCTTTTGTAGCCTACGAAACCAAAAATTATGAAACGGCTATTGAGAAATTTAATGCGCTTTCCGAAACAACAGCACATAACTATATTCCATTTTATAAAGCACAAGCCCATTTAGGATTGGAAAATATTGACGATGCCAAAACACTATTCACGGAAATTGTGGAAGCTGATAACTCGGGATTTGTAGCCGAATCTACTTGGTATTTGGCACTTATAGCCATAAAGAATAAAAACAAAGCAGAAGCTAAAATTTACCTAGAAAACCTGATTGCAAATTACAATTATAATCAAGCTAAAGCAAAGGCTTTGTTAGAAGAACTCAACTAGATTTCCGGCGATTCACAATAAAAAAGAGCAGTATTAAGAAGCTTAAAGTTCCAAGCGCATACCACAACCAATTGTTGGCGGTTTCAATAGCTTGCATATTTCCAGAAATTAAAAAACCTGACCAATAGTAAGGGTGCGCCAATGCATTTTGGCTATTCTCATGTATAAATGCCGATTGTGCTTTTTGTAAGGCCACATTTTTTTCATGGCCTTTTGATAGATTTTTATAGAAAGCACCCATGATTTTTGAGGACGATCCATCATTAATTTTCCATAAGGTACTGGCAATACTTTTTGCCCCACTAAAATAAAAACCACGCGCTAAACTGATAAAACCTTCTCCGCGTTTTAAATCGCCAATACCACTTTCGCAGGCGCTTAAGGTTACTAAACTGGTATTGCTATTTAAATTATATAAATCACTTACATATAATAAATTGCTCTTGCCATCTGGTTGAAATGCCAAATAGGAATACTCGGGATTTTCATCATCTAAAATGGCATGGGTTGCAAAATGTAATAAGCCAAAATCAGCACTTTCGGTATTGAAATTTTGCAAGGTAGCATGACTATCTGTAAGTGTTTTTCCTTTGAAATAGTTTAAAATATCTGCAGCTTCATTTTTATTATTGGGTAGGGCTAATAGGTTATTAGCATCTTGACCATTAAAACTAGGAGCAAAGGCTAAGACCTTATTGTTTATAGATGCATTTTCGGAAAGCTGTTTTAACAAGGTTGCTGAATTTACATAACTAATTACACGGTTTTCAACCAGATATTCTGTTGAACCCGTTACAGATAAACTAGAAAATGGCAAGTAATTTAATAAGCCATCGGCAATTATAATGATATTTTTTTCTGAAACGTTCTCAATATTTGGTGCCAAAAATTGGGAATACAATTGAAATGATTTTTTATTAAGTGCTTCCAAATCTGATTTCGGGTTATTTAACATATTATAAACCGAAATAATAGCATCATCTAATACCGCATCTCGTTTTAGTTGCTGTATAGCTTTGCTGTTTTTAGTTATGGTAATACTATAAATAGCATCGTTTCCGTAGAAATAGGAAATTAACGCCGTGTTAGGTTTCAAGAATTTCTGTAATGCTGGTAAGCTGATAACTTCAGAATTGTACTTTAAATCGTAATAGGTTTTATAATTGGTTTCAATTTTGGTTATCAGTTCATGATAGGTGTTTTGTGTATCAAATAATTCAGCTTCCAAATCGGTGTTTTTGGACGTATTCAATTGCTTTTCCAAATAAGTGATTCGCGATTTTAAAATCTGTTCTTCTTCAATAATCCTTTCGGGAATGTTAGCAAATTTCGTGGCTTTGGTGCTTAAAAGAGCTTCCATTAAAAGAACGGATTTGCTTTTTTCCGAATAATAAAATGCGGTATCAATTAAATGGTCTTGCTGGGTGGCTTGGTATAGCTTGAAGTTGGCTTCCAAAGCGGATTCAAAAACAGGAAAGGCATCTTCTATTAAAAAGAGTTTATCTGAATTGTTTTTGAAGGTTGGTTTTAAAGCGTTAAGAATGGTTATGGCTTGTTGTGAAGATTCTAAACTTAAATTATACAATTCCAGACTATTTAAAGCTTGCGTTTTGTGTTTTAAAAGTTGAAGATACTTGGTCTGATTTATGGTTGCCTTATTTTTTTTTAAGTTTTGGTCTGCTAATTGATAGTGAGTCAAAGCTTTTTTAGGCTGATCAAACTGCATGTGCATCAAGCCCATTTCTTGGTAGGCTTGTGCTAATTTGTTATTTTCAATGGATTGTGGGTTTGCTTTTAAAATATCTATTACGGTTTGCAAAGCCACTTCGGCTTCTGCATAATTCCCTTCTGCTTCACTAATATGGGCACTAGAAGTATAATACCGATCCAAAAGCGGATGGTCTTCGGATATATAAGGCTTCATTTTTTCTAAATAAAACGCAGCACTATCCGTTTGTTTAAGTTTTAAATGGTTATCAATAATGCGTTGATAAGATGTAATAATCCGATTGCTGTTTTTTGTTACGTCAATATAATAATGCAAAACCTTTAGAATACTTGCATTGGCTTTTTCAAATAGCCCTTCTTTCTGATAAATATCAGCCAACAGTATTTGAATGTTGTTGGAAAAGCTCATGTCAAATCCCGATTTTTGATTTATAGTCCGTAAGGTTTTTTCATAAAAATCCTTGGCTAATTGATATTTGCCTTCATTGACGTACAGTTTGCCAACAAAAGTGGTAGCAGACAAATAAAGCTTTAAAATTTCAGGGTCTTGGAAGTAATTTTGATTTTCTTCACAAGTCCTTATAACCTCATTAAAATAATTTAAAGCAGACTTATAGTTATTCAAATCATATTCATATAGTCCTTTGGTATATGTTATAGAAGAGCTGTAATAGTTTTTCAAATAGATGGTATCCAATTCTTTTTTGTTATTGAATTGAATTGAATCTAGCTGTTGGATGTTTTTTTTGATGATGTATAAATCATTATGGAAATTGGCGGCCCATGATTCTCGTATCAAAGCTTCTAATTGATACTCGATAATATGATACTTATTTGCGGTTTGCTTTACACGATTGAAATAAAAGTATGCGGAATCTTTATGGCTGTAATAGTATTGATATGCTTTACCAAAATCTTCATTTAAACTGTTGCCTATCTCATCAATCAAAAAGTCTTCTTGAGCATTACCATAAAAGGTGGTTAAAACTAAAAAAATAAGGGGGTAATAATATCGCATAAAAAAAGCTTTAAGTAAAGTTACAAAAAGCTTTTTTATAATGTTATGTAATTGACGTTAATAGAAGTTAGCATTTAAGCTATAGGATGTAGTATCACCGTTAATATCCTCTCTTTCTATAATAAGAATTACTTGACCTGTAAAATTGTTCAATGACGCAGGTTGAATAGATACCACACCATTATAGTTTTCAGCAGGATTAAAACTGTTAAACACAACGGTTTCAACCTCCTCTTCCGTACTAAAATCTAATATTCTGATATTTAAGTTTACTATGTCCGGCGTTATGGTGATGAAGCTGAAACTCCCAGCTAAAGGAACACAGCCAATACAGGGTGACGGTGGGTTTGGAGGGTTTGGTGGTCTTCTTGGAACGCGAGGTGGTAAAACATATTCGGCTTCTATTCCCATTTGGATAGCCAAATTAGTGTTTAATGTGCCTAACTGTTGTTCCGCTTCTTCCAGTTGTAGTTCAATTTCTGGCGTACCTTGATTATTGTCAATGTAAAATTGAAATTCCGCTATAGCGTTCTCTGTATTTGTTATCTCGCGTTCTAAATATAAAGTATATAAATCGCCTTCGTATAAATTGTTTTCGGTAGTCAGAACAATCTGATTATCGTTACCGTTATTTAGGTTATCATCATCATCACAACTAAATACCGTAACCAATACGAGTATGAAGGATGCTAACACAAAAAAATTTTTTCTCATAATTTAAAAATTGTAGTCATTTAGCTATATTAATAAAGCCCATGTTATAAAGTTAACATATTTAATGATATAATATTGTGGAAATCAATTTTTTTTGTTTCAAATAGCTGATTATAATTAGTTTATCTGATAAATTAAAATGGTGTTACTGTCGCCTTTGGTTACAAACTCTAGGTTTCTACCTTTATCCATATTTGCCATATCTATTTGAGATGTACCATAAACAGGAAAGTTAGAAAGCAATTTAGCATTACTATCAAATAGAAATACTTTTTGCGTTTGCTTATCGGTTACCGACACGTAAATTTTATCGTTGAGGTAAAAAATGTTTGGTTTGCTATAATTGCCGTAATCCAATTCGTAAGTATTGCTTTTTATAGTCAGTCGGTTTTCTGATAAGGTGACAAGTGTTTTACTGGTGGTTTCTAAATAGTGCTGATCGGTTAAGCCTAAATCTTGAGCTGCCGTATTTCCTTTGGTATCAATAGTAACCAACTTACCATTTGTTGTAGTAGTTGCAAAATTACCTTTATATAAATATACGGCCTCATCAGAAAATGTATAAGTCGCTTTTGGTGTAACGCGTGTTTTTCCAACACGATCCAAAATGTATAGCTTGTTTGCTGTTTTAAACAATAAATAGTCTTTTCTACCAATTCTAATATGCTGTGGTTGGTGGATAAGATTGTCTGCGGCTTTTTCAAAATTGAAACCTTTAACTGTTTTGCCTTTGTCATCCAACATTAAAACGTTTTTGCCTTGTGTAACCATGAGGCGGTATTTTCTATTGCCATCATAATCAAACACAGAAAGCGGTTGTGTAATAGCATCGTTGAATTTTAAAGGAAATGGTTTTACATCCTTTCCATTTCTATCTAAAACATAAACCCGATTTGCAGTGGCAAAAGCTAATTGCAATCGGCCGTTTTTATACATGTCTATTTGTTCAATTTTGCCTAAAATGGCGCCTTGAAGCTGTTTTTTCCAAAGAATTTTTCCACTACTGGAAATCAGATACAAGTTGTTTTTAATATCCTGGACGGCAATTTCCTTTTCATTAGTAACATGGTTGGTAACCAATTGCGGACTATTTAATATATCAGCATCAATTTTTACAGCTGCCATTTCCGTAACGGCATTTTCTACTGCCCGCGTTTTTCCTTTTTGAATAACAGCATTTACATGGGCAAAATTAGTATCATATATAAATTGTAAACCTGTTGCATTAAATGCGTTTAACTTTAAATTTAAACTATCGTTAAGGTTTCTGTTAATAATAGTTTCTAGTTTATCAGGATTTACGACGCTTAATATAGAAGCTTCATCGCTAAACTGGTCCTTAAGACTTTTATACGCACTTTGAGAACTATAGGTCGTTTGATTTTTATAACTCGCTATAATGGTATGAAGAAACTCAATATCGTTAGAAAACACAATAAAATTATCTACGATACAGTATTTGTTGGCATCCTTAAAATTGATGAAAGGCGAAAATGTTTTAAAGAAAAATTCAGGCTCACTAAAATTGAAAATTTCAATATCACGATAGGTTTCAATCATATCTTGATCGTTCAACAGGGCATCTTTAGTAATATAAACATCTAAAGAGTTTAATACAATGGCGCGATTGTTACCTTCATAAATTACACCGGTTTCAATTACATTATCCAGTAGCGTGGAGGTGTGGCTAGCGGTAGAGTCTGCCGTTCTATACGCGTTTAGGTTTGTATTAAAAATGGCATAATCATTAAATGTCATACTCAAAAAGCCATCACTACTGGAAGGCGTAATAGTTGCTAATTTGTTTTCTTGAGCTTTGGTGTTTTTGAAAACATCAATGAGTTTTTTAGAAGAATCGGCAGATTTTACAACACCATTTAATTTCATGGCATTCTGATCTATATCCACATCTACAAACAAATAATCCGTTAAAGTTAACGTGCTCATATTTTTATTTATAAAAAAACTATTAATATGGCGATCTTTCTTCTTATTAATAAAAAGGGAAAGTTGATTTTCGCTGTGAGATGAATTGATAAGCGCTTTTATAGTTGGATGAATTTTATCATCTTCCAAGGATGCTATCAATAACGCTTTAGTTGAAGCTCCTATAAAAACACTATCTTTTGTGATGCTGAATAGCGCCTGATTACCTACTTGACTTTTGGTGATGGTATGTTTAGCATACTTTAAAGTTTCAATGCTATGGTTTGGTAAAGAGTCTATCAAGAAAAGATCCGGTTTTATTTTCGTGATGATGGAAAAATCTAAACTATCATTCGTATTAAATAATGAGACGTATAAATCGTCTTCTGTTTTTAAATAGTGTAGAAGCGATAATTTTTCTGAAAGGTTTTTGTAGTTTTTCGTGGTTTCTAAAGTTTGCAAAAAAGCATTGTTGCTCATATTGCTTTTTAAACTTCCTACATTTTTAACCTTAACAATAACAGCTGCGTCATTATTGAGGTAATCCATTAATTGTGACTTCTTTTTAGAGGAGTTACATCCTAAAAAAAGTAGGCTCAAAGTACATAAAAACCAAATGTTTTTCATTGATGAGGGAATTTATACAAACCTACATAAATAATTTAAAGGTTTAAAATGAATATAGTGGGAAGTTATAATTTCATTTTCAGCTGTTCAGGTAACAATCTAAAGGATTTTCGGTGGTATTTGCTTGGGCCATATTTTTTAATAGCCTCCCGATGTTCTTTAGTTGGATAGCCTTTGTTTTGTTTCCAATTATACATGGGGAATTCTTCGTGAATGCTTTCCATATATACATCTCTATATGTTTTAGCTAAAATAGAAGCGGCCGCAATACTCAAAAATTTTGAGTCTCCCTTTACAATGGTTTCGTGAGGAATGTCTTGAAATGGTTTAAACCTATTACCATCCACAATTATAAACTTCGGACGTATATTAAGACTTTCAATGGATTGGTGCATGGCTAAAATAGATGCATTCAATATATTAATGCTGTCAATTTCCGTTGGATAAATATGTGCAAAACTAAAAGCTAATGCATCGTGTTCTATAATAGGTTTCAAAATATTTCGTTTCTTTTCAGAAAGCAACTTGGAATCATTTAAAATGAGGTTTTCAAAATGTTCAGGAAGAATAACAGCAGCGGCAGTAACAGGACCGGCTAAACAGCCTCTTCCAGCTTCGTCTGTGCCACATTCGTACTTAAAATTTGAATATTGTAATTTTAGCATGTAAATAATTCTTAATATAATGACGTTATTATAAATTGTATATACATTTGCAAGGTCGAAAAAATAATTATGAGGAAAATAATTTTAGTCATTTTTTTAGTGTTTTGTGGGAATTTAGCGGTTGGTCAAATCGAGCAAATCAATAAAGATGGAAGTGTTCAGAGAAACACACCATATAACGATACACTTTACGGGGGGTCTACAAAAAGCACCAGTATTAAAGATATTAAAAATCTTGAAGCTAAAATTGAACAGTACCTTATTATATCCGAAAGTAATGATACGACGTATGTTGATACCACATTAACAATCCAAAAAGAATATAAGTTTAATTATTTAAGAAGAGATAATTTTGAATTACTGCCGTTCTCAAACGTTGGTCAAACATACAATGCTTTAAGTTACGTTTATAAAAAGGATGCTTTAATGCCCTTATTTGGTGCAAGAGCACGCCACTTTAATTATATGGAAATTGAAGACATTAATTATTATGAGGTGCCAACACCATTTACGGAGCTTTATTATAAAACAGCCTTTAAGCAAGGTCAGCAGCTAGATGCGTTTTTTACCGTAAATACATCCAAACAGTTAAATTTTTCCGTAGCCTATAAAGGGTTGAGGTCTTTAGGGAAATACCAACATATATTAACTAGTACGGGGAACTTTAGATTTACCACAAGTTATAAAACTAAAAACAATCGGTATTTTGCAAACGCGCACATTGTCATGCAAGATTTAATGAATCAGGAAAATGGAGGTGTACGCGATGATAATATCCCGTTTTTTGAATCCGGTAATCCGGAATTTTTAGATCGTGGCGTTCTGGCCGTAAATTTTGAAGATGCTGAAAATATATTAAAAGGCAAGCGCTTTCACTTAGACCATAACTACTATTTAATTAAACCCAAAGACTCAATTTCCAGAAATGAACTGCGTGTTACTAATATTATTTCTTTTGAAGATAAGTATTATGAATATAACCAAGATCGAGAGACGGCGTATTTTGGAGAGTCCTTTCAAGCAAGTGGCTTAAGAGACCGGGTTACTTTAGAAAATTTTAATACAGAGTTCGGGGTAAATTATAAGAACAATATAATAGGTGATGTTAAATTTAGCTTGGGTTATACCAATTATAATTATGGGTATGATAAAGTTGCTTTTATTAATAATCAATATATAACGAACAGATTAAAAGGTGATATTGTTTCTGTAGGCGGACAGTATGATAAAATTATAAGTGGATTTAAACTTCATGCAGAAGCAGGTTTTAATGTTGTTGGAGATTTTGATGGAAATTATTTTTTAGCCAATGCCTCCTATAAATTAAATGATAAATTTTCATTCGGCGCGCAGGTAAATCACA
The DNA here is from genome assembly GCF_042657385.1 of Bizionia hallyeonensis. Lineage (NCBI taxonomy): Bacteria > Pseudomonadati > Bacteroidota > Flavobacteriia > Flavobacteriales > Flavobacteriaceae > Bizionia > Bizionia hallyeonensis. The sequence continues at coordinate 782 of NZ_JBHSLA010000007.1, read as the reverse complement.
ATTCCCGAGCACCTAATTATAATTATCAGCTATATCAAAGTGTTTACGAAAATTATAATTGGCAAAGTAATTTTAATAATACCGAAACGCAACAACTTGGTTTTAATGTGAATTCAAAGTTGTTAGGAACAATTTCAGCGGACTTTAATACCATAAACGACTATACCTATTTTATGAAAGATGGTATAGATGATTTGGTTAAACCATTTCAAACAGATCAATCTATTAGTTACGTTAAAGTAAAATGGGAAAAAGGATTTAACTTCTTTCGCAAGTTTACCTTATATAATACCATCATGTATCAGAATGTCCAGGATGATGGTATGGTATTCAATGTGCCTGAACTAACCACGCGAAACACCTTAATGTATTCCAGTAGGTTTTTTAAGAACGCCTTGTTTCTACAAACAGGAATAACCTTTAGTTACTTCTCCAGTTATAAGATGGATGGTTACGATCCATTGTTAGCGGAGTTTTATGTTCAGAACAATCAAGACTATGGTAGTTTTCCACGATTTGATTTTTTTGTGAATGCAAAAATTAGTCAAATACGAATCTATTTAAAAGCAGAACACTTTAATTCTGCATGGACGGGTTATGATTTTTATTCGGCACCAAATTATCCATATCGGGATTTTGCAGTTCGTTTTGGCGTTGTCTGGAACTTCTTCCTATAAATACGTAATAATTACAATATAATATTACCCGATATATACGTTGATTTGGATTTGTAACTGGACAAAAAAGAACACCTGATTTAAACAAATCCTGCGCCAACGGCA
>NZ_JBHSLA010000006.1:0-215241 GCF_042657385.1 Bizionia hallyeonensis | reverse complement strand
GGCATTAATAGCAGTAGCAAATAAATTATTAAAACAGGCATTTGCTATCGCAAAAAGTGGTTTGCCTTATGATGAGAACTTTGTTTCAAAATTAGCTTAAAATTGCTTGTTTTTTAACTCAGTTCTTCTTAAATATTGTATGACAAAAAACGGCATCAGTTTTAACTTATGCCGTTTGTAACATGTTTAAATTATTACTTAAACGCGTACATGACCATCGCCAAACACGTAATATTTATTGGTTACCAATTGTTTTAAACCTAATGGTCCGCGGTGGTGTAACTTGTCTGTGCTAATGGCTAATTCGGCGCCAACACCCATTTGTCCACCATCGGTAAATCGGGTAGAAGCATTATGGTAAACCGCAGCACTATCTATTTCCTGCATGAAAGTGGCTGCTTCGTTTTTGTTTTCCGTCATTATGGTGGATGAATGTCCTCCAGAATATTTGTTTATGGTTTCTATGGCTTCTTCTAATCCATTCACTTCAGCCACGAGTAATTTCATGGCTAGGAATTCTTCGTACCAGGTATCTTCGTTTGGTATTTGGGTTTCCTTGGTTAAAATCTGTCCTATTTTTTTATCTACAACTAACGATACACCAACATGCTCTAATGTTTTTTGAAGTTCAATCACTTTTGTTTCGTAATTAGAAATGTTTTTATCAATCAATACATTATCTAATGCATTACACCCTGAAATTTTATCAGTTTTTGCATTAATAATCACCTTAATGGCTTTTTCCCAGTCCGCATGTTTAGAAACATATAAAAAGTTGTTACCACGTCCTGAAATTAAAACGGCACAGGTAGCGTGGTCCTTTACAAACTTAATTAAACGTTCGCCACCACGAGGTACAATTAAATCGATTTTCTCTGTTGGGTTTCTTAAAAATTCCTGTGTTTCTTCACGCTTTAAATGCAATAGTTTAATCCAATCTTTAGATAAGCCATTTTCTTCCAACGCTTCATGCCAGCATTTTTCTAAAATGAGATTACTATTAATAGCTTCTTTTCCACCTTTTAGTAAAATTTTATTGTTGGCTTTAAACGCTAAAACAGCAGCTTCAATAGTAACGTCTGGTCGGGATTCATATATAATCATAATCGTCCCAAATGGAGCCGTTTTATTGGTAATTTGTAAACCGGTATCCAACGTCATATCTGAAATAGTGGCACCAACAGGGTCGTCTTGTTCACGTACTTCTTTAATAGCCTGAATCATACCATCCACTTTAGCGTTGTTAACCACTAGTCGGTCGTATAAGGCTTGATCATCTTTATCAAAAGCATCTAAATCTTGCTTGTTGGCTTTAATAATGTTGTCTCGTTCACGATCAATAATTTTAATCATTGCATTTAAAACGTCATTTTTTTTATCTGTATGTAATAATTCCATGTGTCTTGTTTTTAGTGAATAAATTTGGTTCCTACTTCCTTGTTGTCAAGAATATCAACAATTACGTTTGCTCGTTTTCCATTGGCAATATATGTTGGAATATCCTTTTGTGCTGTGCCTTTTGCAATTCGTAATTTGGATGCCATACCACCACGACCTTCGCCTTCTTTTTTACCTGAAGCTTTTACGTATTGTTCCACATTTTGATTAAACGAAACCTCATTAATCTTTATGGAATCTTCATCATCTGGATGCCCAGTGTAAAGGCCGTCCGTATCTGATAATATTATTAAACGGTCTGCATCAATTAATTCTGCTACCAAACTAGCCAACTCATCATTATCTGTAAACATAGACATGGTTATGGAAACGGCATCATCTTCATTGGCAATTGGCACAATACCTTCAGATAATAGGCCTTCATAACAATTAATCATATTTTCACGGTGTTTGCCAGGGTCAAAATCGCGTTTTGTTGCTAAAACTTGTGCACAGCGCATACCATAGTCATGGAAAAGGCTATAATAATGACGCATCATTCTGGGTTGACCAACGGCCGAATAAACTTGGCGTCTAATAGATTTATCCGTGAGACTCATTTTACCTAGAACCTCTTTTCCAGCAATTGCCGAACCTGAAGAAACTAGAACTACCATAACATCGCGCTCATAAAGCACAGCTATCTGGCGAACCAATTCTCTTAAAACAGGTCCTAAAATTCGGTTGTCCTTATTGGTTAATACGTTTGTTCCTACTTTTACTACTACGCGCTTAATGTCGTCGTCCATCATTTTATTTTTCTTTTCCTAATTCTATTGCTCTATCAAATGCGGCATAAGCGGCATCTTCAATAAGCTGTTTTACATTATTATCGTCCATAGAGTCTATGGCTGCTTGTGTGGTTCCACCTTTACTAGCTACACGGTTAATCCATGTTTCTGGTGAAATATCTGATTGATTAAATAATTCAATAGCACCTTCAAAGGTGTTGCTTACTAGTACTTTAGAATCATAAGCGGAGAAGCCCATTTTTAAAGCAGCATCCAGCATAGATTGCATAAAGTAGAACACATAAGCTGGTCCACTTCCTGAAATACCGGTTGAGGCATCAATGAAATTTTCTGTATCCACATGTATGGAGGTTCCTGTCGTATCTAGTAAATTCCGAACCATAATCAGTTCTACTTTAGAAACTTCAGGAGATTCGGTATAAGATGTAACACCTTTTCCAACTTTTGCTGGTAAATTTGGCATAGCCCGTACTACTTTAGTTGCACCGAGTTGGGTTTTAATCGTGTCTATAGTTACACCAGCCATTAGTGATACAAATATTTGCTGATCGTTAATTTGTGATGCCATGGTTTTAAATAAGTCCTCAATGTGGTAAGGTTTTACGGCAAGAAATACAATATCTGCTATTGGTAAACAATCTTCTAAATTATCGTAAACATCAAAATGTGGTTCTTTATTTAATCTTGTAATTTTTTTAGGATCCGTATCATATATCTTCAGATTGTGTTTTCCTAAAAGAGACGATGCCGCCATACCTTCGGAATACGTTAATCCCATATTTCCTGCTCCAATTACTAATACTTTCATGTTTTTGTAAGGTGTTGATTATCATTATTAATTGGTGTATAGTGTACAAGGACTATACGGAAGACCCGAATAATAAAGTTAATTTTAAAAAATCCTATATACATGTGTTTTAGGGGTAATGTTTAGTGAATTCATAAAAAAACCAAACATTTGTTGCGAAATATGTATTTTGTAATTTTGTTGAAACTGACAAAAAGGTGACAGGCTGTCGGGAATTCACTGGTTTTTGATCAAGGGACCACTAGGCTGTGCAAAAAAAAGCCCTACAATTTCTTGTAAGGCTTGATGTTTTTAATCTAGAATCTATTATTTTTTTTCTGCTAATCCGCGTGTTAACCAACCACGTCTACTTGCTGTTGCAATAGCATAAGGTGCTATCCAAAACAGACCAAATGTATAAAGAATGCTATAGGTATATGCCCAAAAAGATTCTTTTATTTCGTAGCGATGTGCATAAAATAAAACCGAAAATGTTGAGGTTACTAAAATACTTAATAGGGTAGAACCCAAAAATAATAAAGGGTGCATTAAAACAAAGAATAACATAAATAGCACGAATGGATATGTCATGATAATTCTAGAGAATTGACTAATAAATAACAGTCGCGTTCCAAACTTACTTTCATTTTTAAAATTGGTGAACACATATTTTGCCATATTAATATTTTCGCGCACGTTACTGCGTCCCCATCTTATAAACATTTTATATAACCCAGGATATTCTTCGGGAACATTTGTATACGCAACAGCATTTCGCTGAAATAGTACATGCTTACCTTGTTTTAGTATCATATTCGTCATGGCACGATCTTCGCCAATGTCTGACGGTTGTCCCATAAATGTTTGGTTAATCCAATCGGGCAAACACTTAAAAACAGCTGTGTTTCTATAAGCAGCCAATGCGCCAGGTGTACATAAAACGGAATTTAACTTGCTTTCGGCAGAACGGACAAATTCAAAACTCATTACAAAACTCACATCCAGCATTTTTGGAAGCATGGCTTTTTTATTATTCAAAACACGAATATTACCAGCTACTGCACCACAATTTTCATCGGTTATAAACGGACTAACCAAATTACGTAAGGTGTTTTGGTCTACAACAGAATCACTGTCCACAGTTACAAAAATAGCACCAGTACCTAAATTAAACCCACGATATAAAGCATGACGTTTTCCTTTATTTTCTGGTTGTTGAAGGATTTCTAATCGGTTTCCAAGCTGTTTTTTGGCATCCACCATCCAATCCCAAGTATCATCTAAACTCCCATCATCAATAGCTAAAAGCTGTATTTTATCTTGGGGATAATCACTTTTAGACAAACTCATTAAGGTATCCCAAACTTGTTTGCCTTCGTTATAGGCAGGAACGATTATGGTAACTGTTGGTAATTCTTCATCCGAAACAGATTCCACAGCGCGATACTTAAAATAATTATATGCCATAAAAATGACATAAAAGACTTTAAATATAAATAGAATTCCGGCTGTAATCATAAATGTTAAACCAATAATGGAGCTTCTACGGTCTGCATTAAATTGCTCAAAATCATTATGAAAAACGGTAAATAAATAAACACCCATAGCAATAAACACCAACGTGCTAATTAATGTAATCCTATTATAAACGTTTTGGGTTTTATCACTTCCAATAAATGTTTGGCTTAAAAAAGCTTTTAATTTTTGAAGGTTTGTTATTTTGGTATGTAATGATTTTGACGAGCGTGTACTTTTTTGGGCCATGTATTTTGGGGTTGTTTAAAATTAATGTCTTTTAGGTATGTACGACCAGAAATTAACTTTAGACCCTTTTTAGTATTTTTTTAAGAAAAAAACGGCGTTTTAGCAGGTTGGAACCAAAAGCAGCAAAATATATTTTTATTTTCTGTCTATTTCTAACTGAATATTTACTTTTATCGGATTTTAACGACGTTTTATCTGAAAAAAAGCTTTATTTTATAAGTCCCAAATTAGGATTAGAAATGATTCCAACTACTAAAAATATATTCTTAATATTTTCATTTATTTTTAATTTGTCTTTTTCTTTTGGCCAAGAATTAAACAACGAAAAAAAAGGTGTAGATAAAGAAATTACTAGATTTATTGACTCTTCAAGAGTGTTTTTTAATTCTTCTGAATATGATAAATCTTTAGAAAAAGCTAAAAAGGCACTTTCTTTAGCACTTAAGCATAATGACAATAGACAGATAGCCATAACTTATAACTTAATAGGTTTAAATTTCTCCCAAGTAGCTGATGATGGCAATGCTATTGACTATTTTAATAAATCGCTCATTTACGCAACCAAGATACAAAATGACACAATTTTAAGTTGGGTTTATAGCAACCTTGGTAATTTATACGCTTTTAATAAAAAGGACGCTGAAACCGGAATAAAATATTATTTAAAGGCAATAAATCACTCTGAAAATATAAGCAAGGTTGAATATTTATACAACCTTGTAAATTTGGCAACTACGTATATTAGCATTGAAAGTTATGAAGAAGCTCAAGCCTTATTACTTGAAATAAAGCCGCATTTACATGAATTTAAAACGGAAAGCGAGCTAAAATACTATTATTATTACTTAACAGGAAACTACCATGAATGGCACAAATTCTATGCTTTAGCAGAAGAAAATTATTTAAAAGCCTATGAAATTTGTCTTCAAAAAGCCAAAAACTTCCCTAATTCGCACGAATTAGAAATTTATAAATTGCTAACGGGTTTTTACAAAAAAACCAATGCCATTGATAAGTCTGAAAAATTTGCTCATAAATCAGACTCCTTACAAAAAGTACTACAAGATTTAGAACAGAATGAAAACATTAGACTGTTAAGACAAAAAATTGAGAAAGAAGAGGTTAAAAGTAGGTTGGTTAAAGTAGAGGCCGAAAAAGAAATTCAAGATCAAAAATTTAATAATCTAAAATTGCTATCTATTTTAGTAATTGTCGTTTTTTTAGCCACACTATTATTGCTGTATTATCAATTTAAATTGAATAAAATACGACAAATTACTAATGAAGAATTAACACATGCCAACGAGGCTTTATTGGTAGCCAAAGAAAAAGCTGAAGAAGCCACGCTTTTAAAAACGCAGTTTGTTTCTACCATTAGCCACGAATTACGCACGCCACTTTATGGCGTTATTGGGATTACAGATATTATTGAAACCGAGCACAAAGAACTAGAAAACAGCCCGCATTTAAAAGCACTTAAATTTTCTGCTAATTACCTTTTAGCATTAGTTAATGATGTTTTAAAGGTTCATAAATTTGAAGAAAATAGGGTGGTTTTGGATAATAACCTGTTTGATATTGAAGAAAAGCTATATACCATTAAGGATTCACTTATGGTAATTGCCAAAAAACACCGCAATAAAATTGTGGTCGAGGTGGACTCTAAAATACCACAATTTGTTTTAGGAGATTCTATCCGATTATCTCAAATTATTATTAATTTAGTAAGTAATTCTTTAAAGTTTACTACCGATGGTACGGTTACCATTACAGCAAAGTTGGAAAGCCAAGAGGCACATTTAGTTTATATTTGCTTTACAATTTCAGATACAGGTGTTGGAATTCCATTAGAATATCAAGATAAAATTTTCGAGAAATTTGTCCAGATTAATAGAAAAGAGGATGATTATCAAGGTACAGGAATAGGCTTAAGTATCGTTAAAAATTTGGTAACATTATTTAAAGGAACCATTTCATTACAAAGTGAAGAAAACATTGGTACGTCGGTTGAATTTACAATTCCGTTGGCGTATGAAAAGGACAGCCAAGAAAAGCCCATAAATAAAACGGATAATCCCTTATTGGATGAGTTTGGTTTAAAAGTACTTTTGGTGGAAGATAATAAGATAAACCAAATGGTTACTAAAAAGCTTTTGGAAAATAATAATTATACATGTGAAATTGCCGATGATGGTTTTATGGCTTTGGAACTGTTAAAGAACACCACTTATGATGCTATATTAATGGACATCAATATGCCAAAAATTAACGGTTATGAAACCACAAAGCTTATTAGAGAACAAGGAATTGCCATTCCAATAATTGCTCTAACAGCTTTTGAAAGAGAAGAAGTCTATGATACGGCAATAGCATCCGGAATAGATGATATTATTGCCAAACCTTTTGATACGCGAAAACTATTGCAGATGATCCGAAAATATTCTTCTGAATCCTAGTTTAATTCCACATTGGTTTTACTTCCAAATCGGAAATAGGCTTATAAACTACATGATTTAAGGGGTTTGTATTGCTATAACTTATATGAGGTTCCAATTGGATTAGGCTATGATTTCGTTGAGTGAAAATCCGAGAGGATTTAAGTTACTAGGTTATAACTTGCAATAAGATATGTGTGTGGTTGTAAGAAGTGCTTTATTTTCTTTTCAGCGCAATATTTTCGTGAACCCATTTAACTTCATCTTTCGGGTCAATTTCCCCAACTTTACTGCTACATCTGCTAAATGTTGCTGCTGGAAAATCATAAGGTTTACTATCGTCAAAATATGGTCCAACGACACCGAGCATCCATCCATTTTCCGCAGCCCAATGTGGTTTATTTGTCATATACCTAAAGACGTGATAATATACATTATTCCCGTCAAAATCTATTTTTACTTTTTCAAGATGTTTTATGTCATCAGGTACTTTGTCTAATTCAGTTGGAAATTCAAGCCAATTGACCATTTTGCTTTCTGCACCACTTTCAATTGTCAAATATTCTTTAGGGAACAGCTCCGTTTTATTATGTTTAGATAGTATTTGGTAAGTCAATTCACGAGTCTTATTATCTTTCGCATAATTCAAAACATCTTCTTCTTTTATTTTTTCTTTGTTTTCTAATTTTTCGACAAGTGGTTTAATTCTAGCAAATCTCAACTTGTGAGTTTTTGCGCTTTCTTTTTTGAATGCAAAATATCTGTAAAGTATAAACAGAATAATAATTCCAATAACTATAAATATTATTTTCATATGCAGGTTTTTCGCATCAACTACAATGTTTATGTTTAAGAATAATGCAAATTTGTATCAGAGGATTTTCGTTCCGAAAATCAGATTAAAGCAAACATGCACTTCCTATTAATTAAATACTAAAACAAGCATTTAATATACATAGTGCTGTAACACGTTTTTTATTTCTCAATTAGCCTTTTTTGGGTTTAATATCAAAACCATCTAATTTTTCTAACCAATTCGGACCATCTATATTCATTTTTACGGTTTCTAAAAGATATCTTTCTCTTTTTACGTTATAACTGTATGCTTCTAATATTTTTTGTTCAGTATCCATTATGTAACTTAAATCCAAGTCTTTGTCGGCATAAATCCTATAAGTTATTTTCTCATCTACTTTGAACCGATGATTATATATAAGATTTTTTACTTCATCTCCAATGTCATTCATTGTTACGAGGTTAGATTCTACTCTAGCATCTTTGTTCTGATTTATAAAGATATTAATATAGAAAGAATTACTAGAATTTGATTCTTGTGCAAAGAAGACATTACTAACTAACGCTAAAACGATAAATAATATGCTTTTTCTCATAATGTGTATTTTAAATGGATTAATATACTTTTGGTATTTCAAATTATTTTTTAATTGGTAAAAATAGAAACTACATTCTCAAATATAACTTTCAAATTGTTTATTTTCTTGGTTCGGTTAAATGTGTTACAACGTAAAGATAATTTTATTTATGGCATTCTCCAATTGGCTTTTGGTAAACATTTTAAATAAAAAAAAGCCTATTCATTAATTTGAATAGGCTTTTATATATAGATTATAAAAAGAATTATTAGCCCTTCTTGTCCTCTCTTGGTTTTCTGTCATCACGACGATTATCACGACCTCTGTTGTTGTCACGAGAACCTCTGTTATCACGTCCACCTGAACGTTTGTCGTCTCTTGGTGGTCTTTCTACAAACCCTTCTGGTTTTGGTAAAATAGCCTTACGCGATACTTTTTCTTTACGTGTTCTAGAATCTATCCCGAAATACTTCACATCAAAAACATCGCCCATGTTTACCACATCAGATACATTTTCTGTACGTTCCCAAGCTAATTCGCTTACGTGTAATAACACTTCGTTTCCAGGTGCATCTGTATATTCCACAACGGCACCAAAATCTAACATTTTAATGACTTTTACTTCATATATGCTGCCAACTGTAGGTTTGAATAGAATAGCATCAATTTTTGCCATAACCGCATCAATACCTTTTTTACCAACGCCTAATATTTCAACAATACCTTCTTCCGTTACAGGATCTTCGTTAATAACAATGGTTGTATCGGTTTCTTTTTGCATTTCCTGAATCACTTTTCCACCAGGTCCAATTAAAGCCCCAATGAATTCGTTAGGAATACGTCTGGTTACCATAGTTGGAGCATGTTCCTTAACTTCTGCATTTGGTTTAGCAATTGTTTCAACTAGTTTTTCTAAAATATGTAAACGGCCTTCACGAGCTTGTTTTAATGCATTTACTAAAATCTCATAAGAAAGACCTTTTACTTTAATATCCATTTGGCAAGCAGTAATACCATCTGCAGTTCCTGTTACTTTAAAATCCATATCTCCTAAATGATCTTCATCACCTAAAATATCAGATAATACAGCATATTTACCAGAAGCAGCATCAGAAATTAATCCCATAGCAATACCAGATACAGGCTTAATCATTTGAACACCAGCATCCATTAGTGCCATAGTTCCTGCACAAACAGTTGCCATAGAAGAGGAGCCGTTAGATTCCAATACTTCTGAAACTATACGCACTGTATACGGACTTTCATCTGGTACCATTCCTTTTAAAGCACGTTGCGCCAAGTTACCATGACCTACCTCTCTACGAGAAGTTCCACGAATTGGTCTTGCTTCACCTGTACAAAATGGTGGGAAGTTATAATGTAAATAGAAACGCTCTTCACCTTCTTGCGATGGCATATCTATTTGATTAGCATCTCTAGATGTTCCTAAAGTTACTGTAGCTAAAGCTTGTGTTTCTCCACGTGTAAAAAGAGCAGAACCGTGTGTAGATGGTAAGTAATCTACTTCACACCAAATTGGTCTAATTTCATCCGTTTTTCTACCATCTAAACGCAATCCTTCATTTAAGGTTAAATCACGAATAGCTGCTTTTTCAGCTTTGCGGTAATATTCAGATACTAATCCGCCGTAATCTTCTAATTCTTCTTCAGAAAATGTGGCTTTAATATCTTCTTTTATTTGTTGAAATGCATCACTTCGTTCATGTTTAGCCGATCCAGCTTTTGCAATAGCATACACTTTATCGTAAGCCATGTCATACACTTTTTTCTCTAAATCTTCATCGGTTCTTTCTGGTTCATATTCACGAACGGCTTTTTTTCCAAATGCTTCGGCTAACCTTACTTGAGCTTCACATTGGATTTTAATAGCTTCATGGGCAAATTTAATAGCGTCTGCCATTTCTTCTTCAGAAATTTCATCCATTTCACCTTCCACCATCATTACAGAGTCAGCAGAAGCACCAATCATCATGTCAATATCAGATTCTGCTAATTGCGCCAATGTTGGGTTAATAATGAATTCACCATTAATACGGCCAACTCGTGCTTCAGAGATTGGACATTCAAAAGGTAAATCGGATAATTGAATAGCAGCAGAAGCAGCTAATCCAGCCATAGCGTCTGGCATAACATTTTCGTCATGAGACATTAATTGAATCATCACCTGTGTTTCAGAATGATAATCTTTTGGGAATAATGGACGTAAAACACGATCTACTAAACGCATGGTTAATACTTCGCCATCACTAGGTCTTGCTTCTCTTTTAAAGAAACCTCCTGGGTAACGACCTGCAGCAGCAAATTTTTCACGATAATCTACCGTTAAGGGTAAAAAATTAAGGTCTTTTTGTTCGTAGTTGGAAACAACTGTACATAATAACATACATTTTCCTGACTGCACAACAACGCTACCGTGAGCTTGTTTTGCTAATTTTCCTGTTTCGATGGAAATTTCTCTGCCATCACCAAGGTCAATGACCTCTCTAAATACTTTTGGAATCATAAATTTTTAATTCTAATTAAACAATGGTCGTTGTGTTGTTGTAGTTGTTGTGTGTATGTGACCAATGAAAAACCTTTAGTCCCAAACTTATTTCGGGATCTAGCTTCTTATTTACGAATTTTATACGCTTACGATTGCGTTATGTTTAAAACAAAAAAGAGGCGCGAAGCCTCTTAAATGTGATTATTTTCTTAATCCTAATTCCTTAATAATAGCACGATATCTTAAGATATCTTTCTTAATTAAGTAATCTAGTAATGCACGACGCTTACCTACTAACATTACTAATGAACGCTCCGTATTGTAATCTTTACGATTCGTTTTTAAGTGCTGTGTTAAATGCTCGATGCGTTGTGTAAATAATGCAATTTGGCCTTCTGCGCTTCCAGTATCGGTTTTTCCGTTACCGTGCTTTGCGAAAAGCTCTTGCTTTTCTTCTTTTGATAAATACATTCTAATATTATTGTAAATGATTGTTATGTATATGAAAGTTTTTCTTTCAAGCTGCAAATATAGTAAATTTTAATTATTCAGCCGTTTTTTGTTTGAAAAAGTCCCACGCTGTTTTTTAGGGCATTAGCTACTAATTAGTAACCCTAATTATGCTCTTAATGGCTGATTGGTAATTAAATCAATATATAAGTTCACTTTGTTTTTTAAATTTTTACGGTGTGAAATAAAATCCAAGAAACCGTGTTCTAATAAAAATTCCGATGTTTGGAAATCTTCTGGTAAATCTTGTCCTGTGGTATCACGAACTACGCGTGGTCCAGCAAATCCAATTAAAGCACCTGGTTCTGCAATATTAATATCGCCTAACATGGCAAAAGAGGCGGTTGTTCCGCCGGTTGTTGGATCTGTACATAAAGATATGTACGGTATGCCAGCATCTGCTAATTGTGCCAAAACAACCGAGGTTTTTGCCAATTGCATTAAGGATAAAGCGGCTTCCATCATACGTGCACCTCCAGATTTGGAGATAATCATGAACGGTATTTTTTTCTTTAAAGCATATTGTCCAGCTCGTGCTATTTTTTCGCCAACCACAGACCCCATAGAACCTCCTATAAATGAGAAATCCATACAGGCAACGACTAAATCGTTTCCTTTAGATTTTCCAACGGCTGTACGAACAGCGTCTTGAAGTTTGGTTTTTTCTTGAGCTGCTTTTAAACGGTCTGGATACTTTTTAGTGTCTTCAAATTTCAAAGGATCTTTAGATTCTAATTTAGCATCTAATTCCTTGAATTTATTATCGTCAAATAAGATTTTGAAGTATTCGTTACTCCCAATTCTTACGTGATAACCGTCTTCAGGACTCACGTAAAAGTTTTGCTCTAATTCTTTAGCATCAACAATTTTTCCTGTTGGCGATTTATACCACAACCCTTTGGGTGTGTCTTTCTTTTGCTCCGTAGAGGTTTGAATTCCTTTTTCTTTTCGTTTAAACCAAGACATAGTGCTTAACGATTTTAAGTTATGCGAGTAACGGTTTTCACTATTAAAAGCCGTTAGTATTCGCGTTAGTTAGACAAGCAAAATTACACGTTTAATTTGAAATGCGTGTTTTTTGCGCTTTTATTTTATAAAGTGTTCACGTTGTTCAAGTCTTCAAAAGCCTTCTTTAAACGTGCAACAAATGTTTCTTCACCCTTACGTAGCCAAACGCGCGGATCGTAATATTTTTTATTTGGCACATCATCGCCATCTGGATTTCCTATTTGTGTTTGTAAATAGGCTTGTTTTTCTATTATGTAATCACGAACGCCAGATGTAAAGGCATATTGCATATCCGTGTCAATATTCATTTTAATAACACCATAACCAATGGCTTCGCGAATTTCTTCAACTGTACTTCCAGATCCTCCATGAAAAACAAAATCAATATGGTTATGTTCTACATTAAATTTTTCTGAAATATGTGCTTGCGAATTTTTAAGAATTTTTGGCGTTAATTTTACATTCCCAGGTTTGTAAACACCATGTACATTTCCGAAGGCTGCCGCAATTGTAAATTGATCGCTTACTTTACTTAATTCTTCATACGCGTAAGCAACTTCATCGGGTTGTGTGTATAATTTAGAATCGTCCACATCCGTATTATCTACACCATCTTCTTCACCACCTGTAATACCTAATTCAATTTCAAGGGTCATGCCCATTTTGCTCATGCGCTCTAAATAGCGTTTGCAAATTTCTATGTTTTCCTCAATTGGCTCTTCACTTAAATCAATCATGTGCGAGCTGTAAAGTGGTTTACCAGTTTCTTTAAAATGCACTTCACTAGCATCCAATAAACCATCTATCCAAGGCAATAGTTTTTTAGCACAATGATCGGTATGTAAAATAACCGGAACACCGTAGGCTTCTGCCATTAGATGCACATGTTTAGCACCTGCTATGCAACCAGCAATAGCGGCTTTTTGATTTTCATTACTTAAGCCTTTTCCAGCATTAAAAACACCACCACCATTTGAAAATTGAATAATTACGGGCGCATTTAAATCTCTAGCCGTTTCCAGAACACCATTTATTGAGTTGGAACCAACAACATTTACAGCTGGTAAGGCAAAGCCTTTTTCTTTAGCTAACTTAAAAATGGCTTGAACTTCGTGTCCAGTAGCAACGCCTGGTTTAATAGAATGTGACATAATTTGTGGTTTTAAAGAAACAAAAATAATAAAATTAATAGCTTAAAACGGGTAATTGATACCAATGTTATAAACAGCATTGGTGAAATTATAATCATTTAGCCAGCGGTTGCCCATTTCGTAAGACGGATCGTAGGTTTTAAAGCCCGTGTCAAAACGGAAAATAATAAAGCCAAAATCGTAACGCAATCCAAATCCTGTTCCTAAGGCAATATCTTCTAAAGATTGAAAACTGGTAAAGGTTGCTTGTGGGTCTTCAATATTATCCAAAACGTTCCAGATATTTCCGGCATCGGCAAAAAAGGCGGCATAAAAATCGCCAAATACATTAAACCGGTATTCTAAATTGAAGGCTAACTTCAGGTTGGCTTCATTAAATTCATCATTGCTGTCTGAGCTTCCAGGGCCTAAACTGTAGGCAGTCCATGCGCGATTGTCATTAGTACCTCCTGCAAAGAAACTTTTTGAAAAGGGAATACTGTTTGAATTACCATAAGGAATGGCAATTCCAAAAAAGCTTCGAAGTGCTAAAACTTGTTTTTTGCCTAAATCCCAATGTTTAATATAATCGAATTCGGTTTTAATATATTGTGAATAGGCAACATCAAAAATCTCGTAATTATCATTCGCGTTTTTTGGACTTCCAAAAGCATTGGACGCCAGAGAAAGTAAATTTCCTGCCGATTCTATTTTTCCTCTAAAAATGGAGAAATTCTCGTCGAATAAACTTGTTCTATTATCCCTTACATAATTATAACTAGAAGCAATGATTAAGTTGTTTTCTGTTAAACGTTCCTGACGTTCATTAATGTAGTTAATATTCTGAATATTGTCTGAAGTCAAGCCATTTGGCGGGTTGTCGCCTGTAGATTCTTGAATAAATTCATTGGCTTGATTTGGTATGCCTAACTCATCATTAGGCCCAATATAATTAATATCTTGAGCTATGTCATTCAAAGTATTATAGGAAGTGCTATATACATTGAAATAATTATCTGGATTTAAGTTTTTTACATATTGAACACTAAATAAATCGAATCGGTTGGTGACTTTAAAATTCGGTTTCCAGCGGTAATTAAGTGTTCCAGAAAGCGTTTGTTTATCCAATCCAATATTGGTTTGGCTGGAAGTGGAAATACTCATTCGTGTGCTGGGTGACATGCTTTTTGGAATGAGTTTCTGGGTATTAAATGGAAGCAATAAACGCGGAACCGTTAATTTTAAATCGGCACCCCATTCGTTAATATCAAAAAACTTATCATCATCATTGGCGCCATCTTTTGAAGCTCCTATGGACCCGAAGGCTGTTAGTTGTAAGGTTTCGGCACCACCAAAAACATTTCGCATAAGCACAGAAGGATTAAAGGACAGTCCAATAGTTTGAATGTTACTTTGAGATACTTCAGCACTAAATTCTAAACCAAATTTCTTTAAAGGTGTTAAGTAGACATTGGCAGTTAGAGTGGTATCGGGATTCTCAACATATTCAATGTTTGGGTATTTAAAGGTTCGTAATTCTGAAATATGCCTGTAAGATAAAGTCCTGTCGCTATCTCTAAAGGTGGAATCGGGCGTAATGAAAACCACATCTGTTAAAGCTTTTGGCTTGAAGCGTAATTTGTCATTACTAAACAAGTTGTAACCTTTAAATTTCGTAGAGTCTTTTTGCATCTTATTCCGATCTTGATAGGAATAGTCTGTATAAATGTTAACGTCTTTTATTTTGTAAATAGTGAACGGTTCACGCCTGGAGGAATCATCATTTTTTATGAGTCGATCTTGAATTTGTAATTCAACTTTTACTTTTTTATCTGTGTCAATGGTATCCATTTCAAAGTATATATAATCTTCACTAAAATGATAGACACCATGATTTCTAAAGTAATCTGTTAATCGATCCTTTTCTTGTTCAAACGTTGTCGTTTTATACTGTTTGTTTAATTGAATATGGGATTGTTTTTTAGATTCATTATATAAAGTGTCTATTGCTGGTGATGCTATTTTCACGCTTAAAGAATCAACTATATAAGGATCGCCTGTGGTAACATAATAATCCACTTTAGAACGACTGGAATCTATTTTTGTGGTTTCTGATGTTGCTTTGGTTGTAAACCAACCGTTATGAAAATAGTAAGCTTCCAACCGATTTATAGAACGTTTGGTTTTTTCATCATTTAAAATAACGGGCGCTTCACCGGTGGTTTTTAACCAGGTGTTAATACCTTTTCTAGATTCTATGTATTGATCTAGTTGTTTTTTGGACAGAAAGCGCTCCAAGTTTTCCTCACGATTGGGTTTTTTAGCAATATTCGCTTTTAAAATAGAATCGATATTTGGCCGTGCTAAATTGTAAATATGTAACCGAATGGGAATTGTTAATAGTTTTCGGTTTGGTTTCTGGTAAAGTAAATTGTTAATGGTTTCCGTATTATTTACCTTATCATTCACCGTAACGGTGTTGCTAGTTAGTAGTTGCTGATCTTCTTCAACATGTTTTATGGTATTACAAGACACAAAAAACAGAGCGAACGTAATATAAAAGGCTATTTTTGAAGAATATATTCTCAAGGATACTGATTTATAAAAATTTAGTGATGCTTTTGGTATGTAATTTGGACTGACAAAAAATATAATAATTGCCTCAAAAATACATTATTTCAACCGAAATAAAGCATATATATAATGACACATTTTGAAAGGTTTGTGTTTTATTATTTCTAATTTTGTTTGCACCAATTAAAATCGGTTTCATGTTATCAAAAAACCAAATAAAACTAATAACGAGTTTAAAACAAAAAAAGTACAGACAGCAACATGGATTGTTTGTGGCTGAAGGTATAAAAACTATAGCGGAGCTTTTAAATTCTAATTTGGAGTTACATCACGTATATACCGTTTCAACATGTAATTTGGATGCTGATTTGGAAACGCTTATTTCAGAGACGGATTTAAAGAAAATCAGTTTCTTAAAAACACCCAACCAAGCTTTGGCTATTTTTAAAATTCCTCAAGTTGAAAGGCTACCAAAAGGCGGTTTTATTTTAGCCCTGGATGATATTCGCGATCCAGGAAATTTAGGAACAATTATCAGGTTATGCGATTGGTTTGGAATTCAAAATTTAGTTTGTAGTGAACAAACCGTGGATTGTTATAACCCAAAGGTTATTCAAGCAACCATGGGTTCTATTACGCGCGTGCAAGTTAGCTATACAGATTTGAATGCGTATTTGAGCGCGACTACATCCCCAATTTATGGTGCTTTTATGGATGGTGACAATGTGTATAATGAAGCATTAATTCCAGAAGGCGTTTTAGTTATGGGAAATGAAGCTAATGGCATTTCTGAACCTATTGAAAAACATATCACAAAACGCATTAGTATTCCACGCTTTGGCGCAATTCAAGCTACTGAAAGCTTAAATGTAGCTACTGCAACGGCTGTTTTGTTGAGTGAATTTAAAAGGGGGTAATTGTTAAGATGTTAGTTGTTGAGTTGAAACGGGAATTATGCCATTTTTTAACAACTAACAATTACTGAAACGTAAAGTTTAAAAACACACCACGCGTTTTCATAGTATTTACATTGCTTGTCCAAGGACTGTTAGGGTCCTTATCTTGAATAATTTCGTCATTAAGTGCAAAAACGCCGCGGATAGATGGTGTAAATTTAAAGAAGTAAAGATAAAAGTCTACCCCAAAGCCAACTTCGTAAAAGAACATATTCTTTTTAGTTCTAAATTGTCCGCTGCTATTATCGTCTGGATTATTTTCGTTACTCGATAAATTTAAAGCTGTAGATAATCCCGCAACCACAAACGGCTTAAAATTATTGATACGTTTGGTAGAAAATTTCATTAACAACGGAAAATGGATGTAGGTAGATTTTACTTCGCGCTTTAAATCCGTATCCGTAAATTCCATACCTTGAAAATAACTTTCATCGTAAACTAAATTCCGTGTTGTAATATATAAACCAGGCTCAAAACGTAGATCCATGTATTCCATAATACGCAGATTTCCAATTAAACCAACACTAAAGCCTCCTGTTTTTTCTACTAAAATATCAGCCTGATCCGTATTATAATCAAAATTAAAATCATAACTGTTGTACCCTAAAAAGAAACCATAACTTAAAAGCCTTTTATCTTCAGTTTCCAAATTCCTGATTTTTTCTTTTGAAAATAATTGTGCCGAAGCTACTTGCGATAGTAAAATAAACCCAAAAAGGACAACATGTTTTCTCATAAAACTATTTTGATAATGTATAAATAGTAGCCACACCAAATGTTTGTGGCAAGTCATTCACATTAGTAAACCCAATTTTACGCAAAATATTGTTTAATTCCTCACCAAAAGGAAAAACAGAAGCAGATTCGCATAAATAAGCATAGGCTGTTTTGTCTTTTGAAAACAATTTACCAATAACTGGTAAAATATTTTTAGTGTAAAATTTATAACCTTGTTTGTAAGGTGTTTTGGTTGGCATGGAGGTTTCAAGAATCACAAAAGTGCCTCCAGGTTTTAGCACACGATGAATTTCAGATAAGCCTTTTTCTAGGGTTTCAAAATTTCGAATACCAAAGGCAACCGTAATGGCGTCAAAAGAATTATTTTCAAACGGCATGTTTTCAGAATCGCCTAAAACCATGTCTATCTTATTATCTAGATTTTTATGAGCTACTTTTTGTTTGCCTATTTCTAGCATACCGCTACTAATATCAAAACCAACAATTTTTTTGGCATTGGTTTGAGCAAGCATAATGGCCAAATCGCCAGTTCCCGTTGCAATATCTAAAATGGTTTCAGGATTACTTGCTTTTATAATAGCGAGTACTTTTTTTCGCCAAGACACATCAATACCAAAGGAAATAACACGATTTAAACCATCGTAATTTCCAGAAATAGTATCAAACATTTTTGTAACCTGCTCTTTCTTTCCTAGGTTACTATCTTTATATGGATTTACTTTCGACAACTTTTATTTTTTTTGCAAATATAAACTATTACATAACCATTAAACAACTACATGGTAATTTATTATAACCCATGGAAATTTATAGAAGTCCTATTTTTTGCTTTATCTTTGTACTACTTTTTAGAAAAAAACTACGTGAAACTGAAATTGATTAAATTTTTGCATTAAGATGCGAGGTAATACTAGGTTTAATTATTTAAGGTTCCATCTGACCATTGAAAAAACAATAAACGTAAACAGATGAAAATTATTATTGCGGGTGCTGGTGAAGTTGGATTTCATTTAGCAAAACTATTATCCTTTGAATCGCAAGAAATTACGCTGATAGATACCAACAAAGAAAGTTTGCTCAATGCAGATAATCATTTGGATATAAAGGTTATGAAAGGCGATGCAACTTCCATTTCTATTTTAAAAGATGCACGTGTTGCCCAAAGTGATTTGGTAATTGCCGTAACATCTTCAGAAACAACAAACATTACGGTTTGTGTATTGGCAAAACAGTTAGGAGCCAAACGAACCATTGCTAGGATTTCCAACACCGAATTTATACAACATAAAGATGAAGTAGGTTTTACTAAATTTGGTATTGATGAATTGATTTCACCAGAAGCTTTAGCCGCGGCTGAAATTAGATTATTACTATCCCAGTCTGCATTTAGTGATACCTATGCTTTTGAAGATGGTGCACTAACTATGGTGGGATTAGATCTATCTAGAACCATGCCTTTTGCAGGGAAAACGGTTCAGGAAGCAGCCGAAATATTTCCAGATATACATTTTGTGCCAATCGCAATTCAACGCTTTGGAACACAATATACTATTATTCCAAGAGGTGATACCCAATTAAAGGAAGGCGATCACGTGGTGTTTATAACATCGGAAGGTGGTGCTGAAGAATTATGTAAAATTACAGGTAAAACCAATACAGAAATTAAGAATGTCATGATTCTTGGTGGTAGTAAAATTGGTTATAAAACAGCTCGTGATTTATCGGCTAATGGTTTTAACGTGAAACTGATTGAAAAAGACAAAAACCGCGCGTTTGATATTGCGGATGAATTGCCAAATGTACTAGTTATAAATGGTGATGGCCGGAATGTTGATTTATTGAATGAAGAAAACATGGGTGCAATGGATGCCTTTATTGCCGTAACAGGGAATAGCGAAATTAATATTATGTCGAGTTTAGTAGCCAAATCAAAAGGTGTTAAAAAAACTATTTCCTTGGTTGAAAACATGGATTATTTTGAGTTGTCGCAATCCATAGGTATTGATACTCTAATAAATAAAAAATTATTAGCTGCTAATACCATTTTTAGATACGTGAGACGTGGTGAAGTATTAGCTATGACCAAATTAAATAATATGGATGCCGAGCTTTTAGAATTTAAAGTGAAAGCGCGTTCAAAAATTTGCAATAAATTAATTAAAGATGCAGGCTTTCCAAGATCTGCTATTATTGCGGGCGTTATAAGAGATGGGATTGGAAATATTGCATTAGGAGATTTTAAGATCCAGGAAGGAGATTTGGTCGTGATTTGCGGATTACCACGTTCTATTAAAGAAGTTGAAAAACTGTTCTTGTAAGTATGAAACTGAACTATAAAATCATTTTTCACTTTTTAGGTTTGCTGCTTTTATTTAATGGTGGCTTTATGCTCGTGTCTACACTCATCAGCTATATTTATAAAGATGGCGTTACGTTTCCATTATTTTTGGCGGGTATTAGTACGCTTTTATTAGGCGTTTCGTTGATGTATGCCACGCGTGATCATAAAAAAATCATGGATAAGCGTGAAGGCTATGTGGTCGTTACATTTGGCTGGCTTATCATGGCGCTTTCAGGTTGTTTACCTTATGTTTTTACAGGTGCTATTCCGGATTTTACCAGCGCCTTTCTAGAAACTATGTCTGGCTATACTACAACAGGTGCCACTATTTTGAATGATATTGAAATTATTCCAAAAGGGGTTCTTTTTTGGCGTAGTATGACACATTGGATAGGCGGGATGGGAATAATTGTTTTAGCCATAGCTATCTTGCCCTTGTTAGGAATAGGAGGTATGCAGTTGTTTGCGGCTGAAGCGCCAGGACCTAATGCCGATAAGTTACATCCAAGAATTACCGATACAGCCAAACGGTTATGGCTCATTTATTTTGGGTATACCGTAGCAGAAACTATTTTGTTAAAAGTGGCCGGAATGAATTTGTTTGACGCCATGAATCATGCTATGAGTACCTTATCTACTGGTGGGTTTTCAACCAAAAATGCGAGTGTTGCCTATTGGAATGATCAACCGGTTATTCAGTATATCATTATCCTTTTTATGTTTTTGGCTGGAACTAATTTTGTTTTAAGCTATTTTGCCTTTAAAGGGAAGGTTCAGAAAATACTAAAAGATGACGAGTTTAAGCTCTACCTGTCTTTTATTGTGATTTTTACCATCATTGCGAGTACCATTATTTATTTTAAAGCAGATCCAACAATATCATCCATTGCACATCCCATGGTTTGGGGTGAAGCAGAAAGTGCCCTACGTCATGGCATGTTTCAAGTATTAAGTGTTGTAACAACTACAGGTTTTATTACAGCCGATTATACCTTATGGTCACCATTTTTAGTGGTATTCTTTTTTGGGTTGATGTTTTTAGGTGGTTCAGCAGGAAGCACCTCGGGTGGGGTAAAAGTAGTGCGCCATTTAATTTTAATACGCAATGGTTTTTTAGAATTCAAGCGTGCTTTGCACCCAAATGCTATTTTACCAGTACGCTATAATTCCAGAGCGGTTTCAGGAGATATTGTTTTTAATATTCTTGCCTTCTTTATCTTATATATGCTGTCCTTTATTGTAGGTTCTTTAGTGTTCTCTATGTTTGGATTAGACTTCATGTCTTCCATAGGAATTGCAGCTTCTAGTTTAGGAAACGTGGGTCCAGCTTTTGGCGATTTTGGTCCAGTTAATAATTATGCATCCTTACCAGCTTTAGGAAAATGGTGGGCAGCCTTTTTAATGCTGATTGGACGTTTGGAATTGTTTACAGTATTGATTTTATTGACGCCTTTCTTTTGGCGGAATAGGTAAGATAGAACGTTTATTTAAAAATGTTTAGTTTTTGAAATGGTTTCATTCTGAATTTATATCAGAATTTCATAGTGTTTGCTAAAATATAAAATCCCTTTATTGATAATGCTTTATGAGGTTAGATCAATCTTATAACTCATCATAAATCCATTCGCCTTCTGCATCATAAGCGAATGACCACGTTTGAAATTCCGTTTCTTGTCTTGGGCCATAATAACCTGGTTGTGTATAATCGCTATCAGGATAGTAATACGGAATTACTATTTTTCTATAATCGGTATAGTTGTTTTTGGATAGCGATCTATAGAACGTTTCATCAAACATAGATAGCTTTCTAAACGGATTTTTCGCTGTGTCATATTGACTGAAAATTTCAACTTCTTTACCAGCAATTATGATGTAAGGTTCATCACTGAATTTCCTTGTTTTTATGGTAACAATGCTATCTAAATTCCCATATGTATAATACAAATCCGATTCTATAAAGAAGCTCAAACTGTAATCTAAATAATCGGGTGCATCGGTGTATGTCTTACGATACTTTACTAATTTGTTGTCTAAATACGTAAATCTTGTCGTATCTATTTCTTCAGGGTTATTATGTTCAAGAAAATTAATTTTTTGAACCATTCTATTCCTTGAGTCAAATGTTATTGTTTGATAATTAGCTCTAACTTGTGATAATCCTCCAAAAGGATGTATTTTCTTTGTTAAGGTTGCTTTATCGTTTTCGTAAGTTACTTCAGTGTATAAAGAATCGTGGAGATAACCACCTCCACCAGAAATATGAACGATATCACCAATTCTGAATATTATCCTATTTTGGGCATCATATTCAAACTTAACCAGATTATCACCATTGGTATTTAGAAATAATGAGTTGCCATTTTGACCATACATACCATGATAACTTTGAATATAAAAATCATCAACAGCAAGCTCATCAGTTGTAATATTGGGGTTATTGTCTGGTGTACAACCAAAAAGCAAAAATGTCGTTAAGCATATAAATGAGAGTATAAATTTCATAATAAAATATTTTTATGAAACAGCCTCTTTAATTCGCTTAATAGCTTCAATAATTTGTGCTTGACTAGCTGCATAAGATAAGCGAATGCAATCTGGTGCGCCAAACGCATCACCTGTAACCGTTGCTACCAAGGCGTGTTCTAATAAGAATAATGAGAAATCGGTAGCATTGTTAATCGTCATTCCTTTTAAGGTTTTTCCAAAGAAAGCCGAAATATTAGGGAATACATAAAAAGCACCTTCTGGGGTATTATTTATAAACCCAGGCACATCATCCAATAAGGTTAAAACCAAATCGCGACGAATATGAAATTCATCTATCATGAACTTAACGCGCGTTGGCAATTCATTTAAAGCTGTAATTACCGCACGCTGTGCAATACTATTAGCACCACTAGTTACTTGGCCTTGCATTTTGTTGCAAGCACGTGCTATATTTTCTGGCGCACCTAAATACCCAATTCGCCAGCCTGTCATAGCAAAGGCTTTAGAAACACCATTTATAGTTATGGTTCTATCAAACATATCTGGAAATTGGGCCATACTAGCATGACCGTTTTCTGTAAAGTTAATATGCTCGTAAATTTCATCAGAAACCACATAAATATTTGGATGTTTTTGAAGCACATCGGCTAAAGCACGTAATTCTTCTTTGCTGTAAAGCGAGCCGCTTGGATTACAAGGAGAGCTATACCAAATCATTTTTGTTCTTGGTGTAATAGCTGCTTCCAATTGTGCAGGTGTCATTTTGAAATCGGTGGCAATACTGGTTTGTACTTCTACAGGAACGCCCTCGGCAAGCTCAACAATATCTGCATAGCTTACCCAATATGGACATGGTAAAATAACTTCGTCACCTGGATTAATCATTACTTGTGCCACATTGTAAAGTGCTTGTTTAGCACCTGTAGACACCACAATTTGTGGTAAGGTATAGGTTAAATTGTTATCACGCTTAAATTTGGTGATAATGGCTTGTTTTAGTTCTACATAACCATCAACTGGTGTGTAGGAACTGTAATTATCATGAATGGCTTGAACAGCCGCTTCTTTAATATAATCTGGTGTATTGAAATCTGGTTCACCCAAACTCAATCCAATAATATCTTTGCCTTCCGCACGTAATTCGCGCGTTTTAGCTGCCATAGCTAATGTGGCAGACGTGGCCATGTTTAAAACTCTATCTGAAAGTACATTCATTAGAAATATCTTTTTAAAAGTAAATGAAAATTAAGCCATACTCGGTTTTGCACCAAGTGTTTTTAATTGGTTGTAGTGTTCTGCTATAGCTGTCCAAATAGAATTGTATTCATTATATGGTAAGCTAAATTCATGCGCCGTTTCTTTCACTATTTTAGCAATGTTTTTATAGTGAACATGACTAATATGAGCAAATAAATGGTGCTCTACCTGTCTGTTTAAACCGCCTGTGTAAAACTCTACAATCCAACTTTTTGGTGAAAAATTAGAGGTGGTAAATAATTGATGAATAGCCCATGTGTTTTTCATGTTTCCTTCTTCATCAGGTAAAGGCATTTCCGTATTTGGCATGACATGCGCTAATTGGAAAATAACACTTAAAATTACACCAGCTGTATAATGCATAATTAAGAATCCGATTAACACTTTCCACCAGGCAAAGCCTAAAGCTAATGGTAAAACTACCCAAAGTGAATAATATAATATTTTACCAATAATTAATTTCGTCCATTGTGTTGCTGGATTAGGAAAATCACCATAAGATAATTTTCTTTTCAGGTAAACATAGGTCTGTTTAAAGTCGGTTGTAATTGCCCAGTTTACTGTTAATAGTCCATAAAGTAAAAATGCATAATACTTTTGGTATTGGTGGATTTTCATCCATTTAGAATGTTTTGAGAATCGGATAATTCGTCCTGCATCAATATCCTCATCATGACCTTGAATATTTGTGTAGGTATGGTGTAAAACATTATGTTGAACTTTCCAATTGTAGTCGTTTCCAGCTAAAATATGAATACTACTTCCCATTAAGGTATTTACCCATTTTTTACTAGAAAAAGATCCGTGATTAGCATCATGCATCACGTTCATTCCAACACCAGCAATTCCAATTCCTATGACTACCATACAAATTATTTGCAACCAGCCAGGCATGCTTAAGGTTAATAAAAGGACTAAAGGCCCTAAAAGTAGGGTAAACATGATTATGGCTTTAATGTATAAAGTCCAATTACCTGTTTTTTTTATATTATTTTCTTTGAAGTAATCATTCACGCGCTTATTCAATGTTCTGAAGAATTTTGCAGAATCATTTCTTGAGAAAGAAAGGGTTTTATTTGTCATACTATGTTATTTAAAATGTACTTACAAACCAGGTTGTAACACATATTTATGCAAATATAATTATAATGAGCCGTTATGAACACAAAGTTTTCATAAAAATATGCACAAAAAATTACCTATTTTTGTCGAAAATCGAAGAATATGGAACTCATTTTAAAGTATTTTCCCAACCTAACGGAAGATCAGATTGCTAAATTTACGCAATTAGAAGCCTTATATCAAGACTGGAATTTGAAGATAAATGTTGTGTCGAGAAAGGATATTGATGAGTTGTATTTACGCCATGTTTTGCACGCTTTGGCCATTGCAAAAGTGATTGATTTTAAACCAGGAACTAAATTAATGGATGTTGGAACTGGAGGTGGTTTTCCAGGTATTCCACTAGCTATTTTATATCCAAAATGCACATTTCATTTGGTAGATAGTATTGCTAAAAAATTGAAAGTGGTGGATGAGGTTGTTGCTGGATTAGAGCTGACTAACGTAAAAACTACGCATTCCCGAGTTGAGGAAATCAAAGATACCTACGATTTCATTATTAGTAGAGCCGTGGCTGCCATGCCAACTTTTGTGCACTGGATAAAAGGTAAAGTTGCCAAGAAACAAAACCATGAACTTAAAAATGGGATTTTGTATTTAAAAGGAGGCGATTTATCGGAAGAACTCCAAGACTATAAATCAGCAACGATTTATAATATTTCCGATTTTTATTTGGAAGCATTTTTCGAGACTAAAAAGGTGGTGCATTTACCCATTAAGTTTAAAGGGTAATATGTTTAATTTTGAATCGGAATAAAATTTCACAAAAATATAAAAGAGGCTGTCTGAAAAGTAAATTTTCACTCTAAATGTCACATCGAATACAGTGGAAATGTTTGTGTTATAAAAACATGAAAACTTCTACTGCGCTAAGTTGGACATCGAGTTGCTATTATTAAAACAGCCTCTTTTAATTAAAATTCAATATTGTTTACTTAACTAATAATTTTGTTTTTAAAATTTGATTGCCGTCGCTTTCTACATTTAAAATGTACAATCCCGAAGCCATTTGGAACGGAACGGTAGTACGTTGGGTTACATTTAAAGTTAATTGTAAAACTGTTTTCCCAGTAATATCTACTATGGATATATTGGCATTGTTATAGGTTTGTGAACTTAAAATTGTAAAACTTTGTGAAACCGGATTTTGTTCCAGTTTCATAAAGTTTTCAGAAAATGAATCTGTATGTAATGTTTCTAGAATAATTTCGTTTATAGCAAAATCAACATTTTGAGGTGTTAATGTTACGTGTGGTTCATTTTCATTTGGCATATACCAAGCATCAAAAGGTGTGGTGCTGGTTGTTGCACGAGCGGTTGTAACATTACTTGGCGTATGAAACCAATCGATTTCATTATTAGTAATTTCAAAAGCCATAGAACTGACGCTTGGAATAAAATTAAAATAATCTGTGGAGAGCGCGTTTAGAAAATCGCCCACCAAACCATCTGTGGATAAATCTTC
This sequence comes from Bizionia hallyeonensis, assembly GCF_042657385.1. NCBI lineage: Bacteria > Pseudomonadati > Bacteroidota > Flavobacteriia > Flavobacteriales > Flavobacteriaceae > Bizionia > Bizionia hallyeonensis. The sequence goes on along the minus strand of NZ_JBHSLA010000006.1, from coordinate 188,599 downwards.
AGTCAAGCTCAAAATATCAAATAATCCACCAGAAGCAGCGTCCACACCATTAGAAAAGCTTGGGGCTCGGGATGTGGCATTGTTAATACGGTCGTTGGCTAACGGAAACCACCAAGCAAAATCCAAATGTACTTTACTACTATAAACTTGTGAACCCGCATTAGGTGTAAAACGTGTTTCGGCTTTTAATTCGGCGCCTGAAATAACATCAATATTGGCATTAAGAATACGACTGCCAGGATTTAAATTATTTGCAGCTGCTGTATTATCTTGGTATCTAGAATTTATACCACTTCCATTAATAATTGAAATATTTCGTGTTAACTCTGGAAATCCAGATGCGGTTAAACTATTCATTCTCGTGTCCAAAATGGCTTTGTAAGGATGTTGTTGCGGTAAATTTAAAGCGCTATTAAAAGTAACACCATCGCTATTTGTAATATGCGGTTCAAACTGATCTACCAACATTTGTCTAGCAGCAGAAGAGCGTAACATACCATCAATAATAGGTTGCAATTCTTCCACATTTTGATCGCCTAAAACAGTAAAATCATCAAGTCCAAAAGCTAAAAAATTAAACTGGTGTTGAAACCCGATGGGCACATTGGCACCATGGTGAGGTGAATCAAAAGAAATCCATAACCTAGTTTCATGATCTAAATTATTATTCTCCATATAATTTATGGCATATCTTGAAATTAGACCACCCATACTTGGCCCAATAATGACATTGTCTTCCACGCCAATTTTTTGTGCGTTTATGCTATTAATTAATTCTACTAAAAGCATGGCGTTTCGTTCAATAAAATCAACGCCACCATCAATAATTTTATTATCAGCTGCGCGCGTATACACTGGGAAATTCAGAATGACCACATCAAAACCTTCGTCCCTTACCAAATCCCCTAAATTAGAGGTGGTTCCATTTTCTTCAAAATCTAGTAGTTCATAAATTCCAGCAATGTCACGTCCATCAGCAGGATCAAAACCGTCGACTAAAATAATAGGTTTGTCTAAAATATTATCAGCGCTTAAAAATAGTTCGTATTCACCTGTTCCCGGATAAGATGTGGTTTCTCCGTAAGGCGAAAGGTCTGGTGTAATAGTTGAATTAAATGTTGATATTACACGATTAAAATTTCGTTCTAAATCGGCATTAGAATAAGCTATCTCTATAGTTGCTTGACGGTAAATAACGGATCCATTAGCTAATGTTATTTGAAATGTTAGTGTTTTATCTCCAGCCTCTAAATAGGAAACTTGTATATTTTGATTAGTTGGTATTGGCCTGAAATCTTGACCATCATCAAAATTAATGGCAATGGCTTCAATGGCATTTTCTGTTGCATTAAAAATATGTTTTGACGCTATTGAAAACGTCGTTTCTAATCCTTTGTGCTTTGCTCTAAGCGGCGCGGCAATAGACAGGTTTCTTTTTTCAAAAATAGCCTCACTTGTGTTTCTACGAATAATGAAGCCTTGCGCATCTCTTGTTACTACTTGATTTCGGAAAGCTTGTTCGGTAATAGATTCAAAATCTGAAAGCAAAATTGCCAATGGAATATAATTCGTGAAATGGCTTTGTTTGCTGTCTTCTTTTAAACTAGAAAGTGGCTTAAAACGGTCTTGGAAATCGTTTTGTGCTATGGTTTTATACGCCTGGTAAAAACTATAGGTGTTTATCGTTTTGTTATTGTAATCTGTAATATTAACAATGGGAGATTGTGGAACCAAAATGCTTGTTTCCATTCCCTTTGTATCAAATTTTTCGAAAGCTTTATTGTTTTGCGAAAACGCTGATATGGTAAGCAGCGCGACTAATAAAAAGTAGTTTATTTTCATATGTATAGATGTATTGATTGTTTAAATATACTGCCTGAAATGAATTAGTACTAAAACTTTGGATAAACGACATAAAAAAACCCCTAACAGGTACTGTTAAGGGTTTTTGGAAACTTATATTTAAATATTTATTCTCCTAAAAATGGATATCTGTAATCAACTGGTGTTACAAATGTTTCTTTAATTAACCTAGGTGATACCCAACGTAACAAGTTTTGTGCTGATCCAGCTTTATCATTTGTTCCAGATGCTCTGGCACCTCCAAATGGTTGCTGACCAACAACAGCTCCTGTTGGTTTATCATTAATATAAAAGTTACCAGCACTATTTTGAAGCGCGTTGGTAGCTTCTTGAACTGCATAACGACATGTAGCTAAAATAGCGCCTGTTAAAGCGTATTCGCTAGTTTGGTCTACTAGTTTTAATGTTTCTGAAAAGTCGTTTTCATCATATACATAAATGGTCATAACTGGGCCAAATAGCTCCTCTACCATCGTTGTATATTGTGGGTTGGTTGTTACAATAACCGTAGGCTCAATAAAGTATCCTTTCGATTTATCATAATTTCCACCAACAATAATTTCAGCATCTTTATCTGATTTTGCGTTGTCAATATACTTCGCTAATTTATCAAATGAACCTTCGTTAATAACCGCTGTAATAAAATTCCCCATATCTTCTGGAGATCCCATCTTAAAGGACTTCACGTCTTCAATTATATATTTTTTAACATCTTCCCAAAGGTTGCTTGGAATATAACCTCTAGAAGCTGCACTACATTTCTGACCTTGGAATTCAAAAGCGCCTCTAGAAATAGCTGTTGCTACTTGTTTAGCGTTTGCAGATTTGTGCGCTACAACAAAATCTTTCCCACCCGTTTCACCAACTATTCTTGGGTACGTTTTATAATTTGTTATATTATTCCCAATTTGTTTCCATAAATCTTGAAACACTGGTGTTGAACCTGTATAATGTAAACCAGAAAAATCTGGACTAGCCATAACTGTATCTGTAATCATACCTGGATTACCAAAAACAACGTTTATTACGCCATCTGGAACACCAGCTTCTTGAAAGACATCCATAATAACTTTAGCAGAGAAAATCTGGTTGTTACTTGGTTTCCAAACAACAACATTCCCCATTAATGCCATACAAGACGGCAAGTTTCCAGCAATAGCAGTAAAGTTAAAAGGTGTTACAGCATAGGTGAAACCCTCTAGTGGACGATATTCTACACGATTCCAAGCATCGCTTGTGCTTTCTGGTTGATCCATGTATATATCTGACATGAATTGTACGTTGAAACGTAAAAAGTCAATTAACTCACAAGCTGCATCAATTTCAGCTTGGTAAATATTTTTAGATTGTGCAATCATGGTTGCAGCATTAATTTTAGCTCTGTAAGGACCTGCAATTAATTCGGCAGCTTTTAAAAATATTCCAGCGCGTTGTTCCCATGGCATTTGAGACCATTCTTTTCTAGCTTCTAAAGCTGTAGAAATGGCTTCTTCAATATGAGATTTTTCGGCTAAATGATAGGTTCCAACAATATGTTGATGATCATGTGGAGGAGACATTGTTCTCGTGTTTCCAGTTTTCACCTCTTTCCCATTGATGTACATGCCTACATCAACTTTACTGTTGTACATGTCTTTATAAGCTTTTAAAACTTCATCGCGCTCTGGCGATCCTGGAGCATAAGTTTTTACAGGCTCATTTACTGCTAGTGGTACGTTAAAGAATCCTTTTCCCATGAATATATTGGTATTTAATTGTTTATGTTGTTTTCGAGCTGCAAATGTACGATTTTTTAACTATTTTTTTGATAGAAAGGCTCTTAAAAACACGTTAAAAGTTTGTCTATTTTTGTAAGTTTCATTTTTATTTAGAGACCGTTTAATTATGTGTACAGTAACCTTTATTCCTAAAAACAATACGGATTTTATATTTACTTCAAATCGGGATGAATCGCCAATACGTGAAACGCTAGCGCCTGATTTCTATTTGGAGCATGATGTAACACTACTTTATCCGAAAGATAAAAAAGCTGGAGGTACCTGGATTGGTGTCAGCGAAAAATGCCGATTAGTTTGTATATTGAATGGTGGTTTTACAGCTCATAAACAAGAAGATTATTACAGATTGAGTAGAGGCGTTGTGGTTAAAGATGTTTTAGTAGCGCCCAATTTTTTAAAGACAATTGAGACCTATTGTTTTACGAATATTGAGCCTTTTACCATGCTTATAGTGGATTGGGAAAGAACCTTAAATCTGTATCAATTGGTTTGGGATGGGAATCAAAAACATCTAGAGAAATTACCAAATGAACCGCGAATTTGGTCTTCCTCCTCGTTGTACGATGAGTCCATGAAAAAATTGCGATTAGAATGGTTTGATATTTTTAAAAAGCAAACTAATTATCAGGGAGAATCTATCATGCGGTTTCATAAAACAGCAGGTTATCAGCATGCTGAATTTGGATTGATTATGGACCGCGGATTTGTTAAAACTACTAGTATTACCCAAGTTGAAAAACGGTACTCACGTGTTAATATGCGATACACAAATTTACAAGCTGAAAAGGTTGTTGAAAAGGAAATGCTTTTTTGAATTAATAATTTAAAACTAATTTAATGCGAAAGGCGCGCTTAATCTGAAAGTAGGAATAGCCACTTTAAATTTCTTCTCCGTTTCTAAATTAATCATATTATAGAATCCTTGCATAGCTCCAAATGGCGATGTAAGTAGGCAGCCAGAGGTATAGGTATGCAATTCGCCGGGTTTTAAAATTGGTTTTTTACCGATAACACCTTCGCCTGAAACCATTTCAACATTATTTAGTGCGTCTAAAATAGTCCATTCTCTAGCGTATAATTGAACGGTGTTTTTGCTTTGATTTTCAATAGTCACTTTATAGCCAAAAGCAAACTGAATTTTATAATCTTTATAAAAGGTGCCTTCAAAATGGGTTTCTACAGAAATTTTAATGCCTTTTGTAACTTGTTGAACCATGCTATTAATGGGTTTTCAAGGGTTTAGATGTTTGCTAATGTAATAAATATTACTCGAGAATAAAAAAAATTAGTTTATAGTCGATTAACAGACGGCTTAATTGGATATATTCACGGAATTTCCTTCACCTATACCTATTATACGGTCGTATCTGGCGCCTAAATCGCGATAATAAACCAATACCTTATAGTCATTTTCCGTTTGCCAAAAACTACCACTTATGGCACTTTCATTTATTTTACCGGTTTGATTGTCTACAATTACATATTTGTAGTTGTAAAACCCTTGTTTCAATATAATAGGCACTTCATAAATACCTTTTGCAGAATTAAAAGTCATTTTAGTAAACTCATCAACGGCATAATTATTAAAATTACCATAAACATGAACGGATTGATTTGGTGGTAATTCGTCCAATAGTAATGAAAAGTGCATCCATGCATAATCTGCTTCTATGGTTGGTTTTTCGGCATCAATAGCCGTAATTAAAAAGTTGCCATTAATGTCTGGATTGTACGTATAGGGCTTATTAAAGCGCGGCACATTGGTAAATAAATAATTGCTGTACAATTCAAATAACTCTATATATTGAATGGCAGCATTGGCACCGCGAATATCTTTATTTTCAAAGTAAAAATACTCGTTGCCACCTTCAAATAAGGTTTCTTTGGTGTATTTGTAAATTAATTCGTTACCTAATGTGTATTGGGGTGGAACATTGCTAATGGCGGAATTTAAATTATTATTCTGAATAATTAAGGTTTTTACCGTTTGTAGCGGATTGTTAAATTGCAAATTCCCAGAGTTAATAACAATATCTACACTTTGCATACGTTCCACTTGCCTAACATCGCGGGAGCGTTTAATGGAAACACCCACGTTTGCTAAATTTTCCTGAACCATAAATTTTCTAGAGAAAACCAGTTCATCTAAATCATTATAAACCTTAATCATGTAATTACCCGAAACTTTTAAGCCGCGAGTTTGCTGATTTGGAAGCCGTAAGGTGTAGTGTGAATATATTTGATAGGTGTTAAACGAATTTTCGTAATTACGAATACGTTGATTGTCAATACCGTTTAAATATTCGGTTTGCATGAGCTGCGAAGGTGTCCAATCATAATCAAAATGTTCAATTTTATAATAGAAATCATCCTCATCACCATTTAGAGCATCAAACTCCAAGATTAATTGTTGGCCTAATTCTAAAATAGGAAGTTGACTTTCGCGTGTTTGACCTTGAAAGGTGATGGATTTAATATAACCCGGAGGGTTCACTTCCTTTGCTATTTGAGAAAAAACGGATTGACCACAAATTATAAGGAATACCGATAGAAAAGATTTAAACATGCAATAATTGTTTTAAGGGATAAAGATAAACAATTTTTATGCCTAAATAATTTTACTTATTTAGAATAGGTATAAATAACAAACTTCATGGAAGTCTGGTATAAAATGATGTATAATTTCGTAAATTTGCACCGATTTTTACCTCAATTAAAATCAGAATGATATTTTTTACTATTAACAAATAGATTTATAAATATGTCAAACGACATTACCATTAAAAAAGGTCTAGACATCAAGCTTAAAGGTGCTGCTGAAAAGGTGACTGAAAATGCTATTATTAGTAATTTTTGCACTGTTAGACCAGAAGACTTCCACGGTGTTACGCCAAAATTAATTGCTAAAGTTGGAACCAAAGTAAAAGCAGGAGAGCCTATTTTTTATAATAAAGCTCAAGACGCTGTTATGTTTGTTTCGCCTGTATCAGGGGAAATAGTGGACATTCCAAGAGGTGATAAACGTCGCATTTTAGCATTAAAAATCCAAGCCGATAAAGAGCAAGTTTATCTTGATCACGGTGTGTTTAATGTAGAATCTGCAACCGCAGAGGCTATTAAAGCACATTTACTAGCATCAGGATGTTGGCCTTTTATTAAGCAAAGACCGTATGATATTATTGCAAATCCAGAAAGATTGCCAAAAGCTATTTTTATTTCAGGATATGCTTCTGCGCCTTTAGTTGCAGATTATGATTACGTACTTCAAGGAAAAGAAGCGGAACTGCAAGCGGCGGTTAATGCTTTAGGGAAATTAACGGAAGGCCAAGTACACGTTTCAGTTGCTAAAAATGGGGCTTCGCCATTAGCAAGTTTAAAAGGTGTTACAATTCATAAGGTTTCTGGTCCACATCCAGTAGGAAACGTGGGAACACAAATCAATAAAATTGATCCTGTAAATAAAGGTGAAACCGTTTGGACTATTAATCCGCAGGATTTAGTCATTATTGGTGAGTTACTTTTAACAGGGAAATTCAATGCAGAACGTTTAGTAGCATTAGTTGGCTCGTCTGTTAAAAAGCCTCGTTATTTTAAAACTAAAATTGGTAGTGAAGTTGCCACGATGGTTTATGATAATGGCGTTGATAAAGATGGAAACGATCGTATTATTTCTGGAAACGTTTTATCTGGAAAACAGGTGAAACCAGACGGAAGCTTGGATTATTACAGTAATACTATTACCGTAATTCCAGAAGGTGATGATTATGAGTTTTTTGGATGGAATAAGCCCGTTTTCAATAAAATATCAACATCTAGAGCGTTAACATTCTCATGGTTAACACCAAACAAAAAATACGATTTAAATACCAATACAAATGGAGAACATAGGAATTTTGTGCTAACAGGTACGTATGAAAAAGTTTTTCCATTAGATATTTACCCACTGCAGATTTTAAAATCTTGTATGTATGAGGATTTAGACGAAATGGAAGCTTTAGGTATGTACGAAGTTGCTCCAGAAGATTTTGCTTTAACTGAATTTGTTTGCGTGTCTAAACAACCACACCAAGCCATTATCAGAAAAGGATTGGACGTGATGATAAAAGAAATTGGATAACGATTCATTTTCACTGTAAAATGAAAAATATATATAAAGATGAGTTTAAAAAGTAGTTTACATAACTTAAAGGAGAAGTACAAAGGAACCAAAATGGCTCCTGCGTTTAACGCACTTCATACTTTTTTGTATTTGCCGAATGAGACCACGCATAATGGGACTCATATTAAAGCAGCCGATGATTTAAAAAGAACCATGAATATTGTAATTATGGCTTTGGTGCCATGTTTAATATTTGGAATTTTTAATGCCGGTTATCAGCATTATTTAGCTTTAGGAGAAATTGAATCGGCTAAAGGGTTTTTAGGAGCATCGTTTTGGACTTTAGATAACTTGATTATCGGAGCCTGGACGGTATTACCATTGGTAATCGTTTCCTACGGTGTAGGTCTTGCAGTAGAATTCTTATTTGCTGTAATTAAAGGTCACGAAGTTGAAGAAGGCTATTTAGTAACAGGTATGTTAGTGCCATTAATTGTTCCAGTGGATATTCCATTATGGATGTTGGCAACAGCCGTTGTTTTTGGTGTTGTAATTGGTAAAGAAGTTTTTGGTGGTACAGGAATGAATATCCTGAACCCAGCATTAACTATTCGTGCCTTTTTGTTTTTTGCCTATCCTACTTGGATGTCGGGAGATAAGGTTTGGGTTCATGGAGCAAAAGCTTTAGAAGGGACACCAGACGCTATTTCAGGTGAAACCATTTTGGGTTCATATGCTCAAAATAATTCAGTAATGTATGACTATTGGGATATGTTTTGGGGAATTATTCCAGGCTCGGTTGGTGAAACCTCCAAAGTCTTAATTATTATTGGTGCCTTATTCTTAATCTTCACAAAAGTAGGAAGCTGGAGAATTATAGTAAGTACGCTTATTGGTGCTTTAGTTATGGGCTTAATATTCAACGGTGTTGTAGATGCTGGTTGGATATCAGAATCAAGTAAATTCTACGGGTTAATGAGTGTTCCATTCTGGCAACATTTAATCATAGGTAGTATACTCTTTGGAGCCGTTTATATGGCAACCGATCCAGTAACAGCTTCACAAACCAATAAAGGAAAATGGATTTATGGTTTCTTAATAGGATTTATATCTATTATGATTCGTGTATTTAATCCAGCTTACCCAGAAGGTGTATTCTTAGCAATTTTATTAATGAACGTTTTTGCTCCTACTATTGACCATTATGTGGTACAAGGTAATGTGAAACGTAGAATGAAGCGTTTAAAAGTTAAAACAGCATAATTATGGCAGTTAATACAGATAAAAATTCATACACGATATTTTTTGCAATTGCAATGGTAGTCGTTGTAGGTTCATTATTAGCGTTTACAGCATCGTCTTTAAGACCTAATATTGAAGAAAATGAAAGAAAAGAAAAGCAGCAGAATATATTGTATGCTTTAGGAGTAAATGAAAATGAAGGTACAGGAGATATCGCTTTTGTATCTACCAGTAAAGTTGCAGAAGCATTTGAAGCTAATATTTCTGAACAAATTGTTTTAGAAGTAAAAGATGGCAAAATCTTAAAAGAAATGAATCGTGAGGAATTCATGAGTTCTAAAGAACAAGGTGCTGGAAAAGAACCTTATTTAATAGACATTAAAAAAGAGCAATCTAAAGCTAAAAATGGTGAATCAAGATACTTGCCGCTATTTAAAGGTCAGCAGGACGGTAAAACGGTTTATGTTGTGCCAATTAGAGGTAAAGGACTTTGGGATGCTATTTGGGGTTTTGTAGCTCTAGATGAAGAAATGGTTGTTAGAGGTGTGTTTTTTGATCACGCTGGTGAAACACCTGGTTTAGGTGCAAACATTAAACAACGTTATTTCATGGATGATTTCTATGGTGAAAGATTATTGACGGATGCAGGGGTATTTAAAGGAATTACCGTTGCCAAAGGAAATAATGACCCTGTAAATGCTGATAAAAATGATCACGCAGTTGATGCTATTGCAGGATCTACAATTACAGGAGATGGTGTAACTGCAATGATTAAGAAGGATTTGAAATTGTACTTACCATACTTTACGAACTTAAAAAATAACAACAATTAATTATGGCACTACTTACAAAAAAAGACCTAAAGTTAATTACGGATCCGTTATCAGATAATAACCCAATTACCATTCAAGTATTAGGTATTTGTTCTGCATTAGCAATTACAGCAGAGCTTAAACCATCTATAGTAATGAGTATTGCTGTACTTTTTGTTATGGGTGTTGGTAACGTTGTTATTTCATTAATGCGAAATATCATTCCGTCTAAAATTAGAATTATTGTACAACTAGTTGTTGTTGCATCTTTAGTTATTATTGTAGATCAGGTTTTAAAGGCTTTTCAATACGAATTAAGTAAAACACTATCCGTATTTATTGGTTTAATTATTACTAACTGTATCATTATGGGACGTTTTGAAGCATTCGCTTTAGCAAACAAGCCATGGAGATCCTTTTTAGATGGTGTTGGAAACGCATTAGGTTACGCTGTAATTTTGGTTATAGTGGGTTTCTTTAGAGAGCTTTTAGGTTCAGGGACACTGTTTGGCATTCCAGTCTTAGGAGATCCCATTGGAAGTCTAGAAACGGGACCAACAGGGGTATATGCATTTGGATATGAAAATAATGGTTTTATGCTAATGCCACCAATGGCGTTAATTATTGTGGGACTTATTATCTGGGTACAACGTAGTAGAAATAAAGATTTAATAGAAGACTAAATTAATTAGTCGTTTTAAAAGACCTTAAAAAACTACAGTAGAAAATTTAAAAGAATAAAAAAATGATAGAGCATTTAGAATTATTTTTCAAGTCCATTTTTATAGATAACATGGTCTTTGCGGTATTCTTAGGTATGTGTTCATACTTAGCAGTATCTAAAAAAGTTGCAACGGCCGTAGGTCTTGGAGCAGCTGTAATATTTGTATTAGCTATAACCGTACCTTTAAACTGGTTATTAGATCAGTATTTATTACAACCAGGAGCATTAGCTTGGATAGATGGAAGTGCCAACGGAGAAGGTTTCTCTGGAATGGATTTAGGCTTTCTTTCCTTTATAATGTTTATTGCAACCATTGCAACAATGGTACAATTGGTAGAAATTATTGTCGAAAAGTTTTCACCATCTTTATATAATTCACTAGGTATATTTTTACCATTAATTGCAGTAAACTGTGCTATTTTAGGTGGTTCATTATTTATGCAGTCTCGTGAAATTGAAACGTTTGGTTTAGCACTTAACTATGGAATATCTTCTGGAATTGGTTGGTTCTTGGCTATTTTAGCCATTGCAGCCATTCGTGAAAAAATTAGATATTCTAATGTGCCAGCGCCATTAAGAGGCTTAGGAATTACGTTTATAATTACAGGTTTAATGGGCATTGGATTTTTAAGTTTTGGTGGTATGTTAACCGGTGGAGATGAAGAAGGGGAACCATCAACAGAACCAACAACACAAGTACAAGAAATACAAACTGAAGACGCTAAAGAATTAGCTGAAAACACTAAAGTAATAGAGTAATATGATTTTAGCAACAGGAACATTAGGAACAGTAATAACGACAGTAATAGCGTTTTTAATCATAACCTTACTACTGGTAACTTTACTATTAGTTGTCAAACAAAAATTATCTCCTTCAGGTCCCGTAAAGATCTTAATTAATGGAGAACGAGAAATTGAAGTAGCTTCTGGAGATACCTTATTATCTACTTTAGGAGCTAACAAAATATTCTTACCATCTGCATGTGGTGGTGGTGGAACATGTATTCAATGTGAGTGCCATGTATTAGAAGGTGGTGGTGAAGCATTACCAACAGAAACCCCACATTTCTCTAGAAAAGAATTGGCTGAAGGAGCACGTTTATCTTGTCAGGTAAAAGTGAAACAAGACATGGAAATTTCAATTCCAGAAGAGGTATTTGGAATTAAGAAATGGGAAGCTACCGTTGTTCGTAATTATAACGTGGCATCATTTATCAAGGAGTTTGTTGTTGAAATTCCTGAAGATATGGGCTATAAAGCGGGTGGCTATATCCAGATTGAAATTCCTAGCTGTGAAATTAAATTTTCAGATATGGATATCACAGCGCATCCAGAAGAACATGACACACCAGATAAGTTTCAAGCCGAATGGGATAAATTTGCATTATGGCCATTAGTGATGAAAAACACTGAAACCGTAGAGCGTGCCTATTCTATGGCTTCTTATCCAGCTGAAGGACGCGAAATTATGCTAAACGTACGTATTGCAACACCACCTTTTGACCGAGCCAAAAACGGTTGGATGGATGTAAATCCAGGTATTGCGTCGTCATATATATTTGCTCAAAAACCAGGCGATAAAGTAATTATTTCAGGCCCTTATGGTGAATTCTTTATCAACGAATCTGAAGCAGAAATGCTGTATGTTGGTGGTGGAGCAGGAATGGCGCCAATGCGTTCTCATTTATATCACTTATTCAAAACCTTAAAAACAGGTAGAAAAGTAACCTATTGGTATGGTGGACGTTCTAAACGTGAGCTATTTTATTTAGAGCACTTTAATGAGTTGGAAAGAGATTTCCCTAACTTTAAGTTCTATTTAGCGTTATCGGAACCAATGGAAGAAGATAATTGGAAAGTAAAAGAAAATATTGATGCCCCTGGTGATGGTTTCGTAGGATTTATTCACAACTGTGTAATTGATAATTACTTAAATCATCATGAGGCACCAGAAGATATCGAATTATATTTCTGTGGACCTCCATTAATGAACCAAGCGGTTCAAAAAATGGGTGAGGATTTTGGTATTCCAGATGAAAACATTCGTTTTGATGATTTTGGAGGATAATATCCGTAAAATTAAAACGTATATAAATTTAAAAACCCAACATCGTCATGTTGGGTTTTTTATTTGGAATAACTGTCAGCATAGAAATCCAATAGAGATTTAAGTTTCAATGCAATTATTCTCTTTGGTTTTTTAATAATTTGTAATTTTGCATTATGAAAAAAGAACTCACAGAACAAGAGCGTCATAATTTAGCCATGAACCATGTTGGTAAAGATTTGGAGCAACGTGGCTTTGAATTTGTAGCCATTAATAGTAAGTTAAAAAGGCATCCGCAATTTGTATGTATTGATAAAAATAATCAATATTTTTTTGTGATAATTCGGGCGGTTTTATTGCCTGATAACCCGAATAATTATGACATAGTTTGGATGGAAACCTTTAAAAAACACGCAGCTGAAAAAGATGCTAAAGTTCTCTACGCTGGCGTTGGGTTAGGCAATCCAAATGGCGAAGATTTACCTATCTATTTAAACGAAGAGTACCTTATTGAATACAACGGAATTCAAGTAATTGAAACCAACTTAAATTAAACGGTCAAGGCGATCCTAGTTGTTGGCAAACAGGAATCTAGGACGTGGCAACTTCAAAAAATGAAAAAATAAATTTCAATATGAAAAAATTAGGGTTTCTATTTTTAATGCTCATTATATTGGTTTCCTGTAAACAAGAAGCCACAAATACCAAGTTATCAGGACCAGTTTTTGGAACCATGTATTCGGTAATTTACGATTCGGAAGTCAATTATCAGCCACAATTTGATAGTCTGTTTGCGGTTATCAATTCATCTATGTCTACCTACATCTCAGATTCAGATATTTCAAAATTAAACCGTAATGAAACCGTTTCAGTAGATGATCATTTTCTGAATGTTTTCAACAACGCAAAAACAATATATCACGCAACTAATGGTGCTTTCGATCCTACAATTGGAGCAGTTGTAAACGCCTGGGATTTTGGTCCTGAAGGAAAAATAATGGCTTTAGATAGTCTTAAAATTGATAGCCTCATGCTTGGTGTTGGTTTTAATAAGGTTTCCATTAAAAATAATACCATTATCAAACCCGCTAGTACTTTTATAGATTTTAATGCCATAGCCAAAGGGTATGGCGTGGATGTAATTGGTTTATTTTTAGAATCAAAAAACGTTAAAAATTATTTAGTTGAAATTGGTGGTGAAATCCGAACGCGTGGTACCAATATAGAAAAACAAAGCAGTTGGAAAGTGGGTGTAGAAATGCCACATTTTGATGGTGAACAATCTATTTTAAACGCCATAAGCTTAAAAAATGAGTCTATGGCAACATCAGGAACTTACCGGAAGTTTAAAATTGATGACCAAGGAAATCGCTACTCTCATATTATCGATACCAAAACAGGATATCCTAGTAAAACCAATTTGCTGAGTATTTCAGTCATTGCAGAAAATTGTATGATTGCTGATGCGTATGCTACCGCTTTTAAAGCCATGGGAATAGAAAAAGTTGAGGAATTTTTAAAAGCACATCCCGAATTAAAAGTGTTTTTAATTTTTGAGAATGACCTAAACGAATTCGAAACGGTTTCTATAAATGGTTTTCCTGAAAATTAGTGTTTTAACGCCTTCAACCTTCTGAAAATTAAGTTTATAGTTATATAACGTGTTTTTTATAGTAATAATTTAGCATATTAACGAAAACTTCTGGTTACACATTTTTTCTTTGTAAACTTCTTGTTATTTTAGATTATAACATGTTGATACACATCTGCTCCGATACGTATCCCGTATATTTTCTAATTAAATCGTTTGTATGAAATTTTTATTTACTCCTGTATTCCTGTTGTTTTTAGCACTGCCTGTTTTTTCACAATCTGATGCCGAAATTGGTGCTATTTATGTCGAGAAGTCCGAAGCAAGTTTATTGGAAGGCGATTTAGATAGCGCATTGGAATACTTTAGTAAAGCTAGACGCTATATTAAGGAAATTGAAGATAGTAATGTAGCGCGAGTTGGCGCTATGGTTAGTAATGAGGTTCGAGATTATACAAAAGCTAAAATTTTAACCCAACTGTATTTTGATTTGAATCCAGATAACAAAACCTCCGAATATCAGGATATGTTATTAATGTATGTAAATATTGAAGAAGCTATGGAAGCCATCGCTATTGAAGATGAAAAATTGCGACTTGAAAAATTGGAGCAGGAAAGGCAACAACGACGGTTAGATTCTTTAACAGCTATTTGGACCGCAGAATACGAAACCTTTTTAATTAATATGGATAGTATTAGTGCTTTTAATTCATATAACATAGCTGTTTATTTTAAGGGTGGAAATGTTGGAATTATGGATCATTTAGGTCAAGTTTTGGTAGAGGCAAATACGTATAAAGATGCTATAGAATATGATGGCTTTGTTCTTTTATTAGATAATGTAGAGCATCCTACACGAATTTATGCATATAACGCGGCTTCTAAAGACGGTTACCAATTACCAAGCGTTACCCAATTTTTACCGCAAGCTTATGATTTCGGACATGTTATGTTACCGCGCTCAAATGGTATGCTAGTAACCTACCCAAGTAATGCCAACAATGTGTTTATTTACGATTTAAACACGAAAAAATATATGGCCAATCCCGATATGGAAGATCAATTAAAGACCATGAAGAAAAATGATATTATTGATAGATTCAATGGTGATTTGGAAATTAGAATGGATAAAAATTGGTACACCATAGGAAATGCGCTTGGTGGAGGTTTACATCCTATTTATAATAGTAAAAAGGATCTTCATGGGTTTTTAAACACTTACAATGGAAAAATGTTTGATGCCTCGTATTATAAATTTGTAGGGCCTTTTTGTTCTGGGAAATATCAAATTATTGAGGACGGTAATAGTTTATGGATCGATACTGAAGGCGTTAAATTTGAAACTTTAGAAAATAAAAGTGGTACATATTCTGGGAATTCGAAATTTGTCAAAAACACGAATGGCACTTTTCAAATTCTTAAGGAAGTGGACGGAAAGGACCATTTAATTTTTAAAGATAAGTCCTTGGTAGTTTTGGAAGATTTTTTAATTAAAAATAATGTTGGAAATTCAGGAGCTCAAAAATAAATAGCTTAAACAGCATTTATTTATCATTCCGTTTTAAATTACCAATAAAAACACATTAACCAGTATCAAAAACCAGCCAGCAACTAAAAGCAAGCCGCCAATAGGTGTGATTGGTCCTAAAACCCGAAGCTTTTTTCCTATAGCATCAGATAATACCAATCCATAAATACTGAAAGAAAATAAAATAATACCAATAGTAAAGCACCAGTAGGTTGTGGCGGTTACGGTGTAAGGGCTAAAACCTAATGCTAATAATACAAAGGCATGATACATTTGGTATTTCACGCCAACTTCAAAACTTTGTAATTGATCTGGAGATAATGTTTTCTTTAAAGCATGTGCGCCAAAGGCACCAAAAATTACGGCTAACATTCCAAAAATTGCAGCTGTTGCAATTATAATTTGATGTGTCATTTTAGTTGGTTTTAGAAGTTCAGTTTAAGTACTATTTAAATTAATAGTTAAAATTTTCTAACTATAAAATCAGTATTGGTTATTAAAAAAAGGCAAGATTTCTCTGTAAAATTCTGCGCACCTTTCGGCTTTTATCCTATGATAAGTTGCCATTCAATCTTTATTTATAAACAACCGGAATAATTTCGCCTTTGGCCAAACAATAGCGTTCTATTTCAGCATCAGAAAGTTTAGAGGTATAATCCAATTCTTCAACTTTAAATCCCACGTTTCGGAGTTTATCAAAATAATCACGACCATAAATTCTAACATGATCATATTGCCCAAAAATGGCAGCACGTTCTTTTTTATCGGTAATGCTATCATCTTCAAAAGTACTATCGCGATTTAAATCTTGTGGAATTTGAAATATGCCATAACCACCAGGTTTCATAACTCTGAACAATTCTTGCATGGCTTTAGTATCATCTGGAATATGCTCCAAAACATGATTGCATAAAATAATATCATAACTATTGTCTTCAAAGGGAAGACTACAGATATCTGCTTTCACATCTGCAATTGGCGACTCTAAATCTGTTGTTGTATAGTTGAGGTTATTAAGTTTTTGAAAGCGTTTTAAAAAACATTGTTCTGGTGCAAAATGAAGCACACTTTTTTTAGCGGTAAAAAAATCGGTATCATTTTGTAAATAAAGCCAAAGTAATCTATGGCGTTCTAAAGAAAGGGTAGAAGGTGATAGCACATTATCACGCTGGTTCCCGTAACCGTATGGTAGAAACGCTTTAAAACTTTTGCCATCAATAGGGTCTGTATAGGTATTGCCTTTCATGAAAAAAGCTAAAATAGGACGTGCTAAATAGCTTAACCTAATTAATATAGGTCTAGGAATAACGTTAAGAATTGTTTTAAAAAGTTGCTTCATTGTTAAAGCACTAACGCCTTCTGCCTAAACGCATCCTCCTCATCACTCACAATCCCTAAAGCCTCATAAATATATCCAAACGTAGAAAGCAATTCAGGTTTGCCATCAACAATAGCTACATCATGTTCAAAATGAGCCGACGGTTTATTGTCTAAAGTAGTAATGGTCCAACCATCACGATGTTGTTTTATTCTATGAGTTCCCATGTTTATCATAGGTTCAATAGCAACTACTTGGCCTTCCACAAACTTCTTGCCACGACCACGTTTACCATAGTTTGGCATTTCGGGATCTTCATGCATTTTACGGCCTATGCCGTGTCCTACTAATTCACGAACCACACCATAACCTCTGTCTTCACAGTATTTTTGAATAGCATAACCAACATCTCCAACACGATTACCAACTTTAAATTCACGAATCCCTTCATATAAAGATTGCTTGGTAACATCTAAAAGCGTTTGAATTTCAGGAGCTATTTCGCCAACAGCAAATGTGTAGGCGTGATCACCATAAAAGTTGTTTTTTATGGCACCACAGTCTATAGAAATAATATCGCCTTCTTGCAAAGGTTCATTTGTTGGGAACCCATGGACAACTTGTGAGTTTGGACTCATACAAAGCGTATTTGGAAAATCATACAAGCCTAAAAATCCAGGTATAGCACCTTGCTCCCTAATATAATCTTCGGCCAATTTATCTAATTGTAATGTGGTAACACCCGGCTTTACCTCTTTGGCAAGCATTCCTAAAGTTTTAGATACAATTAAAGCACTTTCACGCATTAATTCTATCTCTTCTCTTGTTTTTACTATAATCATAATTCAAAAATATGGGCAAAGATACTTAATTTAAACAAGCTATGTAATCTTTAGGAATATGACTTTTGACAGCTTTTAGTTCATTCTTTTTCTCGAACTTTGCACTTTAAAATTGGAACCTATGTATAAGTCAGTTTCGGCGCAAGAGGCCGTAAAAATCGTAAAATCAAATAGTAAAATTTATATTCAAGCAGCTGCCGCAGCACCGCAAGTTTTACTTCGTGCTTTAACAGAAAGACATGAAGAATTACGCAATGTAGAAATTTGTCAGCTACACACCGAAGGTGATGCCCCTTATGCGAACCCAGAATATCGGGATAGTTTTCATGTGAATTCCTTTTTTATAGGAAAAAATGTGCGGCACACCTTGAAAGCAGGAAACGGTTCATATACGCCTGTTTTTTTAAGTGAATTACCTTTGCTTTTTAAACGTAATATTGTGGATTTACAATATGCTTTTATTCATGTGTCCGTACCTGATAAACATGGTTATTGCTCTTTAGGTGTTTCTGTTGAAGCAACGTTAGCCGCTATTGATAATGCAGATGTTGTTATAGCACAAGTAAATGTACAAATGCCAAGAACCCATGGCGCGGGAATTATTCACCATTCTGAAATTGATGTTTTTGTAGATTGTGATGAAGCTTTACCAACGCATGACATGGTAACGCCTTCCGAAATTGAAAGTAAAATTGGAACCCATGTAGCGGGTTTAATTGAAGATAGAAGTACACTTCAAATGGGAATTGGTAATATTCCAAATGCCGTTTTAACACGCTTAACGAATCATAAAGATTTAGGCCTGCATACGGAAATGTTTTCCGATGGTGTTATTGATTTAATTTTGAACGATGTCATTAACGGAAACTATAAAGGCATTAATCGTGGTCGTGCTTTAACAACTTTTTTAATGGGTTCCAAGCGACTTTATGATTATGTAGATGATAATCCATTTGTAGAAATGCGGGCTTCTAATTACACAAATGATGTCTCTATAATAAAACGAAATCCTAAAATGGTAGCGATAAACTCGGCAATAGAGGTGGATGTAACTGGACAGGTTAGTGCGGATTCAATAGGTGTACATATGTATTCTGGTGTTGGTGGGCAAATGGATTTTATTCGTGGCGCTTCCTTAAGTGAAGGCGGAAAAGCAATTATTGCTTTGCCATCTACAACAAAATCTGGAATTAGCCGTATTGTGCCGAGTTTAAAACCTGGAGCAGGAGTTGTAACAACCAGATCGCATGTGCATTATGTGGTTACGGAATACGGTATTGCCAATTTATACGGGAAAACCATTAAGGAACGCGTAAAGGCATTAGTAAATATAGCACATCCTGATCATCAAGAGACTGTTGATAAAAGTTACTTTGAATTAATAAGAGGATAGATTTTATCTTCTAAAAAAGGAAAATAATCCTTTCTTTTTAGCAAGTTTATGAGGATGGTACTTTGGGTTGGCAAGCAATTGATAAATTTCACCCCAACCCAAAAGACCGCCTATATTTCTGTCATCTATGAAAATGTCCGCATGGATTTTTCGGCTTTTCGTATAATCGAATTGCTCTTCCGGAAAACTTTTATTTACAGCATAAAATTCCAAGCCATTTTCTTTACAAAACGCAACAGCTTCTGCTAAACGAATATCGCTTCTATATGTCCATAAAATTATTCTGTGACCTTCTTTTTGCAAGCGTTCAAGTGTTTCAAAAGCAAATAGTTTAGGCTTTCCAATTTTTGGATAGGCATCTTCTACAATAGTTCCATCAAAATCGACGGCTATAATAAGTTTATCGGTGAAATTCATAGATTACATCTAATTCCTAAAATACAAAATTAAGCTTATATAAGAGGATGTTGCGTCATGGCTTCCGGTTGCGGAACTCCCATGAGTTTTAAAATTGTTGGTGCTAAATCGCCCAAAACCCCATCTTTAATAGATTTTAAATCCTTGTCAATTAAAATTATTGGAACTGGATTTGTGGTATGTGCTGTATTTGGTGAGCCATCTGGATTTATCATGGTCTCGCAATTACCATGGTCGGCAATTAGTAATGTGGTATAGTTATTTTCAAGCGCTGTTGTTATAACATCTCTAACGCACGTATCCACAACTTCACAAGCTTTTATTGCTGCAACCATAACACCTGTATGACCAACCATATCTCCATTTGCAAAATTTAAACAGACGAAATCTACATCGCCTTTCTGCAATTCTGGAATTAAAGCATCACGCAATTCGTAGGCACTCATTTCGGGTTTTAAATCGTAGGTAGCTACTTTTGGGGAGTTTCTTAAAATTCGAGTTTCACCTGTAAACGGTGTTTCACGACCACCAGAAAAGAAAAATGTTACGTGCGGATATTTTTCAGTCTCGGCAATCCGAATCTGTTTCTTATTGTGTTTTTCTAAAACTTCGCCAAGCGTATTATTTAGATTGTCTTTATGATACACGACGTGAACATTATTATAAGTGTCATCATAACTCGTCATGGTTACAAAATACAAATTAAGCTTATGCATATTTTGCTCATGAAAATCCACTTGCGAAAGTGCTTCCGTTAACTCACGACCTCTATCTGTTCTAAAATTGAAAAAGATTATTACGTCGCCATCCTTGATGGTTGCTTTTGGTTGATTTTGCGCATCAACCATAACTATAGGTTTTATAAACTCATCTGTAATACCGGCATCATAACTTTGTTGAACGGCGTCCGTGGCATTTTTTGCCGGAGTTCCTATGCCATTCACCAAAACATCATACGCTAACTTAATACGCTCCCAACGTTGATCCCGATCCATGGCATAATATCTACCCGTAATACTGGCTAATTCGGTTGGTGAATTAATTATGAAATTTTCTAATTTTGAAATAAAATCAAAACCTGACTTTGGATCTACATCACGACCATCTGTAAAGGCATGAACATACGAATTGGTAACACCGGCTTGATTGGCAGCATCTATTAATCCGTATAAATGATTAATATGAGAATGCACACCACCATCACTTACCAAACCTACAAAATGAACAGGTTTGTTATGAATGTTTGCGTAGTTAAAGGCATCAATTAAGGTGTGCTCGTCTTTGAGGGTATTATTCTTTACGGCCAAATTAATTTTCACCAAATCTTGATATACAATGCGTCCAGCGCCAAGATTCATGTGACCCACTTCGCTATTTCCCATTTGACCTTCAGGGAGTCCAACATGCAAGCCATCGGTTCGTAAACTAGCATGTGGATATTTAGAATATAGAGAATCTATAAATGGTGTGTTGGCATGATCTATAGCGGAAACTTTAGGGTCGGGAGATTTCCCCCAACCGTCTAAAATCATTAATATCACTTTTTTATCCATGGTAAAAATGCTAATAATTTAAAGCACAAAGATAGGCGTTTATTATTTCTTTGGTTTCAAAATTAAGCCTGAAAATGCTCGTGAGTTTATAATTGAGGTCTAAAAACAGCAGGTTGCTTTAAATTGTTTTTCACACGTAAAATAGTTTTTTAGTCATCAAAAAATGAATACCAATACTTTCAATATTAAAGCTGTCTCCTTCAATTTGATAGCCATGCTTTGCATAGAATTTGGTGGCCACTTCGCGCGCATTAAACCATAATCTGTCAACCTTCATTTTTAATAATTTCGCTTCACCTGCCCGAATTAAAAGTGCTCCCAAGCCTTTTTGTTGATGATTTTTTAAAATAGCCATACCTCGTAATTGATACTGTAGTTCTTCAGGAAAAACTGCGTTTTTATTTTTTATATACGTGGCAACGCCAATAATAGTTTCCTTATAAAATAATCCTAAATGGCATGTTGATGCTAACTTATCACCTTTAAAAACACAATCTTCAATAGGTCTACCGGCTCTTAAAACCGGTTGCCTAACAGCATAGGTTTCTTCAGCAGAAATAGGCTTAACACAATAGTTAAATTGGTCTATTTTATGGAAATTAGTTGTCATACTTATGTTAAATGCTGTAAACTAGTATCCGTTTTAATTTCATAAGGTTCCTTTTCATATTCAAAAATTCGAGCATCTAAAGTTCCTTTCAAGGTGATGGATTTACCTTTTACTTCTAACCAACTACCTTCACGTAATCCAACAACAGGAAATGTGTTGTATGCATGAAATTCTTTAATTCGTGTTTCGCGGGTTTCACCCATGTGTTTGGTATTCGGGATGGGATCTAGATAATGAGGATTAATATTAAATGGTACAAAGGCTAGTGCCTTAAACGTTGGCGGATATATAATAGGCATATCATTGGTGGTATTAATAGTTAAACCGCAAATATTACTGCCAGCGCTAGTTCCTAAATAAGGTGTGCCGGCATGAATGGCATTTTTTAAAGCTTCCATACAGTTGTTTTTATACAATTGAGAAAGCAAAACAAAGGTATTACCTCCACCTGTAAAAATACCTTCAGCTTGATTTATTGCTTCTGTAGCCGATTCAAACTCATGAATCCCAATCACGTTTTTATTAATTTTTTGAAAAGCCTCACGTGCTTTTTGGGTATACTCATCATGCGACATACCGCCTGGTCGTGCATAAGGAATAAATAAAATAGTTTGGCAATTTTTAAAAAACACCTGCAATTCTTCCAATAAATAATCTAAATATCCACTACCATGAATAGTTGATGTGCTTGCAATAAGTAATTGTTTCATAAGCCAAATTTTTGTAAATTTAAGTAAACATTGGATTTAACAAAAGTTTATCTACTATTTGCATTTTAATTAAGATTTGAAATAGTTTCTTTATCACAACTAAACCTACCACTATGAAACATCAATTACTCGGATTTCTCTTCTTATTTACAATTGGAACTGTTTTTTCTCAAAATACAACACGTGTTGAAGTGGAAGGGAAAATTATAGCGAATAGCGATGTGGAAGGTGTTACCATTTTTAATATTTCATCTAACAAAGGAACCATTGCGGATATTGATGGTGATTTTATCATGGAAGTGGCTATTAAAGATGTGTTGGAGGTTTCGGCTTTACAATATGAAGCACGAACAGTTGTGATAACTCAAGATGTTATTGATTCTAAAAAACTGCGCTTATTTTTAGTGGAAGCTATTAATACCTTAAGTGAAGTAATTTTGTTGCCATCCAAGTTAACAGGCGATTTATTAGTTGATATTATAAATGCCGAAACTCAAAAAGCAATTCTTATGAGTTTTGGCGATTTGAGCAATTTGGAATTTGGTGAAGATGAATTTACAAAACCACAAAATATAGCTGCCGATCCTGGTGTTTTTTATAATGGGTTGAATTTTGCAAATATTTTTGGAATCAATAAATTATTAAATGCACCTTTAAAAAAAGAATCTGTTCAATTACTTCGTGATAAAAGACCATTGGATTTAGCCGATATTTATTCACCACAATACATTAATGAAACGTACAATATTCCTTTAAAACAGGTTGAACCATTTTTTGCATTTTGTTTGGAAAACGGATTTGAAGTCAGTATGTTAGGAAAGAAAAACGAATTGAATCGTATGGAGTTCTTGCAGGAACAAAGCGAATTGTTTTTAAAACAAACTAATGGGCAGAATTAAATTATTTCTTTTATTGCTGTTGGTTACAGTTCAACAAAGTTACGCGCAAACTATAGTGCTATCCGGGAAAGTGCAAAGTACAACAGACGTAGAGAACATTCACGTTATTAATAAAACGGCACAAAAATTTACGATCACTAATGCTGATGGGGCGTTTCAGATTTCTGCAACTTTAAATGATACGTTAATTTTTACATCTATTCAACATAAAATTACATCTGTTTTAATAGATGCTGAAATTATACAAAATAAAACCTTGGTGGTTACTTTAGAAGAGCAATTAAATGAATTGGATCAAGTAGTCGTTGGAAAAATATTAACAGGGAACATGGTGTTAGATGTTTCTAGTGTTGAAGAGGAACCGATGACATCTCAGAAAGCAGGCATTCCCAGTTATCAAGGACCGCTAAAAACCCAAAGCGAACGCAAATTAAACGAAGCGACTACGGGAGGCGGGATCATTCCGCTCAATCCTATTTTAAATGCCATTTCGGGTAGAACCAAAAAGTTGAAAAAACAGGTTAAATTAGAGGAGAAGGACGATTTAATGTTTAATATAAAGAACGAGCTTTCTAACGATTTGTTCACTGAAAATCCGTTACCAGAAGAATATGTTATGGAGTATTTTTACTTTGCTTCCGAACAACCAGATTTTTTAGCGCGTTGCAAAAACAAATCATCTATTGAAATTTTGAATTATCTAATTGAAAAATTACGCGTTTTCAAACAAAATCTAAAAATCGCTAATACTCATGAAAGCGATTAGATTTGGATTCTTACTATTTATTTTCACCGCAAATATGTTTTCTCAAACTATAGATTTGGAAGGTCAGGTTATCACAAATTTAGATGCTGAAAATATTCATGTCATTAATAAAACATCAAAAAAATTCACCATTACCAATGCTTCTGGCGCGTTTGTAATTCCGGGAATGCTGAATGATGTCATTATAATTTCATCTATTCAGCATCAATTAATTTCTTTGGTTGTAGACGCTGAAATGCTTCAGGAGAAACAAATTCAGGTGTTTTTGGAGCCTTTAGTAAATATGCTGGATGAAGTGCTGGTAGGAAAAGTGCTTTCAGGTAATTTATTGCAAGATGTTCAATCCATAGCAAGCGAACCCATGACAGCTAAAAAAGCAGGTATTCCTAGTTATCAAGGAAAAATGCCCACCCAAACCGAAAGGCGTTTAAGTTATGCTAAAAGTGGTATGATTGGCATGCTGGTAAATACCATTAATGGCAACATTAAACGCTATAAAAGGCAAGCAGAGCTCGAAGAGAAAGATGAGCTTTTGCACAAAATTCGCGTGGCTCATGAAGCTGATTTGTTTACTAATTATCCATTAGAACCAGCTTTGCGTATGGATTATTTTTACTTTTGTTCTGAAGATACGAAATTTTTAGAGCGTTGTAAAAGTATAAATGGAATTGATGTTTTGCAGTTTTTAGTTGAAAAATTGGAACGCTATAAACAAAATATAAAAAGGTGAACGTGTTATGGGTAAATTCCTATGTATCGTGATTTTGGTTTGTGGCTTTACGCATCACCATGTGGTTGCGCAAACTAAAATGCTTCGGGGAAAAGTACTAACATCTCAAGATGCCGAGAATGTTCATGTTATTAATAAATCATCAAAAAAGAACACTATTACTAATAGTTCTGGACTGTTTGAAATTGAAGTCAAGTTACAGGATACCTTAATTTTTTCGTCCCTTCAGCATGAATTGCAAATGCTTATGGTGGACCAAGAAACTTATAAAAACGGAACAGTAGTTATTACCTTATTGGAACACTTAAATAAACTAGATGAGGTAACCGTTGGAAAAGTTTTAACGGGAAATATGAATTCTGATGTGGCTAATGTGGAAGGCGAACCCATGACATCTAAAAAAGCGGGTATTCCCAGTTATCAAGGCAAACCATTAACACAGACACAACGACATTTAAAAGATGCTGGCGATTTAGACCCAAAACTCGGTGGCTCTTTAGGAGGTTTAGGAGCTTCAATTAGGCTGGTTCCGGTTATTAATGCTATCACCGGTAGAACCAAAGAAATGAAAACGTTTGTGCAATTAGAAGAAAAAGAAGCGCTTATGTATCATTTAAAAACCCATATTTCGGAAACTGTTTTTGCCGATTACCCTTTGGAGGATGTATATGTTATGGAATTTCTCTTTTTTGTTTCAGAACAACCAGACTTTCTAGAACGTTGTAAAAACAAATCAGCGGTTAATCACTATGAGTATCTTAAGGAAAAGCTGTTTATTTATTATGATAATAAAAACATAAAGTATCCGTAATTTTAAGATGGAATAATTTTTGAACCCAATGAATAACTACATTAGCATTTTAAAAATCACAAATAAATGAAATTACTTAAATACCTATTCATTTTAGCCATTATTCCACTTCTAGCTTTTTCGTCAGCACACAAATATTATGTGAGTATTACGCAAATTGAATATGTAAAAGAAAAACAATCCGTTCAAATTATAACCCGAATATTTGTAGATGATTTCGAGCGTTTAATTCGCACAAGATATGACGAAACTGTAACATTAGCAGCCAAAAGTGAGTCTAAAAATGTAAACCAATATATTGGAAAATATCTTGTTGAAAAAATGGCGATAACCATCAATGGCAAGCACGCTAATATGCTGTTTTTAGGTAAAGAATATGAAAATGACATTGTGTATTGTTATTTAGAAATTACAAATGTGCCTTCAATCCAATCATTTGAAGTTAGTAATCAAGTATTATTCGATTTGTTTCCTGACCAGAAAAATATTGTAAGAACCAATATTAATGATGAGAATAATAGCTTTATACTGATAAAACAAAATGATAAAGGAATGTTAAACTTTAATTAATGTAATTCATTACCTTAAAAAAGTGTTAATTTTCCAATCAATTATATAGTAATACAAACCAACTATGAGAAAACTAAAGTACCTTTTTCTATCTGCTTTATTTGTTTCCCTTGGAGCATTTGCTCAAGATGAGGAACAGAAACCAGAACGTAAACCAGGTCATACAAACAATAATAAATTCAAACAATTGTATGATGAATTTTCAACACCAAATATGTTCCGTACAGCATCAGGAGCACCAGGTCCAGCTTATTATCAGCAGCAAGCAGATTATAAAATGGATTTAACGTTGGATGATGACAAAGCCACAATATCCGGTTTTGAAACTATTACATACACTAATAATTCACCGGATCCTTTAAAGTATTTATGGGTGCAGCTAGATCAAAATATGCGTGCTAAAGATTCACAGTCGCCTTTAATTGAAGGTAGTGGTGTGCGTGGAGCACAACAAGCTGGTAGCTTTGCTTCAGAATATATGACAGACGGTTTTGATGGTGGTTTTAAAATAGAAGCCGTTACAGATGCTAGCGGAAAAGCATTGCCACACATGATAAATCGTACCATGATGCGTGTTGAATTGCCAAAAGCAATGGGTACAGGTGATAAATTTGTATTCTCTATCAAATGGTGGTACAATATTAATGATTATGTAAATATGGGTGGACGCTCTGGATATGAATTTTTCCCAGAAGATGGTAATAGAAACTATATTATTGCACAGTTCTTTCCAAGAATGGCTGTTTACAGTGATGTAGAAGGTTGGCAAAACTCCCAATTCTGGGGACGTGATGAATTTGCTTTACCGTTTGGTAATTATGAAGTGAATATTACGGTGCCTTCAGATCATATTATGGATGCAACGGGTGTTTTAACCAACCGTAAAGAGGTGTTTTCAAAAGACATGATGAAGCGTTACGAACAAGCGCAAGAATCCTATGATAAGCCTGTTTTTATCGTAACACAAGAAGAAGCTGAAAAGGCAGAAAAAGGTCGTGCAACAGGGAGTAAAACCTGGAAATATTCGGCAGAAAATGTTCGAGATTTTGCATTTGCAACGTCTAGAAAATACATCTGGGATATGATGGCAGTTAAAATTGGCGACAGAGATGTCATGGCTGTTTCTATGTACCCTAAAGAAGGAAACCCGTTATGGGAAGAGTGGTCCACCTATGCCGTGGCAAGTACATTAAAAACATACTCACGTATGACATTTGATTATCCATACCATAAAGCTATTTCGGTTCATGCCAAGCAACAAGGAATGGAATACCCAATGATTTGTTTTAATTACGGACGTCCAGATAAAGATGGAAAATACAGCGATCGTACTAAATACGGGATGATTAGTGTTATTATCCATGAAGTAGGCCATAACTATTTCCCCATGATTGTAAATAGTGATGAGCGTCAGTGGACTTGGATGGATGAAGGTTTAAATACCTTCGCTCAATATGTAGCTGAACAAGATTTTGGTGAGTGGTATCCAGCCGCTTTATCTGAAGGACATGATAAATATCCATCAAGTCGTGGACCAGCCGCTAACATTGTACCTTATATGGGTGGCGATCAAGATTATATTGCGCCTATTATGACTAAAGGTTTAAACACCTATCAGTTTGGAAATAATGCTTATGGAAAACCGGCTACAGCTCTAAATATTTTAAGAGAAACCGTTATGGGGCGTGAGTTGTTTGACTATGCCTTTAGGGAATATGCAAACCGTTGGATGTTTAAGCACCCAACACCAGAAGATTTCTTTAGAACTATGGAAGATGCATCGGCATTCGATTTAGATTGGTTCTGGAGAGGTTGGTTTTATACAACAGATTATGTAGATATGGGTGTTAAAGAGGTGAAAAAATATTATGTTTCATCGGAGCCTAATGCACGTATTAAAGAAATGGTAAAACAACGTGGCATGAAAATGAGCGATTTACCACCTTTAGTTTATATGGTTGAAGAAGGAAGTGAGGAATTTACTGAAGACATGAAAAATGGTACGCTTTTAGAAAACTCACCAACTTTAAAGGAATATGTAATGGATAATTTTACACCTGAAGAACGTGCTAAAATTAAACAACCTAAATATTTCTACAGCGTAACGTTTGAGAAGCCAGGCGGATTAGTCATGCCAATTATAGTGGAGTATACCTATGCCGATGGTACAACCAAAATGGAAAAATATCCAGCACAAATCTGGCGGTTAAATGATAAAGAAGTAAGCAAAGCAGTAGCGTCTGATAAGGAGATTGTTAAAATTACTGTCGATCCTAATTTAGAGACAGCTGATGTAGATACATCAAACAATTCGTGGCCACGAGAAGTGACACAAAGCCAGTTTGATCAGTTCAAGGATAAGAAAAAAGATTAATTATTATAATATTTTATTAAAAGCCGACTTTTAACAGTCGGCTTTTTTTATTCGTATCAAACTACTTACTATATTTGCATCGTGATACAACAAGCCATATACTTATTTATAGGTACTACCGAAATCATGTTTATACTATTTATAGTAGTCATGGTCTTTGGTGCCGATAAAATTCCTGAAATAGCTCGCGGAATGGGTAAAGGTATGCGCATGCTTAAAGATGCGTCCAACGACCTGAAATCTGAAATCACCAAAAGTGCCGAAAAAAATGGCATTGATACCAGCGTTACCAAAGATGTTCAAGACGAACTGAATAAAGTAAAAGACGAATTGGAGGATTTTACGGGGTCTGTGAGGCGGAAACTTTAAAAGAATATTGGGTCTTTACTTTATTAGATAAGCATTTTCTTTATTATAATTTTTCAGTTTCGTTTACGTTTACGTATATGAAATGTTGCGTGTTTGTGTGCGAGGATTTTCCGAAGGAAAATCAGATGCAAGCAAACAAAGCAACTAACATTGGTTAAGCACAAAATAGCAATTTTTTATATACTATGTTGTGCCTTGTTTTTTTCTTGTTTAATTATTCCGATGACCTTTGTCAATTCATTCATGCTTTTTTTTGAATTCATTCTGAACCAAAATTCAATAATTAAAAGCCTATAACCCAAAATGAGTAGAATGATTTTTAATGAAGTTTCGAATTCGCCCCGAATTAATGAAATAACAAATCCCGAAATGAGAAATAAAACTAAAATCCTTAAAAGCAGTTTATATATTTTACTGATTTGAATTTCCAACATTCCATTTTTGTTTTCTATTTTTCCTTTCACGACACAAAATGAGCCAAATATTCTTTTTGCTAATTTTATTTCAAAGCCATTTTGACTAACCTTTCCGATAAATATTTTATTCCATTTCACAATAAATTGTTCGTCCGACAAAGTTTCCTTCTGCAAGTCGGAAAGAGTTTTCGAACTCTCATTCTTTAAGTCAATTAAATACTTTTTTTCGGGAAATATCTTCAATTAGTTCAGTTTTTTAAATGAGGCACAACGTTATGATATGAAATCGTTTGAATGTTTTATATCAGTTGTAAACGAAGTTCGTTAATTTTTTTAAGAAAGTCAAGTTTTAACTATTCTGCTAAATGATAAGCTATTACGAATTATAAACTTACTCTATAATCTCATAATCAATATCCAATTTTCGCAAAGCTCTTAATGCCGAACCCGAGTTTTTATCAGATACGGCAATAGCAACAGCATCGCCTTCTAATAGGATATCGGTGAGTTCATTAGCTAGAGATTCAGATATGTTTTTTGAAATCTCAACCATACATTTGGCTATCGCTCGTCTGTCTGGTCTTTGAGCTTCACAGGACAATAAGTTTAATTTCATAAAAACATAATTTATAAAGGTGCTAAATTAGAATCCAGACTACACATCCACATTACATGCAAATTGA
Organism: Bizionia hallyeonensis; assembly: GCF_042657385.1. Classification (NCBI taxonomy): domain Bacteria; kingdom Pseudomonadati; phylum Bacteroidota; class Flavobacteriia; order Flavobacteriales; family Flavobacteriaceae; genus Bizionia; species Bizionia hallyeonensis. The sequence continues at coordinate 158,454 of NZ_JBHSLA010000006.1, read as the reverse complement.
TGCGCTGGTTTGTTTATTATAGCAACCAAGTTAGGTAAAATTAAATATAGCAATTTATTTCCGATAGCTTGCAGGATAAATAGGTTTATAGACCTTGCTACTAGTTCATAACTCCATCATGAATTGCTATTAAGAATATTCCACGAGAGGATAATTTTCTAAATGTTGTATTTAGAATTTTAAATGACCTGTTGAGTGATGGCATTTTTATAATCATTCAATATACTTTTCTGATTTGCTCTTCCTTCCTGAATTTCCCGTTCTGTGTTTATAATTAATTGATTCTTCAATTGCACGGCTTTCGGAATGATATTCTTAAATCGGACCTCTGGTATATTTAAGTTTTGCCGGATGTTGCCATCAATTAAATAATTAGAAATACTTTTATGAATATATCCCATATTTCGTTTAATAATATCTAACTTAAACATACTTATAGGGGTGTTTTCATTTAACAACGACTCGGAGAGTTTAATAGCATCTTCGTCTGGTTGCCCTTGGTATTTAGTCCAAAAATGAAAGAAACTTAAAGCTTCTATTTTATTGTTCGGAATAAGTTCCTTTGGAACACCTAAAAGATAGGTTACGTATTTCCATAGGTGGAAAACGCCTAATTCTTCCTTTTCAGAATAGTTGAAATTTAATTTTTGTAATCCATATAAGTAGTAAACCGTGAAAGCAATGTTCGTAGCAATCATATCGGCATAATTAATGGGCTCGCCATAGCAATCTTTATTCCATTCTGGATGTTTTTTTTGAATCATTAAGCGCGAGGCAGAATGAATTAAGCGCGTTTGCATGCATGCATTTAAGCGCTTGTCATGTGCATTTTTATCGCTTCTACTAACTTCAACCCAAAAATTGAGTGTGTTATAAAGGCGGTTAGCGGCTCCCTTTTCTAAAGATCCAGTAGCAACTAAAGGCTTGGTTAGGTTTGCAAAATTATAACCACCTAAAAGGGCAAAGTTGCGTAAAACCAAGAGTCCGTTTAGACCACTTCTTTCTGAAAGTTTACAGCCTGCTTGAATTAAATCGAAATCAACCCAATTTGGGACATGGTACAAATTATTTTTAAATTTCAGATAGTTTAAAGGTAGGTTCTTATTTTCATGATTCTGGTGTAAAGATTTCATGATGGTTTTAAAATCACCATTTTCTAACCACCCTTTTGTTAATGTTTCTAGCTCATCATCGTACTGAAGAAATAATTGAGTGCTATAATTAGATATTAAATTTTCTTCATGGATATTGGCCCAAACTAGAAAATCTTTACCGTTGCCTGTCTTCCAAAAGCTGTTATTTTCCGTATTCTCAAACATGGTTGTTTTGTTGGATTATAATAGATATTAGTATGTAGAAATGACATTAATCAAAAAATTTAGGCTCCTTTTATGGGAAGTGCTTTACATTTTTAAATGTCGTGAATTATTATTTTTTTCTGCTAATCGTTAACCCATCACGAATGGGTAATAAAACAGTTTCTACACATGGATCGTTTTTAAGCAATGTGTTATATGCAATTAAAGCCGGAGTGGATGTGTCGTCCTTTTTAAAGCTTGTATCGAGTATTTTACCACTCCAAAGTACATTGTCTGACAAGATGATGCCTCCAGGATTTAAACGCTCTATAATCAGTTCAAAATACGCAGAATAGTTTTCCTTATCGGCATCTATAAAAACCAAATCGTAGGTTTTATTGAGTGTTGGAATAATATCCAAGGCGTTTCCTAAATGCTGATGAATTTGCGCTCCAAATTCAGATTTATCAAAATATTTGCGCTGAAAATCAACAAGCTCTTCGTTAATATCAATGGTATGAAGTTCGCCTTCCTTTTGCATGCCTTCTGCTAAACACAAAGCGGAATACCCGGTATAAGTGCCAATTTCCAAAATGGTTTTTGGGTTGATTAATTTAGAAATCATACTTAACACGCGACCTTGGTAATGCCCACTTAACATGCGTGGTTGCAAAATTTTTTGGTAGGTTTCTCGTGTTAACTGTTGTAGTAATTCAGGTTCGTTTTCCGAATGGTTTACCACATAGGTATCTAAATCTTCTGAAAGGAAATGCATGTTTTATTGTTAACTGTTGCGAGTTGTTTGTTGTTGAGCTGCTTGCTTGATTATAGTGGCAATTTATCCTAAAATCCGGTTGACTAATTTCTGTTTCGCTATTTCATCATCACCACACAACCACTGGATAACGTTGTCTTCCCAAATGGCATCGCGTTCGGTTTCTGAAATTATTTTTTGTTCCATGGCCAGATCTAAAATCTTTCCGGGATAGGACGATTGTTTTTCACTTTCCATTTCGCCTAGTGGATAGGGATCATCAAGTCCCATTAACACTTGTTTGGAGCCTTGATTTTTTATTAATAATTGCAGGCCACCAGTATCATGAACCAAAGTATCAAAAAAGATGTTTTTATGTCCAACGGCTTTTCTCGGGTGACTTTTGCCTTCAAATAAATCTGGTCTGCCATCAAACCCTTGAATTCGGCGGCCTAAATTAATTTGTGCTAATTGGCCACCATGTGCAAAACAGGTTCGCATATTTGGGAACTTATCTTGGTACCCATTTAAGGTTAAAAAATGATAGGCATCCGCGCATTGCGCCAACATCCAAATTAAGTGAAAACGCCAAGAGGTGTTTTCTAACTTGATGAACTTTTCACCATCATAAGGATGAATTTCTACGGCTAAATTATATTTATTGGCCAATTCAAAAATGGGCTCATTTTCTTCATCAAAAATACAACGCCACGTACCAATGGTATCCATATAGTGGGTTGGTAAGCAGAGCAATTGCATGCCTAGTTCTTCCACACAACGTTCAATTTCCCAACAGGCACCTTCTACAAAACCAGGGTGAACAACAAAACCACAGGTAAATTTACTTGGGTTTTCGCGTTGTGCTTTCGCATTAAAATCATTTTGAAAACGCAAGGCTTTTCGCATTTCTTCCACACGTAAACCATTTCCGTATAACTGCGATAAATTTAAAACTACGGCGTGGTCTATTTTAAAACGCTCCATCCATGCTAACTTTTCATCTAAAAAGAAACTAGAATCCGTAATGGGTCTGTTCCAATCTTTCTGAAGCATAAATTTCCGGTCTTTATCTACCCAGAAAATACCCTTGTCTTGCATAAATTGGGGAATTTCCTCTGGATAGGGAAGTAGGTGTGAGTGGCCGTTAATTCGAAGTTTTCGTTTCATAATTTAGTCTTCTATCTGTACTTTTTTTGGTGGCTCCATGGTTTCGCCACAATTAGGACATGTTCGTTTGGCTTGATCGCCGTAGTATTTATCAAAAATTACAGGCATATCCGTTTCAATATTCTCAACGGTAAAATCCTCTTCGTATAATTTAGTGGTGCAGTTTTCGCAGAACCAAAGTAAGGCATCTTGAATACCTTTTTCTCGAGGATATTCAATTACTAATCCCACGGTGTTGGCACCTCGTTGTGGAGAATGCGGCACTTTTGGCGGTAGTAGGAAAATGTCTCCTTCGTTTATATGAATATCTTTTGGTTTGCCATTTTCTATAACCTTTAAAACCATGTCACCTTCTATTTGGTAAAAGAATTCAGGTGTTTCGTTATAATGGTAGTCCTTTCGGTTGTTTGGGCCGCCCACGACCATCACAATGAAATCGCCATCTTTCCAAACAACTTTATTGCCAACTGGTGGTTTTAAAAGATGTCTGTTTTCTTCTATCCATGCTTTAAAATTAATAGGTGGAAATATGGTGCTCATTTTGTGTTTTTTTAAGAAATGAATGATATAAAGTTACAAACTTTGGCATCAATTTGTATCATATTCACTCGTGTTTATTTTTTTCTTCTTGCCAAATCGAAGATCAATTATCCTATAAGAATCGTTACTAAATTCTACGGTAAAGTAAATTTGATAGCGTGGTTTTAATTTCGATTTACTGTTTTTATAAAAGTTGCGTTCATACCAAACAATGTTACGATCATCGACTACAGTGGTATGCGTATTGGAATCAATTCGATCTCTAGTATACTCGAGGGATAAAAATGTGGTTTCTGAATCTAAATACGTCTGATCAATAATATTTTTATTGGCTAATAAAGGTATCACATTATCAATTTGATTATACTGAATCCAATTAGCAATTTCTTTAACTATTGGCAGTTTATCAATTTCTGCATTGGAATAGTTTTTCAGCGTATATTGGGCATGACCTATTCCTGAAAAAAGCATGAAAACTATTGTGATATAAAAGGTCTTAATCATTTTTTAAAGACTTTTAGTTCGTCCGCCATCAACAGGAAGATTAATGCCATTAATATAACTAGCGCGCTCGCTGGCCAAGAAGGTAATAGCATCAGCTAACTCTTCAGGTTTGGCAAAACGTTTAGCTGGAACGGCTTGTTTCATTGCGTTGGCAGCTTCTTCTTCGCTATTTCCGGATTTAGCTGATTTGTTTTTAATAATCTCTGTCAATCTTTCCGTTCCAGTCGCACCAGGAAGCACGTTATTCACCGTAATTCCAAATTGTCCTAACTCATTGGCAAGGGTTTTACTCCAATTGGCAACAGCGCCACGAATGGTGTTACTAACACCTAACCCATCAAGAGGTTGCTTAACGGATGTAGAAATAACATTTATAATTCTACCATAACCAGCTTCTTTCATAAAAGGAACAACCGTTTGGGCTAGCACATGATTACATTTTAAATGTTGTGTGAATGCTTTTTGAAATTCGTCCAAATCTGCCATAAAAACGGGGCCTCCGGCTGGTCCACCTGTGTTATTTACCAATATATGGAATCCGTGATTTTTTGAAATATAGTCAGAAACTTTTGACTTCAATTCGTCTGGGTTTGAAAAATCGGCAACTATATAATCGTGGTTTCTATGATCTGATAAGTCTGCTAAAGTAGCTTTTAGCTTGTCTTCGTTTCTAGCTATTAAGGTAACTTGAACACCTTCATTGGCAAGTGCCATGGCTGTTGCTTTTCCTATTCCTGCTGTGCTACCGCAAACTAATGCGTATTTGTTGTTTAGATTTAGATTCATATTAATTTTATACTTTTTTTAAAGGCTTCAAATTCAATATCGGCTTTTTCGTTCATTTCTAAAGACTGATGACAACTAAACTGATAATAAAAATTTTGATGTTCAAATTTAATGCTCTTTTGTTCTACTTTTATTGGTTTTTTGAGTTCTTTATGTTCAAATAAATATTCTGAGTCATCTTCAAAAAATTGACAATTATTTAATGTGTAAGGGACATAAATATTAACAATTTTATAATCTTTTAAAACAGAGTTGTCATTTTTTCTTGACATATGGATTAATTCTTCAAAATTCTTATGGCCATAACTATCAAACTCTGATTTAGGTGTTATTTTAAGTATTATAGAAGGAGAAAACAAGCCATCATGTTCGGGAAGGTCTTCGTAATATTTTGTAACAATACAAATAGGACTTCCTAAATCTTCATAAACTTCATTTTTTATCGATTCATAAAAACCATCAAGAATTTGTTTGTCTTTTATTTTGCCAAAATCTTTAATTTTAACAAAACCCCATGATTTAGGAATGGTAAACATGATTCCTAATTTTTTATTTATATAATATTCATTATGAGTCACAACTGCTTGAAGAGGATCGATTATTGCGCCTGTCAGAGCTAAACCAATTAATTTTGTGAATTCTCTTCTGCCAATTCCCATCTTTAATACTTTATACAAACATTTTTCGCCTCCGTAAAAAAGCGTAAGGCTTCAAAGCCACCTTCACGACCAACACCAGAGGCTTTTACACCCCCAAAAGGCGTTCGTAAATCACGCATCATCCACGTATTCACCCAAACAATACCAGCTTGTAATTCATTACTCAAACGCATAGTTCGTTTTAAGTTATTTGTCCACAGTGTCGCTGATAAACCGTATTTAACTTTGTTTGCCATTTGTAATACGGCATCTTCCGTTTGGAAAGGCATGATGGTAACAACTGGCCCAAAAATTTCTTCTTGATTCACGCGGCATTCGTCGGTTGGTACTTCTATAACAGTAGGCTCTAAATAGTAGCCATTTTCATAACCTGCTACAATGACTTGATTTCCACCGCAAAGAATTTTACCCTTTTCGTCTTTGGCAATTTGGATGTATTCCATCACTTTTTCAAGATGCGATTTGGAAACCAAAGCACCAATATTGGTTGCGGCTTCTGATGGATGTCCAACTTTTAAAGTTTGTATTCTAGCAACGAAATCAGTTTTAAATTTTTCATAAATAGACGCTTCTACAAAAATTCTGCTACCACATAAACAAATCTGACCTTGATTGGCAAATGAGGACCGAACAGTTGTGTCCAGCATATCATTATAATCACAATCTGCGAATATAATATTGGGGTTTTTCCCACCTAATTCCAATGATAATTTTTTAAACATAGGCGCCGCTACTTTGGCAATATGCGCGCCTGTTGCGGTGCCTCCAGTAAATGAAATGGCCTTAATATCTGGATGTTCAATAATAGCTTGACCTGTTGAACCACCCAAACCATGAACAATGTTCAATACGCCTTTAGGTAAACCTGCTTCGTTGCAAATTTCTCCTAATAAATAAGCCGTCATGGGAGTGACTTCACTTGGTTTGGCAACCACACAATTGCCAGCAGCTAAAGCTGGTGCAATTTTCCATGTAAATAAATACAAAGGTAAATTCCATGGCGAAATACAACCCACAACACCAATTGGTTGACGTAAAGTGTAATTTACCGCATCTTGACCAACGCTTTCATGGCTTTCACTTGAAAATTGCGTAATGGCATTTCCAAAGAAACGAAAGTTACTGGCGGCTCGAGGAATATCCACGGCTTTAGCTAAAGAAATAGGTTTGCCATTGTCCTTACTTTCGGCTTCTGCAAATTGTTGTAAGTTGGCTTCTAGTATTTCTGAAATTCTAATGAGAATGCGACTACGTTCGTCTAGTGTCGTTTGAGACCAACTAGGGAAAGCTGATTTTGCAGCTATATAGGCGTTTTCTACATCTTCTTTTGATGAATTTGGAATTTGTCCGTAAATCTCACCATTTGAAGGATTGTAATTGTCTATCCACTCATTAGAAATGGGAGGTATGAATTTTCCGTTTATGTAGTTTTGAATGTTCATTTGATTTCAAGATGATAGACAAAAGATAAAAGAATAGTGATCTACTCGGTCTTTATTCTTTTGTCTTAATTCTTTATTCTTCTTTTCTGTAAGCCGTTACCTTAATCTCCACTACTAAATCCGGATGTGGTAATTGGTGTACGGCAACGGTAGTTCTTGTTGGTCCCGTTTCTTTATCGAAAAATTCAGCATAGGCTTTATTGTAGCCCGCAAAGTCGTTCATGTTTACTAAAAACGTAGAAACATCCACCACGTCTTTTATAGATGCGCCAATGGTTTGTAGGTTTTTATCAATATTTTTTAAAACCTCACGTGTTTGTACTTCCGCATTTAGGTGTTTTGTTCCCATCTCGTCAATAATATCAACGCCTGCAATGGTATTGTCAGCTCTTCGGGAACTGGTGCCTGAAACAAATATAAAATCGCCTACACGTTTTACATGTGGATAGGCGCCTCTTGGTGTTACTTTTGTCATAATAAAATGCCCATGCTAACCTTCCTTGGGGAAGGAACTCTTACTCGGGCGAAAAAAAGAGTGCTTTATTAATACTAACTTTAACCTTACATTGCTCTTCTTTCGGAAAGGTCTGGTTCGGTTTTTTATCTCAATCCGGCAATTCTATCATCTTCAAGAATGGCTTCGGTTTCGGCTTTTACCTTATCTAAAAGAATTTTTAGTTTTTCGTTTGATATGTTTTCAACTTCTGTAATTGCACCATCAGCCAACATGTTCAAAATTGCTTTATCTTGCGCGCGGCCTCGTGTCATGGCCTCGTGATAACTAACATTTTCATTAAATGTCACCAATGAATATTTGGATGAATAATGATTGGGAAATGTTTTTTCAAAAGCCATTTCTAATGTACGCTTTTCTCTAAAATTGGCATGATTGACATGGCCTTTCATTTCGTGGAAATTATCGATAGCTAAATCGGCAATCGCATCCGTATCTTGTTTTCTAGATTTTTCGTAAACTTTAAAAATGGTTTCCCAATTGGCATGACCGGCATCTAAAACTTTATCAAATTCTACTACATCTTCAAAAGATGCATTCATACCTTGCCCGTAAAACGGTACAATAGCATGAGCGGCATCACCCATGAGCAAGGTGTTTCCTTTGTAATGCCAAGGCGAACATTTTACTGTTCCTAAAGGTGCGGTTGGATTCTCAAAGAAATCATCAACCAAATTGGGCATCAATTCTAAAGCGTCTTTAAAGTATTTTGAGAAGAATTCTAAAACACGCTCTTTGGTGGTTAAATTATTGAAATTGTATTCACCTTCTTCATAACTTAAAAATAAAGTTACTGTAAAACTGCCATCCAAATTGGGTAATGCAATAAGCATAAATGCTTCACGGCCCCAAATATGTAAGGCATTTTTATAGGTTTTATAGCTGCCATTTTCGCCTGGAAGAATACTTAATTCTTTATAGCCATGGGTTAAATAGTCTTGTGAAAAGCTAAACAAGAATTTATGTCCTAAATAGTAACTTTGGCGCATGGCAGAACCAGCACCATCGGTTGCAATAATAATATCGGCATCCTCAATAAATTCCTTTTGGGTATTGAATTCAGTAAAACGAGCTGTGGTATTTTCAAAATCAACAGATTCACATTTTCTATTAAAATAGATATCCACGTTATCATGTTTTTCAGCTTCATCCAATAAAAGCGCATTTAGTTGTCCACGAGAAATGGAGTTAATGAACTCATGATTGCGACCACTATATGGCGCCAAGGTTGTGTTACCTTCCATATCATGTAACATACGCCCATTCATGGGAATACAGAGTGGTTCTACTTTGTCTTGAATACCTACTAAATTCATGGCTTTAATGCCACGATCTGACAATGCCAAATTTATAGAGCGACCAGCGCTGATATCGACTTTTCGTAAGTCGGGACGCATTTCCATAACCGTCACTTTATAACCGCGTTGCCCCATACGCAAAGCTAAAAGGCTACCACAAAGTCCAGCACCGATAATGAGTATGTTTTGTTGTTTGTTTTTCATATTAATGTATCACAAATGTGATGTTTTTATAATTTAAGGTGTTTTGAGGAGCCGTTAACAAGATTCTTTATGACGTTCTGCGTGACATCTTAGTTTAATATATTTTTTAATTTCTCCACCATCTCATAAACATCCTGATAAGAGTTGTATAAGGGGATAGGCGCACAACGAATAACGTCTGGTTCGCGCCAATCACTAATAACGCCAGCTTGAGTAAGTTTGTCATATAATTTTCTGTCGGCGGTTTTTACTTGAATGGATAATTGACAACCGCGTTCATCTGGATTTTCAGGGGTTATAATCCGAATAACATCTTCACCCAATTGTTTCAATAGGAATTCGAAATACGCTGTTAAGTTTCTCGATTTTTCATTGAGCTTTTTTATGCCAACTTCTTCAAAAATATCCAAAGAGGCTTTAATAGCTGCCATAGATAGAATTGGTGGATTACTTAATTGCCAACCTTCGGCACCTGGAATAACATCAAATTCATCGCGCATTTTAAAACGTGTTTCTTTGTTATGACTCCACCAACCTGTAAAGCGATTTAATGTTTTATCATGTGCATGACGCTCATGAACAAAGCAACCACCTAAACTTCCTGGTCCGGAATTTAAATATTTATAAGTACACCAAACGGCAAAATCGGCTCCAGAATCATGTAAATTAAGTCCTACATTTCCAGCACCATGCGCACAGTCAAAACCTACCATACAACCGTGGTGGTGTCCTAGTTTTGTAATGCGTTTTAAATCGAAAAATTGTCCTGTATAATAGTTGACACCGCCAATCATAACGAGAGCCACTTCATCCCCGTGTGCATTAAGAATAGCTTCTAAATCTTCATAACGAAGTAATTCTTCCCCTTCACGTGCTTTCCAAAGTAATAAACCTTCTTTATCATCATAACCATGATGACGCAATTGGGATTCTACCGCATATTTATCAGATGGAAAGGCATCCGCTTCAATAACAATTTTATAACGTTTAGCTGTTGGCTTGTAAAAAGACACCATCATGAAATGTAAATTGGCTGTCAAGGTATTCATAACAACCACTTCTATAGGTTTGGCTCCAACCACATTGGCCATGCTTTCGGTTAAGAATTCATGATAGGGTAACCAGGGGTTTTTAGCATCAGTATGCCCCTCAACACCTAAATTAGCCCAATCTTCTAACTCTTGATTGATATAGTTTTTGGTTGATTTTGGTTGAAGACCTAGCGAATTACCACAAAGATAAATTAATTCATTTCCCTGTTTATCTTTTGGAATGTGAAATTGCTCGCGATAACTTGATAATGGGTCGTTTTGGTCTAGTTCTTTGGCGAATTCTAAACCCGTTTTATAGTTGGACAAGGTGTATTGTTTTTTCGGTTTCCCACAAAAATAAGAATTATAAATTTAGGAATGAAGCGAAAAGGAAAAAGGGCTTCAACCAATGATTGAAGCCCTTTTTGAATATATATAGACGCTTAAAGCGGGATATTTACTATATATACGTTGAGATTGGTGGTTTTGGATGTTTTAATATTAATCTATTGAAACATCATCAAAAAACAACTCCCAATTATCATCTGTTTTTTTATGACTTAAAGCTATTAAAACCCCTTTAAAATCCTTGTTGTTTTCCCAAGTGGACATCATGGAAGGCTCTTTAGTATTACCTTTCCTATAAACCCATTCTTCGATTAAGTAGTTATTGTTATAATAAAAATCATAAGCATCGCCTGGTGTATAACCACCATTGTTAGGATAGGTTGTGGTAATTTTATTTAACATTTTTTTACTAATTGGTGCCATTTCCTCAACCGGCGCGGAGATTGTGGTTCCTGAATCCCATACGAGATTAAAAGGCGCTAGCAACCAAAATTTATCATTTATAAAAGCTTTATCCGCCTTTACAAATGTGCTATCCATTTGATTTCTGTTGTAACGTATGGTGTCATTTGCTGTGATTAATGTAATATCATTGGTTTTTGGAGACCACTTCCACGAACGTTTAAATAAGGTACTATCTTTTAAAACATTAAAAGCGAAGGTAATGCTATTAACGGAATCCCAGTTTTCAATACCATAAGCGTGTGCTATTTTTTGGGAAGTTGTAAGTGGTTTTTTATCAATTGTAGCGGCAGGTTCACCATTCTTATCTGATTTACAAGAATAAAATAATAGTAAAATGCTGAATAGAAGTATGTGGTGTTTCATAGTTAATATGTGTTATAATTTGTAAAGTTATAGTATTTTAGACAGATATATAACTAGAAAATGGATTTAGAAAAAAACTATTTTGAGACCAATAAAGAGACTTGGAATGCCAAAGTAAACGTGCATGCGGAAAGTGATATGTATAATATGAAGGCTTTTAAAGAAGGCGAATCGTCTTTAATGCCTTATGAACTGGAGGCTTTAGGCAATGTTTCAGGAAAGTCCTTATTGCATTTGCAATGCCATTTTGGACAGGACACATTAAGTTGGAGTAGAATGGGAGCTACATGTGTAGGCGTAGATTTAAGTGATGAAGGTATAAAATTAGCCAAAAGCTTAAATGAAGAATTGAAACTTGATGCTAAATTTGTTTGCTGCAATGTTTTGGACACTTCAGAACATATAAACGAAAAATTTGATATTGTTTTTACCAGTTATGGTGTTATTGGTTGGCTACCCGATTTAAAACCTTGGGGAATTATGATTGCAGAGCGCTTAAAAAATGGTGGCACCTTTTTTATGGCGGAATTTCACCCAATAGTTTGGATGTTCAATTATTTAGAAGGTAAACCTGTTATGGAATATGGTTATATGCAAGAAGAAGTAACCTTTGAAGAATACGAAGGAACCTATGCCAATCAAGATTCTAAAATAATTAGCAAAGAATATGGGTGGAATCACGGTTTAAGTGAAGTTATTAATGCTTTAACCGAAGCGGGTTTACATATAGAATACTTAAATGAGTATCATGAAAGTCCTTATAATGTATTGCCTGATTTGGTTGAAACAGAAACAGGGATGTTCAAAAAAACCGATAATTTATACCCTTTAATTTTTACGATTAAGGCAACAAAGCCATAAATATTAGTGTTTAAAGGGTTTTTTATTTATAAACTTTAAACATTTAGACTGCGATTAATATGACTATTTATGAATTTATATTGCCATATTTCTTTAATGATTAGTTTTTAAAACGTCAGGCATTTTTCGTTTAAAACGATTTAATCTTGGAACGGATACATTTTGGATATATGGATTGTCTGGATTCAAACGTTCATAGTCTTGGTGGTAATCTTCAGCTATCCAAAATTTCTGAAAAGGATAAACTTCAGCCGCTACTTTTTTACCTAACTGCTTCTCCAAGTCTTTAATTTTATTAGTAATAATTGTTTTTTGCTCCGCGTTCTGATAAAAAATAATAGAACGGTATTGAGATCCTTTGTCGCCTCCTTGTCCGTTAACTTGTGTAGGGTTTTGAGATGCAAAATACACATCTACCAAGGTTTCAAAACTTACTACTTTTGGGTCGTATAGTATTTCTACAGCTTCCGCATGACCTGTTTTACCTGTGTTGCTAGATTCATACGTTGGGTTTTTAGTGTGTCCGCCTGCATACCCTGATATGGATTCATCTACACCTTTTACACTTTCGTAAATTGCTTCAACACACCAAAAGCAACCGCTAGCAAAATAGGCTTTAGCTTTACCATTTTCCATAGCCACTTCCATAGGCTCTGCATTAATAACATCTTGTTGTTTTGGGTTTACTTGCGCTTGGTTATTACAACTAAATAACATGGCAGCAGATAGTATTACGAGTAACTTATTCATAGTTTTCTTTTTTTGTTTAGACGTAAAACATTTAAGTACCTTATATTTAAAATGCTAAAATTATACTAAAAAAAAAAGCCTTCAACGAATTGAAGGCTTTTATTATATGTTTTGAAATAGCTTATAATTTAGCAAAAAGCTTTTCCATTTTTGCGCGTTCTTCGTCTGCTAATGCAGCATCAACTAGAATACGTCCACTATGTTCGTCTGTAATAATTTTCTTGCGAGCTGCAATTTCCATTTGAACTTGTGGTGGAATAGTAAAGAAAGAACCTCCTGCTGCACCTCTTTCAATTGGTACAACCGCAAGGCCATTTTTTACATTCGTTCTAATTCTGGTATAAGCAGCTACTAAACGCTCTTCGATAGATTTTTTGAAATCATCTGATTTTTTAATTAGCGCTTGCTCCTCTTTTTCAGTTTCAGCTAAAATATCATCTAATTCACTTTTCTTGTGTTTTAGGTGTAATTGGCGTTCTTTTAAGCGTTCTTTAGTTTGTGCAATCACATCTTTTTTCTGATCAATCTGAACTTTATGCTCATTGATATTTTTTTCAGCTAATTGAATTTCTAATTCCTGAAATTCAATTTCTTTTGAAATAGAGTTGTATTCTCTATTGTTACGAACATTTTTTTGTTGTTCGTTGTACTTTTTGATAAGCGCTTTAGCTTCTTCAATCAGGTTCTTTTTAGAGCTGATTTCTGATTTTATAACATCTAAGCTGTCTTCAAGCTTTTCAAATCTGGTATTCATTCCAGCAACTTCATCTTCTAAATCGCGTACTTCTAAAGGAAGTTCTCCACGAACATTTCTGATTTCATCAATACGAGAATCTACAAGTTGTAAATCATACAGGGCTCTTAAACGCTCTTCTACCGTTGCTTCTTTCTTTTTTGCCATACTCTAATAATACTTAACAGGATTTGTACTGGTCTTTGATAATATAAGCCTACCTAACGGTAAGGCAGGTGCAAAATTAGTAATTTTTTTGTTAAGAAATGCTACTAAAAGGTTTTTTGTGAACTGCTCACTTTCATAATGACCAATATCCGCTAGAATTAGGTTGTTTTCGGCTTGAAAGAAATCGTGATATTTCAGGTCAGCTGTGATAAATATGTCAGCACCAGCACGTTTAGCAGCAGATATTGCAAAACTTCCGGAGCCTCCTAAAACAGCAATTTTCTGAACGGGTTTATTTAAAAAAGCCGAATGCCTAATTGTATTTGTGGCCATTTCCACTTTCAAATAGTTAAAAAAATCAGATTCCGTCATTGGTTCTTCTAGCGTGCCAATCATTCCCATACCAATATGCTGATTGGTATTGGTAATATTTACTATTTCATAAGCTACTTCTTCATAGGAATGTGCTGAAAAAAGTGCTTGTCGTATTTGAGATTCTAAATGCTTCGGAAATGTCACGGATATTTGGGTTTCTGGCTCGGAATGAATCTCCATTTTTTTGCCTTTGGTAGGGTTTGATGTTTCACCACCTCTAAAAGTACCAACCCCTTTCATATTAAAACTACAATGATCATAATTACCAATACTTCCAGCACCAGCCGCAAATAATGCCTCACGAATAGTAGCCGCTTCGGCATGTGGTGCGTAGGTTGTTAGTTTTTTTATGGTTCCAGGTTGTGGAATTAGAATTTGACGATTGGTAAGCTTGAGTTTTTCGCAAATCATATCATTCACACCGTGAAAGGCATTATCTAATGCCGTGTGAATTGCAAAAATAGCAATGTTATGTTGGATGGCTTTTATTACCACGCGTTCTACATAACTTTGTCCCGTAATTTTTTTTAAGCCTTTAAAAACTATGGGGTGAAAACTGACTACAAGGTTGCAATTGGTTGCTATGGCTTCATCAATAACGGCCTCTGTAGTATCTAAAGTTACCAAAATTCCGGTTAGGTTTTCTTGGGTGTTCCCAACTAACAAACCCACATTATCAAAATCCTCGGCATAAGATGTTGGTGCAAAATCTTCTAAACAATTTATAAGGTCTTGAACAATCATTTCTATTTATGTTTAACATCAAAGATAAAATAATTACTTTCGTTGTTATGAAGCTTCTTCGAAAAATATTATTTCCTATTGTTCCAATTTACTATGTGGTGACTTGGTTGCGCAATTGGTTTTACGATTTGGGGATTTTTAAAAGTAAATCCTATACTATGCCTATTATATGTGTTGGAAACTTGAGTACCGGTGGAACGGGAAAATCGCCCATGATTGAGCTTTTAATTCGGCTGTTAAAGGACTCTTATAAAGTGGCAACTTTAAGTCGTGGTTATAAAAGAGAAACAGAAGGATTTCGTTTGGCAAATCAATTGGATACAGCCAAAACCTTGGGAGATGAGCCGTTTCAGTTCTTTAGTAAGTTTCATAAAAATGTTCAAGTTGCTGTAGATTCTAATAGGCAACGTGGTATTGAGAACTTAATAAATTTATCTGAAAAACCAGATGTAATTTTGTTGGATGATGCTTTTCAACATCGGAAAGTAAAGGCGGGTTTTAATATTTTGCTTACTACATACCAAGATTTATATGCTGATGATTGGGTTTTACCTACGGGTAATTTGCGTGAACCAAAACAAGGTGCTAAACGTGCTCAACTAATTGTGGTAACGAAATGTCCAAATAATATTTCGGATTCAGAAAAAGAAGGGATTGTTTTAAAATTGAAACCAGAGGCAAATCAAAAAGTGTTTTTTAGTACTATAGATTATTCAGAAGATGTTTTTTCAGAAGAAACCACTCGCGCTTTATTGAGCCTTGAATCATTTACTTTAGTTACAGGAATTGCAAATGCCAATCCGTTGGTGTTGCATTTAAAAAATAAAGGGTTACAATTTGAACATCTGGATTTTCCCGATCATCACGCGTTTACAGATGCGGATATAGCACAATTGAAACACCGAGAATTATTACTAACAACAGAAAAGGACTTTATGCGCTTAAAAGGGTTTGAAAGTCTGCGTGAAAAATTATTTTACTTACCAATTAAGGCTACGGTTCATGAACATGAAATTTTTAAAAATCATGTTATGAATTATGTAGAATCTGGTAATTAAACAGATTTGGATTCTTTATTTTCTATTAATGTTTCAAAAAGTTTTTTCTCAAAATCTTCTTGTTTGAAAGGTTTTGAAATAATATCTGTAAATCCAGCTTCATCAAATTCATGCATTTTATCTTCAATAGTTACAGCCGTTAGTGCAAAAATGGTTAAATCTGGATTGAATTTCCTGATACGCTTCGTTGCTTCAAGTCCGCTAATTCCTGGCATGTGAATATCCATTAAAACAACATCAAACGCTTCAGTTCGTACTTTTTCAACAGCTTCTTCGCCATTATCTACTATTTCACAATTTAGTTTCATTTTGTTAAGGATTTTTTTCGTGATCATTTGGTTGATCTTATTATCCTCAACAACTAATATTTTTATGTTTTCCAAATCAATTTCTGTAACATTATTGAAATACTCTATTTTTTTAGGTTTGGCAACAGGAGCTGCATATTTCATAGGAACTTCAAAAATAAAATTAGAACCTTTTCCAATTTCACTTTTTAGATAAATATTTCCCTTTAAAATATCAATTAATCCTTTTACAATAGATAAGCCTAAACCAGTTCCGCCATATTTTCTATTAATTTGTATGGAACCTTGAGAGAAACTTTCAAAAAGACGTTCTTGCTTTTCTTTACTAATACCTATTCCGTTATCTTCTACTTCAAAACGAATGGTATAATAATCACCATCTTGCTTGAGTTTTTTAGCACGAATCCAGATATCACCATCTTTAGTAAACTTGATGGAATTGCCTATTAAATTAATCAGGATTTGCGAAATTTTAAGCTGATCTGCATTATAAGTTTCAGGAATATCCATATCGTATTCCAAATGTAATTGGGTGTTATTGTCGCTTGCCGAATTATTTAAGGCTGCAATAACATTGGTCATTTTCTTTTTAAGGTTGAAATTCTCGGGCTCAACATCCACTTTATTGGCTTCAATTTTATTAATCTGAAGAATATCGTTAATAAAGGTCAGTAAGTATTCCCCTGAAAATTTTAGCGATTTTAAATGCTGAATTTGATTTGGTTTTGGATCTTCATCCAATAGCATATTCGTTAAACCTGTTACAGCGTATAATGGTGTTCGTAATTCATGTGTTACAGTAGATAGAAAGTTGGCCTTGGTTTTGGATGCCAATTCGGCTTTTTCCATGGCAACAATAAGTTCACTGTTTTTAATGTGAAGCATGTTGTTGGTTTTCAGTCTAATATTATTGTTTTTATATAAGGATAGCGTAAGTAAAGAAAGAATGGTGATTAAGGCAATACTTAAAATGGTAGTAAGTTTACTTAAATTGTTTTCTTTGATTTTCTCTTCTAAATTTGCGGCTTGTTCTTTTTGGAATTCCGTTTGGTTGTTCAGTAGAATTTTAATGCGCTTTTCTGGTGATAAATTTGCCCGTTTTACTTGCAGTAAAGAATCCGACAGCTTCATATATTTTTTTAAATTTTCAGAAGACGCTTGATAGTCGCCATTTAATTCATTTAATTCGCTTAAAATTAAATATCCATTGGTAAGTACGGTGTTGAACTTGTATTCTTTTGCTAATTCAACACCTTTTAAAGTAGATTCCAAACCTGCTTGTTTTTTGTCTAGATAGGTGAGAGCAAGCCCATTGTGAATCATGCCGCTACTTTTTATTTTATCTAATTCGTAGCGATTGGCTAAAGCAATAGATTTTTCTAATTGCTTATTTGCTTTTTTATAGTCTTTTAATTTAATAAGGGTTTTACCTTCGTTGAGGAGTACTTCAGCTACAAAATCATCCAGACCTTCTTGGTCAAAAAGTGTATTTGCGGATACATAATAATCTAAAGCTTGTCGGTAATCTTTTTTGCTATTATAAACATTACCTATTGTTTTGTAGGTTTCAGCACGATTCACATCGTCTTTTATAATACGTTGGATTTCGTTGGCTTTAAATAAGCTAATGAGCGCATCATCGGGCTCTTCAATTATATATTGTAGTTTGCCTAACTTGGCATATATAATTCCAATGCTTTTTTTGCTGCTAATTTTTTCGGCAAGAACTAGGGCTTCTTCTAGTTTTTTTTGTGACTCAAAAAAATTGCTGTTTTCAATGTCCTGTTGAGCTTGGTTTATTTTATAATCAATATTAATTTGAATAGATTCTTCATCTTCACTAATATCAACTTGTGCTGAAAGACTAAAGCTTAACAGCATGAAAATAAGGTATATATATTTATATATCTGGGACATAATTTGAGTAACTATTATGAACAAATATAATTTTTTTTTCGATAAAGGTTATGTTTTTATCGACAAAAAGCGGATTAAATCAATAATTCTTTGGGAATAGGCTGTTTCATTATCATACCATCCAATTATTTTAACCATATTCCCGATGACAGAAGTCATTTGAGAATCGAACACACACGAGTATGGATTTCCAACTATATCAATGGATACAATAGGATCTTCAGTATAGGCTAGTACATTTTTTAAATACCCTTCCGATGCCTTTTTAAAAGCATTATTAACCATGTCAATACTCACGGTTTTTTCAACATTTAGAGTCACGTCTGTTAAGGAACCATTAGCTACCGGAACGCGAATGCCACAGCCACCAATAACATCTGATAGCTCTGGGAAAATACGTGTTAATGCTTTGGCTGCACCTGTTGTTGTTGGTACTATGGATTGTCCAGCTGCCCGCGCGCGACGTAAATCGCGATGTGGCTGATCATGTAAACTTTGGTCTGTAGTATAGGAATGAACCGTTGTTATGTAGGCTTGTTTTATGCCGCATAATTTATGGATAACATCTATCATTGGGGCTGCATTATTTGTGGTGCATGATGCATTTGAAATAATGGTTTCTGTACCATCAATAGTAGATTCATTAATGCCTAAAACAATGGTTTTTATTGAATCATCTTCTGAAGGAACACTTAAAACAACACGCTTGGCGCCATTTGCAATATGACATTCTAAAGCATCTTTTGTTTTAAATTTCCCAGTAGATTCAATTACATAATCAACTTGAGAGGCTTTCCAATCAATATCTTTGGGATGGTTGTGATGTGATAAAACTATTTTTTTATCATTAATGATTATATGTTGTTCGTCATGAGAGATGTTCTCATGAAAAATGCCATGAATACTATCGTATTTTAAAAGGTGACTTAACGTTTTCGAGTCGGCTAAATCATTTATTGCAACCACTTCCAGTTCTGGATGATTATGAAGCAAGCGCAATACACGTCTGCCTATTCTCCCGAAACCATTAATACCAATACGAATCATTAATTAATATGTTTTTGAGCTTTGTAAGATGAACGTACTAATGCGCTACTTTCCACATGTCTGAAACCTAGATCAAGTCCAATTTCTTTATATTCTTCAAATTGATCTGGCATAATAAAACGCTTAACAGGTAAGTGTTTTTTACTAGGTTGCAAATATTGACCAATAGTTACAACATCCACATCATTTGCGCGTAAATCATGAAGTGTTTCAATAACTTCTTCACGTTCTTCACCAAGACCAAGCATAATACCAGATTTAGTACGTCGTTGTCCTTGAGATTTTAAATATTTTAAAACACCTAAACTACGGTCGTATTTAGCTTGAATACGTACTTCGCGTGTTAAACGGCGAACGGTTTCAATATTATGACTTACCACTTCTGGTGCCACATCAATAATTCTATCTATATGTTGTTCCACACCTTGGAAGTCTGGAATTAGTGTTTCTAGTGTCGTTTCAGGATTCATGCGTCTCACAGATTTAACCGTTTCGGCCCACATAATACTACCCATGTCTTTTAAATCGTCACGATCTACACTAGTTAAAACGGCATGCTTAATTTTCATAAGTTTAATGGAGCGCGCTACTTTTTCGGGTTCGTCCCAATCTACTGTGTCTGGTCTACCGGTTTTTACACCACAAAAACCACAAGAACGTGTACAGACATTTCCTAAAATCATAAAGGTTGCGGTACCTTCTCCCCAACATTCACCCATGTTTGGACAACTTCCAGAGGTGCAGATGGTATTTAGGCTGTATTTATCTACTAAACTCCGTAACTCCGTGTATTTTTTGCCTGTAGGCAATTTCACACGTAACCATTTGGGTTTAGCTTGTCTTTCGGGTAAAATATTTGAAACTGTTTCTGTTTTCATACACTAAATTTTCCGTTGCAAAGATACAAAGTATTATGGAAAATGAATGCTGAATTCGTTAAAGTACAAAACCCAATAATAGGCTTAAGCTCGGGTGTTTTGAATAATTTCAGCCAATAATTTCTTGGCACGTAGCAATTTAACTTTCACGTTGTTAATAGGCTCGTTAATCTCTACTGAAATTTCTTTATAACTCAACTCCTGAAAGTATCTTAAATTAATCACTTCTTGATAATGTGGTTTCAGTTTTTTTATATCGCGAAGTAGTTTGGCTAAATTTTGTTCGGTGATTAATTTGTCTTCGGGTGAAGGCGAATCATCTAAAATATCCTGATAACCATCCTCATCATTACGAGCTATGTTTTGTGAAATGGAATTTTTTTGCTTCCGAATTAAATCAATATGAATGTTTTTTGAAATGGTAATAAGCCAGGTTTTAAAATTGTAATCGCTATTATAGGTGTCAATCTTATCGAATGCTTTGGAGAATGTTTGAATGGTAATATCTTCCGCATCATTTTCATTTTGAACACGCTTTAATTGAAACCCATAAACATGATCCCAAAACGAATCCAATAAAAAATTAAAGGCTTTTTGGTCATTGTTTTTGGCGCGCTCTATGGCTTGGGTTATTTCCAATGTTTAGGTTTTGATATCAGGTTGGATATAAATATAGTCAATTGAAAAATAACTAAAAAGAATTCTAAAAAAGGTAGAAATGGCATTAAATCTTGTTCGTCTAATTTTTTTGATATAAACGACACGATAACTAATTGACTCATAAAACGCAAGCCTATGAATACCAAAACCACTTCCCAATTAAATAAAAAGCTTAAAAGTACAATGCCGGAAACCCAAAATAATAATTGAGATGCATAAAAGGAAGCTAACACTGCTTTGTGGCTCGTTTTATAGTGGCTGGCAGTTGTAATATGCCTTTTTTTTTGGGTTACCCAAGATTTAAACGTTGTTTTTGGATTGGACATCGTAAAGCTTTCTTTGGATACACAAACACTTGTATTAGTTGCTGTTGCTATTTCATTTATAAATAAATCATCATCACCAGAACGTATGTACATGTGCTTCATAAAGCCACTTGCTTTAAAGAAATCTTCTTTTGTATATGCTAAATTCCTACCGACTCCCATGTATGGTAAACCCATTCTGGCAAATGATAGGTACTGAATTGCTGTGAGCAGGGTTTCAAATCGGATGATTTTATTAAGAAAAGAGTTTTTTATTTTATAATAACCACCATAACCTAAAACTATGGATTTCTCTGCACTGAAATGTGCACTCATTTGTGAAATCCAATTATTGGAAACAGGCTTACAATCGGCGTCGGTAAATAATAAATGATTGTTTTTAGCAGATTTAATCCCTAGTGTTAACGCATATTTTTTGTTAGCCCAAAATGCTTCATTATTTTTAACGTCTACAATTTTTATATTTGAATGTTTCTCAGCAAAGGCTTCCATGACTTCCAAAGTGTTATCATAGGAAGCATCATTAATTAAAACAATTTCAAAATTTGAATAGTTTTGAGCAATGACGGTTGGAAGAAATTTTTTGAGATTTTCGGCTTCGTTTTTAGCGCAGATTATAACCGAAATTGGAATGTTTTTAGTAGATGGGATGCTTTCTTTTTGAAATGCAAAGGGACTAAAAAAAAAGAGAAAGTAACAAACCTGAAAACACGCTACTATTATAAAAACATAGTAGAGAACATCTAATACGAGCATTAAGTTTACGAGTGTTGAGGTTCGTTACAGTTCTCAAATTGGTCTGGTGTCTTACCGCAGAATCCACAAGATTCACCTGTTGTGTTTATCATAGGATTTTGGCTAGCGCAAGTGCCTGCAAATTTCCCGTCTTTTTTTGCCCATAATTTAATGGCAATTCCTGCAACAGCAATTCCTAATAATGCTAATGTTATTAAAAAAAGTTTCATAAAATTTGTTTTTGCAAAGATACGGTTTTTAGAAATAAACAGACCTCGATTTTCAAAGAAAACCGAGGTCTATTTTAAGTTGTAATATTGCTTATTTATTCAGGGTAATTTCTGCAACCGAATTTTCTTTTGTAGCGCTTAATTTACTACCTCTTTGTTCTATGGTAATACTTAAAGCTAAAGCATCTTCGGTATATGGAATAGATTTTAATTGTCTGTCACCTTCATTTAATATACCTAAATTAACCATTTTGTCTTCCAGTTCCGCCCAAATTTGATAACATTGTTCTTCGGGTAATTGTGGTAAAGAAACCACATCTATCATAGACGTTTTTTCTTTGGGATTTATGTAAGCAACTGTTTTTAAGTTTTTAGCACGATTATTACCGTTTATAATATATTTTTCAGTTTCTGGATTGTTTAATTGTTTCATTTGACGCATTATTTCATCTAAACGCATGTTTTTCTGATCTAAATCATCCAATCTATCATAAATTTCATCCGCAATTTTCTGGTTCTCAATTTTTAACAGCTGATTTTGCTGAAAGAAAATATAGGTCGTGCTTGCAAACATAATGGCAATAACACTAGCCGCAATACTTAATTGAAACCATTTTTTACGTGTTCTTGGTTTATTAAGTGGGATAACTGGTGTTTCTTCATCCAAAGTATTCAAAATAGAATTCAGAATAGCTTTTGGTGCTTCAATAGCTTGACTTTGCGCTACCAGTTCTAATTGGTTTTGCATGGTATTGTAAGCTTGTTCTACTTCAGGATATTTAGAAATATAGGATTCTACGGTTTCTGTTTCCACTGAAGTCGTTTGGCCTATTAGATATTTTTCTAGTAGGTCAGAATTTAAAAATGTAGTTATTTTATCATTCATGACTATTTTATTTCTGAATCGTAAATTTTTTTAAGTTCACGAAGTCCAATTTTTAATCTCGATTTTATAGTGCCAAGTGGAATTTCCAACTCGTCACTAGCTTCTTGTTGCGTCATGCCCTCAAAAAAGAGCGCATTTATAACAATTTGATATTTTTCATCTATAGAACTTAAGTGCTTTTGTATGTCCAGCACATCTTGATTTAAACTATCACCTGTTAATGTATATACGTCCGAAGCGTCTATTTGGATTTCCTTACTCGCTTTATTATTGTACGAGCGGACTTTGTCAATGGCTGTGTTGTAGGCAATTCTATAAAGCCAAGTAAAAAGTTTGGCTTTTTTAGAATCGTATGTTTTTGCTTTTTTCCAAACTTTAATAAACGTTTCTTGTAGCGCGTCTTGCGCCAAATCTGAATCTGTAAGCACTTTGGAAATGACACCAAAAAGGGCGTCGCCATAATTTTCATATAATAATGAAATGGCTCTTTTGTCGCCTTTTTTTAATAAGCCAACTATTTCGTCTTCTATAGGTGTACTCAAAATTTATTTTTGGTTGTCGTTAGTTCTCATTTCTTAAATTCGTAAGAAAAGTTAAAGTTATATAATTCTAATCAATTAAATAATATTTACTTCAGCTTCAATTTCAATATTGAATAAGCGATGGATGGTGGTTTGAATTAATTTGGCTAATTTAAGAATATCTGAACCATTGGCATTACCATAGTTAACCAATACAAGTGCTTGTTTTTTATGCACTCCATAATCACCAAAGCGTTTGCCTTTAAACCCTGCTTTTTCTATTAGCCAACCTGCAGGAACTTTAACTTCTACATCTGAAATAATATACCCTGGAGCATCTGGAAATTGCAATTTTAAAGCCTGATAAAATTTAGTGGAGACAATTGGGTTTTTAAAAAAGCTTCCGCTATTTCCAATTACTTTGGGATCTGGTAATTTACTTTGCCTGATGGCAATAACGGCTTTAGAAATATCTTGAATGGTTGGATTTTTAATTCCCATTATAGATAATTGACTGGAAATGGCACCGTAGTTTGTATGTAATTTATGTGCATTTTTTGTTAGCTGAAAGGTTACATTACAGATAACAAATTGTCCTTTCGCTTCTTGTTTGAAAATAGAGTTTCTATAATCGAACTGGCAATCGGCTTTATTAAAGGTTTTAATTTTGCTTGACGCCATTTCTAGAGCATCACAAGACACAAAACGATCCTTTAATTCAATGCCATAAGCACCAATATTTTGAATTGGCGCTGTTCCTACATTTCCTGGAATGAGCGATAAATTTTCCAATCCACCAAAATCATGATCCAAGCACCATAAAACAAATTCGTGCCAATTTTCGCCCGCATTGGCTTTTATTGTTACCGAATTTTCATTTTCTGAAACTACTGTAATGCCTTTCAAATTTACGTGAATAACCAAAGCATCCATGTTTTTTGTAAGAAGCATATTGCTGCCGCCTCCTAAAATAAATTTTTCAGGATAGTTAGGCAAGGCTAAAACACTTTGTAATTCTACAATGGTATTTACAGATACAAAGTGTTTGGCTGTTGCATCTAGTCCAAAGGTGTTGAACGGTTTTAAGGATATGTTATGTGATATTTGCACTAATCTTTATAAACTTTTAAGGCTTCTTTTAAAATACGTACGGCTTTAACTAAACTTTCTTTGTTTAATACATAAGCAATACGAATTTGGTTTAATCCAACTCCTGGTGTTGAATAAAATCCTGCAGCTGGGGCAACCATAATAGTTTCGCCATCTATTTCAAAATCTTCTAATAACCATTGAGCAAAAGCATCAGAATTTTTAACAGGCAATTCTACAATACAATAAAAAGCACCTTTTGGTTTGGCAACTTTTACACCATCAATTTTTTCTAATTCAGCAATTAAAATATCACGTCGCGACACGTATTCTGTTTTTACCTCGTCAAAATAACTTTGTGGAGTTTCTAAAGCGGCTTCACTAGCAATTTGGGCAAGCGTAGGAGGACTTAAACGGGCTTGAGCAAATTTTAAAGCCGTAGCTATTACATCGTTATTTTTGGAAACCAAGCATCCAATTCGTGCACCACACATACTGTAGCGTTTAGAAACTGAATCAATCATAATGGCATGATCTTTTAAATTGTCTTCCTGCATAATGGAATAATGGGTAATACCATCATAAGCGAACTCGCGATAGACTTCATCCGCTATTAGGAATAAATCATGCTTAATAACAATTTCTGCTAATTTTTTTATTTCTTCTTTGGTGTACAAGTAACCCGTAGGATTCCCTGGATTACATATTAAGATAGCTTTTGTTTTTGGTGTGATGAGTTTTTCAAACTCTTCAATAGGAGGTAAGGCAAAATTATCTTCTATTTTAGAAATTACGGGAACAATATTTACCCCAGAAGCTGTTGAAAATCCATTGTAATTAGCATAAAACGGTTCAGGAATAATAACTTCATCATCCACATCCATAATGCTACCAAAAGCAAATAGTAAAGCTTCACTACCACCAGTGGTAACAATAATATCTTCTTTGGCTACGTTTATATCATGTTTGCTATAATAGTTCGCAATTTTGTTTCTGTATTCGTCCGATCCTTCAGATCTGGTGTAGGCTAAAATTTCTAATGAATTAATTTTAACAGCATCCAGAGCTACTTCAGGTGTTTTTATGTCTGGCTGACCAATATTTAAATGATATACTGTTTTTCCTTTCTTGTATGCTGCTTCAGCAAAAGGAACTAGTTTTCTTATTGGCGATTGTGGCATTAATGCGCCTTTTTGAGATATTTTTGGCATGAGCTTATAGTATTAAAAGCGTAAAGTTCTGAAAATTATATTGATTTAATTGTTAAAACAAGGTTGTAATTATAGATTAATCGGGAATTTGTTGTAATTTATACCGTCTTTCACATATAACAGATGAAACGTACTAAATTTATTTTCGTTGTTTTAACGCTTTTGGTCGGTTTTAATTTACAATCGCAGGAGCAAGCGTTTCAATTTATTGATGGTAAAACTTCTGATAAAATTCACTTTCAATTAATTAATAATCTTATTGTTATACCTATCGTTGTAAACAATATGACATTGTCTTTTATTTTAGATAGTGGGGTTACAAAACCTATTTTATTTGATAATCTGAACGGTTTGGAAGTTTTAAATTCCGAAAATAAAGAATCTTTTTTTTTAAAGGGTTTAGGAGATGGTTTGGTGGTTGAAGCTGTAAAGTCGACTCAAAACAAAATTGAAATCGGAAAAGCTGTTAAACACCATCAAACCATTTTTGCAATTTATAATGGAAGTATGGATTACACGCCAAAATTGGGCGTTCCTATTCATGGCATTATTGGTTATGATGTGTTCAAAGATTTTGTGGTGGATATTAATTACCGTTCAAAATATATTAAGTTATCAAAACCGAAAAGGCAAGATGGTGACTTATGTCGAAAATGCGAAAAAATTCCATTAAAGTTTCATAACTCGAAACCATATATTATTGCCGAAGTGACTATAGAAAATAAACAAATTCCGGTAAAAATGTTATTGGATACAGGAGCTAGTGATGCGCTCTGGTTGTTTGAAGACGCCTCCAAAGATATAGTTTCGACAGATAATTATTTTCAGGATTTTCTAGGGTATGGTTTAAGTGGTGGACTTTATGGGAAACGGTCCAAAGTGGAAGCTTTAACCATTAATTCGTTTATTTTGAATGAATCATTAGTGGCTTTTCCAACGGGAGAATCTATTGAAACGCTTAAAAAAATAAAGGATAGAAACGGTACCATTGGAGCCGAGGTATTAAAACGTTTTCATCTTACGTTCAATTACAAAGAATCTTATTTGATTTTAAAGAAAAATGCCAATTTTAATAAAGCCTTTAGTTACAATAAAAGTGGTATAGATATTGAACATCATGGTGTAAGACTAATTAAAAATTATAATTATAAATTAGAAAACGGTAGACTTGTTTACGAGCAGACACCGGCAGCTACTAATTACATTACAAATGTAAATCCACAAAAT
The DNA here is from genome assembly GCF_042657385.1 of Bizionia hallyeonensis. Lineage (NCBI taxonomy): Bacteria > Pseudomonadati > Bacteroidota > Flavobacteriia > Flavobacteriales > Flavobacteriaceae > Bizionia > Bizionia hallyeonensis. Next base: position 131,357 of record NZ_JBHSLA010000006.1, on the reverse strand, counting down.
GATTTTCGGTTAGTTACGGTTCCGGCTTTTGAAATCGTCAATATTAGACCTAATAGTCCAGCGCAATTAATTGGGTTACAATTAGGAGATGTTATTTTGGAAGTTAATGGCTCTGACGTTGAAAAATATACGCTTCAAGAAGTTATTCAATTATTTAAAGGTCCAGACGGAAAAAAAATAACCATGCTTGTTGAACGTCAAGGGAAACCATTTCTCTACGAGTTTTACTTAAAAGACTTATTAAACTAAAAACAGCCTTGATTTCTCAAGGCTGTTTTGTTTTTAAAATAATGTAAAATCAATAATTACTGATTCATTACACTACTACTTTTCTTTTCTAAAACACTTGTTTTACTAGGATCAATAACTTCACCTTTAATTTTAAGTGCCACAGTAGGTGTGTTAGCATTGGAAAGAACCGTAATTGTTTTACGAATAGGGTTCACACGATTCGTGTCATACTTAACTGAAATTTCACCTGTTTTCCCTGGTGCTATTGGGCCTTCTGGTTTTTTTGGAACCGTACAACCACAGCTAGACTTCACGTCTGTAATAATTAATGGTGCATCACCTGTATTGGTGAATTCAAAAACACGTACACCATCAGCGCCTTTTTCAATAACGCCGTAATCAATTGTTGTTTCTTTAAATTCGATTTTTGCAACTTTGTCTTGTGCATTAGCAGCGAAGCTAATAAGCCCAACAAATAATATTGTAATTAAATTTTTCATAATATATATGTTTAATTCGATTGTAAACTTACTCACTTTTTCAGCATAAAACAAAAAAAATAGATGTATGGCAACGTTATAAATATGTTAAACTTGAATTGTTGCACAATAACACGTCTTTTAATTTTAATGAAAAAAGAAATATAAGTACTTTTGTATGTTATATTTCAAAAACTATTCCAAAGTATGCAAATTCCATCAAAATATGATGCAAGTCAAGTAGAGAGTAAGTGGTATGATTACTGGATGAAACACAATTATTTTCATTCCAAGCCAGATCATAGAGAGCCATATACCATTGTTATTCCACCTCCTAACGTTACAGGTGTACTTCACATGGGTCATATGCTTAATAATACCATTCAGGATGTCTTAATTCGGCGTGCGCGTTTACAAGGCAAAAATGCCTGTTGGGTTCCTGGAACCGATCATGCATCCATTGCTACTGAAGCTAAAGTAGTAGCCAAACTAAAGGAACAAGGGATTGATAAAAACGACTTAACGCGTGATGAGTTTTTAGAACACGCCTGGGATTGGACACATGAATATGGTGGTGTTATTTTAGAGCAACTAAAAAAACTAGGCTGTTCTTGTGATTGGGATAGAACCAAATTCACCATGGATGATGACATGTCAGAATCCGTAATAAAAGTATTTGTTGACCTTTATAAAAAAGGTTTAATTTACCGAGGCTACCGTATGGTAAACTGGGACCCAGAAGCTAAAACAACCTTGTCTGACGAGGAAGTTATTCATGTGGAACAACAAGGGAATTTATACTATCTTAATTATAAAATTGAAGGTAGTGATGAAACATTAACCATTGCTACTACGCGTCCAGAAACTATTTTTGGTGATACAGCCATATGTATCAATCCAAATGATGAACGTTTTAACCACTTAAAAGGTAAGAAAGCCATTGTGCCAATTTGTAATCGTGTTATTCCTATAATTGAAGACGAATATGTAGATGTTGAATTTGGAACCGGATGCTTAAAGGTGACACCTGCTCACGATGAAAACGATAAAAATTTAGGAGACAAACACAATTTAGAAGTTATTGATATTTTTAATGATGATGCAACGCTGAATAGCTTCGGACTACATTATGAAGGAAAAGATCGATTTGTTGTTCGTAAGGAGGTTGTAAAAGAATTAACAGCAAATAATACGCTAATAAAAACGGAGCAGCACTTAAATAAGGTAGGAACCTCCGAACGTACCAAAGCCGTAATTGAACCACGATTATCAGATCAATGGTTCTTGAAAATGGAAGATTTAGTAAAACCTGCAATTGAAGCCGTTTTAGGTGAAGATGCTGAAATTAAATTATTCCCGAAGAAATTTGAAAACACCTACAGACACTGGATGGAGAATATTCGCGATTGGAATATTTCTAGACAGCTGCTTTGGGGACAACAAATTCCAGCTTATTTCTATGGCGACGGTAAAGAAGATTTTGTAGTTGCTGAAAATATGGAGCAAGCGTTAGAATTAGCAAAGGCTGAAACTAACAACCAACAATTAACAACCAACGACTTACGCCAAGATAAGGACGCTTTGGATACTTGGTTCTCTTCATGGCTATGGCCAATGAGTGTTTTTGATGGGATTAGAAACCCAGAAAATGAAGAAATAAAATACTATTACCCAACCAACGATTTGGTAACAGGTCCCGATATTTTATTCTTTTGGGTAGCACGAATGATTATTGCGGGTTACGAATATAAAGACGAAAAACCATTTCAAAATGTTTATTTAACAGGATTGGTACGTGATAAACAGCGCCGAAAAATGAGTAAATCATTAGGGAATTCGCCTGATGCCTTAAAATTAATTGATGATTATGGTGCTGATGGTGTTCGTGTTGGTTTATTATTAAGTTCAGCCGCTGGAAACGATTTAATGTTTGATGAAGCACTCTGCCAACAAGGAAAAGGTTTTGCCAATAAAATATGGAATGCCTTCCGTTTAGTAAAAGGCTGGGAGGTTAGTGATACGATTCCACAACCAGAATCTAGCAAGATAGCTTTAGAATGGTTTGATGCAAAATTTCAGGAAACACTTGTTGAAATTGAAGATCATTTTAGTAAATACCGTTTGTCTGATGCTTTAATGGCAACTTATAAACTTATTTGGGATGATTTTGCTTCGTGGTTATTAGAAATTGTAAAACCTGCTTACCAACAACCAATTGATGCCAAAACATTGCAGGAGGTTCATGAGCAATTTGAAAACATATTAAAAATATTACATCCATTTATGCCATTTCTTACGGAAGATATTTGGCAGTATATGGAAGCTCGTACGCCTGAAAACGCATTAATTGTTACGGCTTGGCCAGAACAAAAAGGGATTAATACAACGTTGATTGCCGAGTTTAACTTTATGCAAGACGTGGTTTCGGGAATCCGAAATATCCGAAAGGACAAAAATATTCCGTTTAAAGATGCCATTGGATTTTCAGTCATTAATAATGACGCAATTTCTAAATCCTTGGATGCCGTTATCATGAAACTCGGAAATTTAGAAACTATAGAGTATGTTGATGGTGCTGTTGATGGCGCTTTGACATTTCGTGTAAAATCTAACGAATATTTTATTCCTATTGCAGGTGCAATAAATGTTGAAGAGGAAATTAAAAAGCTAGAAGACGAATTAAAATACACCGAAGGCTTTTTAAAATCGGTTCAAAAAAAATTAGCCAATGAGAGATTTGTTGCGGGAGCTCCGGAACAGGTAATTACAAACGAACGTAATAAAGAGGCTGATGCTTTAGCTAAAATAGAAACGTTGAAAAGTAGTTTAGCGAGTTTAAAATAATGACGAAACGAACTGTATATTCCATACTAGCCATTGTACTAGTTTTTGGTGTTTACGGTTATGAGTTTTTTTTGAATAAAAAAGAAGAACAAGCAATTGTAGATTCTGGTCGCGAGATCAAGACGCCTACAGTTGCTTTTTTTTTACCAACCAGTACAACGGGTCAAGTAGTGCATCATCAAGGATATTCCTTAAGTTATAGCGAAACTCATGAACAAGCAGAATGGGTTGCTTACGAATTAAAAAAAGAACACCTATCTCAAACTAATTTTGAGCGTCCCTATTTTGAGATAGATAAAGCCGTAAAAACCGGTGCTGCGAGTTGGCGGAATTATAAAAATTCAGGATACGATCGTGGGCATTTATGTCCCGCTGCTGATAGACGTTATAGTAAAGAAGCACATGATGAAACGTTTTTAACTAGTAATATTAGCCCGCAAAATCATGAATTTAATTCCGGTATCTGGAACACGCTTGAACAGAAAACGCGCTATTGGGCTTCAAAATATGATGGTGTTTATGTAGTGACTGGAGGTGTTCTTAAAAAGAATTTAAAAACTATTGGAAGCGAAAAAGTAGCCGTACCCAACCAGTTTTATAAAATTATTTTAGACTATAATGAAGGTGATCCAAAAGTGTTAGCGTTTTTAATGCCTCATGTAAATTCTAAACAACCATTATATAATTTTGTGGTTTCGGTAGATGCTGTTGAAGAACTAACAGGGATAGACTTTTTCCCAGAATTAGATGATGCTATTGAAGCTAGAATTGAAGCTTCTTCTGATTATAAACAGTGGCGGTTTTGAATTGTTTTTTCTATTATTTAAGTTTGCCAAGCATACCGTTCCAACGCAATTTTCTAATAAAAATGCCTTGTTCTTCAGTAACCAAAGGTTCTATTTTGTTCTGTTTCGCCTTAAAAAAACCAGACATATAATCTTTAAATAAACGGAAGCTTCTTTTTTTATAGGCCAATTTTATTGCTGATATCAACGTAATTAAAAATCCGTAGCGCATTCTATACATGGCTTCACCTTGTAAGTATTTTGACGCTTTATTGTAACTTTTACCGGTTGGTTTTAAATGTTTAACGTGTAAGTTGTCATCCGTTAAAATCTCCCAGTTGTAAAATTTGGCAAGTAGTTCATCTACGGTGTCCCAACCCATGGATGGTTTCAGTTTACCAATTTCTAAAAAGCAGTTTTTTCTATAGGCTTTTAGTGCGCCACGTATATGATCTTTTCGCGTTAGGTTTTCAAGAATCCATTCATTGTTTTCTTCAATAAAACAGAATCCAGAAGCCATTCCCAGCTTGTCATTCTCTTGAAAATGTTTGGCCAATTCTTCCAAGTAATTTTCAGGAAATATCAAATCAGCATCAAATTTACAAATCACATCATAGTCGCTATCTAGTGTTTCGTACCCTTTATAAAAAGCGTTGATTATTTTACTACCAGGTAAATGTTTATCAGAAGACACCGTGTTTACTAATGAAATCCAGTTATATTTTGTGGTAAAACCTTCAACAAGTCGCTGGGTGTTATCGGTAGAATTATCATTCACAACAACCACCTGTTTAGGTAAAAGGGTTTGGGTTGCTAGAGACACCAAAGTTTGTTTAATGTATATCTCCTCGTTGTGGGCTGGAATGATGATATAAAAATTCAAAAGTTATGATTTAAGGTTTAAAGTTACAGGAATTCAAATTTGGGAACCATAAACTTATTCTCAAAATGTGAAATTTTAAATGGAATAATTATTATTTGTTTATTCTTTCTGCATAGACAATATAATATCTTGGTGTAAACCAACGTAAAATGGGTCTGATACCTACTTTTTTAGTTGGATTGGTCCATTTTTCACGCGCTATTATCTTCCAGCCAGCTTTTTCTAAAAGCCAATCAAACTGCCAATCTTCAAATTCATGGTAATGTCTGTCCCACATGTCCGTTTTACTTCTATAAGCAGGAGAAAACCATAAACGCAAGGGAATACTAGCGACTAATTTATCGGCTTTAATACTCTGTAATACGGTAAAAGGGGATAGTAAATGTTCGAATATTTCAAAAGCAGTTACGACTTCCGCTTTTGAATTTTCAATAGCTCGCGTATTCACATCCAAATCTTCACCAGTGGTATTTTCAACTGGATAACCAAGATTTTTCATGATAGGCGTAAACGGATTTTCAACCCCTAAATCTAAAATACTAGAATTGGTTGAAATGTGCTTTTGAAGAAATTCAGCAGTATGTTTAAACCGTTTATTTGGATAACTTTTTTCGTACATTATTTGTCCTTCAAAAAGGGGAATATTATGTGTGAATTTAAATTGAAACCTCGGTTAATACTTGTAAACAATGGCATTAATGTTCATTCCGGCACCTACACTGGCAAACATAATAATATCGCCTTGATTAATAGTATGTCCTGTTAATTCATCTTTCAAAATTAAATCAAATAAAGTAGGAATGGTGGCCACACTAGAATTCCCAAGATTATTAATGGTCATGGGCATAATACCTTGTGGCATTTCCATATTATAGAGCTTATAAAACCGTTGAACTATAGCTTCATCCATTTTTTCATTGGCTTGGTGAATGAGAATCTTCTTTAAATCTGTTATTTGATAACCACTTTTATCTAAACAGGCTTTCATGGCAGTTGGCACATTTTTTAAGGCAAATTCGTAAATTTTGCGGCCGTACATTTTAATATATCTACGTTGATCCGTAATGGCCGAATTATTAGTTTCTCCAAAATATATAAAATGAGCTTCATCTAGCGCATACGTGGCGCTTTCGTGTGCAATTATTCCGCCTGAACCATCTGTTTCCTCAACAATTACTGCTCCAGCACCATCGCTATAAATCATGGAATCGCGATCGTGTTTATCCACCACACGTGATAAGGCTTCGGCTCCTATAACCAAACATTTTTTTGCCATTCCTGCCTTGATAAAAGCATTGGCTTGAATGACACCTTCAATCCAACCAGGACAGCCAAAAAGCAAATCGTAAGCCACACACTTCGGGTTTTTTATTCCTAATAGGTGTTTGACTCGAGAGCCTAAACTTGGCACTGTATCACTTTGTTCTGTGTTGTGTTTAACATCACCATAATTATGGCCAACAATAATATAATCTAGTTCTTCTGGATTTATTTGTGCGTCTTTAATAGCATCTTTCGCCGCATAAAAGGCCAAATCGGATGTGGTTAAATTTTTGTCTGCATAACGACGTTCATTAATTCCAGTTATTGCTTTAAACTTTTCAATGATAACTTCATTGTTCTGCATTAATGACGATCCGTCTGTGTTGAGAAATTCATGCCGATTGAAGTCCGAGTTACGTTCAATACTACTCGGTATATAACTACCAGTTCCTGTAATTTTTATTGCCATATTTTTGCATTCAATTTAGTTGGGCATGCACTAAATTAGTTAATAAATTATTGTTTTAACTACTCGCTATTGTATTTGTTCCATTTTTTACGAAAATGATAAAAAAATCGACAATAAACCTATATATAATAAAAAAAACAAGGCCTTCTTAACGGAAGGCCTTATTTTAATTTGTATGTTTTATGCGTCCATGTAATCTTCAATAGGTGCACATGTACAAATTAAATTACGATCACCATAAGCGTCATCAACACGTCTTACAGTTGGCCAAAATTTATTATCCCGCACATATTCTAATGGAAATGCAGCTTGTTCTCGCGTGTACGGCATAAGCCATTCATCAGCAGTTACCATATCTAAAGTATGAGGTGCATTTTTAAGCACATTATTGGTGTCATCTTTAGATGTTGCTTCAATTTCTTTTCTAATGGAAATCATAGCATCACAAAAACGATCCATTTCTGCTTTACTTTCACTTTCGGTTGGCTCAATCATTAACGTTCCAGCAACAGGAAATGAAACTGTTGGTGCATGGAACCCATAATCCATTAAACGTTTTGCAATATCTGATACTTCAATACCATTTTCTTTAAAGGCACGACAATCTACAATCATTTCATGAGCTGCTCTACCGCGTTCACCAGAATACAATGTGTCAAACTGACCTTGTAAACGTTGCTTGATGTAATTGGCATTTAAAATAGCAATTTTAGTAGCTTCCGTTAAACCTTTTGCTCCTAACATTTTTATATAACCGTAGGAAATTAAACAAACCAATGATGAGCCAAATGGCGCTCCAGAAATTGCTGAAATAGCATTAGTTCCTCCCGTTTTAATAATTGGGTTGCTTGGTAAAAATGGCGCTAATTGTTTAGCAACACAAATTGGTCCAACACCAGGTCCACCACCACCATGAGGTATTGCAAATGTTTTATGAAGGTTTAAGTGACAAACATCTGCACCAATATTTCCAGGATTTGTTAATCCTACTTGCGCATTCATATTGGCACCATCCATATAAACTTGACCACCATTATCATGAATAATTTTAGTGATTTCTTTAATAGCCGACTCATAAACACCGTGTGTTGATGGATAGGTTACCATGATACAGGATAAGTTGTCTTTGTGTAATTCCGCTTTTTCGCGTAAATCTTCTACATCAATATTTCCTTTTTCAGTAGATTTTGTTACCACTACTTTCATACCTGCCATAACAGCACTCGCCGGATTGGTTCCGTGAGCAGATGATGGAATTAAACAAATATTTCTATGATGATCACCACGAGATTCATGGTATGCTTTTATAACCATTAACCCAGCAAACTCACCTTGAGCACCCGAATTTGGCTGTAATGATGTTGCTGCGAAACCAGTGATTTCTGTAAGTTGATCTTCCAATTCTTTTAAAACTGTTAAATAGCCTTCAGCCTGATCTGCTGGAACAAATGGGTGAATAGTTCCCCAATTTGGTGAACTTAATGGTAACATTTCAGCGGCTGCATTTAATTTCATGGTACAGGAGCCTAATGAAATCATCGAGTGATTTAGCGATAAATCCTTACGTTCTAATTTTTTGATGTAGCGCATTAATTCTGTTTCCGAATGGTGCGAATTAAAAATGTCATGCGTTAAAAATTCAGACGATCTTTGTAACGATTCCATCACCATATTGGTTTCAGAAAGCGCTTTAATTTTAATGGTTTCTTTACTGGCAACACTTGCAAAAATTGAAACGATTTGATTCGCATCTTTAAGTGTTGTTGTTTCATTAATAGAAATTGTTACGGTATCGGCATCAGGATAATAGAAATTAACACCTACTTTTTCAGCGGCTACTTTAATATTATTAGCGTTTGCTTTAACTTTAATCGTATCGAAATAAGCTGTGTTTAATTGGTTAAAGCCTAGTTTATCTAAAGCATTAGCAACAGAAACAGCCGTTTTATGAACACGATTAGCAATAAACTCTAAACCTTTTGGACCATGATAAACGGCATACATTCCAGCCATAACGGCTAAAAGTACTTGAGCTGTACAAATATTTGATGTTGCTTTATCACGTTTAATATGTTGCTCTCTGGTTTGTAATGCCATACGTAACGCACGGTTTCCATTCATGTCTTTGGTTACACCAATAATACGTCCTGGAATATCACGTTTATACATTTCTTTTGTTGCAAAGAAAGCTGCATGCGGTCCACCATATCCCATAGGAACACCAAAACGTTGTGTGGTTCCTACAACCACATCTGCACCAAATTTCCCAGGAGCCTCTAATTTTACTAAACTTAAAATATCGGCAGCAACGGCTACTTTAATATCGTTGTCATTTGCTTTAGCAATGAATGTTTTTATATCTGTAATTTGTCCGTCCTTACCTGGATATTGCAATAATGCACCGTAGAATTCCGAAGAAAAATCGAATGTATCTTCATTTCCAACAACTAATTCAATACCAATAGGGTTAGAACGAGTTTCTAAAAGTGATAAGGTTTGTGGCAAAATATGTTCTGAAACAAAAAATTTATTCACATTTGCTTTTTTCTGATCGCGTGATCTAACAGCAAATAACAAGCCCATAGCTTCTGCTGCAGCCGTACTTTCGTCTAATAGCGAAGCGTTTGCTAATTCCATACCCGTTAAATCTGTAACCATGGTTTGGAAGTTTAAAAGCGCTTCCAACCTTCCTTGAGCAATTTCTGCTTGGTAAGGCGTGTATGCTGTATACCACCCTGGATTTTCCAGAATATTACGTTGAATAACCGCTGGCAAAATGGTTGGGTGGTAACCCAAGCCAATATAGGTTTTGTATGTTTTATTACGTTTAGATAATTCATGAATATGTGTCAAGTATTCTTGCTCACTCATGGCTTCATCAAGATTTAAGTCCTTTTTTAATCGGATATCATCTGGAACAGTCTCGTAAATTAGTTGATCTAAGGAGTCCACACCAATGGTTTGTAACATGCGATTTTGGTCTTCTTCTCTTGGACCAATGTGACGTTGTGCGAAAGCAGTTGTATTCATTAAAAGTTGTGTTGAATTTAGGCTGCAAATTTACGGAATTATTCACGTTTAAATGTTAATGAAAATGAAAGTTTTTAACCAATTGATTTTGTTATTAACACTTTGTGTATTTTTGTTTTATGCGTTTTGAAAAACACTTTTTCGATTTTTATATAAACAGCAGTATTCACGTGGCTTTATCTGCGTTTGCTTTAAGTTGGTTAACGCTAATAGAATACCAAATTCCTTTTGATACCCACGTACTTTTATTTATATTTTTTGCAAGCATTGCCGGATATAATTTTGTGAAGTTTTTTGGCTTGGCAAAATTTCATCATCGAAGCTTATCCAGTTGGTTGAAAATAATTCAGATTTTCTCCTTTATATGTTTGCTAAACATGGCCTATTTTGCAGTGCAATTGCAAACTAAAACCCTATTTTATTTAGGCTTTTTTGCGCTGATTACATTTTTGTATGCCATTCCGTTTCTTCCGAAAAAGTTCTATCTAAATAAACAGCAAAATTTACGAAATGTTAGTGGGCTTAAAGTTTATGTTATAGCTGTAGTTTGGTCAGGCGTTACGGTGATTATTCCTTTAATTAATAATGATAGACTGCTAGATTCAACGGTGATTTGGGCTTTTGCGCAACGATTTTTATTTGTTTTAGCTATGATGCTTCCTTTTGAAATTCGTGATATGCAGTTTGACAGTATTAAATTGGCAACTATACCTCAAAAAATTGGCATTAAAAACACCAAGATTATGGGTGTTATTTTAGCGTGTTTATTTTTTGGAATGGAGTTTTTTATGCCAGAAAAAGCACTGGGTAAATTAATTATTCAGTTCGGAATTACTGGTTTAGTAATTTTAAGTATACTCTTTTCTAGAAAGAATCAAGGAAAATATTACAGCGGGTTTTGGGTAGAAAGTATCCCTATATTGTGGTTAGTACTAACGCTTTTGTTTGGATAATTCTTCATTAAACTGCGCTTTTATTTGTTCGCGTTCAATGGTTTTTAAACAATGGACTTTTGAGCTTTTTACAGATTCAGAAAGCTTTGTATTTCGTTTAACGTAGGACCGTGTTATTTTGCACATAAAGTAACGTAACGTCAATTTGAATTTCTCCCAACCTGTCGCTTCATTGTATTGCGCCTTGTCACAAATATGTTGTGCCTCATCGCAGGTAATAAATAAAAAACTTTTTTTCATGCTGCTAATTATACCAAGTGTTTTCCATGCATTCTGCCATAGCTGTTCGTGCTCTATGTACAATAACCCATAGGTTAGACGGTGTAATATTTAGTTCATTACAAATGGTTTCTGTTTCGAGCCCTTCAATTGTTTTCATTTTAAAAACAGTAGCTTGTTTTTCAGGTAGCTTTTCTAGACAACTATAAATGGCATCGCCCAATTCATCATTTTCTAGCGTGTCTTCGGCTGTTTTATCAAACGGATCTGCAACGCGTTCCTCTAACCAATCACCTTCTTCTTCATTACTATTATAAGACATGCGAACTTCTGCTTGTCCTTTTTTAGAATTTATTTTCCGATAGTGATCAATAATTTTCCGTTTCAAAATAGAGATAAGCCACGTACGCTCGCTAGCTTCACCTTTAAAATTTTTCATGGATTTTAAGCCTGCAAAAAATGTGTCTTGTACCAAATCCTTGGAAATTTCACGATCACTAACACGTGATATGGTAAAATTAAACAAGTAATCCGAATAACGATCAATCCATTGATCTGGATTTATTAGGTGTTTAGGCATAAAAGTCTTTCAGCAATTTTTATCAAAAATAGGGTAAAATTTCTATTTCTCAATTAATCCAGCGCGTTTTAGTAAAGCATCAGGTTGTGGTTCTTTGCCACGAAAGCGTTTGTATAAAACCATAGGGTCATCTGTTCCGCCTTGAGATAAGACGTTATCTTTAAATTTTTTAGCGACGTCTACATTAAAAATACCTTGCTCTTGGAAATATTCAAATGCATCGGCATCTAAAACTTCAGCCCATTTATAACTGTAATATCCTGAGCTGTAACCACCTTGAAAAATATGAGAGAATGACGTGCTCATACAATTTTCTGCGACATCTGGATAAAGTTTGGTGTTTTTAAATGCTTGCAGTTCTTGCGCTTTTACGTTAGTTATAGTCGTTGGATCTTGACCATGCCAGCTCATATCTAACAAACCAAAACTAATTTGACGCATGGTTTGCATGCCTTCATGGAACGTGGAAGATGCTTTAATTTTCTGAATTAAATCCATTGGAATTACTTCGCCAGTTTCATAATGTGTCGCAAAAATTTCAAGTGCCTCTTGCTCATAACACCAGTTTTCTAGTACTTGACTTGGTAGTTCTACAAAATCCCAAAATACACTTGTGCCAGATAAACTTGGATAGGTTGTATTGGCAAGCATGCCGTGAAGTGCGTGCCCAAACTCGTGAAATAACGTCGTAACTTCGTTAAACGTTAATAACGATGGTTTTGTTTTTGTTGGTTTGGTGAAATTGCAAACATTTGAAATATGTGGACGGCTATTTTCACCGTTTTTTATGTATTGCGGTTTGTAAACCGTCATCCAAGCACCATTTCTTTTTCCTGGTCTTGGAAAAAAGTCAGCATAAAAAATGGATACTAAATTGCCTTTGGTATCGGTTACTTTATAAGTAAGAACATCTTCATGATATTTGTCAATGTTATTAATTTCTTCAAACTGCAAGCCAAACAATTTTTTAGCAATGGTAAAAGCACCATTAATGACATTCTCTAACTTGAAATACGGTTTTAATTTTTCATCATCTAAATCAAATAACTTCTGTTTCAGTTTTTCACCATAATAGGCACCATCCCATTTTTGAAGTTGATCAATACCATCTAAATCTTTAGCAAATTTCTCTAGATTTTTAAATTCATTTTCAGCTGCTGGTTTTGCCATTTCCAGAAGTTCATTTAAAAATGTTTCAACTGTTTCTGGATTTTTAGCCATACGTTCTTCCAACACAAAGTGTGCATGCGTTTTGTAACCTAATAAGTTAGCGCGCTTAAAACGAAGCTTAGCTATCTGCAATACGTTTTCTTGGTTATCATATTTGTTATTTTGAAATGCTTTAGCTCCAGAGGCAATAGCCAGTTTTTTACGCAGTTCCCGATTGTCAGCATAGGTCATAAACGGAATGTAACTTGGGTAATCTAAAGTAATTAACCAACCGTCTTTATTTTTGCTTTCGGCTAAATTACTTGCAGCTTCTTTAGCGCCTTCTGGCAAACCGGCTAAATCTTCTTCGTTAGTAATATGTAACTCAAAATTATTGGTTTCGGCTAAAACGTTCTCGCCAAAGGTTAATTTTAGTTTGCTTAGGTTTTTGTCAATATCACGAAGTTCTTGCTTTTTATCTTCTGGAAGATTCGCCCCATTTCTGGAAAATCCTTTATATTTTTTATCGAGTAAGGTTTCTTGCTCCTTGCTTAATTGAAGTGTGTCTTTGGAATTATAAACAGTTTTAACCCGTTCAAATAAAGCTTGATTTAAGGTAATATCGTTACTGAATTCTGATAATAATGGCGAAACGTCTTGGGCTATTTTTTGAATAGTGTCATTTGTTTCAGCCGAATTCATATTAAAAAATATACTCGATAAGCGATCCAATTCTTCACCTGAAAAATCTAAAGCTTCAATCGTGTTTTCAAACGAAGGCGCTTCAGAATTTTTAGTAATTGCATCAATTTCAGTTCTGGCTTTATCAATGGCTATTTTAAAAGCCGGTAAATAATCTGCATCCGAAATTTTTGAAAATGGAGCTGAATTATAAGGTGTGTCGAATGGTTTATTAAGTATACTCATGACTATTTTTTCAATTTATTTTTCTTTAAAATCTTTTAGGCTTAAAATGTTGTTATTAAGATGTTTGCTTCTGTGTTTTCAACAGGAAACATGATTCCGCCTTATTAGATGATAAAGGTTAGTAATTTATTTGATTTCATTTGTTAAAAAACATTTAAATCATTGTGATACTTTTCCTACCAAGTCAGTAATAACGGGATTATTAACTAAAATTTAAGACAATAAGGTGGTTGTAATTTACTTTTATGCAGTACTTTTGTACCAGATTTTTTCATGAGAGTTTCATTCTCACTTAAAAATTATTGATTAATAGCGTTAAACCTCGGCTTCTGGCCGAGGTTTATTTGTTTTAAGACTTTTTTAAATCTTTAGCAGATTCAATAACTTTTGCTTTTAATCCTTCTTTGTAGGTCACTATTTTATTTAAAATATCAGGATCTGAACTTCCTAAAATTTGAGCTGCTAAAATACCTGCATTTTTGGCGCCATTTAATGCAACTGTTGCTACCGGAACACCACCTGGCATTTGCAAAATAGATAATACGGAATCCCAACCATCAATAGAATTACTGCTTTTTACAGGAACGCCAATAATTGGTAAAGGCGACAATGAGGCCACCATGCCTGGTAAATGCGCAGCACCTCCAGCGCCTGCAATAATAACTTTTATACCACGTGTATGTGCATGTTTACTGTAATCGAAAAGCTTTTCAGGTGTTCGGTGCGCTGAAACAATATCAACTTCAATAGATATTCCAAATTCCGTTAAAATATCAATAGCGTCTTGCATAACTGGCAAATCACTCTTACTTCCCATTATAATTCCTACTTTGCTCATACTTTATATATTAATATCTGTTTTTTATTTACTAATAACCTGAATCGTTTTCTTGACGTCTTCTGCAATTTTTCGTGCTTCGGAAATAGAGTTACTCACAATGGTTACATGTCCCATTTTTCTGAAAGGACGTGTTTGTTTTTTACCGTATATATGTGGTGTAACGCCATCCATTGCCATAATGGTCTCCATATTTTTATAAACAACATTTCCCGTATGATCTTCAGCTCCAACTAAATTTACCATAACACCAGCAACTTTGTTTTCTGTTTTACCTAAAGGTAAGTTTAAAATGGCACGAAGGTGTTGCTCAAATTGCGATGTATAACTAGCTTCAATAGTCTGATGTCCCGAATTATGTGGTCTTGGAGCCACTTCATTAACGAGAATTTTGTCATCTTGAGTTTGGAACATTTCAACTGCCAGAAGGCCGACATGGTTAAAGGCTTTTGAAACTTTTAAGGCAATATCGGTTGCTTTTTTTGCCACTTCCTCATCAATTCGAGCAGGACAAATTACATACTCTACTTGATTGGCTTCTGGGTGAAATTCCATTTCTACAACGGGATACGTTGCCACATCACCATTAGGATTTCTGGCTACAATAACCGCTAATTCATTTTTAAATGGAATCATGGTTTCTGCAATACATTCCACGTTGGGAAGTCCAATTAAATCCTCTACCTTTCGCACAACTTTTACGCCGTTTCCGTCGTATCCAAATTGGGCACATTTCCAAACAAAAGGCAGTTTTAAAACTTCGTTTTCAAGTGCATCTTCAATTTGACTGGTGTATGCAAAGCGTGAAAATTCGGCTGTTGGAATACTATGATCTAGATAAAATAATTTTTGCGTGGCTTTATTTTGAATAATACGTAAGGTCTTGGATGATGGATATACTTTCACACCTTTTTTTTCTAAATCTTCAAGCGCATCGGTGTTTACGTTTTCAATTTCAAAGGTAACGACGTCTAAATCTTTTCCGAAGTTATAAACGGCATCATAATCCATTAAATTGCCTAAATGAAATTCGTTACAGGCAATTTTGCAAGGTGCTTCTGGGCTTTCGTCCATGACACTGGTGTAAATGTCAAATTTTCGGGTATCATTTAGAAGCATTTTACCTAATTGGCCACCACCTAAAATGCCTAATTTAAAGTTGGAAGAAAAGTAATTCATGGTCTTTTTACATTTAAGCCTATTGGCGGCTGGTAAATAATTACCCAACAAAAATACAAATCCTTGGTTTCCCAAAAAACTTATTTCCCAACTATATATATCAGAATTCGCAAAACGTTAATCAAATGATTATCTTTGCATTTCTAAAATTAAGAACAAGTGATAAAGCTCCACGATTTATATTTTAAGCCGTTTATTTCTGAAAAAGAGATTGCGGCCACTGTAGAACGCATGGTTCATGAAATTGCTGATGAATTAGGTGATGAAATCCCTGTGTTTATTGGTATCTTGAATGGCTCGTTCATGTTTGTAAGTGATTTTGTAAAAAAATATCCAAAGCCTTGCGAGGTTACTTTTATAAAATTAGCATCTTATGAAGGCGTAAAGTCTACAGAAGATATTCAGCGCCTTATAGGTTTAACACAAGATTTAACGGGACGCACTGTTGTTATTTTAGAGGATATTATCGATTCTGGGAATACGCTAACCGAAGTTCATAGAATTTTCGAAAATGAAAACGTGAAGAAACTCATTATAGCTACCTTATTTTATAAACCAGAAGCGTATAAAAAAGATTATAAATTACACTATGTAGGTATGGAAATTCCTAGTAAATTTATAGTTGGCTACGGTTTAGACTATGATGGATTAGGACGTGATTTACCTGAAATATATCAACTAAAAACAACACAACATATGACCAATATTGTCCTATTTGGACCTCCGGGAGCAGGAAAAGGAACACAAGCAGAATACTTAAAAGAAAAATATAATTTAGTGCATATTTCCACTGGTGATGTGTTCCGATTTAACATTAAAAACGAAACAGCTTTGGGTATGTTAGCTAAATCGTTTATGGATAAAGGTGAGTTGGTACCAGATGAAGTAACTATAGATATGTTGAATGCCGAAGTTGAAAAAAATGCCGATGCTAAAGGTTTTATTTTTGATGGGTTTCCACGAACCAATGCACAGGCAGATGCTTTAGATAAATTTATGGATGAAAAGGATTCACAAATTGATGCCATGATTGCGTTGGAAGTAGATGATGAAGTTTTAGTAAAACGTTTATTAGAACGTGGAAAAACAAGTGGTAGACCAGATGATGCTGATGAAACTATTATTAGAAATCGAATTAAAGAATATTACAAAAAAACAGCCATATTAAAAAATTATTATTCAGCTCAAAACAAGTATTTTGGAGTAGATGGTGTTGGAAGTATTCAAGATATAACAGTTCGGTTAAGTCAGGTAATTGACAAACTATAATTGGTTTTTTGGAACTTTATTAGCGTTTTAAAAAATGATTAATTTTAAGTTCGAAAACTGAAATAAAACAAGTGTCCCGTTTTGGGAAAAAGATTTAACGAATAATTTGATAATGATTGGTGCAAATTGATGCCTAGGATCATCAAATTTAAGTTTACAAATTAATAGATAATTATGACTGAAGGAAATTTCGTGGATTACGTAAAATTATATGTGTCTTCCGGAAATGGTGGAAAAGGTTCTGCGCATTTACATAGAGAAAAGTATATTGAAAAAGGCGGTCCCGATGGTGGAGATGGTGGTCGTGGTGGTCATGTAATTATTCGTGGAAATCAGAATCTTTGGACATTATATATCTATAAATTCAAAAGACATTTTAAGGCCGAGCATGGTATGCATGGTAGCAAGAGTAGAAGCACAGGAGCCGATGGTTCTGATGTTTATATGGATGTGCCATTAGGAACTGTTGTTCGCGATAAAGAAACAAACGAAGTTCTTTTTGAAATTACCGATCATGGTGAAGAACGAATAATTGCTAAAGGTGGTATGGGTGGCCGTGGAAACTGGCATTTTAAAACTTCTACAAACCAAACACCACGTTATGCACAACCGGGAATTCCTGGTGAAGAAATTGAAATTGTTTTAGAACTAAAAGTTCTTGCAGATGTTGGGTTAGTTGGTTTTCCTAATGCTGGAAAATCCACATTATTATCGGTTGTTACGGCTGCAAAACCTAAAATTGCGGATTATGAGTTTACAACTCTAAAACCCAATTTAGGAATCGTGGAGTATCGCGACCACCAATCATTTGTTATTGCAGACATTCCTGGAATTATTGAAGGCGCGGCAGAAGGTCGTGGACTTGGTCATTATTTTCTTCGTCATATTGAACGTAATTCGGTTTTGCTATTTTTAATTCCTGCTGATGCGGATGATATTAGAAAACAATATGATATTCTATTAGATGAATTGAGACGATATAATCCTGAAATTTTAGATAAAGAACGCATTGTTGCCATTTCAAAAAGTGACATGTTGGATGATGAGCTTAAAGCAGAATTAAAAGAAATTTTGGATGGTGAACTTCCAGTAGATTATTTATTTATTTCTTCTGTGGCGCAACAAGGACTTCAGGAACTGAAAGATAAATTGTGGAAATCGTTGAATGATTAAATTTGAATGAAACAACGTTTAAAAAACATAATTGAAATTCATGATAATCGGGCAAGCAAGATTTTTGCAATTGCTATTCAAGTATTAATTTTAATTTCAGTTGTCACTTTTACGTTAGAAACGGATCCGGATTTAGAACCAAATACGCGAACAATTCTTCGTGTCATTGAAGCGTTTAGCGTTATAATTTTTACCTTTGAATATATTTTGAGAATTTATGTTGCCGATCACAAGCGTAAATTCATTTTTAGCTTTTTTGGCATCATAGATTTGCTGGCCATTTTACCATTCTACTTATCGTTTGGAATTGATTTACGTTCGCTTCGTGCTTTAAGACTTTTAAGACTTTTTCGTGTATTTAAATTGGTGCGTTACAATCGTGCTTTAAACGATTTTATAATTGCAATTAAATCGGCAAAAGAACAAATTCTCCTGTTTTTATTTATTACTTTAATTTTAATTTACTTTTCGGCAGTAGGAATCTACTATTTTGAAAACGAAGCCCAGCCGGAACATTTCCGATCTATTTTTGATAGTCTGTGGTGGGCAATTATTACCTTAACAACTGTTGGTTATGGTGATGTGTACCCCATAACAGTTGGTGGAAAAGTATTTACTTTCATTATATTACTCATCGGTTTAGGGATTGTTGCTATCCCAACCGGTATTATCTCGTCAGCTTTAACCAAATCGGTGGATAAAAAAGCTGAATAATTTTCGTATATTTAAAATAAAAATGAAAAGATTTCAAGCCCTAATTCTTGCCTTTTTGCTAACGTCTTGTGGTGTTACTGTAAGTTACGATTACGACAAAGGAACAGACTTTACCCAATACAAAACCTACCATTATTTTGATAATATGCAAACGGGTTTCAGTCAGTTAGATTCCAAACGTTTTTTTACGGAGTTAGATGCGGAACTTCAAAGCAAAGGATTTATATTATCAGAAACTCCGGATTTTATTATTGATGTAAAGAGTGTAACATATCAAAATCAGCAATCCAGTTCCGTTGGAATGGGAGTTGGTAGTGGTGGTGGCGGTGTATCTGTCGGTATTCCAATTGGTCAAGGTTCTGTTTCCAGACAAATTATTTTAGACTTTGTTGATGGTGAAACACAACAGCTATTTTGGCAAGGTGTTAGTCAGGAACCAGCTGCTCCGGAAAATTCACCAGAAGCACGAACCGCTCAATTTAAAACAGTGGTATTAAAACTATTAGAAAAGTATCCTCCTAAAAAATAAGCTTACTTTTTAATAACTTTTTTACGCGCTAACAATACAGAATCACTGTAAATGTTAGCAATATAAAGTCCTGCCGCTTGTTGATTTAAATTTATAGTATTTGTTATGCCAGATTCTAAACGGGTTGATAAAACCTGTTTACCATCCATACTCGTTAATTCTAAACGTACATTTGAGGAATTAAAACTGTCAAACTTCACATAAAAAGCATTGTTTGTTGGATTGGGATATAGGGAGATGGAAAATTGATTTTCTTCTGCTGTAATATCAGTAATACCTAATGTGGTATTGTCAATACTCCACGTAACAGTAGTAACATGAATGGTTTCATGACTGTCAATACGTTGCAAACTGGTGTTGTCTGTAATTGCAACAGACAGACTATTTAAACCATTATTAACATCGGCTTCCAATATGGAAATTATATCAACATTCGTTGAATGCGTGGAGCCATTTAAGGTCCAAATTGTTTCCAACGTATTCGTACTTGGATTAATAAGTGATACATTAAAAGAAACCGGAAACGTTGAGGTTTCAATGGATAAATTAGTAGGAGAAAAGCTATCAACAGGTGACACTAAATCATGAATTTTTTCAATAATCCCTTCTTTACAAACCGCACAAAACGGATAGCCTAAATAACGCATTTTACAGGTTTGATGAGGTCTATACCAGGAAGCACAAGATCCAGTTGTACAATATTGATAAATATCAACCCCATTGGATCCAATCCAATTGGTCCATTTTACAAGACTTGGGTCCGTTTCTTGGGTCATATTAATACCTTCTTCAGCGTAATAATCGCCAGGATAATACTCGTCTTTTAAATCTACTAATGAATGTCCAATTTCATGAATTGCAATTTCATTGGCGCTCGTTCCTGTGGAAGTTACTGGGAATTCGCCACCACTACCACCATAATACGGCGAGTTTACCAAAATAAGGGCCTGATCATATTCGGGGAAATTATCAGCCAAAACAGAGATGATTAAACTATAATTTGGTGCGTATAGCAAACGATGTGAACCAAAACCATCGTAGGTGCTTCCAAAATAATTGTCTACCGTGGAAACTGGCACGTTATAACTGCCTTCATCTGTAGCCGTTCCAGGATGATTTGCACCACTTTCGTTGGAAATAACCTTGATAATATGCACATTAAAATAATCGGAATATTCTGAAAAAGGAGATTGACCAAAAATAGCACTCACAAAATTTGCAGCGTCCGTTTCAAAATCTGTCAATTCACTTGCCGTGTAGCCATCACCAAGAATAACTAAATTAATGCGTTTGTCATTATCACCTGCATTTTTAATAGTTTCTACATCAAAAGTTTGTGAGAATGAAACGGTTACAACCAGAAGTAAGAGTAAAGAGAGTAGTGGTTTGTTCATAATAGTTATAGCTTATATATTATGTAATTGGTGGTGTTCGTATTGGAAATCACATACATGCGAACATATTTAGCTGCTTCGTGATATGGCATTCTGAAGGCAAAATCAGTACTGTCCAAGGAGATAAGACGTTTTTCTAAATTGTCAGAATCATTTATAAATTCAACCACTTTTTCAAGCGGATTTTCTATATAAAGTGTTTCAATCACCTTTAATTCTTTATTCAATAAATTGCAGGTTAAATTCCCCGTTTTCATGAGTTCCTTTTTTTCATGAAATCCTTTAATGCGTCCTTTCGCTAATACCGTTTTTAAATGACTTATTGTTGGTGTTGCATCTGTTGATTTTTTAATATGATAGGTTAAAAATATCATACTGTCTACTACTTTTTTAGTTTCTTGTTTTACGGACGTATTTTGTGCGTAAATAGTTGATCCAAAAGTAAAAACGGATAGCAATATGAGAAGCGTATGTTTCATAAATAAATACGGATTGTATTAATTTGTAAAGTTAGTGATTTAGTAATTAAGTCATTATCGAAATTTTGTTTTTTCGCTTAAAATTAATTTACAGAAATCCGAACACCTTCGCTATGGCTTGAAAATTCAGGCGCATACATACATTGTATTGTGGTAATACCATTACTCATATTTCCTGCATTGTTCACGCGTAAATCGTATTCAAACACATAAATTCCTTTAGGTAGATAGTCGAAAAAGAAATTTGTACTCGCATCTTTCGTGCTTTCATAATAACCCAAACCGTCTTGCCATTTGTAGGACGATAAGACATTGATAGGTTCTAATCCAGCGGCACGCATATCTTTCATGTGAATGAATTCCATATCACGATCGCTACGTAATTCAATACGTACGCGAACTAAATCGCCAACTTGTAAAGCGGTTTCTGATGTGATTTCTGAAATAACTTCACCAGAATCTGTATTGGTTTTTTTGAAGAGTTTTTTCTTCAATTGTAACGGTGTTTTGGCTGTGGTGATTTTATCTAAATCTTCAAAATATTGCCAATATAAACTTCCCCAAGCAATACCTTTCCCTGTTTTTGTTAAGGTAACATCTGCCATTTCTGGTTTTATTTCTGAAGCATTCCAAGATGTTTTATAGTAACCAGTTCCAGCCTCCACTTTTACAGCTTCTAACTTTGAAGGGTCAATTTTTTTGTTGCCAACTAAAACGGTAACGGCTTCGGTTACCGATAACCAATCGCTTCCTTGTAGCAATAAAGCGTAAACAGCTTCGGTAGTTGCTTTGGTGCTTTCCCACTTATTCGTTTGCTTGTTTTTTAATAACCACATTTTCAAATTATCAATATCCTGCATATTATTGGCTTCGCTATATATGGTTGAGCCAACTTCCTGAAATGCCTCAATCAGCAACGCTTGGGTTTCAATAGGCGCTTGATACCAGTGCCAAGATGCGGTATTGTCTTTCCAATACATGCCTAATTCGTCATTCGTGATACTGGTTTCTTTTAAAGATTTTAAGATTTTGCCAGCAGTTTTAGTCTTATTCATTCTATGTGAAATAAGCGTCATTAACCCTTTTGAATAAATAGAACGCGACAACCAATAGCTGTCTATTTGCCCTAAATAATATTCCGAAACATCTTGAACTTCTTTACTACGTTTTATCTCTGGAAAGAAGCTTCGCATATATAAATAATGTAATTGCGTATAACTTAAATGGTCTTTGCTTAAGTCGGTATCCTTATTGTATTTGGTGATGTTTTTATATTCTTTTATGAATTCATTATCTAAATAAGCAATAGCGTTTGAAATCATAGCTACTTCGCTAGCGCTTTGAATGACATTCAATTTATCCAAATGTCCAAAACCGGTTATAATATGTTGGGTTATAAAACGGTTTTCGTGTCCACCTTTAAACCAAGGCCATGCGCCAGATGTCATTTGATTTTGTTGGAGTTTACCCAATGCGTTTTGCAATTCGTTGGTCATTTTATTCAAATCGAATAACAAAGCAATCCGTTTTTTCTGTTCCGTTTCACTTTGAGCATCACGTAACCAAGGTGTTTCTTGAATTAATATGTTTTTTAGTTCGGGGTTTTTCTCCAAATTCGAAACTAATGCGTCCGAATTTCGCCACTGATTAAACACCTCTTGAATCCGTGGATTGCTATTGGATATGTGACTTGCCAAGGCGTTTGCGTAATAGCGACTAAAAGTTTGCTCATTACAGTCATACGGATATTCCATTAAATAGGGAAGTGCCTGAACCGCATACCAAGCTGGATTGGAGGTCATTTCCAAAGTCAGTTTGTGATGTTTTAAACTGGATGAGGTATTCGTTTTTAGTTTATCCAACGTAAACGTTCTGGTTTCGTTGCTCTTAATCCACATCGGTAAGGTTTCGGTTACCAATAATCGGTTAGATAAAACAGGCATGGCATTTTGTTCGCCATCACTAAATGCGCCAGCTTTGGCAACTACTTTATATTGAACCGCATTTACTGTTTCAGGAATGGTTAATAACCAAGATATTTGGGTGTTGCCTTTGGCATCCACTTCAAAACTTTTTGTGTTATTGGTGTTCCCTAAAATAGTATCAATGGCTTTTCCGGTAATAGCATCGGTTAGTTGTAATTGCGCTTGTCCTGATAAGGTGTTATCGGTTAGATTCGCAATTTTAGTACTGATGGTTATGGCATCACCATGACGTAAAAATCGTGGTGCGTTGGGAATGACCATCAATTCTTTTTGGGTAACCGTTTCCAAACGGGTTGTTTGGCTTTCCAAAGTTTTGGTATGTGCCAACACTTGCAATTTCCATTTGGTTAAGGCTTCTGGTGTGGTGAAACTAAAGCTCACATTGCCTGCTTCATCTGTTTGTAATTGTGGAAAGTAGAATGCGGTTTCTTGGAGATTTTTGCGGATGGTGATGCCTGAAAAGTCTGATTTTTTAGATTCAGGACTTTCTAGATTATCGACACTTTCTTCTGGACTTCCTAACGCTTGATTAGCTTCAGGAGCCATTTCTGTTTCGTAAGCTATGTCACGTTTTTCTCTTTTTATACCCATAGCAGACACAATAACTTCTTCATGTTCCAAATCTTCTCCATAAAAATAATTATCATCCCCAAAATAAAACCCAAACCAGTTCAATTGGTCATAACCTTGGTGTGGAAACCCCATATTTAAACGTGGTGTATTTTGTATCCTGAAATTTTGAATTCCAAAACTGTAATGCGCTTGTCTGGTTGCGTTGGAATAATAAGTGGGCTTTTCTAACGGATTGAATGTCCAATTATGAGGTTTAAATTGGTCTAAAGATGCGTCATACATACTCGCTAAAATTTCAGCAGACACTTTTTCGCCTTGAGGTCCTTTTATTTTAAATGCCCAAGTTTCATCGGTTCCTGGTTGCAATTTATCTCGGAATGTGGTGGTTTCAATTTCTAAATCGGTTTTAGGGTATGGCACTGAAATGATTTCTGTTCCCGATTGAAAACTATTGGCAAAAGCAAAACTGTAATGCATGGCAAATCCACCAAAATCTGCTTCTGTAACAGGGATTTCAATGGTTTTTTTATTGTTGTTTAGGTTTAGTACATAGCTTTTTATTGTTTTTTTGTCTTTCTCAATATCAATCGTAACTGTGATATTTTCGGCTGCTGAGCCTATGGTTAGCAAAACAGTATCATTTGGTTGATAGGTGTTTTTATTAGTTGTAATTATAAATAATTGATTGTCGGCAACGGTTTTATCGGTATCACTATACAAATTTGTTTTGGCCTCTGCTGTAACTGCTTGACCAAATTTATCGGTACTTTCTAGAACAATCACATACATACCGGAATCCCATTTTTTGATGTTTCTTAATGTGATGGTTTTCGATTTTTCCGTGTTAAAATCGGTTTCAAAAACCATATCGCCTTTTTTCCAATTGTTGGGGTTATCTTCATTCGCATACGCATCGTGTGGAAATTTCGCTTTAAATTCCGTTTCTGAAAGCATTTTATATTCTGGTGCTTCCCAAGGTCTACTGCGTAAAGCCTGTTCTGGTGCTTGCAGTTTATATATTTTAAGCGTTCCAGTGGCTGGTGTAAATTCGCCATTTAAATTTCTCGTATCAATTTCAATACTATGATTTTTAGTGGTTTTGTCTAACGTATTTTCAACAGCAATAGAAGCCGTCATGGCATGATAACCTACATTTACTATAATGGAACTACTTCGTGTTTCGCCATTGATATCAGTGACATCGGCTGACACTTCATAATTAAATATTGGTAAGGTGCTTTTGTCAACACTGCTATCTGGAATGGCTTTAAAGGTAATTTCGAATTCGCCTTTATCGTTGGTGGTATTTTCGCCATGGGTAATTTCTTGAGCTTCTGAATTAAAACGCGGACGATACCAATAATACCAATCTGGATATTGGACTTTTCTGTGCACGCGATACACCACTTTAGCATTGTTGATATTACTACCAGCAAAAGCCAATGCAGTTCCTTTTACTGTTATGGAGTCGTTAATTTTAAAAGTTTCTGAAATGGGTTTAAAGGTGGTTTCAAACTTTGGACGTTTGTATTCTTCTACTGAAAAATAGGTGTTTGCATTTCCTAAATGATGCGATTTTCCTAATAATTGGATTCTAAAACCACCAGTTAATCCTGTATTCGGCAAAATAAATTCGCCATTAACAGAACCGAATTCGTTTGTTCTTAAAGTCAACCGATTAACCTCTTCGCCGTTTACATTATATAAAACGGCGTCGGTTTCTTCATCCACTAAAACGGTGGATTTACCATGTGTAGTTTTCATAGCAATCCCTTTAAAATAAACCGTTTGCCCAGGTCTGTAAATACTTCTGTCCGTAAAAAGGAAACCTTTATAGCTAACCGGATCTTCATTCTGTTTGTATTCAGGATTCACGTAATAATCACCAAAATAGGCTTTGTCGGTTTTAGAGTTGGCTACAATTTTTACTTGGGTCCAACGGCTTTGTGTTTTTGAAATTTCAACGTTGCCATTGGAGTCAGATGTGAACGTTTTATGTTTAAAATTACCATTGTAATTTTCTTTGTAACTTATTTTAACAGTGAGATTCGGTATGGGCTGTCCATTATTCCGATTAATAAACTGGTAGATCTGTCTGTCGTTTTCCGCTTTATCCACCAAAGCAATATTGGTAATTTGTAGTGTTTGAATAGCAAATGTGTTCGCCTCGTTTTTCGATGAAGCCACAATGAGATAGCGACCATTTTCCATAGCTGGCAACAAAATTTCCGTTTGGTGTTGCTGGAAATCACCTTCGTTTTTTATGGTGGCTTGCCAAGATTTTGAAACCGTCAATTTTTTTACAAAGGTTAATTGTTCGTCATCTCTATAAATTTTGCCAAAGGCTTCAAATTCCTTTTCGGTGAGTTTATAGGCTTTAAACTCTAACGTTTTTAAATTCTTGTAAGTCACCAACATTCTAGCGTCTTGCTGAATGGGTAGATACCTTTCTGTGCGTACTTGCAAACTTTGGAGTTCAATTTGCTTTTGTAAAACGGCACATTTTTTAGTCGCTATACTATTTGGGAATTTCTTCTGAACGGATTCGCAAAGTTCAAAGGCTTCTTTTATTTTCCACTGTAATTCATTGGCTGTTTTCGGATCATAACGTTCGCCTTGTGCATACAATAATTGAGCAATTTCAAACGCATATAAACCCGATTCTTCGGATGAATAGTTAGGGCGAGATTCTTTTAAGGTTTGCATATATACGTTCTCTTTGTCGCTGAAAGTCGCCTTCTCATGTATAAACTTTAAACGTGCTATATCTATATCAACCAAAGCTTTGTTGTTCTGATTTTTCAAGTGAAATTGAACTAAATCTTGATATATTTTTAACGCTTGCAGTTGTAATGACGTGCTGTCTTTTGACGAAATTTCTAAACTTGAAAATTCTTCCGCAGGACATAAAAATTTAGGTTCATTAATTTCAAATTTGTAAGCAGGTTGACTGATGCTATTTTCATCTGATTTATAAAAATCAAGAGCCGAATTGGCTAATAAATCATATAAAGTTGGTCTAAATTGTTTGGAATTTTTTTGAGAATAAATAATAGCTTCAAAATCAGAAATAGGTGTTTGTTGAAGTATCAACTCGTTTTTTAAAGACTGGTTGTATTGCAGTTTAATTTCCGTAAATATGGTTTCTAAATCCCAAGTTCTAAAATCGGTTTCGTCTACTTTTTCTGCTGTTTTTGTTCGGTTATAAAATTGCCATCTGTTTTGTTGAAAATACTGCCAATACATGGTGGCTAACATATTTTGTAAGATGTTTTTAGTAGGTGTTTCGCTTTGTGCTATTTCATGTTTAAAATCTGCAATAATTTGTAGTTGTGCCTCTTCTTCCAAGGTTAAGGCATACTTGCTTTTGTATAGCAAAGCTTTAATCGTTTGTGGTTGATTATTTTCCTGTTTCGCCTTATTTGAAATTTGCAAAACAATATCTAAAGCCGATTTGGGTAAGCCTTTATTTTCAAGTTTTTCAACCGTTTTCCATAGCGCATCGTAATCGCTGGTTTGTGCTGCGGTGAAATTGGCAAATAATACTATCATTGCGAGTATGGTAATCTGTTTCATGTGTTTGTTCTTATAACAATTCTTTAAAAATAAGCATTTCAAAATCGATTTCCATGTTTTCGTCTATGCTATTTCAGAATGTTTTATTCTTTCAATAATACATTCAAAAGTTGTTCCAAAAAAAGGAATTTGGGTAAACGCATGCTTTGAATTCGTGAGACGCTATTTTGAGTAAGGGAAATTTCTTCAACTTCCTTGAGGGTAGAAGATAAAACGATCAATACTAAAAATCATTTTGAATAGTTATCTTTGAATAATGGATGACTTTAATATGAAAAAGCTGCTTTTATGTTTCTTATTTCCCGTTTTTACTATGGCCCAGCAGACCTTGGATGATGTGGCGTTATTGCTGGAACAGAAATATTATAAGCAAGCCGAAACTCTAGTGAAACCGTATGTAAATGCCAATCCAACCAACCAACGAGCTGTGGAATTGTTAGGCGATGCTTATGGATATCAGGCCAAATGGGATGCCGCTATTAGTCAATATGAAACCTTGGTTGTTATGGACCCTAATAAAGCCAATTTCCATTATAAATATGGTGGTGCTATGGGAATGAAAGCGCTGGAAGTCAATAAAGTAAGCGCTTTCATGTTAATCGACGACATAGAAGATGCGTTTTTAAAGGCGGCCGAATTGGATATCAAGCATATTAATACGCGTTGGGCTTTGGTGGAATTGTATATGCAACTACCAGGTATTGTTGGCGGAAGCGTTAAGAAATCCTTGAAGTACGCCAATGAGTTAGAAGCACTTTCTAAAGTGGATGGGTATTTGGCTAAAGGCTATATTTATGAGTATGATGACGAACCCGAACTAGCCGAAACCTATTATAAACGCGCCATTACCACTGGTGGTTCTATTACTTGTTTTGATAAATTATCTAGCTTTTATGAAAAGCAACAGCAACCGGAAAAAGCAATTGCGACTATTGAAGCCTCGCAAAAAAAGCACGAACGCAATGCCGTTCATTACCAAATAGGAAAAGTAGCCGCCGAGTATAATTTGCAGTTGGAAAAAGGTGAAAATTGCCTGAAAACCTATATCGAGAATTATTCCGTGGAAGATGGTGTGCCAAAAGCTTGGGCAAATTACCGATTAGCACAGATTTACAAACATCAGAATCATAAAAAAGAGGCGCTCAAACATATAAATTTAGCTTTGGCCGAATTGCCTGAAATTGATGTTTTTTCGGTTGAAAAAGCGGCTATTTTAAACCTTTAGAAACTTAATAATTTACAAGTGTTCACATTTCTACTTCCATTTGCAATGTGTATATTTGAATTCTACAAAATTTAATTATGAACGTACATTTTATAGCCATTGGTGGAGCTGCTATGCACAATCTTGCCATTGCTTTACACAATAAAGGATATCAGGTAACTGGTAGTGATGATACTATTTTCAATCCGTCTAAATCCCGTTTGGAAACCAAAGGTTTATTGCCAGAATCATTTGGGTGGTTTCCAGAAAAAATAAGTTCCAGTTTGGATGCTATTGTTTTAGGCATGCACGCCAAAGCTGATAATCCGGAATTGCTAAAGGCGCAAGAACTCGGTTTAAAAATATATAGTTATCCGGAATTTCTGTACGAACAATCTAAAAATAAAACCCGTGTGGTAATTGGCGGAAGTCATGGGAAAACCACAATAACCTCTATGATTTTACACGTTATGCACTACCATGATCGGGATGTGGACTATATGGTTGGTGCACAATTAGAAGGTTTTGATGTCATGGTGAAACTCACCGAAGACAATGATTTTATAGTTTTGGAAGGCGATGAATATTTAAGCTCACCTATTGATAGGCGACCAAAATTTCATTTATACAAACCCAATATTGCGTTGTTGAGTGGTATTGCTTGGGACCATATTAATGTGTTTCCAACCTATGACAATTATGTAGAACAGTTTAAAATATTTGTAGATAGTATTGTTAATGGTGGCAGTATAACTTACAATGCCGAAGATGCTGAAGTCGCGCGCGTTGTAGAAGCGTCTGAAAACACCATTCGTAAATTACCGTATAACACACCAGAATATACGGTTGAACATGGTGAAACGCTTTTAGAAACCCCTGAAGGACCGTTGCCCATTGAAATTTTCGGTAAACACAATCTGAATAATTTAGCAGGCGCCAAGTGGATTTGCCAGCACATGGGCATTGACGAAGATGATTTCTACGAAGCCATTGCCACCTTTAAAGGCGCTAGCAAGCGATTAGAAAAAATTGCCGAAAGTAAAACCAGCGTTGCCTATAAAGATTTTGCACATTCGCCCAGTAAAGTGTCTGCTACTACCCAAGCGGTAAAAGCCCAATACGAAGACAAAACACTAATTGCCTGTTTGGAATTGCATACCTATAGTAGTTTGAATGCCGAATTCTTAAAGGAATACAAAGGTGCTTTAGATGCTGCTGATGTGGCTGTTGTTTTCTATTCGCCAGATGCGGTTGAAATTAAGAAATTGGACGCAGTTTCGCATGAACAAATTGCCCATGCGTTTGAACGTAACGATTTAATTATTTATACCAATCCCGAAGAATTTAAAACCTTCTTGTTTTCTCAAGATTTTAATAACAAAGCCTTGTTGCTCATGAGTTCTGGGAATTATGGCGGATTGGATTTTGATGCGGTTAAGGGGTTGTTGAGGTAGTTTGTCATTCCTGGGAAGGCAGGAATCTCACTGTAGGTTTTTTAGGTTATTGCTTGGTAAATAAATCACAGATAGAAAATCCGCGAGGATTTTCGTAAGTAGGCGAGAACTAGCCATTAATTATACACGGTGTTTCCACCTGTGATTTTATAATATGTTATTTAAATCTTGTCTTCCAACAATAGCCATTATCTCTACAATGTCATGATTAACTTTAAAATAAATGCTGTCAGATCCGCAGACACAGCGTTTATATCCGTATTTTATAAAGTCAACCGATTCAAACGAGAAAGGCCGTTGAGCAATAATGTCAAAATATTCAAAAAATGAGTTAAAATATTTGTCAGCTTGATTTATGCCAAATTTCTTTACGCCGTAATGATGAATTCTAATTAAGTCATCTTTAGCTACGTTACTTAACTTGTATTTAGCCATTCAATGAAGACTTTGATTTTGCTAAAATTTGCTCTTTACTATCATTCGTAAAACCGCTATTTTCAGCTATTTCTAATTTAGAGCTTATCCAATCAATTTGGCGTTGTTGATTTCTTGCCTGTCTTATTAGGTCATTTACAAGTTCACTTTTACTGGAATACTCATTAGTCTCCACTTGGGTTTTTAACCATTCGTCATTTGGTTCTGTCAATGAAATGCTTTGTCGTGCCATTAGATTCGTTTTTGATGTAAATTTACACCAAAAAAATATATTTACAAAACAATTTAATCCAATTAGCTAAATTTCAGAAGGTTGGGTTTTTATAGTTGGTAACGATATAGTATGAATCCGTTTTATTGATGTAAATTATATGTAAACGAAATTCGTCATATGTTTTCAAAACAGCAATAAGTAGTTCTACGTAATTTTTATTCAAAATGCGCTTTTATCTATTAACTTTTAAAGTTATGATATTTGGATTTTGATGCAGTAAAAAAAAATAGTTCCAACAGTTAATATCCAAGAGACTCAATATATTCATTAAGTTCATCAATAGTAGATTCAAACTCGAAAGCGTTATTTACTTTCCAATAGTTTTCTGGATTATAACAAAAAGAATAGGCAAATTTGGCATACTCTAATTTGGTGGATTCAAAATCAAATAGATTGGTAATTTGGGCAATTTGTGCAGCGGTTAAGCAATTACCTTTTGTAACTTGTTTCGCGAGTGTTAATTTAGAATCTGAAAACGTTTTACTTTTTATGGCTGTTAATGCTTGGTTAAAATCTGTTTCATACATGGCATAACAATCTGCTTCTTCCAAAACAACAACATCAGTCGTTCCTCCAAAAGTAGTCGTTGTTGTTTGCGTGGTTGTTGTAGATACACCAGAGTTTACATGAATACCAACACCTACATTTGTGCCATGTGCATTAACACCAACATGTAATTGGTCTCCACCTCCAGATGTGGTTGTAGTCGTTGTTTGTGTTGTAAATTGAATAGGAGGTAGCGGCACAGCATTATATTGTACCACGGATACATTATTGGGTGGTGGTGAAATAGCTTGAAAAGGAGTAAAAGAGAAAAACTTGAGTTTATGTCCTTTTTTACTGTTTTTAATTTTATAAACAAATTCGCCGCGATTGCCGTCTACATCAACCGTCTTTAAATACTTCTTTTCAATCGGGTTTATAGCCTCGTTAGCAAATACAATTTTGGTGTCATAATACGCATTTGTTATATAATCTACGGCAATATTCACTGCAGGTGCTTCATTTTGTCTGATACTATTTAGAAACAAATAAAATGGCTCGCCATCTTCCGAAAAAATAGTTAATCTGGATTCTTGCGAAAAAGTAAGGGTCGACACTAGACACATTATCAATAAGGAAACTTTGTACATAATTCTAAACATTTTATAAAATGGTTTCTAAAAGTATGCCAAAATTAGTGTTTATTTAAATATAGATAACTTCTAGAAACTATAAATTGCCAAACTACACAGCACGCATCAATTAAAGATGGTCATGCAATAAACTAAAATAAAGGCCGTTACACTATACAGAACCAACCAACCTATCCTTTATTCGAAGCAGAATTACGTTTTTTAACCACCTTAATTTTTTAAAATATGATACGTAATTTATTAATTATCCTTGTTTTAGTATGTGCTTTTTCCTGTTCCTCTGATGATGATTCTAGAACCCAACCAGTCAATGAAATTAGCGATCCTGGTTTTTATGGTTTGCAAATTGGGAATTCATGGGTTTATAAAAGCTATCAATGGAATTCAAGCACAGAAACCTATGATAATACAGGGGTTGTAGATTCTATCAGCATTGTTGGCACTGAAGAAATAAACGGAAATACCTACTTTAAATTTAGAAGATTAACAACTGGTAATACTAGTAATGCACCACTTTTAAGCCTTAATGGTGAGTATTTTGAGCATGTAAGAGATTCCTTGGGAAATCTTATTTATGATGATGGCAGCATAAAATTTACGCATTCCGATTTAAGTGAACGAACCATTACCATTCAATCTTGGGGAACTATTTTTGAAACCTTAACTGCAAATGAAGCGCAAATGACAGTTGAAGCTGGTGCATTCACTTGCAACTATTCAGAGCGTTATGCCAAATCACCAGAAGGTGAACAATTTCCGGGTTTAGACCGTTATTATTATGCGGATGGAATCGGACTTATTTATGATACAACGTCCTTTGTTAGTACATCCTATCATACGGTTGAGCGCCGTTTGGATAGCTATAATGTGCAGTAAAAACGTAAATCTAAATTTAACCTACTGGTTACGGTTGCCTTAACGCATAAATAGCATTTTTTAAATTATCTGCATCTTGTTTACCAACGACTAGTTTAAAACCATGGCATTCTAATAAATTAATGGAAGCGGTATTGTTTTTCTGTGTGTAGGCTTCAATAGATTTCAAGTTTATAGAATTAAACCCAAAATTAATAATCGCTTTTAGCGCTTCATTCATAATGCCTTTGCCTTGGGAGTTTGGGTGTAAATCGTAACCCACTTCTGCTTTTTTTCTGTCTTCTGAAAAATTCCATAAACAAATGCTGCCTATCATTTGGTTATGGCCTTGTTCTATAATCACCCAATATAAAGAGCTATTTGTTTCAATAGCTTGGCAAATTTTAGCTATAAACGCTAGGTCTTTCTCTTGGGTTTCCGCAGGTGCTCTTTTTACAAATTTATTGACATCTGGATCCGAACGTAAAAAGGAAATAGCTTCCCAATCGGAATGTCTTAGTTTTCGGAGTCGTAAGCGTTTGGTTAGTATTTCTGTGAATAGACTCATGGTAGATGTTACGTACTTACGCGGCCGTATTTTTTGATTAACGGGTATTATTTATCCAATTTAATTTTCTTTTTATTCTCATATCTAAAATCGTTCAACTCTTTTAGTTCAGCAGCAGTTTTCGCTTTCCATTCTTCAATTTTTTCATTATTTCTGCCACTTTCAGTTTCCTTTACTAATTCCAGACGGCTTTCTGAAAATTCACTCAAAATATCATTGTTAATTTGCTTTATAATATCAAAACCTTTAGCAATTTTTTTCTTATTCTCTAATGCGCGCTTTCTAAATTTTCTTGCGTGAATTTCTGCCAAGTCAAATTGCAATTGTTGAAATTCTATTTGCTTATCAATTTCGCCAACCTTTGTCGTATCAATCCACGAGGCGTTTCCAAGGAAAATATTTTCTATTTTTTGGTTTAAATTCCGCTGCATAAAATCAAAACCACCAATGGCATGATATATCATAAATTGACTATAAACAGCCTCGTTATTCTCATCGCTAATTTTTATTTTAAAATCGTCAACGGCTAACGGATGTTCTGCACTCCATCTTTTTTGTCCCTCTTGTAGGTTTTGTCCAAATGTTTTATTTATAATACTACACACTATAATTAATCCTAATAATGCCCTTTTCATGCGTCTTCTTGTCAACTTGTTAGCAATTATTGGATCTAGGTAGTCAACCAGATCCAACTTTTAAATATGTTCGCAAATCTAATCCATTTCTACATATTTATATTTCCATTTTTTCAATTTTTAGTAAATTGCAGCATGAGTAATAATTTTCAAAATGAATTTTTTGGTATCGGGATTCAAAATGGTAAAACACCTGAAAACTTGGGTGTGTTATGGCGTTCGGCTCAAAATTTAGGTGCTAGTTTTATATTTACTATTGGAAATCGCTATGCCAAACAAGCTTGCGATACGCATAATGCTGTAAAAGCCATGCCGTATTTTCATTATGAAACTTTCAACGATTTTCTAAAAAACTTACCAAAAGGTGCCCGAATTGTTGGTGTGGAATTAACAGATCAAGCCGAAAATTTAGAGACCTTTCACCATCCAAGGCGCTGTGTGTATTTATTGGGTGCGGAGGATCATGGTTTGTCCAATCAAGCTATTGAAAAGAGTCATTTTTTAATTAAATTCAAGTCGAAATTAAGTCTCAACGTATCTGTAGCTGGAAGTATTGTGATGTATGATAGAGGAATAAATAAACCAAGGTCGTAACTTTGCAGCAATTAAACTCACACATATGAATCATAAAGCTGGATTTGTAAATATTATTGGAAACCCAAATGTAGGGAAGTCCACATTAATGAATGCCTTTATTGGCGAAAAACTATCCATTATAACCTCCAAGGCACAAACCACGCGTCATCGGATTTTGGGTATTGTTAATGGTGATGATTTTCAGATGGTCTTATCTGATACACCAGGAATAATCAAGCCTGCTTACGAAATGCAGGAATCCATGATGGATTTTGTAAAATCGGCTTTTGACGATGCGGACGTTTTGATTTATATGGTTGAAATAGGCGAAAAGGAACTGAAAGATGAGGCGTTTTTCAACCGCATAACCAATTCAACAATTCCGGTTTTATTACTCTTAAATAAAATTGATAAATCAGATCAAGATCAATTAGAAGCGCAAGTTCAATTGTGGGCCGCTAAAGTGCCAAATGCCGAGATTATGGCCGTTTCTGCTTTAGAAGGTTTTGGCGTTCGCGAAGTATTTGATAGAATTATTGAGTCACTTCCAGAATCACCACCTTTTTATCCAAAGGATCAATTAACCGATAAACCAGAGCGGT
Source organism: Bizionia hallyeonensis (assembly GCF_042657385.1). NCBI lineage: Bacteria > Pseudomonadati > Bacteroidota > Flavobacteriia > Flavobacteriales > Flavobacteriaceae > Bizionia > Bizionia hallyeonensis. The sequence goes on along the minus strand of NZ_JBHSLA010000006.1, from coordinate 96,097 downwards.
TTTTTGTAAATGAGATTATTCGCGAGAAAATATTAATGCATTACAAAAAAGAAATTCCATATGCGGTAGAAATTGATACCGAAGAGTTTTTTGAAGAAGATGACATTATCCGTATGCGTTCCGTTATTATGGTAGAGCGTGAAACCCAAAAAGGCATTATTATTGGCCATAAAGGTTCGGCTTTAAAGCGCGTAGGTGTGGAAGCTAGAAAAGATTTGGAAAAGTTTTTTGGCAAACAAGTCCACTTGGAATTGTATGTTAAAGTGAATAAAAATTGGCGAAGTAATCAACGTCAATTAAAGCGTTTTGGCTATAATCAATAGTGGAATTATGCATTTTGAGTCTGTGGTGAGCATGGGTCAGTTTGCTTGAATTTGGTTTTTATTCGACACTAATTAAGCTTATGCGTTAATAATTTTTTCCATAAATTCATGGAGTTCATGCATTTGGTCTTTACTAGAATCACGACCAATACGTCCCGCAAAATACATGCCTATCCAGATAATAACCATGAGAACCATGACACCAATTTGAATGGCAAATTCGTTATCCAGCGTCCAATTGGAATAGGCCCAAACGCCAAACCCAATAAATAAACCACCCACAATAAAGTGAAAAAACATAAACATGGTCCATACCGTTGGATTGGGTCCAAATAAGCCATGAAGCATAGCCGTTTCGTGGTTTACCTCATTGACTTCTAAATGCAGTTGCGGCGACCAAAAATGCTGTTTGCTTTTTGGGAGTTTTAAAAAAATATGATCGTCAATAATGGAAATTATATATTCAGATTGTTGCTTTTTAGCATCAGCAAATAGCTGGATAACGTCGGTATTGCTTTGGGGAAGCTCCTTTTTAAAGCGTGGACGTAATACAATTTCATCTGTATGTAAACTCATTATTGTCTGACTATTAAGTTTTTAATTACCTGAATACAATTTCTTTTTTTAAAATACATATTTTAAACATGCACTAAATATAACGAAATCATTAGCTTATCATTATATTTGCACCAAATTTTGTAATAACATGAGTAATATAGTTGCCATAGTTGGTCGTCCAAATGTTGGAAAGTCCACCTTCTTTAACCGTTTAATTCAACGTAGAGAAGCTATTGTGGATGCCACAAGTGGTGTAACCAGAGACCGCCATTATGGAAAAAGTGACTGGAATGGCCGTGAGTTTTCAGTCATAGATACTGGCGGTTACGTAAAAGGAAGTGATGATGTTTTTGAAGCTGAAATTGATAAGCAAGTTGAAATTGCTATTGATGAAGCCGATGCTATAATTTTTATGGTAGATGTAGAGTCTGGCGTAACAGGTATGGATGAAGATGTTGCTAAATTGCTTCGTAAGGTGTCCAAACCTGTTTTTTTAGTTGTCAATAAAGTGGATAATGCCAAGCGCGCAGAAAATGCTGTGGAATTCTATTCATTAGGTTTAGGCGATTACTTTACCATTGCTAGTATAAATGGCAGTGGAACTGGCGATTTGCTAGATGCCCTAGTGGACGCCTTGCCAGAAAAAGAAATTGAAGAAGAAACGGAATTGCCTCGTTTTGCAGTGGTTGGTCGTCCAAATGCTGGAAAATCATCATTTATAAATGCCTTAATTGGAGAAGATAGATACATTGTAACGGATGTTGCTGGAACCACTAGAGATTCTATTGATACGAAATACAACCGTTTTGGTTTCGAATTTAATCTGGTGGACACCGCAGGAATTCGTAAAAAATCCAAGGTTAAAGAGGATTTAGAATTTTATTCAGTTATGCGTAGTGTGCGTGCTATTGAACATTCGGACGTTTGTTTGGTGGTATTAGATGCCACGCGTGGATTTGATGGGCAAGTTCAAAACATATTCTGGTTAGCCGAACGAAACCGTAAAGGGATTGTTATTTTGGTTAACAAATGGGATTTGGTTGAAAAAGATACCAAAACAACCAAAGAATTTGAGAAGCATATTAGAGAACAAATGGAACCCTTTACGGATGTGCCCATTGTTTTCATTTCCGTATTAAATAAACAACGTATTTATAAAGCTATTGAAACGGCTGTTGAGGTATATAATAACCGAAACAAAAAGATCAAGACGAGTAAGCTAAACGAAATTATGTTGCCTATTATTGAAAACTATCCACCACCAGCTTACAAAGGTAAGTTTGTGAAGATAAAATACATTATGCAGTTGCCAACACCACAACCGCAGTTTGCTTTTTTCTGTAATTTACCACAATACGTAAGAGATGGTTATAAGCGATTTTTAGAAAATAAACTGCGTGAGCACTTTGATTTTCATGGTGTTCCTGTGAGCGTTTATATGCGTAAAAAGTAGATTAAACCCTTATTTAATAAACAAACCCACTTGCAATTGCAAGTGGGTTTTTGTTTGCCTTTAAGGTTTCATTTGTAAGATTTTATAACAAAAGTTTATGCTTTTTTTAAGACCCTTCATACTTTAAACAATTTATATTCGTTTCCTTAAAAACCCAACCAAAATCATCAATCAATCATGAAGAATTTATTCTTTATAGTCTTCTTTTTTGCTATATCAGTTGCGTTTTCGCAATCTAGACCTATTCAAATTTCAGGTAAAATTATTTCTGTAGATGAACAATTACCTTTAGAATCTGCAACCGTTCACTTGGAGCGTTTGTCGGATAGTACCGTTATTACCTATACTATTTCAGATAAAGACGGTAAATTTAGTTTAGAAGATCGTATTTCAGATAAGTCTGTTAAACTGCACGTCTCCTATGTAGGGTATAGAACCTATTCTAAAACCATTTCGTTAAGCAATCCAGTGGTTAATTTAGAAACCATAAACCTAGATGTCAGTAATGAGTTGGATGAAGTGGTAATCAAATCATCAGCGCCAATTACTATTAAAAAAGATACTTTAGAGTTTAATGTGAGTTCGTTTAAAACGAAAAAAGACGCCACTGTTGAAGATCTTTTAAAAGAATTACCAGGTGTTGAAGTTGATGAAGACGGTAAAATAAAAATTAACGGTAAAGAGGTGAATAAAATTCTTGTTAATGGTAAACCCTTTTTTGGAGATGATCCGACCATTACCACTAAAAACTTAACAAAAGAATTGATTGAAAAAATTCAAGTGGTGGATACCAAAACCAAAGCAGAAGCTTTTTCAGGCGAAGAAGTAGATGGTGAAAATAAAACTATTAACTTAACTATTAAAGAGGAAAATAACAAAGGGGTTTTTGGTCGTGTAGCGGCAGGAGCTGGAACAAACGAGCGTTATGAAGGCGCAGGAATGCTAAATTATTTTGATAACGACCGTCGTTTAAGCGTGTTGGCTGGTGGCAATAATATTAATTCGCCAGGATTTAGTTTTGGAGAAATCCGTAAAATGTTTGGTGGCGGTTATAGTATGTCCATGTCAAGTAATGGGGCTTTTACTATTGATGGTCGGTCTTTTGGTGGTGGAGAAGGGATTACCAAATCACAAAACGCAGGTTTAAATTATGCAGACAAAATTGGTGAAAAAACAGATGTGTCAGCCGATTATTTTTTCTCCGGAAGTAGTTCTGAAAACAAAACGGCTTCCCAACGTGAAAATATTTTACCAGATTCTCGATACTATACCAATTCCGTTTCTAGTAGCTATAATGATAGTGATAGTCATTCTGCTAATGTGGGGTTTGATATTGAAGTAGATTCTACATTTTTAATTAACGTTGATCCCTCATTCCGATATTCTAAAAGTACGAATACCTATAATGCAGCGGAAGAATCTTTAAATAATGACAACCTTTTAACCAACAATTCAACATCCAATTCCTATGTTGAGAATACAGGCAAAAATTTTAGAAACAATATTAATATCACTAAAAAGTTTGGTAAAAAAGGTGCATTTGTAAGGGTAAATTTAACCAATGAAATTAACACACGAGAATCTGAAGATTTTTTAACATCGGTAACCAATGTTTATGGGGAAGATGTAAGCAATCCTAATAACCCAGATTACGTTTTAATAGATCAAACTGAACGTGATCAATTTACAAATGGAGAAGGTGATGTTACTAATTTTAAATCCAGTATAAATTACCGTTTACCATTAATTGCAGAGAAGTTGTTTTTAGATTTTGATTATGCTTATGCACGCGATAAAAGTACCGACACCAAAAGTACTTTTGATAAAGATACGCAAGGTGATTTTACGGTTTTTAATGAAGATTTAAGTACTGATTTTGAATATTTAGATGAAAGTATGACGCCTGGTATAGGTTTAAGTTTTCGTAATAAAATATGGTCGTCAAGAATTGGATTTAATTATGTGTATAGAACATTAGGAAACACGGATTTATTACGTCCAGAGTTGAGTATTGAAAAACGTTTTGAAGCGCTGGAATTAAATGGCTATTTACGCTATAAGTTTAATCAAAAATCATCCTTTTGGTCTAGCTACCGTTTAAACAATGAGCCACCTAGATTATCGCAACTACAGGCGTTTCAAAATGTGTCAGATCCATTGAATACTATTGTTGGTAATCCTAATTTGGAACCATCCAACAGTCATCGTATAAATTTAGGTTTTAATGCGTTCGACTGGCAAAAACGTACCGGATTCTATTCCTATGTTGGTGGTACTTTTACAAATAACCAAGTAGTTTCTAAAACCACAGTTGATGATAATTTTGTAAGAACAACAACCTTTGCTAACGTAGATGGTAACTACCAGTTTTATGCCAATATGGATTATAGCAAGGATGTTAAAATTGATAGTTTGCGAACGGTAAAAGTAAGCGTTGGTGTTAACGGAAATTTAAGACGAAACATCAACTTTAATAACGAGGTTCAATATGCAAGTAAAGTGCGAGAATTATCGCCAGAAGTTGGGCTTCGTTTTACATGGAAAGATGTTATGGAATTCAGACCACGTTACTCCGTTTCTTTTACAAAAAACAAATACGATTTGGATGAGTTTGAAGATCGCGAATTTTTAGAACATAATTTAAATTTTTCAACAGCATTATTCCTGCCTAAAAAGTTTGAATGGCGAAATGATATTGATTTTAACTACAATCCAAATATTGGTGTCGGGTTTCAAAAAAGCGCATGGTTTTGGAATTCTACTTTAGCATATTCAGTTTTAAAGGACGCAGGAACTGTTACGTTAAAAGTTTATGACTTGTTAGACCAAAATACGAACGCCAGACGAACGGCAACCCAAAACTACATTCAGGATTCGCAAAGTACCGTTTTAGAACAATATTTCATGTTAAGCTTTAGCTGGAAATTTAATAGCTTAGGTAGTAAAGGTGAAACCAAAGATGATAACTTCTATTGGGATTAAGAAATTTTAATTGCTTCAATTTTTGAGTCAAAAAAAGCCATTCTAGTTTCTGCTAAAATGGCTTTTTTTTATTTAAACCTTAAACCTGTAATCTTAAACCAACTTACCAACCTCCAGATGCGCCTCCACCTCCAAAGCCACCGCCTCCGAAGCCACCGCCAAATCCGCCGCCTCCAAAGCTGCCTCCAGACGATCCTCCGAAACCACCTGATGAACCACCATAGCCACCACGTCCTAGATTACTTAAAATAATAGCGTCTAAAATACTAAACCCTCCAGATTTATTGTTTCCAGAACCATTGTTTCCGCCACCACGTCGGCTTTTAGAAATAGCAATAATGATAAAAATAAATACTATAAAGAGGAAGAAGAAAAAACCTATGGGAGAGCCACTGGAATCACCTTGTCGTGAACCTTGGTACTCGCCAGTCATTACTTCAAAAATAGCATCTGCACCTCGGTTTAGACCACCAGGATAATTATTTTGTTTAAAGAAAGGGATGATATCATTTTGTATTATACGTTTGCTCATGGCGTCTGTAAGCAAATGCTCCACACCATAACCGGTATTGATGGCAATTTTCTTATCATCACGCGCTAATAAAATTAATACACCATTATCTTCTTTTGCTTGACCAATTCCCCATTTCTGCCCCCATTGTGCCCCTAAATAGTTTATGTTTTCACCATTAGTTGATGAAATAATAGCAACTACAATCTGCGTGGATGTGGTATCCGAATATTTGACTAATTTATTTTCTAAAGCCCTTTTTTCTGGAGCCGATAATAAACCTATATAATCATAAACACTGGTCTGTACTTTCGGGATTTCAGGAATAGTAAACTGTGCCAAACTAGATTGCATACCTACAAACAGCATAACACAAATAAGGCTAAACTGTTTAATAGATAAAGGTGTGAAAATGTAATTTTTTAAGTTTGGCATGTTTGGTTTTTATCCTTTTGAAATGGTATCAGGTAACTCATTCTTATCATTGTGTTCCCAAGGGAAATGTTGTTCTAAAGCCTTACCAGCTTTTAAAATTCCATCTACTAAACCTTGTTTAAAGTTTCCTTGTTTAAATTGAGTTTGAATGGCATTACGGGTTGTATCCCAGAAATCATCTGAAACCACATCGTTAATGCCTTTGTCGCCAAAAATTACAAAGTTTCTATCTTCTACAGCCACATAAATTAATACACCATTTTGCTGCTTGGTATTATCCATTTTTAAATAATGGAAAACTTCCATCGCACGATCAAAGACATCAATCTTGGATGTCTTTTCTAAATGAACACGTATTTCACCAGAGGTGTTTTTTTCAGCTTCGCGAATAGCCGCAATAATAGCTTGCTCTTCGTCTGCAGTTAAAAATTCTTCAATTTTAGACATAGCTCTTAAAATTCAAAATCAACATCAGGTGCATTTTCACTTCCTGGATCGGCTTTATATCTAGGCATTTCTTCAAATCCGAAAATTCCTGCTAAAAAGCTTCCTGGGAATTTTTTAATATGCTTGTCATAAATATTTACCGATTCGTTATAACGATCTCTTGCTACATTAATACGGTTTTCAGTGCCTTCTAATTGTGATTGTAACTCCAAGAAGTTTTGATTTGCTTTCAATTCAGGGTAGCGCTCTACGGATACTAATAATTTAGATAATGCGCCACTTAAGCCCGATTGTGCTTGTTGAAATTGCGCCATATCATCTGCAGTTAAATTGCTGGCATCAATAGTCGTGGACGTTGCTTTAGCACGTGCTTCTATAACTTCTCTTAAGGTTGTACGTTCAAAATCGGCAGCACCTTGAACTGTTTTTACCAAGTTTCCAATTAAGTCGTTACGACGTTGGTAGGAGCTTTCTACATCTGCCCAAGCTGTTTTAGCGTCTGCTTCATATTCTACTGCTGTATTATTGAATCCAACAGCCCAAGAGTAAATTGCTACTGCAAGAACGCCAATAATTATAACAGGAATTAACCATTTTTTCATAATAAGTTGTTTTTAGTATTTAGTATAAAGTTTGTATGTATTAATTGCGGTTTTTATTAAAATGTTACAACTGTTCTTTAATTTTAATAAGTTGTGCTTTGACATCTTCTAACTTGCTAATAATTTCAAAATTATTAAGTGTTTGCTGTTTCTCTTCTTTTAAGTGAATTTTAGCACCATCAAGCGTAAACCCACGCTCTTTAACCAAATGAAAAATGAGTTTCAAATTCTGAATATCATCAGGTGTAAATTTCCGATTGCCTTTCGCATTCTTTTTCGGTTGTAATACATCGAACTCTTTTTCCCAAAAGCGGATTAAAGAGGTGTTTACACCAAAAGCCTTGGCTACTTCACCAATTCCATAATAACGTTTTTCGGGTAAGTTGATATGCATTAGTCTAAAGATTGGTTTTCAAGCGTTGCATGTTTTAAAAGCTCGTCAAATTCTTCGGCTGAAAGATTGCCATAATAGAAATTTAACGGATTGATGCGTTCATCACCTTTAAAAACCTCGTAATGTAAATGTGCTCCTGAAGAACGGCCTGTATTTCCAACAAAACCAATTAAATCACCACGTTTTACTTTCTGGTTTTTCTTGACGTTATATTTATAAAGGTGCCCATATAAACTAACATAGCCAAAGCCATGATCAATCCGAATATGTTTGCCATATCCTGACGATTGGCTATCAGCACGCGTTACAACGCCATCACCAGAAGCGTAAACAGGAGTGCCTCGCGGCGCCGTAAAATCCATGCCGTAATGGAATTTCCGAACCTTTGTAAAGGGATCTGTTCTATAGCCATAACCAGATGCCATGCGTGTTAAATCTTCATTGCTTACAGGTTGAATAGCTGGAATAGCTTCCAACAATTTTTCTTTTTCTTCAGCTAGTTTAGCAATTTCATCTAATGATTTGGACTGCACTACAATTTGTTTTTGTAGCATATCAATACGCTTATTGCTTTCTATAATAAGTTTAGAGTTATCAAAACCTTCCAAGTTTTTGTAACGGTTTACACCGCCAAAACCAGCGCGTCGTTGTTCATCAGGAATTGGGTTGGTTTCAAAATATAATCGATAGATATGGTTATCACGATTGGCAACATCCTCTAAAACCAATTGGGCTTGATCCATTTTTTTGTTTAACAATTGATACTGCAATTGCATATTAGACAGCTCGCGTTTTAATGCCTTTTCTTGAGGCGATTCAATATATTGACTGGTAATAAACATAGTAAGAAACCCAAATAATCCAGCGGCTAAAATAAAAAGCCCGATGTATTTAAAGGTGCGTCTTTTCCTGCGCTCAATTTTCCTGTAGGAGAGCGTTTCAGAATCGTAATAATATTTTACCTTACTCATTGGCTAAATTTACTATTTTTGCAGTTAATTAGAATAGAATAATTAATTATTCTGCTCGGTAAACATTTAAAATTACATAATTACAGTGCTGGAATTAGCATGATGATAATTTATGTAAGTTATTTCTGTCTATTATTTTTTTAAAATTTTGGAGAGTAAATATATAAATTGTTTAGCACATGGTGGAATTTTAACAAAAGCTTACAACCCATTTTCATTTATGAAGTCTCAAGATATACGCTCAAAATTTCTACAATTTTTTAAGGATAAGCAACATAGCATTGTGCCATCAGCGCCAATGGTTTTAAAGGACGATCCCACTTTAATGTTTGTTAATTCCGGTATGGCACCTTTTAAAGAGTATTTTTTAGGAAATGCAGAGCCTAAAAATAACCGAATTGCCGATTCGCAAAAATGTTTGCGCGTTTCTGGAAAACATAATGATTTGGAGGAAGTTGGTTATGATACCTACCACCATACGCTTTTTGAAATGTTAGGGAATTGGAGTTTTGGCGATTATTTTAAAAAAGAAGCTATTGCTTGGGCTTGGGAATTACTAGTTGATGAGTTCGGGATTGATAAAGATATATTATATGTAACCGTTTTTGAAGGCGATGAAGCAGACGGAATTCCAATGGACCAAGAGGCCTATGATTTTTGGAAAGAATTGATTTCTGAAGATCGTATTCTTATGGGGAATAAAAAAGATAACTTTTGGGAAATGGGAGACCAAGGGCCATGTGGGCCTTGTAGTGAAATTCATGTTGATATTCGTTCAGCTGAAGAAAAAGCTAAAGTATCTGGTAAAGATTTGGTGAATATGGATCATCCACAAGTTGTGGAAATCTGGAATTTGGTGTTTATGCAGTATAATCGTAAAGCCAACGGTTCATTAGTGTCTTTGCCAAATAAGCATATTGATACAGGTATGGGGTTTGAGCGTTTATGTATGGTTTTACAAGGCGTAACATCCAATTATGATACCGATGTTTTTACACCAATTATTCGTGAAATAGAAACCATAACAGATAAGGATTATGGAAAAGAAGAAAATATTGATGTTGCTATTCGTGTTATTTCAGATCACGTGCGTGCTGTAGCATTTTCCATTGCAGATGGTCAATTACCTAGTAATACTGGAGCGGGTTATGTAATTCGTAGAATTTTACGTCGGGCTATTCGCTATAGTTTTACCTTTTTAGATCAGAAAGAACCATTTATTTATAGGCTGGTAGATGTTTTAAGTAAGAAAATGGGCGAAGCCTTCCCAGAATTAAAATCGCAAAAACAACTAATTGAAAATGTAATTAAAGAAGAGGAAGCCTCTTTTTTAAGAACGTTAGATCAAGGATTGGTGCTTTTAGATGGTATTGTGAAAAACACATCTGGCGATACCGTTTCAGGTGAAAAAGCCTTTGAATTATATGACACTTATGGCTTTCCTATAGATTTAACCGCTTTAATTCTTTCTGAACAAGGACTGAAATTAGACGAAAAGGGATTTAAGGAACATTTAGAAAAGCAGAAAAAAAGGTCGCGTGCGGCTAGTGAAATGTCCACAGACGATTGGACCATTTTAATTGATGATGCGGTTCAGGAATTTATAGGGTATGATGCATTAGAAGCAAAAGTTAAAATTACACGTTACCGTAAAGTGACTTCTAAAAAAGATGGTGATATGTATCAACTGGTTTTTAACTTAACGCCATTTTATGCAGAAGGCGGTGGGCAAGTTGGTGACAAAGGGTATTTAGAAGATGCCAATGGCGATATTGTTTATATTCTAGATACCAAGAAGGAGAATAACGTGGTTATGCATTTTGCTAAAAATTTACCAGAAAATATTGAAGATACGTTTACAGCAACTGTAGATGCGAAACAACGTTATAGAACCGAATGTAATCATACAGCAACTCATTTATTACACCAAGCCTTACGCGAAATTTTAGGACCTCATGTGGAGCAAAAAGGAAGTGCTGTTCATTCTAAATATTTACGATTTGATTTTTCGCATTTCTCTAAATTATCTGCTGAAGAATTACGCGATGTTGAGCATTTTGTAAATGCACGTATTGCAGGAAAATTACCTTTGCAAGAACAACGCAACATGCCAATGGATAAAGCTATTGAAGCTGGAGCCATGGCCTTATTTGGCGAAAAATATGGTGATACCGTTCGTATGGTTCGTTTTGGACAGTCTGTTGAATTATGTGGTGGAACTCATGTGAAGAATACAGGTGATATTTGGTTCTTTAAAATTGTGTCAGAAGGTGCTGTTGCAGCTGGAATCCGACGTATTGAAGCCATTACCAACGATGCTTTAAAAGATTATTTTGTTGATGTAAATAGAGCATTTAATGATATGAAAGTGCTTTTAAATAATAACGAACCCGTTAAAGCACTTCAAAATTTACAGGAGGAAAATAGTAGTCTAAAAAAACAAGTAGAAGCGTTGTTAAAGGACAAAGCCAAAAATTTAAAAGGCGATTTAAAATCAGAATTAACAGTAATAAGTGGTGTTCAGTTTTTAGCTAAAAAAATAGATTTAGACGCAGGAGGTATTAAAGATTTGTGTTTTGAATTGGGTAGCCAGTTTGATAATTTGTTTTTATTATTTGCCGCTGAAAATGATGGAAAAGCCTTGTTGTCCTGCTATGTTTCTAAAGAACTTGTAGCAAGTAAAGGTTTAAACGCTGGACAAATTGTTAGAGAATTAGGCAAGTATATCCAAGGTGGAGGTGGAGGTCAACCGTTTTTTGCAACAGCAGGCGGTAAGAATCCAGGTGGTATAGAGGAAGCTCTTGAAGCGGCTAAAAAGTATTTGGAATAGGAAGGAGGCTCTCGCGAAGGCGCAAAGACGCAAAGTTGGATTACAATGAGAACAAAAGGATAAATGAGTTATGGAATATTAATACTGTTTGCAGAAAATTATTTTCTTCAATATTTTTAGATAATTTAAATAAATAGAAGCTATGAATGAAAACGATATTTCAAAAGTTATAGTTGATGTTTGTTATCAAATTCATGTAGAAATTGGTCCAGGATTATTGGAGTCTGTTTATGAAGAAATATTATATCAAGAATTACTAAATGAAGGTATGATAGTTGAAAGACAAAAAGCACTTCCAGTAGTCTGGAGGGGTCAAAAATTAAATTTGAATTACAGAACTGATTTAATAGTTGAGAATAAAGTTATCATAGAAATTAAGTCGGTTCAAGAAATTCATCCAGTACATCCAAAACAATTGTTAACCTATTTGAAATTGTCAAAATTAAAACTCGGTTTACTAATAAATTTTAATAGTCCACTAATTAAAACAGGAATTACTAGAATTGTAAACGGTTTATAGTAAGTAGTTTGATTCTGATTTTCAGAAAAGCAACTTTGCGCCTTCGCGCCTTTGCGAGAAAAACAATTAAGAATAAATATCAGTAATGAACCTCCAAACAAAAATCCCATTAAAACCACAGACGCATAATCAAATAGATTATCATGCTAACGTGCTTTTATTAGGATCTTGTTTTGTTGAGAATATAGGTCAGAAATTAGATTATTTCAAGTTTCGGAATCTTCAAAATCCTTTCGGAATTCTATTTCACCCATTAGCTATTCAAAATCTCATTTCAAATGCTGTTACTAAAAAGGTTTATAAAGAAGAGGATGTTTTCTTTCACAATGAACAATGGCATAGTTTCGAAGCACATTCTGTATTAAGCAACACGAGTAAAACTGCTTTATTGGATGAACTGAATGCGCAGATTCAATTTACGCGAAATCAAATTGAATCAGCTTCTCATATTATAATAACATTAGGAACGGCTTGGGTATATCGTGATATAGAAAGTACAACAGTTGTTGCTAATTGTCATAAAGTTCCGCAGAAAAAATTCTCAAAAGAATTGTTGTCCGTTACCGATATATTAAAAAGTTTGCAAGTTTTTATACAGCATATTAAAAGCGTGAATCAATCCGCAAACATTATATTTACGGTGTCTCCCATTAGACATTTGAAAGACGGTTTTATTGAGAATACACAAAGTAAAGCGCATCTTATAACTGCTATTCACGCACTATTAAATGAAAAAGCATCACCTAATAAAGGGCAGTTATATTATTTTCCTTCTTATGAAATAATGATGGATGAATTACGCGATTATCGTTTTTATGCTGATGATATGATTCACCTAAACCAAACAGCTATACACTATATTTGGAATGCTTTTAAAAGAGTATGGGTTTCTGATGATGCCTTAAAAACGATGGATGAGGTTGATGCAATTCAAAGAGGGCTTCAGCATAAACCCTTTAATTCAAATTCAGAAGCGCATCAATTATTTCTTAAAAAACTTTCAGAAAAAAAGGTAAAATTAGAAACGAGCTTTCCGCATATAAGTTTTAAATTTTAATACCTTATTCGTAAATATACGTAATTCATCGTATTGACTTCAACCCGCTATTGTTGCAATTTTGGACTATTATTAACAATAAACAAATTCAACAATGAGAACTTTAAAACAATTTACCGTATTTGTGATGATGGCATCACTTGTTTCAATTACAGCTTGTAAAAGCGATGATGATGGAGGTGATCCAGTAGCATCAGGCGGAGCTTCTGGTGTTATAACGGCTAAAATAGATGGAAATTCATTTCAGTCGTTGGAAATTACATCAACAGCTTCACAAGTTACAGCAGGTCCAAATACAACCGTAACTTTGCAGGGGAATTCTTCAACCCAAGGATTTAGTATAATTATTAATGCGTTTGATGGTGTTGGAACTTATGAAATAACCGATAGCAATGTTTTTATCGTGGCATCTTACATAGAGCCTAATGTTTCAAATCCGTCAGCAACGCAAACATGGAATGCGCCTTATCAAGATTCTGGCGTTGTGGGTGAAATAAAAGTTTCTGAAGATTCAGATACCAATATTAAAGGAACGTTCAGTTTCCAGTGTAAAAACGCAAATGACGATTCGGTGAAAAACATCACGGAAGGAACGTTTAATTTGACAAAGCAAATTTTCTAAAAACGACATTTAAATCTTAACTAACAATATCTTGTTGTTGAGATGTGTTGATTGAGCGTAATGATAGTCTGTTATTACGCTTAATCTTTTTTAAAAAGCAGTTGGTCGAAAAAATAATTGTTGTCACATATTTAATTGTAGTTTTAAAATGCTATTAATTATTATATAATAAAACATCAATATTGCGAACGGTCAAAAGCTTTTCCTAATTGGTGTTTTTTTTGTGTCTAATTTCTAGTGAAACAATGATTTTACTTCTTCTATTATATAGTCTTATTTTTATTTTAATGGTTCGTACAATAAAAGTGCTCTTGGATACCAGATCGTTCATAAAAACAGCGGCTAAACAGTATATAGATCTTGAAAAGCAATTTGCTTTAGGCGTTAAAACGTATAAGGAAATGGAATTAAAAACCAACTATCTTGAAACGTTTAACAAAAACTTGTTTAAAAAATTATTTGAAATAACGCAAGAGTTACTTTTGTTAAAAAAAGCTATATTAGAAGAACGATATTAATTAGTTATATGAAGAAAATTCTACTCGTACCAATAGCATTGCTTTTAGGTTTCTATAGTTTTTCACAAACACAGGTTCGCTATCTAGATAGTTTGGGTCAAACGCTTCATTCGCTTTCAGAAGCTAATCAGTTGCAGGCAATTAATAAGATTCCTTATGATAAATTTGTGGGTGATGTTAGAACATCTGAAAATTTATTTTTTAAAGGTGTGGATTTAGCAATAAAGTTGGAGGATAGTACAACTTTAGGAGATATTTATTTAAAGTTGGGACAGATTTATGCGTACAAGGAAAATTTTGAAAAGCGAACCGAATACGTTCTGAAATCAATAAAAATTTATGAGTCGCTTGGCAAACATGTAAAAGCAGGAATTGCTTATGGGCAACTTGGTTATAACTTAAAATACAGTGATATGGAAAATGCCTTACGCTACATGCGAAAAGGTATTAAGTTATTGGAACAAGAGAAAAACACAACAGAAATAGATCCGCTTTATGATAATTACGGTATAGTTCTTACCATTAATAAAAAACGTGATAGCGCTTTATTTTACACTAAAAAGTCCTTAAATCTCAAGAAGAAATTAAAGGATAGTGTGGGACTTGGTTATGGCTATGCTAATGTTGCCACTGTTTATGCTGACGACAATAAACTGGAACTAGCCAAAATTTATATTGATAGCTCAAGCGCTGTAAGAACTAAAATAAAGGACAGTTATGGCATTGCCGTAAATTATACCCATTTAGCCGATGTGCTACTTAAGCAAAACTTATTTTCAGATGCTATAAAAAATTATCAAATAAGTGCGTCTTTAGCTAAAAAGGGGAAATATAAAGGGTTGGAAAGGTATTGTTATGAATCTATTTCCAATGCTTATGTGCAAATGAATGATTATAAACAAGCATATTTATTTGGCAAAAAATTTCAAACATTAAAAGATAGCGTTCTCAATATTGAAACAAGCAATAAAGTAGAGCAATTAAAAATAGAGTTTGAAACCGAAAAGAAAGAAAATGAAATCTTGCTTCAACGTGCTGATTTAGCGGAAAAAGAACGCGATATTAGTGAGAAAAATAGTTTTATTTTAGGCTTGGCTGGTTTGGCTGCGGTAATTTCATTATTGGGTTTTTTAGTTTATAATCAGCAAAAACTGAAAAACAAACAGCTTAAAAAAGAAGGCGAACTCAAAGAAGCCTTGGTTAAAATTGAAACACAAAATCACTTGCAAGAACAGCGCTTACGCATAAGTCGCGACTTGCATGATAACATTGGTGCGCAACTCACGTTTATAATTTCCTCTTTAGATAATTTAAAATATGGGTTTAAACTTCCAGATAATTTAAATGTTAAATTAGAAACCATTAGTCAATTTACAACATCCACTATTTACGAGCTGCGCGATACGATTTGGGCTATGAATAAAAGTGAAATTTCCATTGAAGATTTACAATCTAGAATTTCAAATTTTATTGAAAAAGCGAATACCTCTTCAGATGCAATTAACTTCAATTTCCAAGTAAATAAGGAGGTCAATTCTAATAAATTATTCACCTCTGTTCAGGGCATGAATATTTACAGAATAATCCAAGAAGCTGTAAATAATGCCTTAAAATACGCCAATGCAACGGTTATTGACGTTCAAATTTTTTCTAAAAATGATGACTTCGAATTAATCATTACGGATAACGGAACGGGGTTTAATATAAAGGATGTAACCGATGGAAACGGCCTGCAAAATATTAAGAAACGTGCACATGATTTAAACGCAAAGTTGGATATTATAAGCTCTGAAAATCAAGGAACAAAGATTCATGTTTATAAATTTGAAAATACGTAATTCATCGTATAGTCTGTAGTTTATAAAATGTCTATTTTTAATAAAAACCAACCAACATGAATATTAAAATAGCGATTGTAGATGATAACTCATTTCTAATTAATGCGGTCAAGGAAAAATTATCATTTTTTGACGATTTAGATGTAAAATTTACAGCATGTCATGGATCTGATTTATTGCTTAAATTAAGTGAAAATCACAATCTAGATTTAATTTTATTGGATATTGAAATGCCTATTTTAAATGGCATAGAATCTACAGAAATTGTCAAGCAAAAATTTCCTCATATAAAAATTATCATGCTTACCGTTTTTGATAATGATGAAAATATTTTCAACGCTATTAAAGCGGGTGCAGATGGTTATTTGCTAAAAGAAATTAATGCCAAAGATTTATACAATGGGATTCAGGAAACCATGAATGGCGGCGCAGCCATGAACCCTTCCATTGCCATGAAAACGCTCAAATTATTACGGAACCCCATGGATATTGAAAGTAAAAAAGATCAAGAAGTAATTAAATTAACACAGCGTGAGGTTGAGGTGTTAGAGCAGTTAAGTAAAGGCTTGAGTTATAATTTAATTGCTGAAAACTTATTCCTTTCTGCAGGAACGGTTAGAAAACACATCGAGAATATTTACAAGAAATTACAGGTTCATAACAAATTAGAAGCTGTTAGTAAGGCTAAAAAGAATAATCTGATTTAGAGCTATTCATTTTAATCGGAATAAATATTTGCAAATTGATTTTTTGTACATTCGTGTATGAGAAAAATTCTATTTGGTGCTGTTATTACGCTAGTCGTGCTTTTTGCATTTAAGTATTGTGGCGATAAAAAAGAAAATCAAGCGACACTTAAAGAAAGCTCTGCGCTTATTCAAGAGCAAATTAAAAATGTGGGGAAGTTAATTGTTACCGAAGGACATTTTAGTCAGGTACTGAATTATACCAATTCCAAAGAGTTGTTTGGTAGTTATTTCACGTCTAATAAAAAGGCCTTGGTTGTTGTAAATGCGGATGTTTTTATATCGTATGATTTGAGTAAAATTGAATATAAAATTGATGAATCCTCTAAAACATTAACCATCTTAAGTATTCCTAAAGAGGAAATTAAAATAAGTCCCGATTTGGAATATTATGATATAGAGGCCGATTTTTTCAATCCGTTCGAGGCAAGAGATTATAACAACATTAAAGAGTTGGTAAAAAAATCCTTGTTAAAAAAGTTAGAGAAATCTGATATGAAAGCTAATGCACAAAATAGATTAATAAGTGAGTTAGCAAAATTTTATATTCTAACCAATTCATTAGGCTGGACATTGGAATATAATAATGTGGAAATTATAAATCAAGATGCTTTAAACACCTTAAAATTATAATCTGCTTTGTAATCTTACCCAACCACCACCATTGGTTGCATCAATATTCTGAAGGTTTAAGTATTTAGCTGCTTTCGCTGATCGAACACCACTTTCACAACAAACAACAATAGGTTTTTTTAATTGTTTTACTTCTGCTATTCTATTGCGTAATTCATCTAATGGAATATGTACTGCTTGTTCAATATGACCACGATCCCATTCATGTTTATTCCTAACATCTAATATCGTTGCGCCATTATCTAAATACATCTGAACTTGGCGTTTTTTAGCACCAAATATAAAATCAAAAACTCCCATAGTCTATCTTTTTATTTACATTTACACATAAAAGGTAGGAAATTTTTATTGTTAAATCAAATGCAAACGCAATTTGAAGTCAGAAACCAGGAAAGAAGAAATTATAAAAACAGCAGCCAAACTATTTAAAGAAAAAGGCTACAGTGCTGTGACCATGAGAGATATTGCAACCGCTATGGGGATGAAAGCGGCTAGTTTGTACAATCATATTAGTTCCAAACAAGAACTACTAAAAGTGATAATTATTTCGCTGGCGGAAGCGTTTACCAATGGTATGCAAGACATAAAAACATCAGATATTTCAACCATTCAGAAAGTTCAGGCTGTCGTAAAACTTCATGTGGATATTACAGCACAAAATACTTATGGTATGGCTTCTTTAAATAACGACTGGATGCATTTAGAAGAAAAAAGAGACTATTACTTATCATTGAGAAATGGTTATGAAGCTGATTTTAGAAGTATTTTATTAGAAGGCATTAAACAGAATGAAATTATAAATTCCAATGTGGAAGTTATGTTGTTTTCTATACTCTCCACACTGCGTTCACTCTACCTTTGGATTCCTAAAAAGGAAGATGTTTCCCCAGAAACACTTGCAGTAAGTTTAAGTCAGGTCTTAATCAATGGAATTAACAAATAGTTAGTAATTTATTTTGTAAATTTGTATCCCAAACTAACAGTTGTTAGTTTATGATATGAATTTTAATATGGCAGATTTTTACAAATTAAAAGTTGCAGATATATATAAAGAAACAAAAGATACGGTTGTTGTTTCTTTTGATATTCCGGATGATTTAAAAACCAAATTCCAATTTAAACAAGGGCAACATCTTACGTTGCGCAAGGAAATAAATGGCGAAGACATACGCCGGAACTACTCACTTTGCTCAAGTCCATTAGACAATGAGTGGAAGGTAGCAGTAAAAACCATTAGAGGCGGTGTTTTTTCTAATTACGCTTTTAATACGCTAAAAAAAGGTGACGAACTTCAAGTTATGGCACCTCATGGCGAGTTTTTTGTGGATTGTGAACCAGAAAGTTCTAAAAATTACATTGCTTTTGCTGCAGGAAGTGGTATAACGCCTATGTTGTCCATTATTAAAACACATTTACTGTCGGAACCTAACAGCACATTCAAATTGTTTTATTTGAATAGAACCGTTAAATCCATTATCTTTAAAGAAGAAATTGAACAACTTAAAAATGAATTTTTTGGTCGTTTTCAGGTGTTTTATTTCTTAACAAAAGAACAACGGGATATTCCATTTTTAAATGGTCGTTTTGATAAAGAAAAATTAGCGATTTTAACCAATCGGTTTATTGATGTTCCCGATACCAATCATGCATTTATTTGCGGACCTCAAGATATGATTTTCCTTATTCGCGATGAGTTGCAAGCGGCTGGAATGCCGAAAGAGAATATTCACTTTGAATTATTTTTCTCTGGAAGTTCCGAAGAAGAAAACAGACAAATTGCAGAAGTTCTAGATGAAAAAGTTGATGGTACTCAAGTTACGATTATCGATGGTGGAAAAGAATTTCATTTTGTTATGGATGATGATTTCGATAATATTTTAGATGGTGCATTAGCCGCTGGCGCTGATTTGCCCTTTGCTTGCAAAGGAGGCGTTTGTAGCACCTGTAAATGTCAGGTTGTAGAAGGTTCCGTAAAAATGAAAGTCAATTACGCACTTGAAGAAAAAGAAGTGGCACAAAACTTTGTGTTAAGTTGCCAAGCAGTTCCAACTACGGATAAAGTGGTAGTTGATTTTGATGTTTAAAAAAATAATACGATTAGCGATTGCATGAGTGGAATTATAAATTTCAACAATTAGATTTCGCAAATCAAAAATCTCAAATAATTATGAGCGAAGAACAAATCAAAAATTTAGAAAAACAATTTGAAGCACGGATTGCACGTGATGAAAAAATTGAGCCTAAAGATTGGATGCCAGAAAAGTATAGACAAACGCATATTAGGCAAATGTCTCAACACGCGCATTCTGAAATTGTGGGTATGTTGCCGGAAGGAAACTGGATTACTAGAGCACCTTCATTACGCAGAAAAGTAGCTCTTTTAGCCAAAGTTCAAGATGAAGCTGGTCACGGATTGTATTTGTATTCCGCTTGTGAAACTTTAGGCGTTTCACGCGATGAATTATATGAGCAATTACACTCCGGAAAGGCCAAATATTCATCCATATTTAATTACCCAACCATTACATGGGCAGATATGGGAGCCATTGGTTGGTTGGTAGATGGAGCAGCTATAATTAACCAAGTGCCTTTATGTAATACGTCTTTCGGGCCCTATGCGCGTGCTATGGTTCGTGTTTGTAAAGAAGAAAGTTTTCATCAGCGTCAAGGTTATGAAATCATGATTAAACTGGCAAATGGAACACCAGAACAAAAAGAAATGGCACAAGATGCTCTAAATCGTTGGTGGTGGCCAAGTTTAATGATGTTAGGTCCAACAGATGCTGAATCCATTCATACCGAACAATCCATGAAATGGAAATTAAAACGAAAATCTAATGACGATTTGCGTCAGCAGTTTATAGATCAAACCGTTCCTCAAGCGGATTTAATTGGGCTAACCATTCCAGATCCCGATTTAAAATGGAATGAAGAAAAAGGAGTTTACGATTTTGGCGAAATTGATTGGGATGAATTTTGGCAAGTTGTTAAAGGGCATGGCCCAATGAACAAGGAGCGCATGAAAGCACGAGTAGGAGCCTGGGAAAAAGGCGAATGGGTTCGTGATGCCGCTATGGTTTACGCAGAAAAACAACAGGAACGTAAAGAAAAACAAGCAATTTAATAATTTATGATTGAGGAATTCTTATTTCAGAATCAACAATCAACAAGCAACAATAATTATGTCTGATAAAAAAAACTGGCCACTTTGGGAAGTCTTTGTAAGAAGTAAAAACGGATTAGAACATCGTCATTTTGGAAGTTTGCACGCTGCAGATGCTGAAATGGCATTAGAAAATGCACGCGATGTCTACACAAGACGCAATGAAGGTGTGAGTATTTGGGTTGTAGAATCCAAAAATATCACAGCATCCAATCCAGAGCATAATGGTGAAATGTTTGAGCCCGCTCAAGATAAAGTCTATCGTCATCCAACTTTTTATGAATTACCAGATGAGGTGAAATACATGTAACATTCCTGTGAATCCCGATAGCTGTCGGGAAGGAGTCTAGATGCCATTTCGAAGCAAAATTCATTTTTTAAATGATTATTTAATTCGGATTATCGTAACAAGAATCAAAAAACATTAACTGAAGTTACTTGGATTCAATTTCGATTTCAACTTCGATTTCAATTTCAATTTAATGAAACAAAACCTATACAAATACATCCTAGGCATAGCCGATAACTCCTTAATTCTTGGTCAAAGAATGGGAGCCTTAACAGGTCATGGTCCTAGTTTGGAAACCGACATTGCTTGTACTAATATTTCTTTGGATTTATTCGGGCAAGTACGTAGTTATTACCAATATGCAGCAAAAATAGCTGGTGATAAACGGACGGAAGATGATATTGCTATGCTGCGTCAAGAACGTGAATACCTAAATGTGCTTTTGGTAGAACAACCAGATACGGATTTCGCTTACACCATGGCACGGCAATTTTTGTTTGATGTATATCACTTTTTGTTTTTGGCAGAATTACAGAAAAGTACCGATTTAACCTTGTCAGCAATTGCCAATAAATCAATTAAAGAAGTGAGTTATCATCAACGTTTTTCATCCGATTGGATTAAACGTCTTGGTGATGGAACCGAAGAAAGCCATAAGCGTATGCAAACGGCCATCAATGATTTATGGACGTACACAGACGAGCTGTTTCATCAAACAGAAGCTGATAAAGCCATGGTTAAAGAAGGAATTGGCGTAGACGTAACCAAATTAAAAGAAGCATATTACAAAAATGTATCCGATATTTTAGAAGAATCTACGCTAGAGGTTCCGGAATCTAAATATTTTCAAAAAGGTGGAAAACAGGGTATTCACACGGAACATATGGGCTACATTTTAGCGGAATTACAATATATGCAACGTGCGTATCCTAATATGGAGTGGTAACAAATTCCTTGGAAAAAGGAATCTCATTAAATAAACAGAATGTCATTCAGAGCAAAGCGAAGAATCTCATTTTATTAAAATATGACAACAACAGAACAAAATATAGATGAAAAACTAGTTCCGATTCTTGAAAAAGTCTCCGATCCAGAAATACCTGTATTATCAATTATGGATATGGGCGTCGTTCGCATGGCAATCATAGAAAATAATATGGTTAAAGTTCAAATTACACCAACCTATAGTGGTTGCCCTGCTATGGACGTTATTGGAGACGATATTAAAACGGCCTTAAAAATTGCGGGATACGAATCTGAAATAGAGTTAATTTTAGCGCCAGCTTGGACAACCGATTGGATTACACCAAGAGGTAGGAAAGCATTGGAAGACTACGGTATTGCTGCGCCATTAAGTGAGGAAGCAGATAAAGATGTCTTGCTACATGGGAAACGTTTAGTAACATGTCCACAATGTGGATCCATAAATACTCGAATGGTTAGTCAGTTTGGTTCAACAGCTTGTAAAGCACAATTCCAGTGTGACGATTGTCAAGAACCGTTTGATTACTTCAAGTGTCTCAAATAGATGCCATTGTAAGGACGAAGGTCGTGGCAATCTCATTAAAAGAAAAAAACATGAACAAAAGCATACAACTTAAAATAGAAAATAAAATAGCGTACATCACGCTAAACAGACCAGAAGTGTTTAATAGTTTTAATCGCGAAATGGCGCTTCAACTTCAAGAGACATTAGATGCTTGTGAAAAAAATAATGATGTTCGCGCTATGGTTTTAACCGGAAACGGAAAAGCTTTTTGTGCAGGACAGGACTTAAAAGAAGTTACAAACCCCGAGCTAAATCCTGGATTTAAAAAAATTCTGGAAGAACATTATAATCCCATTATTCTAAAAATAAGAAACATCGAGAAACCAATTATAGGAGCTATCAATGGTGTTGCTGCAGGAGCGGGCGCTAATATTGCATTAGCTTGTGATGTGGTTGTTGCTCACGAAAAAGTGAGTTTTATTCAAGCATTTAGTTTAATAGGTTTAATTCCAGATAGTGCTGGAACCTTCTTTTTACCGCGACTTATCGGATTTCAAAAAGCATCGGCTTTAGCTATGTTGGGCGATAAAGTTTCTGCTGAAGAAGCTGAACGTTTAGGAATGATTTATAAAGTATTGCCATTAGAAACGTTTGAAGAAGACGTTGATAAGCTAGCTTTAAAAATGGCAAATATGCCGACCAAAGCCTTAGGGTTAATTAAGAAGAGTTTAAACCAATCCTTAACAAATAATTTAGAAGAACAATTAGCTTTAGAGTCTAAATATCAAATAGAAGCAGCTAGCACGGACGATTATGCTGAAGGTGTTTCGGCATTTGTGGAAAAGCGAAAACCGGTTTTTAACGGTAAATAATTAAAGATTAACGATTGAGGATTAACGATTGCTGATTTCAGAACAAAAAATAAACTATGAAACCAATTCAACTAGAAGATCGATTAATCCAATTTGCAATTGATATAATTTTAGTTAGTAAAACAATTGATAAATCTTTTGCTTCTGAACATTTAGCAAAACAGTTAATTAGATCAGCTACATCGGCAGCTTTAAATTATGGTGAAGCGAGAAGTGGCGAATCGACACGTGATTTTCTTCATAAAATGAAAATATGTTTAAAAGAGTTACGTGAATCCCATATCAATTTAAAAATTCAAAAGGGAGCAAACCTTATTTTAGATTTAGATGCATTAGAAGAATTATTAAAGGAAAATAATGAGTTAATTTCAATTTTTGTAGTTAGTGTTAAAACAGCTTCAATTAAACTCAAAGAATAAATGATTGTTTATAATGAATAAGACATTTCAGAAATAGTAGTGACACGTCAAAAATCGTTAATCCACAATCTCCAATGTAAAAATATGAGTGAAAATCAAAAATCAAAAATCGTTAATCCACAATCTCCAATCAAATTTGTAGGCGTAATAGGAAGCGGAACAATGGGAAGCGGTATCGCACAAGTAGCTGCAACTGCGGGTTGCACCGTTAAATTATACGATACCAATCAAGCAGTTTTAGATAAAGCCAAATTAGCTCTAGAAAAAATACTATCCCGTTTAATTGAAAAAGGACGAATAGATTCCGAAGAAAAAAACAGAATCCAATCCAATATTTCTTACGTTAATAATCTAAAAGATTTAGCAGATTCCAATCTAACCATTGAAGCAATTATTGAAAACATCGACATTAAGAAAAAAGTGTTTTCAGAATTAGAAAGCTATGTGTCTAATGATTGTATTATTGCATCTAACACCTCTAGTTTATCCATTGCATCCATTGCATCCGCATTAATAAACCCAAAGCGTTGTGTTGGAATTCATTTTTTTAACCCAGCACCTTTAATGAAATTGGTTGAGGTTATTCCTGCCATTCAAACATCCTATGAAACGTTAGAAAAATCTATAGATACCATTTCCAGTTGGAATAAAACCGCAGCCGTTGCTAAAGACACACCAGGATTTATTGTTAACCGTGTAGCACGACCATTTTATGGTGAAGCATTACGGATTTACGAAGAAGGGATTGCAAATTTTGCAACCATCGATTCTGCCATGAAAGATATAGGAGGTTTCCGAATGGGACCATTTGAACTTATGGATTTTATAGGAAATGATGTTAATTATACCGTAACGGAAACTGTGTTTACGGCCTTTTATTTCGATCCAAGGTATAAGCCATCATTCACTCAAAAACGATTTGCAGAAGCTGGATATTTAGGAAGAAAATCAGGTATTGGTTATTATGAATATGATAAAAGCGGAAAAATAATCGAGAGTGAGGATGTCACGTTGAGCGCAGTCGAAACGTCTCTTAAACAACAAATATTCAACAGAATCCTTGTTATGCTGATTAACGAAGCGGCCGATGCCTTGTTTTTAAATATTGCATCAGCAAAAGATATAGACAACGCGATGACTAAAGGCGTTAATTATCCAAAAGGGTTATTGGCTTGGGCAGATGAAAAAGGAATAAATTGGTGTGTGGATCAAATGGATGCATTATACAATGAGTATCATGAAGATCGTTATCGCTGCAGTCCGCTATTGCGTAAAATGAACCTTCAGGGTTTGAGGTTTTTGTAAATTAAGTTTGAGGAGAAATTAGAGGTGAGAGGTGAGGCTTTGAGAAAAGAAAATAAGAATTAATTATAGAGGCATTAGGCGAGATGAGAGATGAGAGATGATAGATGATAGATGAGAGATGAGAGATGAGACTTTGAGAAAGGAATATATTGAAGTTATTATAATAAAATGAAAAGTAATTATTATTTTAAATTTGAGGATTTACATGTTTACCAAAAAGCCATAGTGTTTGGGGAATTAGTAAATAAACAAATTGAAATGTTTCCGAAACATGAAGTTTATAAATTATCTTCTCAATTTATTAGAGCTGCGGATTCAATAGCTTTTAATATAGCTGAAGGTTCTGGTAGTACGGATGCTAATTTTAATAGATATCTAAAGATGGCTTGGGATAGTTCTCACGAATGTGTAGCAGCATCTACTAAAGCAAGATTGCGAGATTATATAACTTTTGAGGAGGATGAAGAAAACAGAAAAATGGTTACCGAAATTTCAAAAATGATATCAGCTTTAAGGAGACATTTAAATAATAAATAATGGTTTTAAAATATAATTTGTTTACTCACCACTCATCTCTCACCACAATTGTACTATGATTAAAGGCCACCTCATACCTAAAAAGATGTTATCCCAAGATGCCTATAGCCAATGGTTAGGTATCGAAATTCTAGAATGTGAAATTGGACGTTGTAAAGTGGGTATGACTATTAGAAAAGATATGCTCAACAGTATGAATAAAGCGCATGGTGGAATCAGTTATTCTTTAGCGGATACTGCTTTTGGTTTTTCAGCAAACACGCATGGAAAATATGCCGTGTCAATTGAAACGAGTATTAATCATATTGAAGCTTTAAACGAAGGAGATTATATTGTGGCAGAATCCGTTATAGAGAGTGTTAAAAACAAACTAGGCTTTAATATAATTGAGGTCAAACGAGGTGAAGAATTGGTCGCGCTTTTTAAAGGTGTAGTATATCGCACCAATAAAAATTGGGAGTAAAAATAATAAACAGAAAATAACACTAAAACTAAAACCATATGAAATGGAAAGGTAGAAGACAAAGCGGAAATGTTGAAGATCGAAGAGGTATGGGTTCCAAAGGGAAACTAGTAGCTGGCGGTGGTATTGTAGCCGTTGTTGTAATTCTTTTACAACTTTTTGGAGGAGAAACCGGACAGCAAATTGCACCTATTTTAGAGCAAATTAATCAAGGTGGTTCAACACAACAAGTGGAACAAAGAGCATTAACTGCTCAAGAAAAAGAAGTCGGAAGTTTTGTTGCAACCGTTTTAGCAGATACGGAAGATGTTTGGAGTCAGATTTTCAGAGAAAATAATCTTGGCAATTATCAAGAACCTACCATGGTATTATTTACAGACGCAGTAACGAGCGGTTGTGGAAATGCCAGTTCAGCATCTGGACCTTTTTATTGTCCAGCGGATCAAAAATTATATATGGATCTCGTGTTTTTTGATGAGCTAAAAACACGTTTTGGAGCCAAAGGTGGCGACTTTGCTATAGCTTACGTTACCGCTCATGAAATTGGACACCATATTCAAACTATAATCGGAACCTCAAAAAAGGTAAGACAGTTACAACAACAAACAAATAAAACGGAAGCCAATAAATTATCCGTTGCCCAAGAATTACAAGCCGATTTTTATGCCGGCGTTTGGGCGCATCACAATAAAAAATATTTAGAAGAAGGCGATATCGAAGAAGCGTTAAGCGCAGCCAATGCGGTTGGAGATGATGCTATTCAACGAAGAGTCCGAGGCGATGTTACACCAGATTCCTTTACACATGGAACTTCAGAACAACGCATGTTCTGGTTTATGAAAGGATTTAAAACAGGCGACATCAAACAAGGCGATACCTTTTCCGTAATTTTAAATTAGAAAGAAAATCAACATGAAACAAGCATATATAATAGACGGCATCAGAACGCCAATTGGAAGTTATCAAGGAACATTATCAGCCGTCCGAACAGACGATTTAGCCGCAATAGTTATTGCAGAGCTCGTAAAACGAAATCCAAACATTCCCAAAGAAGCCTATGACGATGTTATTCTTGGCTGTGCCAATCAAGCCGGTGAAGATAATCGTAATGTTGCTAGAATGGCCTCACTTTTAGCGGGTCTTCCCGTTACAGTTCCCGGCGAAACAGTTAACAGATTATGTAGCTCCGGATTATCAGCAATTATTCATGCCAATAGAGCGATTAAAGCAAGCGATGGCGATTTATTTATTTCGGGAGGTGTTGAAAACATGACGCGTGGACCCTACGTTATTGCAAAACCATCAAAAGGATTTGGAACCGATGCCAAAATGTACGATTCTAGTTTTGGCTGGCGTTTCATTAATCCTAAAATGCAAAAAATGTTTGGCACCGATGGTATGGGACAAACGGCTGAAAATCTCGTGGAAAAATATAATATTTCGCGCGAAGACCAAGATAAGTTTGCTTATTGGAGTCAAATGAAAGCCGCAAAAGCGCAAGAAAACGGCCGACTAGCAAAAGAAATTGTTACGGTTGAAATTCCACAACGTAAAAAAGACCCGGTTCAATTTTCAAAGGATGAATTTGTAAAACCAAATACATCATTAGAAATTTTAGGTAAATTACGAGGTGCTTTCAAAACTGAAGGTGGAAGCGTTACTGCAGGAAATTCATCGGGTTTAAATGATGGAGCAGCAGCCACTATTATTGCGTCTGAAGATGCGGTTAAAAAATACAATTTAAAACCATTAGCACGCATCGTGAGTTCGGCGGTGGTGGGAGTCGAACCAAGAATTATGGGCATCGGACCCGTTGAGGCCTCCAAGAAAGCATTAAAAAAGTCCGGTTTAACCATGGCAGATATGGATGTTATAGAACTCAATGAGGCTTTTGCAGCACAAGCCTTGGCATGTACACGCGCTTGGGGATTAGCAGATAACGATCCACGATTAAATCCAAATGGTGGTGCCATCGCCATCGGTCATCCACTGGGTGTTACAGGAACAAGAACCACGTATTCTGCGGCTTTAGAGCTCAAGGAAACAGGTAAAAAGTATGCTTTAGTAACCATGTGCATTGGCGTTGGTCAGGGATATGCAGCGGTTATTGAGAATGCGAATTTATAGTTTTCGGGCGTTCCCACAAGGGTCGGGCTTTCGGCAGTCGCGCTTTTCAAGGCGCTCCAACAAAGCCTCAATCCCTAACGCGGACGCAGGTAGATAAAAAAAAAATAACGTCACTTGATGTGATTCCTATGCAATGGGAATTATAGCAATAAGACATAAATCAGTTTCCCATTTTAAAGGGAACGATAAATAAAATTATCGATGAAAAAAACACAAAATTACGTCACAGGACAATGGATAGAAGGTAAAGGCGACGGTGTCCCTATGTTTGATGCTATTACCGGAGAAGTGGTGGCATTATCAGACACACAAGGATTAGATTTTGGCGAAATTCTTCAATATGGACGAACCAAAGGTGGCGAGAAACTTCGAAAAATGACCTTTCAAGAGCGTGGTAATATGCTTAAAAGTTTGGCATTATATCTTACAAAGCGTAAAAATCAATTTTACGAGTTAAGTTACCGAACTGGTGCAACTAAAATTGATAGCTGGATTGATATTGAAGGTGGCTTTGGAAACTTATTCGCCAATGCCTCGTTGCGGAAATTATTTCCAAATCAATCCTATCACGTAGAAGGCGATCCAATCGATTTATCACGAGGTGGTCGTTTTATGGCACATCATATTATGGTGCCAAAACGCGGTGTGGCTGTTCATATTAATGCTTTTAACTTTCCAGTTTGGGGTATGTTAGAAAAATGTGCAACCAACTGGATGGCTGGAGTTCCAGCCGTCGTGAAACCGGCAACAAACACGTCTTTTTTAACGGAGGCTGTGGTGCGGGAAATTATTGCATCTAACATATTGCCGGAAGGTGCGCTTCAACTTATTTCGGGATCAGCACGAACTATTTTAGATACGGTCGAGTCGCAAGATGTGGTTACCTTTACAGGATCGGCAACAACGGGAAGACTTTTAAAATCTCATAAACGTATTTTAGAGGAATCGGTACCCTTCAACATGGAAGCCGATTCATTAAATGCATCCGTTTTAGGAGAAGATGCCGTACCAGGCACACCTGAATTTGACTTATTCATCAAAGAAGTCCGCAATGAAATGACCGTAAAATGTGGTCAAAAATGTACCGCTATCCGTCGTATCATCGTTCCGCAAAATTTAGTAGAAGATGTTCAAATGGCGCTAGGAAAAGCACTTGATAAAATTACTATTGGCGATCCGCGATTAAAAGAAGTTAGAATGGGAGCTTTGGTTAGTAAAGATCAAGTCCAGGAAGTGAGAGATCGCGTTCAAGAATTGGCTAAAACAGCTAGTATTGTGTATGGCGATTTAGATAAAATAGAAACGATTGGAGCCGACGCTAAAAAAGGCGCATTTTTAGCACCTATATTACTTCGTGAGGATAATCCATTTACCAATTTAGCCGTTCATGAAACAGAAGCTTTTGGTCCGGTTAGTACCATTATGCCCTATAAAAATTTAGATGAAGCTATTACGCTTGCCCAACTGGGTAAAGGTTCATTAGTGTCGTCTATAGCGACTTATGATAATAAGATTGCAAAAGATTATGTTGTAAACGCGGCCAGTCATCATGGGCGTATTTTAGTTATGAATCGCGATATGGCAAAAGAAAGTACAGGTCATGGTTCGCCATTACCAAATTTGGTCCATGGCGGTCCAGGTCGCGCTGGAGGAGGCGAAGAAATGGGCGGTATGCGCGGTATTAAACATTACTTGCAACGTACGGCTATCCAAGGGTCACCCACAACCTTAACAGAAATTACGGGAATCTATCAGCAGAATGCCGAGTATAAAGAAGCCGATCAGCACCCGTTTAAATACCATTGGGAAGACATTCAACCAGGTATGTCGCTTAAAACGCACAAACGTACGTTTACAGATACCGATATCATCAACTTTGCAAACCTAACATGGGATCATTTCTATGCGCATACAGATATCACATCATTGGACGGAAGTATTTTTGAAAAACGTACGGCTCACGGGTATTTAATTATTGCGGCTGCAGCGGGACTATTTGTTTACCCAAATAAAGGGCCTGTAGCAGCCAATTATGGTTTAGAAGAATGCCGTTTCCTGCGTCCATTATATCATAATGATACCATTTATGCCCGATTAACCTGTCAACAAAAAGTAGATCGAGATGTCGCTTCAGCAGAACATCCTTCGGGAATCGTTAAATGGTATGTGGAGGTCTTTGATGCCTTAACCGATGAAAAAGTGGCTTTTGCAACTGTTTTAACCATGGTTCAGAAAAAGCAAGAAACCTTTATTGAGATGACTTCAGAAAAAATTGATGCCTGTCTTAATAAACTATCTGCGGATACGAAACCTAAATGGGGTGTTATGACACCACAACACATGTTAGAGCATTTAGAGTTTACCTATAAAATTGCAGCAGGAGAAATTCAAGATTTTGATATTGCAACGCCAGAAAAAATTCTAGAAAAGGTACATGCTAGTCTTTATAATTATGAGAAGTTTCCTAAAGGAACAAATTTCCCCCTTTTGGAAAAAGATATATTAGAGCCTTTAAAATATCCAGATTTGGCGAAGGCTATTGAGAAATTTAAAGAGCAACGTGAAAAATATCTCGAATTTTTTAAAGAAAATCCTGATGCAAAATTGAAAAATTTGGTCTTTGGAGAATTGAATAGATACGAGTCCTATCTTTTAGAAAGAAAGCATTTGAATCATCACTTTGAACAATTTGGACTAATATAAATTAAAATGAAAGCAGTCATTTAGAGCCAAGCGAAGAATCTCAACATGAGATCGCCACGTCCTTCGTCCTCGCAATGACAATAAAATAAAAAAACATGTCAAAACCATACGTAAAACAAAACATAGTAAACGAAGTAGTCTACATAGAGTTTTTTCATCCAGCACACAATTCCTTGCCAGGTAATGTTTTGGCAGAATTAGCCCAGACAATTACAGATGCAGGTAATAACAAGGATGTTAAGGTTATTGTATTAAAAAGTGGCGGCGATAGAACTTTTTGTGCTGGCGCCAGCTTTGAAGAGCTTATTAATATTGATGATGCAGCCACAGGAAAAGTTTTCTTTTCAGGATTTGCCAATGTTATAAACGCCATGCGTAAATGTCCAAAATTCATAATTGGTCGAATTCAAGGAAAAACAGTAGGAGGTGGTGTAGGATTAGCAGCGGCAACCGATTATTGTATGGCAACAAAATTTGCGGCTATTAAGTTGAGTGAATTAAATATTGGTATCGGGCCCTTTGTTGTAGGACCTGCAATAGAACGTAAAATAGGATTAAGCGCGATGTCGCAAATAGCTATTGATGCCAATTCGTTTTATCCAGCAGAATGGGCGGAACAAAAGGGCTTATTTACGCAAGTTTATGAAAGTACGGAAGCTTTAGACAATGCTGTAAAAGCAACAGCCGAACATTTGTGTACCTACAATCCAGAAGCCATGGTAGAAATGAAAAAAGTATTCTGGAGTGGTACCGATAATTGGGACGACCTTTTAGCAGAGCGCGCAGCAACCAGTGGGCGTTTAGTGCTTTCAGAATTTACTAAAGAAAAATTAAAAACATATAAATAAATTGTTATTCAGAGCAAAGCGATGAATCTCATGAAGAGATTGCCACGTCCTTTGTCCTCGTAATGACATAATAAAAAAAGTATGATTTATTCATTCAAAGGTTATACACCAGTGGTTCACGAATCCAGTTTCGTGCACCCACTAGCTGCCGTAACTGGAAATGTTATTATTGGAAAAAACTGTTACATTGGTCCTGGCGCTGCCATTCGTGGTGATTGGGGACAAATTATTTTGGAAGATGGCGTAAATGTTCAAGAAAACTGTACTGTTCATATGTTCCCGGGTAAATCCATCACCTTAAAAGAAAGTGCTCATGTGGGGCACGGTGCCATCATTCATGGTGCTAATTTGGGGCGTAATTGCTTAATAGGTATGAATGCTGTTATTATGGACGATGCCGAAATTGGAGATGAAAGTATCGTAGGAGCTATGGCATTCGTTAGAGCGGAAACTAAAATTCCAAACCGGAGTTTAGTGGTTGGAAATCCAGCAAAAGTGATTAAAGCCGTATCAGATGACATGATTGCTTGGAAAACTAAAGGCACTCAATTGTATCAACAATTACCTGCCGACTGTCATGAAAGTTTAGAGGAGGTAGAGGCACTTCGCGAAGTACCTGAAAACATGAAAATTCAAGAAGATGTGTATAAAACACTACGCGATTTTATGAAGAAATAATTGGGCGTTACCACAAGGGTCGCGCTTTCACTACTCGCTTCACGACAAAAAGGTCGCGAGAGCTCAAACAAACCGTTCAATCGCTAACGCTGGTTGAATAAATTAAAATTAGAACAAATAATGTCCAAGTTTGATTTAAAAATGCCCAAAATGGGCGAAAGTATAACAGAAGGAACCATCATCAACTGGTTAATAAACATTGGCGACACCTTTGAAGAAGGCGATATTATTCTAGAAGTCGCCACAGATAAAGTGGACAATGAGGTACCAGCACCTGCATCTGGAACTTTGGTAGAAACGCTGTTTCAAGCCAAAGATGTTGTTCCGGTAGGAGCGGTTATTGCCATTTTAGAGGTTTCAGAAGAACGAAATGTAAAACCAAAAGCCGATTCTGTCAGTCAGAGCGCTAGCCAAGACGCCCAAAAGCAGAAAAAAGATAATAAACCAAAACCAATTCCATCGGTTTCAGCTCCAGCAGCATTTTCAAATATAAACGCAAATACATTTTTTTCCCCTTTAGTTATTAAAATAGCTAAAGAACAACATATTAGTTTTGAGGAACTAGCCAGAATTCCTGCAACCGGTCATGAAGGCAGATTGCGCAAAAGTGATGTGTTTAATTATATAAAAGAAGGTCGTCCGTATCAATTTTCGCAAGCCGTAGCACAAGATCCTACGGCTTATAGAATTCCCCAATTGACCTTTGATAAAGGTAAAGGGAAAGTTGTAGAAATGGACAGAATGCGCCAAATGATAGCTGATCATATGGTGTATTCAAAGCATACAGCACCACACGTTACCGCTTATGTAGAAGCCGATATGACCAATATGGTTAACTGGCGAAATGCGAATAAAAAAGCCTTTCAGGAAAAATATGGGGAGCGTTTAACATTCACGCCTTTATTTGTGGAAGCGGTTGCTAAAGCTGTTAAGGATTATCCAAATATCAATGCTTCTGTAGATGGCAATAACATTATTGTTAAAGAAGATATCAATATCGGAATGGCAACGGCCTTGCCGAGTGGGAATTTAATTGTTCCTGTCGTAAAAAATGCGGATTCTAAAGATTTAAAAACGATTGCCGAAAACGTAAATGCGCTAGCTAATAAAGCGCGAGAAAATAAATTAAGTGGTGATGATATTAAAGGTAGTACGTTTACCATATCCAACGTTGGAACCTTTGGTAGCGTTATGGGAACCCCAATTATCAACCAACCTGAAGTTGCTATTTTAGCATTAGGAATTATTAAAAAACGCGCTGAAGTCATGGAAACAGAAAAAGGTGATGAAATTGCTATTCGTAGTATGATGTATTTATCATTGTCATTTGACCATCGTGTGGTGGATGGCTTTTTAGGCGGTAGTTTTGTGCGTCGTGTTGCCGATTATTTTGAGCAATTTGATGAGGATAGAAAAATCTAATAATTAAAAAGACCTTAAACGTTTTAAAAAATGTTGAGGTGTTTAGTAATATTTCGCGTTAGGGATTGAAGCGGCATCCTTTTTTGTTTTTCGCAAAAAAGATATAGCGAAAAGCCCGACCCTCTCGGGTAACGCCCAAAAAAAGTTAAATATGAGTATTTTAGACAAAGATATATTAAAAAAAGGATTCACAAATTTATGTACAGCCAAAGCCATGGCGGAATTGTATGAAGCAAATTTCAAGCAAGTATCCAAATATGTACATGCAACATCCCGAGGACATGAGGCCATTCAAACAGCAATCGGCATGCAATTATTGCCGCAAGATTATGCCTTTCCTTATTACCGGGATGATGCCATGTTATTATCTTTTGGTTTGAAACCTTATGATTTAATGTTGCAGCTTTTAGCTAAAAAAGATGATCCGTTTTCTGGAGGCCGAACCTATTATGCCCACCCGAGTTTAAAGGATGCGGATAAACCTAAAGTCCCACATCAATCTTCCGCAACTGGTATGCAAGCTATTCCAGCAACAGGTGCTGCAATGGGTATGAAATATATAGAGCAACAAGGGTTAACAAATGCTAATGTTCTTCAGAAGGCTAGTGAGGCATCTCAAAAAAATCCAATAACCGTTTGTTCATTAGGTGATGCATCTGTTACAGAAGGTGAAATTGCCGAAGCTTTCCAAATGGCAGGCTTAAAACAAATACCTATTTTGTTTTTAGTCCAAGATAATGGATGGGATATTTCTGCGAATGCGGCCGAAACAAGAGCGCAAAATGCGTTTGAATATGCCAAAGGATTTCACGGCTTAGAAGCCATTACTATTGATGGTGCTGATTTTACGGAAAGTTATGAAGCCTTGGAAACCGTTATTAAAACCATGCGAGCGGAGCGTCGACCATTTTTAGTGCATGCCAAAGTACCATTGTTAAATCACCACACGTCAGGTGTTAGAATGGAGTGGTATCGGGATGATTTGGAAGAAGCCAAATCGCGTGATCCGTATCCTGTTTTAAAACAACAAATGTTAGATGGTGGTTTTTCTGAAGCGGATATCCAAGCTATTGAGGATACTGTTAAAGCAACCGTACAATCCGATTTTGAAAAAGCGCTTCTGGCAGAAGAACCAAAACCTGAAGATTTGTTTACAAATGATTTTGCTCCAACACCCATTACTGAAGAAGTAGGAGAACGTTCACCAAAAGGTGCAGATAAAGTGGTCATGGTAGATTGTGCCTTGTTTGCCGTTGAGGAATTAATGAAAAAACATAAGGAATGCCTACTTTATGGTCAAGATGTTGGTGGTAGGTTAGGTGGAGTTTTTAGAGAAGCAGCAACGCTTGCTCAAAAATTTGGTGATGACCGCGTATTTAATACAGCCATTCAAGAAGCCTTTATTGTTGGCTCTACTGTAGGAATGAGCGCTGTTGGTTTAAAACCAATTGTAGAGGTTCAATTTGCCGATTATATTTGGCCAGGCTTAAACCAGTTATTTACTGAAGTTAGCAGGAGTTGCTATTTAAGTAACGGAAAATGGCCTGTAAGTATGATTTTACGCGTGCCCATTGGAGCTTATGGCAGTGGAGGCCCTTATCATTCATCTTCTGTTGAAAGTGTAATTACAAATATTCGTGGTATTAAAATAGCCTATCCAAGTAATGGCGCCGACTTAAAAGGTTTGATGAAGGCGGCTTATTATGATCCAAATCCAGTTGTAATTTTAGAACATAAAGGCTTGTATTGGTCTAAAGTACCAGGAACGCAAGGCGCAACATCGGTAGAGCCAAGTGAAGATTATGTGTTACCTTTTGGAAAAGCATGGGTATTACAAGAAATTTGGAAACAAGAAAATATAGAAACGCTAACCATTGTTACGTATGGAATGGGTGTTCATTGGGCAATGAATGCGTCAGAAGAATTAGGAATGAAAGATCAAATAGAAGTAATTGATCTACGAACCTTATTTCCTTTGGATGAAGAAACCATTATGAAATCGGTTAAGAAAACAGGGAAATGTTTAGTGGTTACGGAAGAACCTAGCAACAATAGTTTTGCTAGAGCCTTGTCTGGAAAAATTCAAGAAGAATGTTTCAAGTTTTTGGATGCACCAGTTATGACCATTGGCAGTGAAAATATGCCGGCAATTCCCTTAAATTCGGTTCTAGAAGAAACGATGATTCCGTCAACCAAAAAAGTTAAGGTCAAGATAAATGAGTTATTAAATTATTGATTCGAGTTAAATTATGGTGGCGTTCATTATTAGATTTGAATAACACTAAAATTTAATATTATGAAAAAAGTAATTTTTATGTCATTTATGGCATTAGCAATGGTCGTATCAATAACATCTTGTCGAGAAGATAAAACACAGAAAGAAGAGTTAATTGAAGAAATGCAAGATAAAGATGCAGACATTAAGGTAAAAGATCGCGCTAATGACACCAAAATCAAAATGGAAACCGAAGATAAAAAGGTTAAAATTAAAGAAGGTGATGACGGCGATACGAAAATAAAAATTAAGGAAGACGATACCGATTCTTAATAGGACGAAATAATACGAATAGAAAAATCCAATATTAATTTAATATTGGATTTTTTTGTAAATAGCTTGTAAATAAAAAGAGCCTATCGTTTGATAGGCTCTTTTGTAAAGTTTTAAAAGTATATAATTAGATAACTTTTACGTTAATCGCGTTTAATCCTTTTTTACCTTCTGTTAAATCGAATTCAACTTGGTCGCCTTCTCTTACTTCGTCGATTAAGCCAGAAATGTGCACGAAATGCTCTTTGTTGTTTCCTTCTTCTGTGATGAATCCAAATCCTTTAGAGTCATTAAAAAATTTTACTGTACCAGTACTCATAATAATAATTTATTTAATTAAGTGGCAAAGGTAGCTTAATAAATTGGTATCCAAAGCCTTTTTGCTGAATATTTTCAATTAATGCCTTTAGGTGCTTTTTAAGTTATACATGTGGTGGGTGAAATTTCAATTTATTGTATATAATATATTGATATATTTTGTATATTGAACCCTTATTAATCATGAAAAAAAAATTACTTATTATGAAAAAATACATTTCACTATTTAGTTTTATTGCATTGTTTTTTGTGGGGATGCAATTCTCTGCTGCTCAATCATCTGACAGGCAGCAAAGTGCTGAGGCTATTGCAAAACAGAAAACACACGATTTACACCAGTTAGTAACGTTAACAGGAGATCAACAAGGCGATGTTTTTAAGGTTTTAGTTGATGCGGAACAAAATATGGGAGAGCTTCGTAAGCGAGAAATATCTGATAAATTTAGACAGGAAGGTATGAAAACTCTTGATATGAGAGTAGAGGAAGGGCTAAAAAGAATTTTGACGCCAAGCCAATTTAAATTATACCAAAACTCTTTAGAAAGCAAAAAGTAAAAGCAATAACTATATTAAAAAAAAAGCGACTGTAAAGTCGCTTTTTTTTATACCATTATTTTTTGACTTGTGGCGGATATACAGCCATGATTTTGGATACAAACTCATTAATGCGTTCTTCCTTTTGTTCCATTTTGGAACCATTTAAATAGCCAACGCCTTGGCCTTGCCACACAAGTTCTTTCTTTTTAGCATCAATTAAGTCTATATATAAAGACCCTTCTGTGGAAGTTGAAACGTTATTGTAATTCCCGTAGTAATAAGGATTCCATCCCCAACCCGCACCATAACCAGCATAATAGTTGTTATAGATATCTATTTTTTCACGAGATGAAGCTATAATACTAACAAGCAAATCAGGGTTCTCTGATTTCGTAAATCCTTTTGCTACTAATTCGTTTTCAATAGCACGTAGTATTCGGCGTTTATCTAAATCATTAATTTCAGCTTTATCAATTCCAGGTTTATAGAATGCAAACGTTTTATACGAGTCAAAATTCACCTGCTTGTCGTAATCTGCAACTACTTGTACAGAACTACAAGACGTTACTGTAGCCATAATTATCATGGCCAAAATGGATGTAATGATTGTTTTTTTCATGGTGTAAGTTTTAAGGTTAAATTGCGTTAAATAATTTATCATTAACCAAATTTGGTAGCGTAACCTTTAAATTTGGTTCGGCTTTCATGGCGCGTTTAATAGCAAAAATGGCTTCATCATTTCTTGCCCAACTCCTTCTAGAAATACCATTGTTTACATCCCAGAATAACATTGATTTTAAACGTCTTTCAGCATCATTACTACCATCAAGAACCATACCAAACCCACCATTTATAACTTCGCCCCAACCAACGCCACCACCATTATGAATACTTACCCAAGTGGCACCACGGAAGCTATCACCAATTACATTTTGAATGGCCATATCAGCTGTGTAGCGCGATCCGTCGTAAATATTACTAGTTTCTCGGTAAGGTGAATCTGTTCCGGATACATCGTGATGATCGCGACCAAGAATAATTTGGCCAATCTCACCTTTTGCAATGGCATTATTAAAGGCTTTTGCAATTTTCATTCGCCCTTCGGCATCGGCATATAGTATTCTAGCCTGTGAGCCGACTACTAATTTATTTTCTTGTGCACCTTTTATCCATTGAATATTATCCGCCATTTGTTGCTGAATTTCTTCAGGTGAGTTTCTCTTGATCTCCTCTAAAACTTGGCAAGCTATAGCATCTGTTTTTGCTAGATCTTCGGGTTTTCCTGAAGCACATACCCAGCGGAATGGGCCAAAACCGTAATCAAAGCACATAGGGCCCATAATATCTTGTACGTAACTTGGATATTTAAACTCGCGCCCATGAGTTGGTTTTTTTGCCATAACATCTGCTCCAGCCCGAGAGGCTTCTAATAAAAATGCATTTCCGTAATCAAAGAAATACGTGCCTTTTGCTGTGTGTTTATTAATAGCTTTGGCATGACGTCGGAGGGTTTCTTGAACTTTTTCTTTAAATAAATTAGGGTTGTTAGCCATCAGGATGTTTGACTCCTCAAAACTCAAGCCTACTGGGTAGTAGCCGCCAGCCCAAGGGTTGTGTAATGATGTTTGATCACTACCCAAATCAATGGTAATATTGGCTTCATCAAATTTTTCCCAGACATCTACTACGTTTCCTAAATAGGCAATAGAAATCGTTTCTTTATACTGTTTTGCTTGTTCAACTCGTGATACTAATTGGTCTAAATCCGTTATCTTTTCATCAATCCAACCTTGATCTAAACGCACTTGCGTTATTTTAGGATTCACTTCTGCACATACTGTAATACAACCAGCAATATTTCCAGCTTTTGGTTGGGCGCCACTCATGCCACCTAAACCAGATGTTACAAATAGATTTCCTTTTGGTGATTTTTTTATTTTTCTGAAACCATTTAAAACTGTTATGGTTGTTCCATGTACAATGCCTTGTGGGCCAATATACATATAGCTTCCAGCAGTCATTTGGCCATATTGGGTTACACCAAGTGCATTGTATTTTTCCCAATCATCGGGTTTAGAATAATTAGGAATCATCATGCCATTGGTAGCCACAACACGTGGTGCATCTTTATGAGAGGGAAATAAACCCATAGGGTGACCAGAATACATAACCAATGTTTGCTCTTCGGTCATTTCCGCAAGGTATTTCATGGTTAATAAATATTGTGCCCAATTGGAAAAAACACCACCATTTCCACCGTAGGTGATTAGTTCGTGTGGGTGTTGTGCCACCGCGTAGTCCAAATTGTTCTGAATCATGAGCATAATAGCAGCAGCTTGCTTTGTTTTTGCTGGATATTCGTCTATAGGACGTGCATACATTTTATAATTTGGACGCAGGCGATACATGTAAATTCTACCGTAGGTTTCTAATTCGTTTTTAAACTCCGGCAATAAAGTTTCATGATGTTTGGGATCAAAATAACGCAATGCATTACGTAATGCTAATATTTTTTCCTCATCAGATAAGATATTTTTGCGTTTTGGTGCGTGATTTATATCCGAATCATATGGTTTTGATTCGGGTAATGAATTTGGAATGCCTTGTAATATGTGTTCTTGAAATGTCATAAATTCAGTATTCAGTTTTTCTTATTATAGCCATAAGGGCAATGTCTGCAGCCGCTTTCACAACAGTATCCACGTTTTAAGTGATACTGCTCTGTAAAACAGCGATAACCTTCAGGTGTCCAGTAGAAATCACCTTCTTCAATTGGTATGATTTTCTTCATTTTACAAATATAATGTAAATTGGACTGATTTTTGAATCTTGTTTATTATGATTGTCGTTTCAAAATATATTATCCCTAAACGTTATTTAGGACTTACTATTTGGCCTTTTATTTTTTTGAAGAATAGACTTTTGAAAGAAGATGTGGTTTTGATAAATCATGAACGGATCCATATCAGACAACAAATTGAATTGTTAGTTCTTCCTTTTTTTATTTTGTATGTTTTGGAGTTTATACTTCGTTTCTTTCAATATAGATCTTGGCATCTTGCTTATAGAAATATTTCATTTGAGCGCGAGGCTTATGAAAATGAAAACGACCTTAATTATTTAAAATCAAGGCCGTTTTGGAATTTTACTACTTATTTTTAAAAATCACCGTTTCAAAATTACCTTCTCAATTCGTGTCATGTTATTAGTTGTGGTAGCTTTAACAATGTAAGTGCCTTCAGAAAAACTATTGTTATCTAGAATAATTTCAGTGGCATTAATATTTAACTTTTTGACTAACTCACGTCCTAGCATATCGTAGATGTATACGGATTTAATTGTGTTGTGTTTTGAAGACATCTTAATGTAGTTGCTGTTCGGGGCCGTAATGGTTATTCCCGAATTAGCATTAAATTCTTCAACGGACAACGAATTGTCTGTGTAACGTAAAATAAAGCGATCGTTAAATACTCCGGCTTCTGTATTAAAACTATATGGTGAAATACGGACATTATGGATTATATTGGTGTAAGTGTCTTCTATAAATATAAATTGGTTTGTGTCTTGAAATAAGCCATCAATTGTATTTAAAGCAATACTATAATTTCCACTTGAAGCTATCTCCACACCTAAAGGCACTAGGTCTGCATCATCAAAAGGAAGGGTTCTTCCTTGAATAGCCATTTCTTCTGTGTTTACCATTGAGTAAAAACGATTACTTGTTTCGCTTAATTCAAATCCGTCAAATAGCCTGTCGAAATCATTCGTCGCATTCTGGATATAACCCACTAAAATAGAATTTGCCGTATTGTTTGGCGCAATTAAATCCAGCCAAATTCGGTGTTTTTCAATTTCTATGAAGTTTTCGGAAGTATTATTTGTTCTGTAAAATTGGCTATTATTCAACGTTTCACTTCGCATGGTATTATTAAATATAACGCTAGAACTCACTGGAGCTGCATGTTCCATAAGTACAAAAAATGCTTGTCCTGCGGCGATATCACCTCCGAAACCAGGAGGATTAGAGCCTGTGCCATTATGTGCTATGTAATCATTTTGGTTGTAATTGTAAACAAAACCATCATAAAAAGGATCATCTTCAGCATTGCTTGGCGTAACTAAATGTCGCCATAAATATACGGTTCCGGTAATTGTTGGACTCGGTATATTTGCATTTGCATTTAGAAAAGCATTTGCAGAGATTGCAGAAGGATACGGATTACCAACTAAATTCCAGTTGTCGTCTAACCTCGTAGCTATTGTGTTTCCTCCACCTGTATAATCTATTCCATCATAAATGCCTCTTGTTATAGCTTTTGTAATGACACCATTGTTAGGTTTGCCTAAAAATTCAGGGGTTCCAGCTGTTGGCGTTCCAGCCACATTTCTAATAATATATCCTTTACCGTTTAGCATGGTTTCCGTTGTTGCTTGCCAATTTCCGAAATTTCCAGCACCATTCCCAGGAATGGTTGGAATCCATTGATATCTTAATGAAGATCCGGGAGATACATTGGTTACATCAAATCCTTCTACGGGTGAGGACCAATAAATATAATCATAAGAGCTTGCAATAGTTGCTGTTCGTCTCATATTTATATTGCCATTTCCAGAGTTGTTATTAACATTGGCTGCTCCATCGGTAACTTGTATTAAGCTACCAGAGTCTCTAATATCAATAGTTCCATCCAGATGAAC
Source organism: Bizionia hallyeonensis (assembly GCF_042657385.1). Taxonomy (NCBI): domain Bacteria; kingdom Pseudomonadati; phylum Bacteroidota; class Flavobacteriia; order Flavobacteriales; family Flavobacteriaceae; genus Bizionia; species Bizionia hallyeonensis. Next base: position 54,241 of record NZ_JBHSLA010000006.1, on the reverse strand, counting down.
CCAATCTGTTACAACCAATTTTGTATTAGAAGCGACTTCCAAACGGGCAGTGGGTGCAACAGTTAAATTTAAAGCAAAAGCTGGAGAAGGCGGAGTAGGAGGTGTAAAATAGCTTTCATCAGCAATTGGGAAATCAATATTTGAAACAGTTGTATCAGGTATAAGTACACAATCTGTGGCTGTTGGAACACCATTTGGTTCCCAATTACCGTCTATATACCAATTGTTATCAATATATCCCATCCATGTTTTACTCGATTGGTTTACAATAATTTCGTCTGTTAATTCAAGTGCACCCGAACAAGTGATGTAATTTGAAACTGCAAAATAAGAGTCAGGAGTATTAACAGTTACCGTACCATCTCCATTGTCAGTCACTTCATTTCCGGGTGCTACCGAACCTTGATACCAAGTAATGTTTGATGGTACTATAGCGGCTCCGTCTGGAGTAAAACGCCAAGCTTCGTTAGTTGCCTCCCAATTGGTATCCAATCCATTTCTACATGGAGCCACCGCGTATTGGTTGTTAGGAGCTAAAGGTGTAATATCTCCTTGAATTCCTACAATGGCATTACCGCCATTCCATGGAGAGTTGTTTCCGTTTTCTATTCGTTTCTCTTCTATAAATACTTCGATAATGTTTGTGGTTTCATGTAATACAATCATAGCGGTATGTAGTCTGCTAGCATCACCAAACATAGGAATGTCGTTCCAAGATACTTGAAATTGTCTGCAAGGAGCAGTGCCAATAGTTCGGCTTTTAATAGCACCTACAGGTAAAGAGGTAGGGATGATATCATGATAGACTCCATAAATAGTTTGTTCAAATAAAGCTCCTACTGTACTAGGTAGGTTGTTGTTAAAACTATAGCCAGCATAATCTCCTGCATCAATGTTGCTATCGAAGGTAATTGCTCCATTTGGACTTACTAAAGTTTGAGTGTATGAGTTTTCATAAAAACAAAAATCAAATCCAAGATTAGTTTTAGAATCAGCCCAGTAATCATCAGTCGTAATAGATTGATTGTTGCTATTTCCAAGGGTTGGAAAATCGTAATTAGGAGCTGGATTTGGGTATGTTATTTGTTCTACAAGGTAGCTAGTGGTTTCTTTTAAGTTCGAATTTGCTTGTAAAGTAACAGTAGGAAAGCTACAATCTAAATTTACAGTTGGGTCTGATATAAATGGATCTGCATTAAAAGGGTTGTTACCTTGCTCATCAATTATTACAGTGGGACAGAGGGTTGGTGTTGTTACAATATCAGTGCAGCCAGTATTGAAAGTTGTGGTGAACCATGCACCAAAATCTACAGCGTTACAAATACCTCTTACAAAAACATAATAAGTAGTTCCTATCGCTAAACCAGTTAAGTTTATAGTTGTTCCTGAAGTGGTGCCAGTAATGTCTCCTGCAGGTGTTGTTGTCGTATTATCTGTTGATACGATATATTCATATCCATTTGCAGGAGCAGGGACTGGAGCTGTCCAACTTAAAGATGTAGTGGTTGTAGTTGTAACAATTGCGGTTAAAGCTTGTGGGTTTGCTGTACAGTTTAAAGGAGTAATTGTTAGGGAGTAATCTTCAAAACTACCATAGCTTCCAGAATAACAAGGATCTGTAACTGGCCCAAAATCTCGCCCGCCAATACGCATAAGGTGCGTTCCAGTAGTACCTCCGGGAATTAAAAACGACGCATTTATTGTATTAGGATTTCCGCCTAGAGATTCTCCAACAAACATTTCTTCACCTGGACCTGTAAAGTCTAAATCATCATTCCAATCTACCCAGATAGTGGTATCATAATCTAGCGTAGTGCCAAAAGTCACACTAATGGGTAAAGTGCTTCCTTCTAGAGCTGTACCAACTTGCGAAGTGTAATTTCCATAATTATTTGCTTCAATTCCAGTAGTGTTGTTTACTGTGCTAAACGTCACATTTGTTATCCCTTGTCCATCAACGCTTGAGGGCGAAGGTGTGCACACACAGGGTACAGTGCTCGTTCTGAAATTCCAAGTTATTGGCGTATTTGTAGTCGGACCACAAGGTCCAATTGGAACTACACGCCAATAATATTGCGTATTCGCTAATAGAGTTCCTGTATTATAAGTTCTTGGAATTTGATTTGAACTAACCAAAGGTGGAGTCGCATTCGTGCCAAAATATACGTCATAACCCGTTGCACCTGCGGCAGCAGACCAATTTATACTGTTAATTGCTCCTAAACCAGCATAACAAACGTTAGTTGTATTATTTGTTGGGTTAGTGGCTCCAGACAGACTATTTATTGCATTATTAACAGTAACTAACACACTTCCAGATCCAGAACTCCAGCAACCTGTAGCGTTGTTTTGTGCTCTAATATAGTATCTGCCAGAAGTATTAACAACTAATGGTGTATTTGAATTATTTGTAGTATTTGTTCCGTTGGCAGTGGTTTGCCAAAACCAAGTAATTCCTCCGGTAGGAGTTCCACTTCTTGTAATGGTAACGCCAGTTGGGTTGCATTGTGGGGAGTTGCTTGTAGGGTTTGCAGGGTTTGCTGGTAGAGGGTTTACTGTAAAAGTGGCAGCGCTTGTTATAGTGCCTCCAGGTGTGGTAACAGATACGGTTCCTGTAGTTCCGGTTCCAACAGTAACGGTAATGGAGTTTGCTGTATTTGCCGTAACAGTGGCATTAGTTCCTCCAATAGTTACGGAAGATGTAGCAGATAAATTTGTGCCTGTAATTGTTAAAGAGCTTCCAGTGCATCCTACATTATTGCTTAAACTAGTTATAGCTGGAGCCACAGGGACACCAATTATTAATAAATAATCATGAGTCTCACTTCTATCATCAAACCCACATGGGCTTACATCTGATGTGGACCAATCTGATCGTACTCGCATTCGATACGTTCCGGCTGGTGTAGCAGCAGGCACTGTAAAAGTGCCTGTTTGTGTAGCTAGATAACCCGGAGAGTTAAAAACGTTTTCATTAGAATTGTTGAAAGAAAAATCACTATTCCAATCTACCCAAATATTGGTCTCAAACGTACCTCCAACATGGGTAGCACTAAAATTAATATTTGAACCTGCAATTTGGCTAGCTGATCTAGCAGTAAAATCACCATAACCACCAGCTGAAAAACCGGAGCCATTATGAGTTATATTAGTTAAACCGCCAGTAGTAGAAAAGTTATTTATATAGTAACCGTTGGCAGTTGATGAAGGTGTGCAATAGCTTGTTGGCGGTGCATTTCTCGTAATCACCAATGTGTATTCTGCATATGCAGGGGAAGGCCAATTATCAACCACCAAATAATAAGTGCCTGCGGCTAAAGTGTATGTAGCACTGCCAGTTGTATTTGTTCCTGTAACGAAGCCGCCAACACAATTTCCTGTGGTTGGTGCGCATGCGGTATGAATAGAAAATGACTTATACGTATTTCCTGTGGTGTATGCAAATGTGTAATCTCCACCACCTGCGGGAACAACTATACTATAGAATCCATCAGGGCCTCCTCCATATAATCCGCTTTCACAATTAAAATTATCTATGGTATCTGTAAAACTGCTCAAGTTCCGTGGGCCTGTTGTAATGCTGTTACCTGCGGTTGGTAAAGTAAGATTAACAGCGGCAACACATGTGTTACCTGGAGCTTGAGCAAAAATATCTGTAAAAACTGATAAATATAAGATACCTGTTAGCAGGAGTAATTTTTTAATCATGAGCTACTATTTGAGGTTTATTAAATACAAATTGTATTTTCACCAAATCAAATAGGTGTTGTGCGGTAGGTTTTGGGGTTATTAGTCATGAAATTATCGTTTAAATGTTAAAAAGCTGATAATTCATTATAATATTTTGAAATATACTAAAAAAAGTAAACTAAAAAACTATAAAGCATAAATATTTATTAAAATTTATATAATGTTCGAGATTTCTGAAAATTTAAATATTCGTATTGATAATCAGCTTTTTGTAAAACCGGACTATTTGGTGGATCCATTTATATCAGGGAACAAGTATCGTAAATTAAAATACAATATTCTAGAAGCTAAAAAGCAAGATGTTCAAACACTTTTAACCTTTGGAGGTGCTTATTCAAACCATATTGCAGCAGTTGCTGCGGCCGGAAATCGATTTAAGTTTCAAACTATAGGCGTAATTCGAGGGGAAGAATTATCGAAAGAAATCCAGAAGAATCCAACCTTAAAGTTTGCAAAATCGCAAGGCATGCAATTTTATTTTGTTTCACGGGACACATATCGGGAAAAAGAAACAGAAACATTTATTGAGAATTTAAGGAATAAATTTGGCGAATTTTATTTAATACCTGAAGGTGGTACAAATGAATTAGCTATAAAAGGTTGTGAAGAAATATTAACGGAACAGGATACGGAATTCGATTTCATTACGTCTGCAGTGGGAACGGGTGGTACTATTTCTGGATTAATAAATTCAGCAAAAGCACATCAAAAAATTCTTGGTTTTCCTGCCCTTAAAGGTGATTTTTTACGGAAAGATATTAGTAAATTTGCAAAGCGGGAAAATTGGGATTTAATTTCGGATTATCATTTTGGAGGTTATGCTAAAATAAATTTGGAATTAATTAGTTTTATTAATGATTTTAAGCAACAATTTAATATACCATTAGACCCCATTTATACAGGGAAAATGGCTTTTGGAGTATGCGATTTGATAAAAAAAGGATATTTTCCTAAAGATGCTAAAATACTAATGATTCATACGGGAGGCCTACAAGGAATTAAGGGTATGAATCGTATTTTAGAAAAGAAGAATATGATAAAAATTCAATGAAAATGAAGCGAGTACTAGTAGTAATTTGTATGGTATTAATTGTTTTTAGTTGTGGTTCTAAAAAACGAGCAGCTTCTAAATCCAAGAATAAAACCAAAACGGAGCGGGTTGTAAAAACGCCAGAGGTGAAAAAACCAACGGTGGAAACGCCATCAGAATATCCTGTTAAAAAAAAGGTGGTAATAAGCAATAGTCCTATTGATGATTATATTGCATTGTATAGTGATATTGCTCAAGAAGAAATGCGCTTATACCAAATTCCAGCTAGTATTACTTTAGCTCAAGGGATTTTAGAATCCAGTTCGGGTCGCGGTCGTTTGGCAGTTGAAGCTAAAAATCATTTTGGAATAAAATGTCATGAATGGACAGGTGCTAGAATTTATCATGATGATGATGCCGATCAAGAATGTTTCCGAAAGTATAATGATGCCAAATATTCCTATCGTGATCATTCACTATTCTTGAAGGAACGTAAACGTTATTACAAGTTATTTGAATTGGAAATTGACGACTATGAAGGCTGGGCTAAAGGTTTAAAAGCTGCAGGATATGCAACGGATAGAAAGTACCCTGATAAATTAATTAGTCTTATTGAGCGTTATGAATTGTACAAATATGATGAAATAGTTACTGGAAAAAAAACACGAGTTGCTGAAGTTAGTTCGTCTATGGAATCTTCTCATCGAGTGGTTAAAGGTGACACCCTTTATTCACTTTCAAAACGCTACAATACAACCGTTGAAAATTTAAAACGCCTCAATAATTTATCATCTAATAATTTAAATATTGGAGATTTAATAGTGGTAAAATCTAATTAAAGTATAAATTTTATGCAATACAAAAGAAGTAGTGCGCTTTTTGCACAAGCTGAAAAAGTAATCCCAGGTGGTGTAAACTCTCCCGTAAGAGCATTTGGAGCTGTTGGAGGAACACCTATTTTTATAAAAAAAGCGCATGGACCTTATTTAATAGATGAAGATGATAATCAATATATCGATTACATTAATTCTTGGGGACCCATGATTTTAGGTCATGCTTTTCAACCCGTAGTTGATGCGGTCGTTGAAAAAACAAAGCTTGGAACATCCTTCGGAACACCGACGGAAATTGAAACTAAAATTGCTGAATTGGCGGTTTCCATGGTTCCTAATATTGATAAAATTAGATTTGTAAATTCGGGAACCGAAGCTTGTATGAGTGCTGTTCGTTTAGCACGTGGTTTTACAGGAAAAGATAAAATTATAAAGTTTGCCGGTTGTTATCATGGTCATAGTGATAGTTTTTTAATTCAGGCAGGAAGTGGTGCTGTAACCTTCGGATCACCAAATAGTCCAGGTGTAACACAAGGTACAGCTAAAGATACTTTATTAGCTAATTTTAACGATTTAGAAAACGTTAAAGAATTAATTCAAGCAAATATTAATGAGATAGCCTGTATTATTTTAGAGCCTGTGGCAGGGAATATGGGATGTATTCCTCCTAAACAAAATTTTCTACAAGGCTTAAGAGATTTATGTACAGAACATAATATTCTTTTAATTTTTGATGAGGTTATGACGGGTTTCCGCTTATCAAAAGGAGGCGTTCAGCAATTATATGGTATTAAAGCGGATATCGTTTGTTTTGGAAAAGTAATAGGAGGCGGTTTACCAGTTGGTGCGTTTGCAGCTCGTGAAGAAATAATGAATCATTTAGCACCGCAAGGGCCTGTTTATCAGGCAGGAACATTAAGTGGTAATCCGTTAGCTATGGCGGCTGGTTTGGCAATGCTACAGGCATTGAATACGGATGATGAAATTTATAGACGTCTAGAAGAAAAAACAGCCTATTTGCATAATGGGATGTCTAAAGTTTTAACTGAAAACAATATCGTTCATACCATTAATAGAGTTGGTTCCATGATATCTGTTCATTTTTCAGATACCCCTGTTGTAGATTTTCAATCGGCTGCCAATGGAAATAATGAAACCTTTAAAAAGTTTTTTCATGGTTTGCTAGATCGTGGTATTTATATAGCGCCAAGTGCATTTGAAACATGGTTTATTACAGATGCTTTAAGTTATGATGATCTGGATAAAACAATTGAAGTAGTTGGCAAAGTTGCTAAAACTTTATAAATTAAAAAGCGATCTGAATTTCAGGTCGCTTTTTTGTAACACTCATAAATTAAAGCTCCTAATTATATAGGAAGCATTTTACTGAATTCTTCTTTCTGATCGTCATCTAAAACCTTTTTCATGTCATTTTGAAATTTCGGTTCGTCTAATAATGCTCTTGAAATATCATCCAAATTATCACTGGACCCCGATCCTAAAAGTTTACTAGCAGAATCCCCAATTAATTTTTGAAACTTCGGTGATTTCAACTGACTTACTACTAAATCTGAAGCCATTTTTTGTTGCGATTCATTTAAATTTAATTTTTTGGCAAATTTTCTAACCTGATCTCCAGCTATTTGATCAATCATAGAGCTGGATTCGCTAGATGCCGTAGTGCTTAAACTGTTTAAATCTTGTGCAGAAAGCTGCATACCTATTAAAGCCAATACAATAACTAGTAATTTTTTCATAATAGAGTTTTTTTAGTGATTGTAATTTAGCGATATTTTTTTTAATATAAAAAAAGGCAGATATTTTAATTCATATCTGCCTTTTAGTAAACTAATTAACCAACTCAAATTTTATTTTCCATGTTTTTTCTGCTTTCTTGAATTGCGTCCTTTTTCCTTGCGTTTCTTTTGAAGCTTCTCCCATTTAACGTATTGCTCATCATTTAAAATCTCTTTCATTTTAGCTTTCATAGCAATTTGCTTATCCAACCTGTCATTTTTCATTTTAAGCTTGTCGTCTTTCGAAACTGACTTCGCTTCTTTTTCTTTCTGAAATTCTTGACGCTTTTCCATCATGGCTTTGCGTTCTTTTGCGGCTTCCAGGTTCAATGTCATAACTTGTTTTTGTTGTTCTTTCGTTAAATCTAAATCCAACGTTAATTTTTTAGTTTGCAATTCCGCCATTTCTTCTGGAGTGTACGCTTGCATCTTTTCAGCTCGTTCACCTTTTTTATGCATTTGTTTTTTGTCTTGAGCAGATAATTGAAAAGTTACTAATGCTAAAGCAATTAAAAATATTTTTTTCATGATTTATAAGTATTAAAGTTTGTACATATAAGACATGGAAATATTAAAAAGGTTTAATGTTATAATTTTAAGTATTAGATTTTGGTTGGTAATTATAGTGTGAAAACAAGGTGTCTCTCTATTTCAAACTATATAAATAAGCAGAGATAAGAGCTATTATCTAAATTGAAATTGCCTTTGGAAGTTTTTTTGTTCTGAACTGCTAAGTATTCTTAAATTCAGATGTTTAGTGTTAAATATTTCTAAATAAATGAAACCTTTTAAGGTCTTTTAAGTCTAATAGATAAATGTTAATACATAAACAGAAAATGAGACATTTATTAGTCATAAGCGGATTATTACTTGCAGCAAGTACAACCGTGGCTAGCAATTTAGTACCTGATAATTTTACAACCAATCCACACAAGCACAAACATAATCATGTTTCAAATAATTCTGTAATTAGCATTCAGGATGTACATGTAATTGAAATGGATGAGCCTATTGATTTAGGTTTTGATGTCAAGCAATATTTGCCTAATAATTTTAATCCTTTAGAGGGCAAGAATGATATTAATTGGAAGGAAATTGTTCTGATAGATTTACCAGAAGATATAAATTTAGGTTTTGATACGCATGCCTACTTGCCAAAAGACTTTAACCCATTAAAAGGCAAAGACGATATTAATTGGGAAAAAATTTCTTTAATAGAAATAGAAGAAGATGTTCAGTTTAATTTCAATATCCAGGATATTTACCTAAAGGGTTTAATCCTAATAAATAAATTTAGTTTTTCATATTAGTTTTAGTTGGTTAGTTAAAAACCCAATGATAGCGATATCATTGGGTTTTTGTTTCTCTACTTTATAACCTACTATAAGGAGTTTAAATATTGGCGAATTAAATCATAACCTTCACTATGAACAATACTAGTGCCAATTAATGGCATACTAATACCAGGATTATAATTACGCATACGATTATCAATACTGCCTTTGCGTTCAAGAATCATGGATTCAGCAAAAGGAGTTTCGTATGTTAAACGTAATTCAGACTGGAATTCGCAATAGCCACCATCGGAATGACAATGTGCACAATTAACATCAAAATAGGCGCGAGAACGCTCTTCAATTGTATAGCTAGTGTCTTCCCAATTTGGCAATGTCGTAACGCTTGAAGGGTCTGAAAGGTTTGATAAATGTCCAGCATTAATAAAGTCTTGAAGCTGATTATTAAAATTCATAGTTCTCATTTTTGGTCCAATAGGCGTAATTATATTACTACTATTATGGCAGTTAATACAGTCTTGCATGGACGGAACACCATAATTTATAGTGTTAGTGGTTCCGCTATCGTCAATAAAGGATACAGGAACGGTATGTGCCATATCATCTAAAACGGCATCCGTTTGGATGGCATTCCACTTATAATTTCCTAATTCCCAAACACCATTAATTTTAATTAAAATTCGCGTTTCAATAATTGTTTTTCCTAATGATTCGTCACGCTCATCATTATTGTAATAAAAAGTTTTTGATATAACCGTATTATCTGGAAAATCTGGAAATCCGTTATCCACAAAATCCATAGTTGTTCCTGGAGGCAAGGCTATTAAACGCTGTTTGTGCGCGTAGTCTGTAAATAATGGCGTATTTAAGTTGTATTCGAAAGCACGAGAGCTTGGTGTTAAATCGTTTAGGTTTCCTGCAAATAAATTCAAATCCGAAAGATTTGGAAGGAGTTCTGGAATCACTAAAGGAGCAGAGGTGGTAAAGTTGAAAACATCCGAATACATACTGGAATTGTCAATGCTGCAAATTGTTTTAATATAAACATCATAACTCGTATTGGCGGCAAGATTCGTTAGCATAACAGAAGTTTCAGCCCGATTAATAGTGGTGCCTGAACCTAGCATAAAGCCAGATAAACCATATTCAACGGTAAAAGAAGTTGCGCTATTGGCGTCGGTCCAAATTATTTCAGCACTTTCAAATGTTATGGTATTAGCAATAACACCTGTTGGTTTGGCACATTGTTGAACCGTTACCGGGTCATCATCATCGGAACATGAAGCAATAAGTAGGAAGGCGATAAGGAGAAGTAAATTATTTTTCATTATTGATTAATTTTTTAACGGTTGTTAAAATAGTATTTTTCAACTTCAGATTATATATAAAATCGATAAAATTCTGATAATTCCTGTCTAATCCGCAATAATGGCGTTTTTTTCTAGATAAATTCGCGATACTGCATTACCCGAAAATCGAAGGTATTAAAGTCAGGATTGCGTGCCTTTAAATGCTTGTAAAGTGGCAACCTACTTATAGAAATATTGGCTGCACCAGACCCAGAAGTCAAGGAAACTGTTTTGATAATGCGTTCTGTGGATTCTGTGTTCATATTGAATTGATGAATTCTTGGAACCTCATTAGAAAGCACTTCCAATTTCAAATTATAAGTTTTTAAATGCTTTCGGAAGAAGTATTCTGGACCGTTTTTACTGTTTCCTCCTGTAAATAACAAGGTGTCAATATTTGGGTATTTCTTTAAATAACCCAAGATATCCCGCAATATGATGTTTGTCATGCCTAAATCCGATGCGTCTATTTTTTCACGTTCCGCACTTGCTACAATATCACAAACGCCAATTTTATGCTGAATTAAAAACTGTTGGCGTTCTATAATGGCTTCTTCAGAATTGTCATAACGAAAATTTAAATTATGAATTTCATCAATAAACAACCAAAGACTATTATAATAACTCCCATAGCAGAAATCGACGTCCTTTTCAAGCAAATCACCAGTAGAAAAACGTGGTGGTGGTAAGGTGCCCACAATTAATTTGGTGGTATCCTTTTGAATAAAAGGTTGGTATGGATGCTTATGAAAGAATGTCATTTTTGTTTTTAAAGATGATAAATTTATTGTAATTTATAGCTTAAGTTTTAAATACAAAAATGACATGGGAAAAGGTGATAAAAAAACAAAACGCGGTAAAATTAATCGCGGTTCGTATGGTGTAAGACGTCCACGAATTAAGAAGCAAGTACGTCCTGAAGAAAAAATAAGTGTTGATAAAAAAGCAAAGGCTTAAACCCTTCTTGCCAATGCAATTATCTGGTGAAAACTAATTTGTTAGAGCTGGATAGTTCATCGCTCAAACCATAACCCTCTAAATTGAAAGCTTTAACATCATCTAAAGTTTCAGCGTTTTCATCAATAATAAACCGTGCCATTAGCCCTCTTGCTGCTTTAGCAAAAATACCAATGGTTTTATATTTGTCGTCCTTAAATTCTTTAAAGTCCACATCTATAACAGGAACTTTTAAAGCTTTAGTATCAATGGCTTTAAAATACTCATTACTAGCTAAATTCAAAAACAGCTCATCATCCTCTAATTCGTCATTCAAGGATTTAGTGACTTTCTTCTTCCAAAACTCATATAAGTTTTTGTTTTTGCCAACTGCTAATTTGGTGCCCATTTCCAATCGGTAAGGCATAATTAAATCCAAAGGCTTTAAAACGCCATACAATCCTGACAAAATCCGAACTGTATTTTGAAGGGAATCAATTTTTTCTATTGGAATCGTATACGCATCCAAACCACGATAAACATCGCCATTAAAGGCGTAAATAGCTTGTCTGGCAGAGCCTTCCTTAAATGGTAGTTCCCATTCTTGGTTCCGGTCGTAATTCAACTGGCTTAAATTATCGGAAATACTCATAAGCTTCGACAAGCTTTTAGGAGATTTCTTTTTCAATAGTCCATTTAAACGTTCCGATTCTTTCAAGAATACGGATTCCGTAGATTTAGATGTTGGTAATTTGCTATGGTAGTCTAAAGATTTGGCTGGAGATATTACAAGTTTCATAAGTATGTAAAAGTCCTATAATTAGGAATTGATTTTAGAGGTTCGTAACTTTTTTATGTTTACCAAAGTTACAACTCACATGGCATAAAATCAATTTCTAATTTTGTTCTTTCTTATAAACCTATAGAAGAAATTTATTCTGAATCTTGATGCTTGGAATAATTACGCCACTTTTCAATACAGTCTTGCATATCTTGTGGAATTTCAGAATCAAATCGCATCATTTCGCCTGTTTTAGGGTGTACAAAACCTAACGATTTAGCGTGTAAGGCCTGTCTTGGTAAAATTTTAAAACAATTATCTACAAACTGGCGGTATTTTGTAAAGGTGGTTCCTTTTAAAATGCGTTCGCCACCATAGCGTTCGTCATTAAATAAGGTGTGACCAATATGTTTCATATGCACGCGAATTTGGTGTGTACGGCCTGTTTCTAATTTGCAAGAAACCAGGGTTACGTAGCCCAAGCGTTCCAAAACTTTATAATGCGTTACTGCTGGTTTTCCTTTGTCGCTCTCATCGCCAAAATACACGGTATTTTGTAATCTGTTTTTTGGATGTCTACCAATATTGCCTTCTATGGTGCCCTCTTCCTCTTCTATATTTCCCCAAGCAATAGCTATATATTCGCGCTCGCTCGTTTTATCAAAAAACTGCTTGGATAAATGGGCCATAGACTCTTCATTCTTGGCAATTACTAGCAAACCGCTGGTATCTTTATCGATTCTATGAACCAATCCTGGACGGTTACTGGAGTTGTTTGGTAAGTTTTCAAAATGATAAATTAAGGCATTTATCAAGGTTCCAGAATAATTTCCATGCCCTGGATGTACTACCATACCAGGTTCTTTATTGACAACCAATAAATCGTCGTCCTCATAAACAATGTTTAAGGGAATGTTTTCGGGTGTCAGCAAATACTCATAAGGTGGATGCTCAAAAAGCACCCGAATTTTATCTAATGGTTTTACTTTGTAGTTAGATTTTACTTGCTCGTCATTTACATAAATATTGCCGCTTTTTGCAGCAGCCTGAATTTTATTACGCGTGGCGTTTTCAATAAAATTCATTAAATATTTATCAATCCGAAGCGGTGTTTGCCCTTTTTCGGCAGTAAAAGCGTAGTGTTCGTATAAATCGTCTTCTTCGCTTTGATTTTCTGGAGTATAGTCTGCCATAATTAGTTTGAACCTGGTCTGTTTCCGTTACCTAAAACCAAATCGATTTTAGATGTTTTAGGCAATTCATCGCCTTCTTTTATTTCTTTACCGTTGTACATTAATTTTACCACTTCATTTTCACCTAAATAATCGGTAAAGGTTATCGTGCCAATAGCAAAGCCAAGCGCTTCCAATGTTGGTTTGGCTTGTCTAAATGTTTTTTCTTTTAAATTGGGAATCTTTACCTTTCGGAATCCTGATGGATTTAAGGTTACATAAATTTTTCGGCCATCTTTAACCTTCTCGCCAGCAATAGGGTCTTGCTCAATCACTGAAAATTTTGGATAATCAGGATTAAAATTTGAAGAATCTAAAATTTCTAATTTTAAATTGTTTTCGTTTAACTCCAAATTGGCCACACCAATAGATTTTCCTTTTAAATCGGGAACGGTTTCAAACTCACCGTGATTGGTGGTTACATTTAGCCATTTTAATAAAATGAAACAAATAACTACTAAACCAACAATGGCTAGAATAATTTGAATTAGGAATGTTTTACTCGTCAGAAATTTTAAAAGACTCATGGAAACGGATTTGTTGGGCAAATATATAAAAACAGAACTGTTTTTAGTTTTGATTTATTAGTGATATTTTAGCTTAACTAATAATAGATACGTTTTATTGTTAGTTTTAGACTTAAATTGATTCGTAAACTTTAAATATGACGCCTTTAATTGCCGAAATATAGCCAATGAAAAAGAATATTGCCATTATTATGGGTGGTTACTCTAGTGAGTACGAAATTTCCCTAAAAAGCGGAAACGTGGTTTATAACGCTTTAAATACTTTAGATAACTATCATGTTTTTCGCATTCATATTTTTGAAAATAAATGGGTTTTTGTTTCGGATACGGAAAAGGAGTTTCCAATTGATAAAAATGATTTCTCGGTTATCGTTGATGACGAAAAAATTACTTTCGATTGTGTTTTTAATGCCATTCACGGATCGCCTGGCGAAGATGGTATTATGCAAGCTTATTTAGAGTTGTTGAACATTCCGCATACCAGCAGTGGTATGTATCAGGCGGCTTTAACCTTTAATAAACGCGATTGCTTAAGCGTTTTAAGGCCTTATGGAATTAAAACGGCCGAAAGTTATTATATTAATCTAGGTGATGTTATTGATGAAGATGCCATTATTAAAAAAGTAGGTTTGCCTTGCTTTGTTAAAGCGAATCGTGCTGGGAGTAGTTTTGGAATTTCAAAAGTTTATAAAAAAGAGGAATTCAAAAAAGCGTTAGAAGTTGCTTACAAAGAAGATGATGAAATTATTATTGAATCCTATTTAGATGGGGTTGAAGTGTCTGTTGGTGTTATTTCCTACCAAGGCGAAATTATAGTATTGCCAATTACTGAAATTGTTAGCGAAAATGATTTTTTCGATTATCAAGCTAAGTATTTAGGGCAATCTCAAGAAATTACACCAGCGCGCATTTCAGAATCCGATGCCGAGAAAGTGCGTGCTTTAGCAAAAAGGGTTTATGAAATATTAAAAATGACGGGCTTTTCCCGAAGTGAATATATTTTTAAAGATGGCGAACCACATTTATTGGAAGTCAACACTGTTCCAGGATTAACAAAAGCTAGTATATTGCCACAACAAGCGGCAGCTGCTGGAATTTCGTTAGAACAATTATTTCAGAATGCCATTGAAGAAGCGTTGAAATAGTGTTTCATTTGGCTTAAAATAATTATTAAGTATCTTTAATGTTTAGGAGTAAATTATGAAAAAAGCTGTATTCCCAGGATCTTTTGATCCATTAACTTTAGGTCATTACGATATTATTAAACGCGCTATCAAACTGTTTGATGAGGTTATTGTTGCCATTGGTGTGAATGCGGATAAAAAATACATGTTTTCATTAGAAGAACGCATGCGGTTTATTGAAGAATCATTTGCTGGCGAACCAAAAGTAAAGGTGGTTTCTTATGAAGGTTTAACAGTCGATTTTTGCCTGAAAAATAACGTCCAATTTATACTTCGTGGTTTGCGTAATCCCGGAGATTTCGAATTTGAAAAAGCCATAGCGCATACCAATCGCGATTTAGCACCTATAGAAACCGTATTTTTGTTAACGGCTGCGAATACGTCCTATATTTCATCATCCATTGTGCGCGATGTGATTCGTAATCAAGGCGATTATACCAAATTAGTACCCATTAGTGTTCGGGTAAAATAGTTATTTAAACTTGTATTCTGAAAGTGGTTTTGGAAACTCTTCAGGGTTTGCTGCTAAATGGTATCTCGGGTCATCAACCGCTTCAACAATAACTTCCCTGAATTTCGGACTAGCCTTATACATGAGTAATTTGCAATCTTCGCTTAAGTGTTTCAATTTAATCGATTTTCCTTCGGCTTCATATTTTTCAACTAAATTAAAAATAGCTTCTAAAGCAGAATGATCACTAATTCGCGATTCAACAAAGTCAATTTCAACATTTTGTGGGTCATTTTTAGGATCAAATTTTTGATTAAAAGCTGTTATACTTCCGAAAAATAATGGACCCCAAATTTCGTAAACTTTGGTGCCATCCTCACGCATGCGTTTTCTGGCGCGAATACGTTTGGCATTCTCCCAAGCAAAAGCTAATGCCGAAATAATAACACCAACAAAAACGGCAATGGCTAAATCGAATATAACTGTAACGGCTGAAACGATTATGAGTACAAAAGCATCGGATTTTGGAATTTTTTTAATAATGCGAAAACTAGACCATGCAAATGTTTCAATAACCATCATAAACATAACACCAACTAGTGCTGCAATTGGTACTTGCTCAATTAATTTATCTGTAAAAAGTATAAAAGTTAACAGCGTTAGAGCCATTACGATACCTGAAAGACGACCACGACCACCAGCGTTAATATTAATTACCGTTTGTCCAATCATACCACAACCTCCAGTTCCACCAAAAAGACCTGACATAATATTTCCAGCTCCTTGAGCAATACATTCTTGGTCGCCATTACCTCTGGTGTCCGTTAATTCATCCACCAAATTCATGGTCATAAGTGATTCTATTAAACCAACAGAAGCGGCTAAAAACGCATAGGGAAGAATAAAATTTAGCGTGTCCCAATTAATTGGAAGATTTTGCCAAAGCTCTAAATTAGGTGTAGGAAATTCACCTTTTAAGCCTGTTCCACCACCTTCAATAATGTATGAACCAACCGTTGAAACATCTAAATTGAATCCGATTGCAATAAATGTGGTAACTAATATAGCCGTTAAAGCCGCAGGAATTTTTTTAGTTATTTTTGGTAAAATGGTCATGATGGTCATGGTTAAAAATACCAAGCCTAACATTAAATAGAGTTCAGCGCCTTCCATATAGGTGCTTACGTATTCCTTAACGCCATCGGTAGAAACTACTAATGATTTATGTGTAAACATTTTTACTTGAGCCCAAAAAATAACAATAGCTAAACCGTTTACAAAACCCAGCATTACGGAGTGCGGAATTAAACGCACAAAACGTCCCAACTTAAATACACCGGCTAAAATTTGAATAATTCCCATTAAAATAACGCAAGCCATTAAGTAGAAAAAACCCATATTATCTACAGGCTGATCAAAAAGAAGCCCTTTTGTATGCCCATCAGCAATCATGGTGACAAAAATTACAGCAACAGCACCAGCAGCGCCAGAAATTAAACCTGGCCTTCCTCCAAAAATTGCAGCAATTAATCCAATAATAAACGCACCAGAAAGTGCCATAAGTGGGTCTATTTGCGCCACAAAAGCAAATGCTACCACTTCTGGAATCATTGCTAATGAAACGGTTATCCCGCTTAAAATATCATTTTTAGGATTTGTTGTAAATTTTCGAAAAAATTGAGTCATCATTCTTTTTTTTGAGGGTGCAAAAATACAGTTAATATGAACACCTACAAGCTTATATTGTGATAAATTGTTTAAGTTTACTTATTAAAATTTCAAATATGATTCGTATTAGTCAACTGTTAGTCATTTGTTTGACTTTCAGTTTTTTACAGGCGCAAAGCAAAAAAGATGATTTTATAACGGTTTTTGAGGCAAGCAACGGAACGGAAACGGCTACATATTATCAAACCATTCAATATTATTCGGATTTGGCAAATGCCTTTCCTCAAATTCAACTGCAAGCTATTGGAAAAACAGATTCTGGTGAGCCTTTGCATATTGTGACTTTTAATGTCGATGCTAAATTTAGTTTCGAAACCATTCGTGAAAATAAACGTGTATTATTAATCAATAATGGCATTCATCCTGGTGAAAGCGATGGTATAGACGCGACGATGATGTTATTTCGTGATATGGCTAAAGGAAAAATTCCAGCACCAAAGAATACCGTTGTAGTTACCATTCCTATTTATAATGTTGGCGGAAGTTTAAATAGAAATTCAGGTACGCGTGCCAATCAAAATGGTCCTAAAGCATACGGCTTTCGTGGCAATGCGCAGAATTTTGATTTGAACCGTGATTTTATAAAAAACGACACAGAAAATGCTAAAACCTTCGCTCAAATTTTTCATTTGGTAAAGCCGGATGTTTTTATAGATAATCATGTAAGTAATGGCGCGGATTATCAATATGTGCTAACTCATTTGTTTACCCAACATAATAAGTTAGGCGGTGAATTGGGGAGTTATTTACAAAACACCATCATGCCCGCACTGGAAGCGGATTTACAAAAGAAAGATTGGGATATTACACCTTATGTGAATGTTTTTAATCAAGTTCCGGAAATTGGATTTAGTCAGTTTATGGATTACCCACGCTATTCAACGGGATACACCGCACTGTGGAATGTTATTGGAATGATGGTTGAAACACATATGTTAAAACCATACAAACCACGTGTGGAAGGAACCTATGAACTGATGCGAAGCATGATTGCCATTACTGAAAGAGAAGGCGATCATATATCGAAATTGCGCCAAGCTGCATTTGAAGCTTTTAAGAATCAGAAAATGTATCCATTAGATTGGGAAGTAGATACCACAAAATCTACCACCTTAAACTTTAAAGGTTTTGAAGGAAACACAATAACAAGTGAGGTAACAGGAAAGGAGCGCTTAAAATACGATAGAAACAAACCTTTTGAAAAACCGGTTGCTTATCAGAATTATTTTAAACCAACGGTTGACGTTGCCGTTCCAAAAGCCTACATCATTCCACAAGGTTGGCATTCGGTTATCGATTTATTAAAAGGGAATGGTGTTCAAATGAATCGTTTTGAAAAAGATACCACACTAGCTGTAGAATCCTACAAAATAGCCGATTTTGAAACACGTAAAAGTCCGTATGAAGGCCATTATCAGCATTATAAGACATCTGTTACAGCATCCGAAAATAACCTCTTATTCAGAAAAGGTGATTATTGGATTTCTACCAATCAAAACGCCGTACGTTATCTCGTAGAAACATTAGAACCTCAAGCACCAGATTCCTTTTTTAATTGGAATTTCTTTGATACCATTTTACAGAAGAAGGAAGGTTTTTCGCCTTATGTATTTGAAGATACGGCTTCAGAATTATTGGCGTCTAATTCAGAATTAAAAGCAGAATTTGAAGCTAAAAAACAAGCTGAACCAGAATTTTCTAATAATTGGTATGCGCAATTAAATTGGTTATATGAACGCTCCAACAATTATGAGCCAGCGTATTTGCAATATCCTGTTTATCGGGTGAAATAAATATGTTTTAGCATTTTGATACTGTGTTGCTTAGGTGTTTTATTTCATGTGTAAAATATTTTTAACGCCATGTAAAAGCTATTGAAAAATAATCTAATTTTGTGTAAAATTTATATCGCGCTTATGCGTTTTTAATGAACAAATACATTGTTGTTAATCAACCAGAAAAATGGAATTTTTCGATTGAGAACATTACCGTGATTTCATCACAAGATTACCTGACCAACCCGCAGTTTTCACTTTTAAAAAATGCACGAATCTTTAACTTGTGTAAAGATTATTCGTACCAATCTAAAGGATATTATGTGTCGCTTTTAGCAGAAGCTAGAGGGCATTTAGCCATTCCTACGGTTAAGAATATTGTGGATTTAAAAGCACTAAAACTCGTCCGAATCATTTCCGATGAGTTTGATGATGTCATCCAGCAGAGTTTAAAAAACATCAAATCTCAAGATTTTACCTTAAGTATTTATTTTGGGCAAAATGTGGCTCAAAAATATAAGGAATTAAGCACCTTATTTTACAAGCATTTTCAAGTACCTTTTTTACGGGTGAAATTTAATCACACCACCAAATGGCATGTGCAAAGTATTCGTGCTATCGCAGAATCGGAAATTCCGGAAGAACACATGTCAAGTGTGCATGCATTTGCAAATCAGTATTTTGCCAAAAAACGCTATGATACACCCAAGTTAATTAAGTCGGATTTCGATTTAGCTATTTTGGTGAACCCAAATGATCCAGCGCCTCCTAGTAATGCTAAAGCACTCAAGAAATTTATTGATGTAGCCGAAAAAATGAATATTTATGCCGAAATAATCGAGCCTAAAGATTTATCGCGCTTATCATCTTTTGATGCCTTGCTAATTCGCCAAAGCACCGAAGTGAATAATGAAGCTTACGCATTTGCTAGAAAGGCCCAGCAAGACGGGATTGCTATTGTAGATTATCCCGACGCTATTTTAAAATGTTGTAACAAAGTTTACATGGCAGAAGCTTTAAATAATGCGAATATTGCCACACCAAAAACCATTATTGTTCATAAGGATAATAAAAACGATGTTATAGCGCAAGTCGGTTTGCCTTGTGTGTTAAAAGCACCAGATTCTACTTTTTCGTTTGGTGTTAAAAAAGCTAAAACCGAAGACGAGTATCATGTGCTTGTTAACAGCATGTTGAAAGAATCGGATTTAATTATAGCGCAGGAATTTTGCCCATCGGATTACGATTGGCGCATTGGAATTATTGATGACAAACCCTTTTTTGCTTGTAAATATTATATGGCAAAAGGCCATTGGCAAATTTACAATTGGGATGCCAAAAAGAAAGATGATCAAGATGGTAATGCTGATTGTTTACCAATAGAAGACGTACCAAAAATTGTATTAGATATGGCTTTGAAATCTGCCAAGTTAATGGGGAAAGGGCTTTATGGTATTGATATTAAGGTCGTAAATGAAAAACCAATGGTTATTGAAATTAATGACAACCCAAATATAGATTTTGGTGTAGAAGATCGTTATTATGGCGATACCATTTATGTAAAAATTTTAACAGCTTTAAAAAATAGATTGGATTAAGAATGAGAGCTAAAAGATATCATTTATTTGAAGTTTACGGTATTGAACTGGAGTATATGCTCGTTTCAAATACGTTTAAACCGGCGGCTATTGTTGATACGTTACTTGCCAAAAAAGCGGGTGAGATAACATCCGATGTGGAAAATGGAGCCATAGCTTGGAGTAATGAATTGGTGGCTCATGTGGTGGAGTTGAAAACCAATGGGCCAACTGCAGATTTAAATGGGTTGTCCGAGATGTTTCATAAAAATATTGTTGAAATCAATCAGATTTTGAAAGAATTTGATTCTAAATTGCTGCCAACAGCTGCTCATCCTTTATTGAATCCGTTGACAGACACGGAGCTTTGGAAACATAGTTATAGCGAAGTATACGAACTATATAATAGGATTTTTAATTGTAAGGGGCATGGTTGGAGTAATGTACAAAGTACACATATTAATTTGCCGTTTTTTGATGATAAAGAGTTTGAAAAGTTACATGCAGCCATACGCATTATCTTACCACTTGTTCCTGGTTTGTGTGCAAGTTCGCCAATTTTAGAAGGAAAAAATACGGGCTTTAAAGATGCCAGATTGGAATACTACAAAACCAACCAGAAAGAGATCCCAGAATTGACAGGTTTGGTTATTCCAGAACGTGCTTTTACCAAGTTAGATTATTATGAAACGGTTTTCGAGCCTATAAAACGCGCCATAAAACCACACGATACCAATCATATTTTAGATCATCACTTTTTAAATTCTCGTGGTGCCATTGCACGTTTTGATAGAAATGCTATTGAAATTCGTTTGGTTGATATTCAAGAATGCCCGAAGGCCGATATGGCGATTTGCGCCCTTATTATTGCTGTTTTGAAGTTTTTAGTAGACGAAAAATTCTCAACTTTACAAGAGCAGAAAAAATGGACGGAGGAACATTTATACGCCCTATTAAATCCGATAATAAAGGAAGGTGAATACTATGAAGTTTCAAATCTTGACTACTTGAAGTTATTTCAAGTGGAAAAAGGTATGACGGTTCAAGCGTTATGGCAACACCTTTTTCAGCTGACAAAAGATTCTATAGGCGAAGTTCATTATGAAGCTTTGGATTGTATTTTAAGTGAAGGCACCTTGGCAACGCGTATTTTAAAAGCCATAAATGATGATTATTCCGAAACACACATTAAAAATGTCTATTGGGAATTAGCAGATTGTCTGCATAAAAATGCCATGTTTAAACCGTGAAATTGGTTTTGACTTGTGAGCATGGGGGTAATTATATTCCAATAGAATATAAAGCGCTGTTTATAAATCAAGAGGCTGTATTGCATTCGCATCGTGGTTTTGATTTGGGCGCCTTGGATGTCTTTCAAAGCTTAAAACCAATAGCTGATTTTTCTAAATTTAGTACCACAAGTCGCTTACTAATTGAATTAAACAGGTCATTACACCATAAAAATTTGTTTTCTGAATTTACAAACAAACTTTCAAAAGCAGAAAAGCAGAAAATAATAGCGCAATATTATAAGCCGTATCGAGATGCTGTAGAAGGTGTCATTTTACAATATATACAAGAAGGCGAAACCGTTATTCATATTTCTATTCACAGTTTTACACCCATTTGGAAAAAGGTAGAAAGGCGGGTTGATATTGGTTTGCTATATGATTCTCGAATTCCAAAAGAAAAAGATTTTTGTAAAGTGTTTAAAGCAAAAATATTGAGAATCAGCAATAATTATGACATTCGCTTCAACCAACCGTATTTAGGAAGGTCAGATGGATTTCCAACCTATTTAAGAAAGCAGTTTTCAGAAAATTATATAGGTATTGAGATTGAAATTAATCAGAAGTATTCTCGTAATAATCAGATGGCTGATTCGTTAAAAACGCTAATTTTTGGCGCTATAAAGCAATGTAAATTAGAATAGTAGCTTAATATTGGCATAACTATTTTTCAAAGCTTCTTGCGCTTCTGCTTCATTCAGCCAAGCCACTTTGGTAATGCCTTCATTTTCTTGAGGTTCTAATGCGCCAGAGTAGGAGGTGGACATCTCAAACCAATGGGTAATTTTGATTTTGTATTTACCATTGCGCTTAAATATATGATACGTTGTTTCAAGTGGTTTGGTTATTTTTAAACCTTCAACACCTGTTTCTTCTTCAACTTCTCGAATGGCAGTCGTTTCAATAGATTCTTTCTTTTCAGTTTTTCCCTTTGGTAAATCCCATTTATCATTTCTAAAAATAAATAGAATTTCTCCTTTTTCATTATATACTTTACCGCCACCAGCAATAACATTCGGCAATTTTTTAAGGAATTTTTTAAGAAGCTTTTCTTCCTTGGAATGTATGAGATGAACTTCCTTAACGGATTTTTTGTTCAAATCTTTAATGACTTTGGAGATAGCAACAGATTTTAACAAGTAGTTTTTGAAAGATGATTCCTTTTCAACCTCTGTTGTTAAGATAATAGGTTTATCATTAACAAAAACTTTGTACATAGCGTTTATTGTTGCAATTAGGTTTTGTAAAAATATTAAAAATAATAGGATAGCAATAGATTTAAAAAATTAATTTTAAATCATATTTTAAAAATGCAGATTACGTAAAAAAGTGTAATTTTGCAGCTATGATTTTTAATAAAGACACTGCCAGAAAAACTGCCGAAGTTCTACTTCAGGTAAATGCCATAAAATTACAGCCTACAGAACCCTTTACATGGGCTTCGGGATGGAAATCGCCTATTTATTGTGATAATAGAATTATACTTTCTTATCCACCAATCCGAAATTACATTCGTGAAACCATGGCCAAGCAAATTGAAAAACAATATGGCAAACCAGATGTTATTGCCGGTGTAGCAACTGGAGCTATAGGTATTGGTATGTTGGTTGCGGAGTATTTGGGGTTGCCATTTGTATATGTTCGACCTGAAGCTAAAAGTCATGGTCGCCAAAACCAAATTGAAGGACATTTGGAGCCTGGACAAAACGTGGTTGTTGTTGAGGATTTAATTAGTACGGGACAAAGTAGCTTAAATGCTGTTCGCGCTTTAAAAGAAAATCATGCGAATGTTAAAGGCATGATGGCCATTTTTACTTATGGTTTTAATATTTCAAAAGAAAATTTTGAGAAAGAGAATGTGCATTTAACAACTTTAAGTGATTACAATTCACTTTTAGATGAAGCCTACCATACTAATTATATATCCACTAAAGAACAAGCTATTTTAGCTTCTTGGAATGCCAATCCAGCAGAATGGAACGCTAATTGATAGTATTAAAACAAATATTACAAACTTATATTATATACTTATTATGAATTTAGAATCTCCAAAAACAACTATCAATAAATCACCTGAAACGGTGTTTAACTTCCTGTCAGATATTAAAAACTTTGAAAAATTAATGCCTGATAACATTAGTAAATTTGAAGTGTTAGGCGAGGATAAATTTTTATTTGCATTAAAGGGAATGCCCGAAATTATTCTTAAGAAAAAGGAAATGATACCACCAAATAAAATTGTTCTTGGAGCTGCTGGTGGAAAATTGGACTTTTCTTTAATCGGGAATATAACAGAAATTGATGCAAAAACAAGTGAAGTACAACTTCAATTTAGCGGCGAATTCAATGCTATGATGGCCATGATGATAAAAGGGCCTATTTCAAAATTTATTGAAACATTAGCTAGCAATATGCCAAAAGCTGTATAATTAATATAGCAGCGTAACTTCTTTTAACTCATACTCGGCAATTATTTCATCTTCTAATAAAACGCGAAGATTTCCTAAACTTGTCACACCCTGAATGTATCCTGTGAATAAATTACCTTCTTGATCTTTAAAGGTTGAAGGCTTGTTTTTTCTGAACAGGTAACTTTCGTATGTTTCTTTTAAAAGTTTGTGTTGATTGGTTTTTAACTGATTGAAATAAAATTTTAAATTGGTTACAATGCTTAACAGTAATTCATCAGTGTTTAAAGGCGTGCCTACAATTAGCTGTAAGGAAGTTGCATTAGGAAGATCTTTAAATTGCGTTTGGTTAACATTGAGTCCAATACCTATTATAGTACCTCCAAAAGCATTTTGTTTAACGGTGTTTTCTATAAGAATGCCACAGATTTTTTTGTCCTCTGACAAAATGTCGTTAGGCCATTTTATGCTTAGTTTGGGTATTAAAAACTGTTGCAAGGTTTTAATTAGGGCTAAAGAAGTAACCATACTTATAAAGAAATTGTCTTGAAAACCCAAGAATGAAACGTTCTTGAACACGCTAAACATCAGGTTCTTATCGGTTTCAGACTGCCAGTTTGTGCCACGTTGCCCGCGTCCATGAGTTTGGTGCTTGGCGCTAACAATAGTATAATCTGCCAAGGTGCTGTTTGTACTTAATGCTCTTAAATACGAGTTGGTAGAATCGGTGGCATCAAGTTTGATTATATGCATTCGGTGAATTATTGACTATACAGGTAAAATCTTATGATTTTTTTACGGTATAAAGAACTAAAAAATAATAACTTTGCACAAATTAAATTAAGTGAATGGCAAAAAAACAAATCAATGCAGACCAATTGATAGCTACTATTTTAAGCGGAATTGAGGACGTAAAAGGAAAAGACATAAATATATTAGATTTACGCGAGATTGAAAACACGGTTTGCGACTACTTCATAATATGCGAAGGTGCTTCGAACACACAAGTAAATGCCATTGTAAATTCCATCCAGAAAAAAGTAAGTAAAGAACTGAAAGATAAGCCTTGGCATATTGAAGGTTCGGATAATGCTGAATGGGTTTTAATGGATTATGTGAACGTAGTAGTTCATGTTTTTCAGAAGCACATACGCGAGTATTATGATATTGAAAGCCTTTGGGGTGACGCAAAAACAACGGTAATTGAAACAAACTATTAAGGGATATTAATGAACAAGGATACCAAGAAAGATAAAAACAAGAAACCTAAATTCAATATGTATTGGATTTATGGTGGCGTAATCGTGCTATTTATAGCCATGCAAGTGTTGGGAGGAAGCGGATTTGATGAAACAAATCCAACAACACCATCACAATTCATGACATTTTTAAAAGATGGCGATGTTGATAAAGTAGAAATTGTAAACAGGCGCGAAGCCAAAGTATATTTAACATCTGAAGCAGAAGCAAAAGATGTACATAAAAAATCCAAACCTACATCGTTATTGCCAACGGCAACCAAACTACCAAATTATCGATTTGAATTTGGTGATCTTCAAAATTTTGAAGATGATATAGCCAAAGTTATACAAGCGGAAGATTTAGACCCAAAACCAAAAATTGAGTACAAAACAGAACAGAATGTTTGGGGCGATTTCCTAATAGGATTACTACCATTTATTTTATTAATAGGCGTTTGGATTTTTATAATGAGACGTATGTCTGGTGGTTCTGGTGGTGGAGCTGGTGGTCAAATATTTAATATTGGTAAATCACGTGCTAAGCTATTTGATGAGAATACAGATGTTAAAACATCCTTTAAAGATGTTGCAGGTTTAGAAGGTGCTAAAGAAGAAGTTCAAGAAATTGTTGACTTCCTTAAAAACCCAGAAAAATACACCAATTTAGGTGGTAAAATCCCTAAAGGAGCCTTATTAGTAGGACCTCCAGGAACGGGTAAAACATTATTAGCTAAAGCCGTTGCTGGTGAAGCAAAAGTGCCGTTCTTTTCATTGTCTGGTTCAGATTTCGTGGAAATGTTTGTAGGTGTTGGTGCCTCTAGAGTGCGAGATTTATTTAAACAAGCCAAAGAGAAATCGCCAGCTATTATTTTCATTGATGAAATTGATGCTATTGGTCGTGCTCGTGGTAAAAATAATATGTCAGGTTCTAATGATGAACGTGAAAACACCTTAAACCAATTACTAACAGAAATGGATGGTTTTGGTACTAATACAAACGTCATAGTATTGGCAGCAACCAACCGAGCAGATGTTTTAGATAAAGCATTAATGCGTGCAGGACGTTTTGATAGACAAATTTTTGTGGACCTGCCAGATGTTCGTGAGCGTAAGGAAATTTTTGAAGTGCATTTAAGGCCTTTAAAAAAGGCAGAAGATTTAGATATTGACTTCTTGTCTAAGCAAACGCCAGGTTTCTCTGGAGCTGATATTGCTAATGTTTGTAACGAAGCCGCGTTAATTGCCGCTAGAAATGGTAAGAAAGCCGTAGATAAACAAGATTTCTTGGATGCCGTAGATAGAATTGTAGGAGGACTTGAAAAGAAAAATAAAATTATAACGTCAGGTGAGAAGAAAGCTGTAGCCTATCATGAAGCTGGTCACGCAACCGTAAGTTGGATGTTAGAACATGCAGCACCTTTAGTAAAAGTTACTATTGTGCCTCGTGGACGTTCATTAGGAGCAGCATGGTATTTACCAGAAGAACGCTTAATTGTTAGACCCGAACAAATGCTAGATGAAATGTGCGCTGCTTTAGGCGGTCGTGCGGCTGAAAAAGTAATTTTCAATCAAATTTCAACGGGTGCATTAAGCGATTTAGAAAAAGTGACCAAACAAGCACGTGCTATGGTAACGGTTTATGGCTTAAGTGACAAAGTTGGGAATTTAACCTATTATGATTCTTCAGGACAAAACGAATACGGTTTTACAAAACCTTATAGTGAGAAAACCTCGGAATTAATTGATGACGAAATTTCTAGAATCATAGAAGAACAGTACCAACGTGCTATTAAACTTCTTGAAGAAAATAAAGATAAATTAACCGAATTAGCTAACGTGCTTTTGGAAAAAGAAGTTATCTTTAAAGATAATTTAGAAAAAATATTTGGAAAACGACCATTTGATAAACATGTGATCGATACCGAAGAAGAAGAATAAATCAAAATTTTTCTGTTAACATTTATTAAAAATCTTAAATTAGCCTTACGGTTCGTTTAAGATTTTTTATATTTGAAAAACACCTTAAATTACTCGTATTTAATAGCAAAAACATAAATGAGTCTATTTAGAAAAATTTTTGGTTCCAAATCTGTTGATTCAGACAAGGAATTAAAATCTAATGAGCGTGGCAAGTATATGCCAGAAATTAAATTACCTATAGATGAGCGGTTTACAATAAACTTCAAGGCTAATGGTGGTAAGTTTCTGTATTGCGAAAATTTAGATGAAATTTTTGATAGCTTAAACAATATCATTATTGAAAATGATTGGGAAGAGAAAAGTGTGTTAATCTATGATGAGCAATTAAACCAAAAATTCAAAAATTCTGATTTAAATGTAACACGTGTCAGTACTGACGCCGAATATTTTTTAACCACCTGCGAAAACTTAATTGCGGATGATGGTTCGTTATTGATTTCCTCCAACCAAATAGCAGAAAAGAAATTAATTGAATTTCCTGAAAATTTTATTGTTTTTGCCACAACTAGCCAAATTACAGCTAATATTGGAGAAGGTTTACGAGGAATAAAAAACAACAATTCAAAAAGAATACCCACAAATATCACCACCATAAAACATTTTAAAACTTCAGAAAATAAAGAGAAAGAAAATGATTTTATGAGTTATGGTAGCAATTCTAAAAATTTATACTTACTTCTGTTAGAAGACCTATAGCATGAAAGAAATCCTTATAAGATCCTTTACGGGTTTGTTATATGTTTCATTGTTAATGGTGTCTCTATTAAACGAACACGCTTTAATAATCCTGTTTTTTATTTTCGGATTGATATGTATGGGAGAATTTAAAAAACTTATTGGCTATAAATCTTTTTGGCCTTATGTGATTTTTACACTCATGTATTTAATATTTGGTTATTGGCAGTTTTTCATGAAAACAGATGCGGGTTTAAGTGCAGCCACGCGTATTCTACAAGTAATTACGATTTTTGTGCAACTACTTTTAATTAAAGACTTATTTGCAGAAAAACGAATTCCATTATTTATTTCCAAACGATTTTTACTCTCAACCTTTTATTTATCTAGTGCTTTTGTATTTCTTGTATTGATTGCAAATTATAATAGTGAGTACAATCCATTTATTCTATTAGGCGCTTTTATATTGGTTTGGGTAAATGATACCTTTGCCTTTTTGGTGGGTAAGAATTTTGGGAAACAGAAGCTTTTCGAAAAAATTTCACCAAAGAAAACGGTGGAAGGCTTTATAGGTGGATTATTTTTTTCATCCGTAGCTAGCTATTTTATTGCTACCTTTACCGAAACATTAAGTTTTAATAAGTGGCTAATATTAGCAATTATAATTAGTGTTTTTGGAACTTTGGGAGATTTAATAGAATCCAAATTTAAACGCCAAGCTGGTGTTAAAGATAGTGGTGTTATAATGCCTGGTCATGGCGGGTTGTTAGACCGGTTAGATAGTATTATCTTTGCAGCACCTTTTATTCATTTGTTTCTAGAAATTATATAGTATGTTTCATAAAGAAGGACATAAAATTATTTTAATTACGCTAATCGTTGTTGTAGCGTTTTTTTTGATATCAGATACTTACGTGGTATTACCATGGCTTAACATGATTATCATGATAGGGTTGCTATTGTTTTTATTATTGATTTTACAATTCTTTAGAAACCCAAAAAGGCAAACTTCATATAATGATAACCATATTGTTTCACCAGTGGATGGCAAGGTTGTAGTTATTGAAGAGGTTTTTGAAAAAGAATATTTCAATGAAAAACGTTTACAGGTTAGTATCTTTATGTCGCCTATAAATGTACATGTTACAAGATATCCTATTGGTGGGCAAGTTGTGTATAGTAAATACCATCCAGGCAAATATTTAGTAGCATGGCACCCAAAAGCAAGCGAAGAGAACGAACGTACGACGGTGGTTGTAGAAAATGAAATTTTCGGACCTATACTATATAGACAAATTGCTGGAGCCCTAGCAAAACGAATTGTTAACTATGCTAAAGAAGGACAACAAATAAATCAAGGAAGCGACTCTGGATTTATAAAATTTGGTTCGCGTGTAGATTTATTTTTACCTTTAGATGCAAAAATTAACGTATCACTTAACCAAAAAGTTCGTGGTGCTGAAAGTATTATAGCTGAAAAATAATGACTTCTGAAGAATTAGATATCGCCTTTAAAGAAGCTGTTGATAGAATTAACGATCATCATGAGCCTTTTCCTGCTGACTTTTTATTAAGATTATATGCTTATTTCAAAAAAGCAACTAATGATTATAGTAGACCGAGTAGTAGCAAGCCCCTAATTTCCGCTTTTAAAACAAATGCATTGTTTCAAATTCAGAACATTACGGAAGATGAGGCTAAAGAAACTTATATTGAGTTGGTCAATAATTATTTCCTTTACAGAAAATAAGTAGGCTATTCTACTTTTTTAGTTGTTCCCTACCTTTTTTATTCATTATCCAATACAAACTCTAGTGGTTTTCCGGTTGCCCCATTTGGAAAGCTAATTCCTAACATTGCCGATATAGTGGGTGCAATATCTGGAATTACTGTTTTTTCCAATGTACTACCCTTTGCTATACCTTTTCCGAAGAATAATAAAGGTACATGCGTATCATAATT
The DNA here is from genome assembly GCF_042657385.1 of Bizionia hallyeonensis. Lineage (NCBI taxonomy): Bacteria > Pseudomonadati > Bacteroidota > Flavobacteriia > Flavobacteriales > Flavobacteriaceae > Bizionia > Bizionia hallyeonensis. The sequence continues at coordinate 24,442 of NZ_JBHSLA010000006.1, read as the reverse complement.
AAAACCACTACCATGAGTTGAACCTGTTTTACTATATGAAATGTAGGCCGCATCTGGTACTATTAAAACATCTCCAGAGCGCTTTTGGTTATAGCCATTCTGTAACAAGGATTCAATTCCTGTTGTAAATGATGTATTGTGCATGGTTGTTGCGGTGTAAATTTTTGCAACACGCTCATACTTTATTAATTCGTTTACAATAGTTTCTTGTACATCAGCTAAATTTAATTTTAGTTCTGAAATTTTATCTCTATTCAAAAATATCTGATTATTACTCACATTTTCTATTAAATCTTCCACGCCAAATCTTTCCGTGATAAAAGCGCTAAATTTTTGTTTGGTTTCTTTATTATTTAAATAACCTGAAGGGATTTTAATTGAGGTTAAATAGGAAGGTACATCAACAGCTCCATGATCGGCAGTTAAAAATATAGTATATTCACCTTCCCCAACGGTTTTGTCTAAATAATTGAAAAAGCGTTCAAGATCTAAGTCCAGTCGTAAATACGTGTCCTGAATTTCCTTGCTGTTAACTCCAAAATTATGACCCACATAATCTGTGCTTGAGTAGCTTAAAGTTAAGATGTCTGTTATATTATCTTGGCCTAATTGTTCGCCAGCAATGGCAGCTATGGCAAAATCAGTTGTTAAATTATTTCCATATGCCGTAGCTTTTAAAATGTCAAATCCTTTGTTATCCGTTTTTAGTTGCTCCAAATCATAAGGGAAAGTTGCTGTTTCTTGACCTTTAAAACCACCTTCAAAATCATTTAAATCGGGTCCGCTTTCAGTATATGTTTCAATAGGATAAAGCGTATTCCAAACTTTTAAATATGATTCAGCTGTATCTGCTGAATTAAATTGTTTAACCCATTCTGGTAACTCATTCATGTAAAACGAACTACTAATCCATTGCCCTTCATCTTTTCCATGGAACCAATACGCAGCGTTGGCAGCATGTCCTGCGGGCAAAATAGCACCTCTATCTTTCATAGAAATACCAATAGTTTTTCCTTTCATTTGTGTAAACAAACGATTTTCATCGGCAAATGATGTGGTTTGCATACGGTGCGGCGACATTTTTCCTGCATCATCTAGTGTGCCAATAGGTTGAACATTATCGTCGCCAGCGCAATACACAGATTCTTTTATTTCTTTATCATACCAATTATTGGCTATAATACCGTGATATTTTGGTGTGGTTCCCGTGAAAACCGATGCGTGTCCGGGTCCTGTGTAGGTTGGAATGTAATTAAAATGATTGTTTTTACAGTTAAAACCGTCATTCATCATGCGTTTAAATCCACCTTCAGCGTATTTGTTGTAAAAACGAGTTAAATAATCATATCTCATTTGGTCTACAACAATCCCAACCACTAATTTTGGATTGCTGTTAGATATGCTTTTTTCTGAAGTACTTGTAGCCTTTAAAGGTGTTTTTTGAGCTTGGCAAGCACTGAATATAAAGAGGATAATTACAATTAAAATACTATTTTTCATTTTGAAAGGGAATTTATAATTCAAAAGTAAGGATTTTTAAATATCCCTAATTAAAATTACCGTTAAATACATATTTGTTTTTTATTTTAGCAAGAAGAAAAAGCAGAATGACATACCTACACAATATTGGTACTTATTTTTTAATGATTAAGGCTATGTTTCATAAACCCACAAAATGGTCGGTTATGAAACGTTTAATTTTTAATGATATTGATGATTTAATTATAGGATCATTAGGTATCGTGGCTTTTATTTCATTCTTCGTGGGTGGTGTTGTTACTATTCAGACAGCCCTAAACATGACAAGTCCAATAATTCCGAAAACGCTTATTGGGTTTGCAACTAGACAGTCGGTTATTTTAGAGTTTGCGCCTACTTTTATTTCTGTAATTATGGCAGGTAAAGTAGGGTCGTTTATAGCTTCTAGTATTGGAACTATGCGTGTTACAGAACAAATTGATGCCCTAGAAGTTATGGGTATCAACGCGGTTAATTATTTGGTGTTTCCAAAATTTGTAGCCCTTATGTTGTACCCATTTGTTATTTCTATTGCCATGTTTTTAGGTATCGTTGGTGGTTTAGCGGCTTGTTATTATGGTGGCTATAGTACTGTTGAAGATTATATAATAGGTGTTCAAGAAGATTTTATACCCTTTCATATTACCTATGCCTTTATTAAAACAGTTATTTTTGCCTTCCTTTTAGCTACCATTCCGTCCTATTATGGATTTTATATGCGTGGTGGTGCATTGGAAGTTGGTAAAGCAAGTACTACTTCGTTTGTATGGACTAGTGTTGTAATTATACTTTGTAACTATATTTTAACTCAATTACTATTATCATGATAGAAGTAAAAAATTTACATAAGTCCTTTGGAGATGCCCATATTTTAAAAGGTATTTCTACTACTTTTGAAAAGGGTAAAACAAGTTTAGTAATTGGACAAAGTGGATCTGGTAAAACCGTCTTTTTAAAATGTTTGTTGGGTTTGTTTACGCCAGAGGATGGCGCTATTGAGTATGATGGTAAAGTATATTCGAAATTATCGGATGACCAAAAAAGCGACTTGCGTGCGGAAATGGGCATGGTTTTTCAGGGTAGTGCCTTGTTTGATTCCATGACGATTTTAGAAAATGTAATGTTTCCTCTACGGATGTTTACCAAGCAAAGTAAAAGTGAAATGAAAGAACGCGCTGAATTTGTTTTGGAGCGTGTTAATTTAGAAGATGATCACAATAAATTTCCAAGTGAAGCTTCTGGAGGTATGCAAAAACGGGTTGCTATTGCGCGTGCTATTGTAAATAAACCGAAGTATTTATTTTGCGATGAACCGAACTCGGGTTTAGATCCTAAAACGGCTATGGTAATTGATAATTTGATTCAAGAAATTACGGAAGAATATGATATGACTACGGTTATCAACTCTCACGATATGAATTCCGTTATGGAAATTGGTCAGAAAATTGTGTTCTTAAAAAATGGTTTAAAAGAGTGGGAAGGCTCTAAGAATAATATATTTAAAACCGACAATGAAGCCGTTACAAACTTTGTTTACTCTTCAGATCTTTTTAAAAAAGTACGCCAAATGTATATAGAAGAGCGCGCTTAATTTATTTGTCTTACAACCAGCGTGTCCAATTTTAATTTTACTTTCAACCACCGTTCTAATTTATCTTGCTCTTTAGCAATTCCTGCCGAATTCATTTTGTCTTTATTCCATTTTACTGAAAACACCGAAACAGTATCTATCTTTTTAAAATCTGATGCAATTTCACTAGAATAGCTAAATCGGTCTAAATTTTCGTAGTTAATTTTAACTTCTTTAATTACATCGTCAAATGGAATGGTATTTTTTTCATAAGCAGATAGCATTTTAACACGATCTTCCAATAAACTAATTTTTTGTGTTTGGTAAATTAAATCAACCGAGTCACGAAACCTAATTTGTTCCATGTACTTCATATTATCATACTGTTCTGTGCGACTTTGATTAAAAATAATTCGCGTGTTGGCTAGGGCTGGATAATCTGATGTTTTACTTTTTATCAATCCAATTGTAGATTCAGGAATTTCACCTAAACCATAGGTGTTAAATTCAATATAGGAGTCACCATCATTAAATTTAGGAATGGTATTCTTTTTAATGTACTCATATTGGGGCAAACCTTTTAGCTCATTATCTACAAAACGTTTAGCTTCTGTATCAAAATTACTTTCCTGTAGTACTTTCCAAAACGTGAAACCTGCAGGTATCATAACTATAATTGCCAAAAAAGAGGCAATTTGAGCAGTGCGCTTACGCCTTTTAGAATTGGCGTATCTCAACATTGGGAATCGTAATGCTTTTACTACAATAAATGTGGCCAATGCAATAAAAATGGTGTTGATTATAAACAAGTACATAGCCCCAAAAAAGTATGGCCAATTACCTTTAGCTAATCCGTAACCAGCCGTACATAATGGTGGCATTAAAGCGGTTGCAATGGCTACACCAAAAATGGCAGAAGCAATAGTACCGCGTTTTGTTTTGGCTATAATTAAGGCGGCTCCACCAAAAAAGGCAATTAATACATCCCGAATATCTGGCTGTACACGTCCTAATAATTCCGAAGTGTCTTCGCTCAATGGAAATAAAAAGAAAAAAAGATACGCGGTTAACAAACTCAACACAATCATGATAGCTAAATTTATTAACGACCGTTTCATGGTATCTATGTCATTTACAGCTACAGATAAACCAATACCTAAAATTGGACCCATAAGCGGAGAAATTAACATGGCACCAATAACAACAGCTGTGGAATTGGCATTTAATCCAATAGATGCAACAAAAATAGAACATACCAAAATCCAAGCAGTTGCACCCTTAAAGGAGATGTCCCTTTTAATAGCTTCAGTAGTTTCATCACGATCCGTATCCTCACGAAAGTCTAATAATTCAATTAAGAATTTTTTAATATTTTCAAAAAGGCCTCTTGCATCTTTTTTCACCGCTTCTTTCGATTCTTCTACAGCTGCCTCTTTTTTTATTTCTTCTTCAGAAAAGTTAAACTTATTTTCTTCCATGTTTAAATGAATTGGTCTCCAAAATTATCTTTAACGCGTTGCAATGTTTCTTTAATATCTTGTTCTTTAGACTTTGGAAAGATAAGTAAAACTTCCGCTTTGTCCACTACTATATAATCGGTTAAACCATCAATTACAACGAGTTTTTTCCGGTCGGTCCTGATCATGTTTCCTGATGCATCCTCGGTTAAGGTTTGCGCATTTACAACCGCATTTTTGTTGGTGTCTTTATCTAATTTATCATACAAACTACCCCAAGTTCCTAAATCATTCCAATCAAAAGTAGCAGGAAGGACATACACGTTGTTTGATGATTCCATAATAGCATAATCCACTGAGATATTTTCAGCCTTACCATAATTCTCGGCTATAAAGGAGGCTTCCTTTTCGGTGTTGTAAGCCGATATTCCACTTTCAAAAAGTGTAAATAAATCCGATTGGTTGTTTTTAAAAGCATTAATAACGCTCGAAACACTCCACATAAAAATTCCTGCATTCCACAGAAAATTGCCCTGTTCTATAAATGCTTTAGCCGTTTTATAATTGGGTTTTTCTCTAAATTGTTTTACAGGTTTAATATCGGTTTCGGTCGTTTTGTCGTATTCAATATAACCATAGCCTGTGTTTGGAAATGTTGGCTTAATACCTAAAGTCATGAGTGCATCATGAGATTTACAAAACTCAAAAGCCTGCTTTACATTGGTAGTAAAGGCAGCTTCATCTTCAATCCAATGGTCACTTGGAGCTACAATCATTAAGGCATCTGGATTTTCTTTCTGAATTTTTAAAGATGCATATAGAATACAAGGTGCTGTATTGCGCATGGCTGGTTCCAGTACAACCTGACGTTTGGTTATTTCAGGAAGTTGTTCAAAAACCAAATCGTTATAACGTTCATTGGTGAGAATGAAAATATTTTCTTTAGGAATAAGCTTACTTAATCGGCTGAAGGTTTTCTGAATGAGCGTATCACCAGTTCCTAACATATCATGAAATTGTTTTGGGAAATCTTGAGTGCTTACTGGCCAGAAACGCGAGCCAACACCTCCTGCCATTAATATGGCGTAATAATTTTTATTCATTTAGTTTCATTTAATCTTACCAAAAATACCTGTTTAAAGGACCTTGTTTGGAAAGATATTCATTAATCATTTATAGCGTCTACTTCTGCATTTGGGTTGAAAAGATACAATTTTCCTGTTTTAATTTCAATACATTCAATCCGTTTTACACGTTTGTTACCCTTTTTAAAAACTTTACCATTATATAGTTTAAAGTGTTGCCCAAATGGGATTTCAAACACATAGGTTTTGTCATTTTGTGGATCAAATTGTTTTAAAGCGAATGCTAATTTTATATCTGTATCACTACTAGCTTTTGGGTTTTTAAAGTGATTGGCCAAAAGTGGTAATAAATCCATTGGAAAAATAGCTGGATTTAAAAATGGTAACATCAATTTTTGAAACGTGTGTTTCCAAGCTTTTCCATGCGGCTTAATATGTTTTCCAAAGGCTTTATAAGCTTCAAAATGAGCAATTTCATGAATCAACGTGATTAAAAAACGATAGGAATTTAAATTTGAATTTATAGTAATTTCATGCTTTCCGTTGGGCAATCGTCTATAATCACCATGACGCGTTTTACGTTCCGTCTTAATTTTCACAGTTAAATCATCATGGTCCAATAGTGCCATTATCTGTGGAATAGCAGCACTAGGAATATAAGATTTTAAGGTGTTTTCCATATTGCAAAATAACGCAATTCCCGTATCATTATTTAGGATAGAAGCGAGTTATTTTTAATAACTATTATTAGTAAAAATAAACATAAAAAAAAGCCAAATTCATGGTAATGAAATTGGCTTTTCTATCAAAAAAAAGAAATAATTATTCTTTGTTTTTTTGATTTTTAATAGTCTTTTTATCAATATCAAAATCGTTGGTTTTAATATTGGTATTTCCGGTTGGATTTGTTGGATTTTTCTGTTCTTTGGTTGGTTTAAATTTTCTTTTGTCGGTTATAGTTCCCATAATTTATATCTTTTTAAGTTTATTTTAATATAATGAAAAACGCCTAGTGTTTTATTAAAACTATCTTAAAATCAGGTTATTAAATGTTAAACTGTTCTCGGCATTGAATTGTGATAAAAACTGCCAGATACCAAGATTTGGAATTAAATAAGTTTACCTTTGCGGCTAACAAAAGGAGTGACATCTGTATTTATTAGGTTATCACTTCACAAATACGTTATATGTCATTTAAAACATTAGGTTTGTCTGACGCCCTTTTAAAAGCGGTCAGTAAGCAAGGTTATGAAACACCTTCGCCAATTCAGCAAAAAGCAATTCCAGCAGTTCTTGAAGGACGGGATGTATTAGCATCCGCGCAAACGGGAACAGGAAAAACGGCAGGTTTTACGCTTCCGTTATTACAAATACTATCACAAACACAAGCTTCTAATCGAAGACCTATTCGTGCCTTAATTTTAACACCAACACGGGAATTAGCAGCACAAGTCTATGAAAATGTTAAGTCATATAGTGAATTTACAGATTTACGTGCTTTAGTTATTTTTGGAGGTGTCAACCAAAAACCGCAAGTAGCCTCTCTTAATCGTGGCGTTGATATTTTGGTAGCAACACCAGGACGCCTATTAGATTTACAAAATCAAGGTGTTATTTCACTAAAGCAGGTTGAAATTCTTGTACTTGATGAGGCTGATAGAATGTTAGATATGGGTTTTTTACGTGATATTGAACGTATTATGGCCTTAATGCCAGCTAAAAGACAAAATTTATTGTTTTCGGCAACGTTTTCTAAAGAGATAAAAAAACTGGCAAATGGTATTTTACGGAAGCCTGTAATGGTTGAAGCAACTCCAGAAAACTCTACCGTGGATGCTATTACTCAAAAGGTTTATCGCGTTGCTAAAGCCAAAAAAACAGATTTAATTATTAAACTGATTTTAGATGGTAATTGGAATCAAGTTCTTGTATTTACACGTACAAAACATGGTGCCAATAAACTATGTAAAAAAATGATAAGCAGCGGTATTACGGCTGCCGCTATTCATGGAAATAAAAGTCAAGGTGCAAGAACCAAAGCATTAGCTGGTTTTAAATCTAGCAAAATAAGTGTTTTGGTAGCAACCGATATTGCGGCACGTGGTTTGGATATTCCACTATTACCGCATGTTATTAATTTTGAATTACCGAATATTTCAGAAGATTATGTTCACCGTATTGGTAGAACAGGTAGAGCAGGAGCAAGTGGTGAAGCAATTTCATTAGTAAGTGCTGATGAAACAACATTTTTACGCGATATTGAAAAATTGGTCGGTGAGCGAATTCCCGTAACTATTTTAGAAGGTTTTGAACCAGATCCTAATGCATCTACACAACCTATAAAACAAGGCCAAGGTAGAAGTAAACAGCGAAGCCCTAAAAAAAACCAATCTAGTTCTAGAAAACCTTCAGATAATTCGTCTAGAAAATCAAATAGATCTAATGAGAGTCGTACGTCCAATAGACGGCCAAAAAGTAGAAGAGATTAGATTATGAGTCCAGAATTAAAGTCGAAAATAATTCACGTATGCAATACTAAAATAGCACAGAAAGGCGAAAATGTTGGCTTGTCTTTCTATGCTTTTTTTGAAAATAAAAATAATAACCCAAAATTATTAATGGAAGCTGCAACTTGGTGGATTGAAACACACCAATTGGATCATTTTGAAAAAGCGGTGAAAATTAAAGATCTAGTTAGTTTGTAATATGGAGCAACAACCAAATAATCCATTACATGGTATAACGCTTGAGAAAATTATTTTAGACCTAGAAGCGCATTATGGTTGGGAGTATATGGGTTATACCATAAAAATAAAATGTTTTACAGATAACCCTTCGGTTAAATCCAGTTTAAAGTTTTTAAGACGCACACCTTGGGCTCGGAATAAAGTAGAAGCTATGTATTTAAACATGTTGAAAAATAAATAATGTGGCATATTTTCAATGCAACTATAGACTAATTAAACTCCCAACCAAAGGTAGACTGGAATACATAATCTGATACGGAAGCACCTTCAACCGGTTTGCTATCATAGTTATAAGTTAAACCTAATTTTATGAAGAAGTCTAACGGTAAATCATATTTTAAATTCAAATTATAATCCACACGATATCGGCCGCCTTCGGTTAAACTAGGATAAAAAGTAAGGTCGGTATTTAAACTAAAATCGCTAAAATCGAACATATTTAAAGTTAGATTTCCATAAGCTTCCATGGAGTTTCGGTTGGTGTTAAACTCGTCACTAAAGCTTTCATTATTCCAAGCCACACCAAAGCCACCACCGAAGAATAATTTATTGGAATGGACGAAATATTTACCTAAACCACCTTTAATAGTTGATCGTAATTTTAATTTTTGCTCATCATTAGAGAGAAAATTTGCTTCCGTGGCATAGAACCAGTCATTCTTCATAAAATAGTTAAAACCAACACTTGCATCGGTACGTTTTGTTTCTGCAACATCGTCTTGATTGCTTCTTACAGCATTGTAACTACCTGTTAAAAGCCATTTGTATGCTGTATAACTTAAATTACTGCTTACGGAAAACTGCCTTAAATTATTGCTTTTTGTAATGTTATACCCAACGGAAACCGATGCGACAATTCGTGAGAGAAAATCATTTTTTACGGGTTTAATATATACAATATCTTTAATGGGTATAACAAGTTCAGTGCCATCATCCATTATGGTTACTTTGGTATCATCACCAGGTTTTGTGTTTATGGAACTGTTTATTCTTTTGCCATTGGAGAGTGTTAATAAGTAGGTTTGATTACTCCTTACACTTTTTATATCTATCCAAGTAATTTTAAAATCTGAATCACTGTAGGTCGTTTTAACTGTAACCACACCTCTGTCCATCGATTTTATTTCACCAATAATTTTATCATTGTTTTTTAATACAATCGTATCGTTTTGCGACCAAGAAATTTGAGAAAACAAAATGAATAGTAAAAGAATGAGAGAACTTGAAAAGGATGTCTTTTTCATGTAATTTTTTCGCATAATTAATCGGTCTAGGTTGGAATTCTAAAGATAATAATAAAAATTTTCAGTCAAAATGTGAATTTGACTATATTTTTTTTAAAACAATTTTGAGAACTAGATACCTTAATAGTAAAAGGAATGGAAAACCATGAAATAACAGATCAAGCCAATCCATGGGTTGCATACCAACAGCGCCTCCTGCTATCCATTTTAATTTTCCCCAAACGTGTGGTTCAGGAAAAAAGGGAGCAAGTCCCAATGTGAGGCATAATAGAAGCAATAACTTCCCGTCGTTAAGAATTTTAATCATCCCTGAATATTTATGGTTGTATGAATTTTATAAAATTATGAATTTTTTCAATACCTGTATTTTCAAGATGCTTGATAAAAGCACTTCCAATAATGGCGCCTTTTGCATATTCGGTTGCTTGGTTGAATGTTTCATTCGTGGAAATCCCAAAACCAATTATTTGTGGGTTTTTGAGGTTCATGGTGGCAATTCGTTTAAAATAATTAAGTTCTGCCTTACCAAATCCGGACTGACTTCCTGTTACGCTGGAGCTGCTAACCATATAAATAAATCCATTGGAAACACTATCAATAAAACGAATTCGCTCGTCTGATGTTTGAGGCGTAATTAAAAACACGTTTATGAGGTTATATTTTTCAAAAAGCGCTTTGTAATTATCATGATAAACATCTACAGGTAAATCTGGAATAATGAAGCCATCAATACCAATTTCTTGACATTTCTTACAGAATGCTTCTACGCCATATTGTAGAATGGGATTGAAATACCCCATAATAATTAATGGAATTGAAACGGTTTTCCGAATATCTTTTAGCTGATTGAAAAGCATCTCTGTAGTCATGCCATTTTTTAACGCTTTTGTAGAACTTGCCTGAATAGTTGGGCCATCAGCAAGAGGGTCACTAAAAGGCAATCCAATTTCAATCATATCCACACCGTTTTCTGCCAGTTTTTGAATAATGGGAACGGTATCTTTTAAATTGGGGTAACCGGCTGAAAAATAGATGGATAATAGCTTTTTGTTTTCCTGTAATTTTTGATTGATTCTATTCATGAATTTCATTTATAAATTAAAATAATCGCTATACGTGCTTAAATCTTTATCACCACGACCGGAAAGGCTTAATACAACTATATCATCGGGTTGGAATGACTTCGTTTTAAATACAGCCAAGGCATGAGCCGTTTCAATAGCCGGAATAATACCTTCTAACTGACATAATTCTAAACCTGCTTCCATAGCTTCGTTGTCTGTTATGGCTAGAAATTCTGCACGACCAGATTGATATAAATGCGCATGCATGGGGCCAACACCTGGGTAATCCAATCCTGCGGAAATAGAATAAGGCTCTGTTATTTGGCCATCAGTAGTTTGCATTAATAAAGTTTTGCTGCCGTGAATAATTCCTATTTTTCCTAATACCGATGTTGCAGCACTTTCACCAGTATGAACACCTTTTCCAGCAGCTTCAACAGCAATTAGTTTTACGTTGGTGTCCTCCAAAAAATGATAATAAGCACCGGCTGCATTGCTACCACCACCAACACAGGCAATAACATAATTAGGATTCGGACTACCTTCATGTTCTTGCAATTGCCATTTTATTTCTTCTGAAACAATAGCTTGAAACCGTGCTACCATATCTGGATAGGGATGTGGACCAACCACACTACCTATAATATAGTGTGTATCTACCGGATTATTAATCCAATCTCGTATGGCTTCATTAGTCGCATCTTTTAGTGTTTTGCTCCCCGAAGTTGCAGGCACTACTTTAGCGCCAAGCATATTCATTCTTGCTACGTTTGGTGCTTGTCTAGCCATATCAATCTCGCCCATATAAACAATGCATTCCAATCCCATTAAAGCGCAAACGGTTGCCGTTGCCACACCATGTTGTCCAGCACCAGTTTCGGCAATAATGCGTTTTTTGCCTAAACGTTGCGCCATAAGAATTTGTCCAATAGTATTATTGATTTTGTGCGCACCTGTATGATTTAAATCTTCTCGTTTTAAATAGATTTTGGTTTTGTATTTTTTGGAAAGTCGCTTGGCAAAATACAATGGAGACGGTCTGCCTACATAATCCTTTAGTAAAGCTTTAAATTCTTTTTGAAAGTCAGGCTCCGCCAAAACTTTTAAATATTTTTGACGTAACTCTTCCACGTTTGGATAAAGCATTTCTGGAATGAAAGCGCCTCCAAATTCTCCGTAATAACCTTTCTCGTTGATATTGTAAGTCATATTATTTTGTTGTTGTTAAATCCGTAATATTCAATTAAATGAATCCAACCGTTTTACTTCTCGATACTATGTTTTAGTTCCTTAAAAATCACTTAAGGTGATGCAATCTGTTTTTAAATTCTTTTATAATCTCCATGTTTTTAAGGCCAGGCTCTGTTTCAAATTGGCTATTCACATCCAATGCATAACACTTTTTTGAAACATCTTGCTTTAAAAATTCTTTAATGTGTTCCACTTCATCTAAACCAATGCCACCGCTTAATATAAAAGGTTTTGCTGAAGGGTATTCTTTTAAGAGATCCCAATTAAAGATGAATCCATTTCCGCCTTGAAGTTCGCCTTTGGTATCAAAAAGATATTTACTCACTTTATTTTCAAAAGGCTGTAAATCTTTAAAATCGAAATGTTGGCCAACACTAAACACTTTCCAAACTTCAAAATCTTTGGCAGCATAAAGCGTGGCGAGTCCGTTGAGCATTAAAACAAATTCTTTGGTTTGGTTACCATGTAATTGCACAACATCCAAATTATAATTATTTGCAATAGTTATGATTTCTTTTGGTGAAGCATCTACAAATACACCTACCTTTTTAATGGTATTAGGTAATGTTGGGATAACACCATCAAAAAAGCGAGCTGATTTCTTATAAAATATGAAACCCAAATAATCGGGTTGCAACTTGGCAACCGCTTTCATATTATCTGGGAATTTCATGCCACAAACTTTTAATTTCATAGCTAAAATTGGTTTATAAAATGATTAGCGCTTTCACCTGGATTATCCGTCTTCATAAAATTTTCTCCAATTAAAAACCCTTGGAAACCAAATGGTTTTAATTCTTTTATAGCGTCTACATTACTGATGCCACTTTCAGAAACTTTTATAAAGTCGTTTGGAATATAACTGCTTAACGTTTTACTCGTTTCCAAAGACACTTCAAAGGTTTTTAGATTCCGATTATTTACACCAATCATATCTAAACTCGGCATAATGGATTTCTGCAGTTCTGCTTCGTTATGGACTTCCAATAACACTTCTAATTGTAAGCTTTTAGCAAATTCTGAAAAGCTTTTAATTTCTTCTTGTGTTAGTATGGCAGCTATCAATAAAATTACATCTGCGCCATAGGCTTTGGCTTCTAAAATTTGGTAGCTATCAATAATGAATTCTTTACGTAAAAGCGGCAAATTGCAACTTGATCGTGCTAACAATAAATCGTCTAATGATCCACCAAAATATTTGCCATCCGTTAAAACGGACATCCCAGAAACACCCGCTTTTTCATAGCCTTGGGCTACATCAAACACATTTAAATTGTGATTGATAACCTGTTTGGAAGGTGAGCGTCGTTTATGTTCCGCAATAGTACCGAAAGGACTATGTTGTAAATTTTTAACGAGCGAAATGGTTTCGTGTTCAAATAAAACAGATTGCTCCAATTGCAATGAAGGAATAAGTTGTTTTTTTAATGCAACTTCCAAGCGTTTATCTGCAACTATTTTTTCTAATATATCCATGACCAATTTCGTATTTATAGATGTTTTTATTTTTTACTTAAAGCCACTAATTTTTTAAATCGTTTTTTAGCTTGACCGCTTTGCAAGGATTCTTTGGCTAATGCAAAGCTTTCTGAAATGGGTATGTTTTTAACTGTAGAAATAGCTAAAGCGGCATTGGCACAAACCACATTGTTTTGGGCAATGGTACCTTGTCCATCTAATATATGCGTGAATATTTTTGCAGAGGAAGCAACCGAATCACCACCATGAATAGCTTGTTGTGAGAGTGTTTCCACACCAAAATTACTAGGGTTAATCATTTTTTCTGATGCATTATTAATCACTTTTGCGGAACCTGTTAATGATATTTCATCATAGCCATCTAAAGCATGGACAATGCTATATTTTTTATCTGAATTTTGATAGAGATAACTATAGAGGCGCAATAATTCTAAACTAAAAACACCTACAAGTTGATTTTCTGGAAAGGACGGATTAACCATAGGGCCTAACATATTAAAAAATGTTTTCACGCCTAATTCCCGACGAATTGGTGCTACATTTTTCATGGCTGGATGAAACAAAGGCGCATGCAGTACACATATGCCTGCATCGTCCAAACAGGTTTTTAAAAAACCTATATCGCTACTAAATTTAATCCCCAAATGCTCCATGACATTGGATGATCCGCAAGCAGAAGATACGCCGTAATTACCATGTTTTGAAACATGTACACCAGCTCCAGCTGTAACAAATGAAGCCAAAGTTGAAATGTTAAAGGTGTCTTTACCATCGCCTCCAGTACCGCATAAATCTATGGCGTTATAACCATTTAAATCTACAGGAATACACAACTCTAGTAAAGCATCACGAAAGCCCTGAAGTTCTTCAAGCGTAATATTTCGCATCATATAAACCGTTAAAAATGATGCAATCTGGCTTTGATTGTAGTTGCCTTTTGAAATATTAACCAATACACCTTTAGCTTCATCGCTGGAAATGTGCTCTTGATTAATAAGTCTGTTAAGTATGTTTTTCATCTTTTTGATATTATGTTCTCGTTTAAGACGGAACCCTTCTTTTTTTAGGAGCTATTTTTATTTTTTGAGTATTCGGTTAACGAATTAATGACATATGCGTTATTTTGGTGTCACGACATGATAACTGAATAACCAAATAACACATTAACAAATCACAACCTCATATTTTTTTAACTAAAAACCTCCAATATTTTACGCTTTATTTTGAATCATTTCTTTTATCTATTTAACTCTTCAGCCAATTGGCTAACATCTGTTTCCCATTTGGTGTTAAAACAGATTCTGGATGAAACTGAACACCACGAACATCAAATACTTTATGACGAAGTGACATTATTTGCCCATTGTCATCAAAGGATGTTGCTTCTAAAACATCAGGTAAATTTTCTTGAACAACCCATGAATGGTAACGACCAACTTCCATGCTTTTCCCTAATCCATTAAAAAGTGCTTCATCATCAACTGATACCGTAATTTGTGTAGCAACACCATGAAACACCGTTTCTAAATTGGTTAAGGTTCCACCAAACACTTCGCCAATAGCTTGTTGGCCTAGGCAAACTCCTAAAATGCTTTTTGTGGATGCATATTTTTGGATGATGGCTTTTAGTAAACCTGCTTCATCTGGAATACCTGGTCCTGGAGATAACACAATTTTATCAAACGCATCAACTTCCTCTAAAGTGAGTTGGTCATTTCGTTTTACAGTCACCTCGCAATCCAAATCTTCTAAATAATGTACTAGATTATAGGTGAAACTATCGTAGTTATCAATAACTAATATGTGTGTTTTGTTTTCCATTTTTAAATATCGGTTGCCAATTCTATCGCTTTTGTTAAAGCGCCTAATTTATTATATACTTCTTGTAATTCACTTTCAGGATCTGATTTGGACACTAATCCTGCGCCAGCTTGCCAATGTAATTCGTGATTTTTACTTAAAAAAGTCCGAATCATAATGGCATGATTAAAATTACCATGAAAATCCATAAAACCGATAGCACCTCCATAAAAATCACGACTCGTTGTTTCGTATTTTTCAATGAGTTCCATAGCTTTATGTTTAGGAGCACCACTTAATGTTCCTGCAGGAAATGTATCTGCAACCATTTGCATAGTAGTTGTTTCTGCATGCTTTTTGCCAATAACTTTACTTACCAAATGAATAACATGTGAAAAGAATTGGACTTCTCGGTAGGTTTCAACTTTTACCTGACTGCCATGGCGACTTAAATCATTTCGTGCTAAATCTACCAACATAACGTGTTCGGCATTTTCCTTATCATCTTCAGAAAGCTGTTTGGCAAGAATAGCGTCTTTTTCATCATTACCCGTTCGTTTAAACGTTCCCGCGATGGGATGGATTTCTGCTTGATCTCCTTTTACTACTAATTGCGCTTCTGGCGAACTTCCAAAGATTTTAAAATCGCCATAATCAAAGTAAAATAGGTAAGGAGAAGGATTAATACTTCGTAAGGCACGATAGACATTAAACTCATCACCTTTAAATTTTTGGGAGAATTTTTTAGATAATACCAACTGAAAAACATCTCCTCGCGCGCAATGTTGTTTAGCGAGTTCTACTTGTTCTTTATAGGCATTATCAGTTAAATTGGACGTGGTTTCTCCTGATGTTGAAAAGTTAAATGCAGCAAAGTTTCGGGAGGTAATGAGTTGTAAAACCTCATTAATATTTGTTTCTGTGTTAAAACAATGTGCAAAAATATAAGCTTCATTTTTATGATGATTAATGGCTATAATATTTTGATAAACGGCATAGTAAATATCAGGAATATCTTGATGACCTTCTTTTTTAGCGATAGAAATATCTTCAAAATAGCGAACCGCATCATAAGCCATATACCCAAAAACACCATTGTTTATAAATTTAAAATCGGTGTCCGAATGTATTTTAAAACGCTTGGTGAATTTATGAATACTATCCACCACATCATTCTTTTTTGAAATTTTATGAATTAATTGGCTGCCATCAGGAAAGTCTTGGGTGATTTCTTCATTTTTCACGGATATAGACGCAATAGGATTGCAACAGATATAAGAGAATGAATTATCGTTAGCATGATAATCGCTACTTTCCAATAAAATACTATTCGGGAATTTATCGCGAATTTTCAGATACACACCCACAGGTGTAATGGTATCGGCAAGTATTTTTTTATAATGTGTGTAAAGACTAAATGTTTTCATAAATATGATTTCAAAAAAAAAGGCTTGTCGTGAATGACAAGCCTTTTTAAGTATGTTTAATTTAAATATACGGATAGGATTAGTTCACGAATTTTGAATTTCGATTGTTCCACCACCACGTATGATTTAAAATTGTGTTCATGAGTATTTTAATATAGGTCAAATATAAAATGAAAATTTAACTAACCAAAAATTATTGCATAAAAATGGTTTAAAAGGGATTCTGTTCGTTTAAATGTTTGTTAAACAGCAAATCAATTAAAAACAAATATGTATTTTTATCAGATGAAATATATGTTATTTTTTTTGGTGCTTACCGTTTGGAGTTGTCAAGATATTTCTAAAAAAGAACAAACTCAAAATGCCAATACACATATTGAAGAGGTTAAAGATAGTCTCGCTATTTACGACTTTGAAGGACTGAAGCCTTTTTTAAATAAAACAGATGATACCGTTTATGTGGTTAATTTTTGGGCAACTTGGTGTGCGCCTTGTATTAAAGAACTACCAGCTTTTGAAAAGTTAGGAAACGATTATCAATCTGAAAATGTGAAGGTTTTATTGGTGAGTTTAGATTTTCCACATCAATATGAAAGCAAACTTAAACCCTTTATAAGTAAGCATAATTTGCAGTCTGATATTTTAGTTTTAAATGATGTGGATGCAAATAGTTGGATTCCGCAAGTGAGTGCGGAGTGGAGTGGTGCTATTCCCGCAACACTTATTTACAATAAGGATAAAAGAGCTTTTTATGAGCAAACTTTCACCTATAAAGAATTACAAATAGAACTTAATAAATTTTTAAAATAATAATAATGAAAACACTTAAAACAACATTTGTGCTGTTAGCATTAATCTCCTTTTTTGCTTTTACCGTAAAAACAGAAGATGCAGGTTACAAAGTAGGTGATATAGCAACGGATTTTAGCTTAGAGAATATAGATGGCAATATGGTTTCTTTAAAAGACTACACAGACGCCAAGGGTTTTATCGTGATTTTCACATGTAATACGTGTCCATATTCAGTGGCTTATGAAGACCGTATTACTGCATTGGATAAAAAATATGCATCAAAAGGATATCCAGTTATTGCTATTATGCCCAATAACCCTGATGTTCAAAAAGGGGATAGCATGGAAGCAATGAGAGCTAGAGCCAAAGCCAAAGGTTTTACATTTCCATATTTAATGGATAAAGGACAGAAAATTTATCCACAATATGGGGCTACGAAAACGCCTCATGTCTATATTTTGGAAAAAACAGCCAATGGCAATCAGGTAAAATATATTGGTGCTATTGATGATAATTATCAAGATGCCAATGCAGTGAATCAGAAATATGTTGAAAATGCTGTGGATGCTTTGTTGGCAGGAAAAACCATTAAAGAAACACATACACGTGCCATTGGTTGTACGATAAAGGTGTAATGAAATTAAATTGTTTTCTGTGAATTATAGCGTTTGGCAGAACCATTAGAAAAGATTAAGAAATCCGGAACGTAACATTTCGGATTTTTTTTCGTCTATTAATGAATAAGTAGTAATTTTGAAGAAATTAAAATTAATATGTCAGATTTAACACAAGCCGCTTGGCGTGAGCAATTAGAAAAAGATCCTGAAGCCGTTATTATAGATGTTCGTACAGATGAAGAAGTAGCGGAAGGTATGATTCCTAATGCTGAACAATTGGATATTTTTCAGAGTCAGGTATTTATGGAGAAAATTCAAACTTTAGATGCTTCAAAAAATTATTATATCTATTGTAGATCTGGAGGACGTAGTGCGCAAGCTTGTGCAATTATGAATCAATTAGGAATTGAAAATGCTTATAATTTAATGGGTGGTTTTACGGAATGGACAGGTGAAGTCATTGAACCATAGAATAAAAAATTATGAAAAATATATTTGGAATAGCTTTGTTAATACTGGTTTTAAGTATTAGTAGTTGCCAGCAATCGTCTAAAAACGATGCCATTCAGGTAGTTACAACAGAAGAAATGCAGATGCTTTTAGATCTTGATGATGTGCAACTAATTGATGTTCGTACACCGGAAGAATATGCTGAAGGTTATATTGCTAATTTTCAAAATATTGATTTCTTATCCGAAACCTTCGATGAAGATATTTTAAAACTAGATAAAGATAAACCGGTTATTCTATATTGTAAATCCGGTGGTAGAAGTGCGGAATGTGCCGAAAAAATGCTGGATGCTGGCTTTACCAAAATTTATGATTTTAAAGGCGGTATTACCAAATGGGAGCATGAAGGACATGCGGTTGTTGTGCCCAATTAAAAAAGCCAATTTTACATTTTAGCATAGCTACTTTTTATCTAACACTAATTCCACATAAATAGGAAAATGGTCTGAACCTATTTTAGATAAGCGTTCTAGTTTTTTAAGACGAAATTCTTCTGTAACAAAAACATGGTCTAGTGGCCAACGCATAAACATGTTTTCCGCGCTAAAACTATTAAAAAACCCTCTGCCAACCCTAAGGTCAAAAAGTATGTTTTTGGTGTTCGTTAATTCATCAACATAGGACCAAACCACATCATTTAAATCGCCAGCTACTATAGTTGGGTGTTTTCGATCTTGAATATGCTTCCCTAATTTTTTCATAGCATTTTCATCTTGATTGGCATTGTCTGGTAAGTCTTTATAGTGTGTTGGTGGAACTGGATGAAGACAATGTAAACTAATTTCTTGATTGTTTTTCAGGGTAATGGTACTTTCAAATGAAGGCACTTTTTTATTGTTTAAATACGTGACGTCTATCATATTTAAAGGTAGTTTACTGTATAAAACCATACCATACGCAACTTTATTTGTGCTTTGTTGGAAGTAGGGATAATTAGCAGTCAGAACATTTAATTTATTACTCCACCATTGGTCTGTTTCCATGGCAAGTATTAAATCAGGGTTCTTTTCAGAAATTAAATCCATTAACGGTTGCACAATTTTATTGGACATTTTAACATTTGCTATTATCATGCTTAATTCGTTGCTTGGATTAAATGGTGCTTCCGCGGATGGGACCTCTACAGGTACTAAACGCGTGTAGTTTATTAAAAAATAACCATTAATTAGTATACCAATTAATAATCCCGAAATCAATATGTTTTTAAACCAGCTTCTTTTCCGAATGAAAATTAAAAGAAATAAGATTGTTGCTAAAGAAATTATAAAAAGTTGGATCCGTGGAAAGTCAAGCATTTTTAAATAGCGAATTTCCGAATTCCTAAATATGGAAAGCATAGAGCATAGCATAATAAAAATTGCAAGAATGTATAGAACTATTCTGAATGCTTTTTTTAATTTTTCCATATCACTAAAGTTACTTTAAAATTGAAACTATAAATTATTATTTTAAATTAAATCTACAGGTTTTGGAGTATAGTTGTTGTATTTCAAATATTGTGGGTTTCATTGCTCATTATAATTTCCATTGGCCCACATCATTGTGGGTTTCATCCAAGAGTTGAGCGGTTTAAATAAAAAGCCATGTCCCATTTTGGTATTGAGTTCAATTTCTTTAAAATTTTTGATTTTGCAAGTCGAGCTTTCCTTCCGTGCTATTGCCGAAACACCATATGGATCCGATTTTTCATAAATTGTTAAAATATTTCCACAGTAGTTTATTTCGGGAATATTTTGAATATCAGTATCCCTAAAACTGGCAATAAACACAAAATTCAAATCGGGATTATTTGCCAAGGTAGAAACATACTGTGCAATATATCCACCTTTGGATGTGCCAACAACTGTTATTTTATGAGGTTCAATGCCTGTTTTAATTAGGCTATCAATTTGAGATACCATTCTCATAGCATACGCTCTAGCATTCACGTTGCCTTGTCGCTTTTCACTTATGACTTGAAATCCGTTTTCTTTAAATACCGAAATAATTTCGGTGTATTCTGTCCGTCCGTATTCAGGATGTTCATCTTGTAATTCGTGATATTCTAAAAAGCGATTGTGTAAGAAGAAGATATACTTATCATCTGAATCTTTTTCGCAAACAAAAAGAACAGCGAAAAATAATATATATATCATACTGATTGTTTTCATCGCTTGCGGATTATATGAAAATAATGCTGTTTGTTAATTTCATTTATAAGACATTTAAAAGTTTGCGTGTAAAAAGGTAGTTCTTTTTTATGAGATGAAAAGGCAATGCGAATTTCACTTTTTTAGCAGTGTCTATTCTTCATGTTTAATTTATAGCTGTTTTGTGTAATGAATTTAAATACTAACTTATATAGTAGTCATTCCTAATAAGAAATTGAGGGATATCGTTTGAAACAACGTGATTGTTTGCTGTATGTTTTTCTAGAAATTCTTTGAGTTTTTCTTCAGAAAAAAAGAAGAGCTTACAGTAATATTTGGCTTCCGTTTCTAATAACTCCGTCCAAAGCCAATTGCCCTTTTTTAGTAATAGGGACTGGTCTTTATTTACGGCAACTGTTGTTCCTGCAAAGTGTACTTGCTTTTTTCCAACTTGTAGAAAGCTAAACATATGCATCCCCAAATTGACTTTACTTTTAACAACATCATTGGTCATTTTAAAATCATAGACAAACAAGTCTGGTCTTTTATTTTTGTACGTAATATAGATTTCTGGAATATTCTCAATGGCCATTTAAATGTTTTTAGTGTGCAGGTTTTGGTTTTCTTATTACGGAACAAGTTAACAAAAACATCTTAAACGGTTGTAAATGATAAAAGTAAGGTAATAAACGTGCTACTCGAGAATGTTTATGAGTTAAACTAAAAATGATACACAGCAATAGGTTATAGCCTTAAATTGTTTATTTGAGCCTAGAAAAACTATATGATCTTTTTTACCTGCTTATTTTTTGGATTTATTATTGCTATAATGGGAAGTATTGTTCCCAGTTTTTTAAATCTAACCGTTGTTAAATTCAGTTTAAAAAGTGGCCGAAAAGCGGCTTATTATTTAATTGGAGGTTATGCTACGGTTTTGTTTTTTCAAGCAAATATTGGTGCGTATTTATCAAGTATTTTGATGGAGAATTCCCAATACATTACTACTATTCAAAAAGTAGGTACAGGAATTTTATTGTTGTTATCTATTAATTTTTTCAGACTTCATGTTACTAAAAAGAATCAAAAAAAGAAGGTGGAAATTGAAAAGTCGCGAGCGTATTTACACGGCATCGTTATGTCCTCATTAAATATGGTTGCCATTCCATTTTACTTTACCTCCATATCGTTATTAATCGGGTTAGACTATTTTGAGTATTCCTTGCTCAATAGTTTCTATTTTTCCATTGGCTCCACGGTTGGTTCATTTATTTTGTATTCCGTTTATGCCACTATTGCTGATAAAATTGAACACAAACTGACTTTTATAGCGACTAAAATGAATTTTATTTTAGGGTGTATAACTGCTATTGTGGGAATTGGGAATGTGGTGTATTTGATTTGATTGTTGTTGAGTGAATTCCTTATTTATCTGATGTAATAAATTGCAAAATTTCATCATACCTCTTATTCCAAGGAAAAATAAATTGTGACATCATTGGTACATGTTTCTTATTTAAGAAAATGGGTTCTATATCTGGTTGATAGGTTTTTAATTTTGCAACAAAAGCTTCGTTTTGCGAAATGATTGAATTATAGGTTTTTTCGCCTACATAAATTAAAAAAGGAGGCATGCTTTCATCCATAAAATAAATAGGAGAAGCGTCTTTCCAGTTTGCTGGATCTTTAGTCCAAGTTACATCATAATGATGTTCGCTTGTTGGTGGGTTTTTATCTAAATATGTTTTCATATCTAAACCAGCGGCATCATTTAAAATAACACCTTTAAGCACATTCTTATTTTCTAAATATTTTGGATTTGTAGCAATTAAAGCAATTAAATGACCTCCAGCACTATGACCCATGACATAAATTTGTTCAGGATCACCTTTATACTTTTCAATATTTTTTACAGTCCAGTTAACTGCTTGTGCAATTTCTTTAGCCATCGAATCATAATTAGCATTCGGACTTAACGTATAGCCAGCAATTACAGTGACAACATCACTTTTGGCAAAATTTCTTCCTAAAAACCCGTAAGTGTTTTTGTCACCTTCTGTCCAATAGCCACCATGCACAAAAATCATCACCGGATTTTTTGCAGCTTTGGAATTTTTAGGTTCAAAAACATTTAACGCCGGCTGCATTGCTGTTTTAGTATCTGCAGATTTTAAATAAGCAACATCTTTTATTTTTCTAGAAGCGCAGTTACAAAGTAAAATAGAAAATAGTAGAAGGGAAGCTATTTTTGTGTTCATAGTTTTTTTAACAAAGTTAAGATGTACTGGTTAATTATTAAGGAATTTGAATTATCTAAAGTATAAAAAATATAGTTTGTTTTCTGTTTGAACTTTCGTTTGTAAGGAGAAGTAGTCGAGATTAAATGCGTTGTTCCCAATGATTCCCATTTTGTAAACCTGCAGGCAGGCAGGTACAACAAGGCATGCGGGGAGATTTATGAACGATTAGTAGCAAAAGGAAAGAGTAAAAAACTGACATTAATAGCAGTAGCAAATAAATTATTAAAACAGGCATTTGCTATCGCAAAAAGTGGTTTGCCTTATGATGAGAACTTTGTTTCAAAATTAGCTTAAAATTGCTTGTTTTTTAACTCAGTTCTTTGTTGGCAATAGTACTTAATAGTACTTATCTTTTGTTTCCCATAGGTGTATAAATTATTTTCGTACCAGATTTGTTCTTTTTAGTATTTAAACTATTCTTAATTTCAGAATTTAAAACTTGTTCAAATTCAATATTATATATTTTTTCTAAATTATTTTTATGATTTTTCAATGAGTCATATTTCACTCCTTTATGAGTATATCCTTTTATAAGTTCCCAAGATACATCATCATTTTTATCAATTGTCCAATTTTCTAGAGAAACAAATAAACCCCAAAAAAAATTATTTTGATAATTAAGAACTAACTGTGGTGAAATGGACTGTCCTAATTTTCCTATTTTTCTAAATTTTAAACTTAAATTTTCCCGAAGAGATTCATTTGAATTTAATTCAGATTTATTTACTTGGGACAATTTAATCGTTTCATTAAACAGCTCAATTATTTGTTTTATTATTTTTTTGTCTTTATTCATTTAAGCTTGTTTTTAGGTTTTAGTAAACGTTTTTTTATAAGCCAGCTTTTTTGCTATGAGATTCTAAAAATCTCTAAAATCTGATATTTTACTTAAAAAACAAAAAAAAATCTCCACAATTCCAGTCCAGCGTTTTAAATTTCGATGTTTTTAATTCAGATTGCAAATGGTTGTAGTCAGATGAACGTCATTTTCCGTTCTGCAATTCAGGCCGACGTTCTGATTAAAATTCTTCCGTTCTGAGTTTATTCAGACGTTTTTTAATTCCGATTTTATTCGTTTGTTTTTAATCCAAATTTAAAGAGCTATTTGTTGCAATTTAGCACAGGTTTTTGCTCTGCGCAGGTATGTCTCGTCCTGAAATATGGCTACAGGTTAAAATTGAATTTACGCTGATAATTGATATACCATATTAGGTGTTTTATAGTCTAAAGATAAATGTAATCTTATTTCGTTGTATAGATTAATTGCATTTTTTGCAGCTCTCTTTGCGTGAGCTACGTTATCAAAGGTCTGGTCGAGATAAAACTCGTCTTTTAGGATGCCATTTACACGTTCAGCCATGGCGTTTTCGTAACAATGATTTTCTTCAGTCATACTAATGTTTATCTTTTTTCTGTTGAGTATTTGCGTATATACATTGCTGCAATATTGTATTC
>NZ_JBHSLA010000005.1:0-257889 GCF_042657385.1 Bizionia hallyeonensis | reverse complement strand
CATTCCGAACAGAGTAGTTAAGCCCGTTAGCGCCGATGGTACTGCATCTCGTGGGAGAGTAGGTCGCCGCCTTTTTTAAGAATCCCGATTCAATACTTGAATCGGGATTTTTTTTGTTTTATAAAGTCTATACGTCGTATATTTACTTAAAATTAAACCGATTTTTTGTGTCTGAAAATCCTGAATTAAAACTTGCTTGGCAGTTTGTAAATGAAACTGATAGAACTATCTTTTTAACGGGAAAAGCGGGTACAGGAAAAACGACCTTTCTTCATAAATTAAAAAATGAATCGCTTAAACGGACAGTGGTAGTGGCTCCAACTGGTGTAGCAGCTATTAATGCCAAAGGAGTTACCATTCATTCCTTTTTTCAATTGCCGTTTGGTCCTATATTACCAGATTCTGACACGAATTCTTCACAAGGTTTTAATAGAAAATTTAGTAAAACCAAAATCAATATCATTAAATCTATGGATTTATTGGTTATTGATGAAATAAGTATGGTTCGAGCGGATTTACTAGATGGAATTGATAAAACATTAAGGCGTTTCCGAAATAAGAATAAAATATTTGGCGGTGTCCAAGTTCTAATGATTGGTGACTTACAACAACTGTCTCCTGTAATTAAGGATCATGAGTGGTCATTATTGAGGAAATATTATTTGAATGGATTCTTTTTTAGTAGCCATGCTTATCAGCAATGTCAGCCTATTACAATAGAGCTAAAGCATATTTATAGACAAGAAAATCCCGAATTTATCACTATTCTCAACGAAATTAGAAATAATCGTTTGTCGGCAGAAGGTGAGGCTATTTTAAATAAACGGTATAAACCTGATTTTAGCCCTAATCCCGATGAAGGATATATTCAATTAACGACCCATAATAATAGAGCAGAAGAAACCAACCAAAAGGAACTGGATGCTTTAGAGGCCAAAGCCCAATTATATGTGGCAGACATTAAGGGTAAATTTCCAGAACATGCCTATCCAAATAATGAGGTGCTAGCTTTAAAAGTTGGTGCGCAAGTCATGTTTATTAAGAATGATAGTTCTCAAGAAAAGCGTTATTTCAATGGTAAAATTGGTAAGATTATCAAATTGAATAAAGATGAAGTGGTTGTGCGCTGTCCGGAAGATGAATTTAATATTGTTACCACCCAAGAGGTTTGGGACAATATTAATTATACGGTTAATAAAGAAACGAATGCGATAATCGAGGATAAAATTGGTTCCTTTAGTCAGATGCCATTGCGCTTGGCATGGTCTATTACTATTCATAAAAGCCAGGGTTTAACTTTCGAGAAAGCTATAATAGATGCCCAAGGTGCTTTTGCTCACGGTCAAACCTATGTGGCTTTAAGTCGTTGTAAATCTTTGGAAGGTTTAGTTTTAAAAAGTAAAATTACTTCCAATCAGATTATTAGTGATAGCCATGTTATTTCGTTTAACGAATCCGCGAATGAGAATCAACCTGATGAAACTGTATTGGAGTTATCCCAACGACATTTTCAATTGGGTTTAATGTCAGAAGTATTTAATTTTTATGATTTCTTATATCCTATAAATCGCATTTTAGATATTTATTATAAAAATCGCGGTAGTATAGAAGGTAAAATTGAAGCGCCCTTAATAACGGTTAAAAACGCTATTACAAATCTTTTAAAAATAGGAACCAGTTTTAATAGTCAATTAAACAATATTTCAAAAGTAGAAAGCTTACCAGAAACTAGTCATGTAATTCAAGGACGGTTTAAAAAGGCAATTTTGTACTTTCAAAATGAATTAGACACTGTTATAAATCCTGCTTTTAAGACGTTTAATTTTACAACGGATAACCAAGCCTTGGAAAAAGATCTGATTAAAAATTTGGATAGTATTGAAGAATTATTAGAAACTAAAACCTTATATTTTAAGGAATTGGCAGATGGTTTTAAAACGCTTTTATTTTTAAATTTGCGAGCTAAAGCAGTCTTTCTAGCCAAAGAAAAGCCTAAAAAACTTAAAAAGACAGTTATAGATGGTACCACCAATGTGGAGCTTTTTGAATTGTTACGTGTTTTAAGAAATGAAATTGCTCAAGAAAACGATTTAATCCATTACCAAATATTTACGCAAAAGGCGCTATATGCTATGTGTGAAACCTTACCTACCTCCAAAAATGAATTATTGGAAATAGATGGCATGGGAAAAGTTCGTGTGGAAAAATATGGGGCGGCCATTCTGGAAGTAATTAGAGGTTTTTGTGATGATAATGATATCGATTATGAAGAACAAACCGAAACCTTCAAATTCAAAGACAAGAAAGAAAAAAAAGTAGATACGAAACTTCAGTCTTTAAATCTTTTTAAATCTGGTAAAACAATTGAAGAAATTGCTAATGAACGTGCATTAAATGAAAACACTATTTTCGGTCATTTAGTTAGCTTTATTCCATCGGGAGAAATAAAGCCGACAGATTTAATGTCTGTGGAACATTATAATGAATTACAAAAATTAATTCCAAAGTATAAGTTTGAAAACCTTTCAGATTTAAAACATCAATTGGATGACAAGTTCACGTATGGAGAGATACGCTTGGTTTTAGAATCTCTTAAATAAAAAAATCCCAATAGTTACATTGGGATTTATATGTAGATATTTTAATAAAAATTAATCTCTTAACACACCTCTAGAAATAACTATTTTTTGTATTTCTGAAGTTCCTTCATAAATCTGTGTAATTTTGGCATCTCGCATTAAACGCTCAACATGGTATTCTTTAACAAAACCATTTCCACCGTGAACCTGAACAGCTTCCACCGTTGTGTCCATAGCTACTTTGCTTGCGTATAGCTTCGCCATAGCACTAGACATGTCGTAATTATTACCTTGATCTTTATCCCAAGCTGCTTTCATAACTAACATACGAGCCGCTTCAATCTCGGTGGCCATATCAGCAATTTTAAAAGCAATGGCTTGATGATTGCAGATTTCAGTACCAAATGCCTTACGTTCCTTACTGTATTTCTTCGCTAATTCATAAGCGCCTGACGCAATCCCTAATGCTTGAGCAGCAATTCCAATTCGTCCACCAGATAACGTCTTCATGGCGAATTTAAAACCGAAACCATCCGCGCCAATTCTATTTTCTTTAGGCACCTTTACATCATTAAATTGCAAGGTATGGGTGTCACTTCCGCGAATCCCTAATTTATCTTCCTTGGGTCCAACATCAAATCCAGGCATCCCTTTTTCAACTATAAAAGCATTGATACCGTGGTGTCCTTTATCTTTATCCGTTTGTGCAATGACTAAATACACATCAGCACGACCTCCACTTGTAATCCAGTTTTTAGTACCATTTAAAACATAATGATCGCCTTTGTCAATTGCAGTGGTTTTTTGTGATGTTGCATCACTACCAGCTTCAGGTTCACTTAAACAAAATGCGCCTACAAATTCACCAGTCGCTAATTTTGTTAAGTATTTTTGTTTTTGTTCCTCACTACCATAAGATTCAAGTCCATAGCATACTAATGAGTTATTTACCGAAACAATAACAGAAGCTGACGCATCAATTTTTGAAAGTTCCTCCATTATTAATACATAGGAAATGGCATCCATACCGCTTCCGCCATATTTAGGATCAACCATAATACCCATAAAACCAAGTTCGCCCATTTTTTTTACTAAATCTTGAGGAAACTCTTGTTTGTTATCACGCTCTATAACGCCAGGTAATAATTCTGTTTGAGCAAAATCGCGCGCTGCGTCGCGAATCATCATATGTTCTTCGGTAAGATTAAAATCCATAATAAATTGTTGTTGTTGAATTGATAAAAAATGAATGCAAAGATAAGGTTTTAGGAACATTTTTTCAATAATGATTAGTATTTTTACGCGATATGATAAAATCTTCCTATAATGTGTTAGGTATTATGTCTGGAACATCGTTAGACGGTGTTGATATAGCTCATATTAAATTCACGTTTAATGAAAAATGGCAGTATACATTTTTAGAATGCGAAACCATTCCATATCCCCATTGCTGGTTCTTAAAACTTAAAAACTTGGTTGGCCTTTCTAAAGATAATTTAGAAATAATAGATCAAAATTATACGGCGTATCTTGCTTCCGTTATAAATACATTTGTAACAAAACATCAGATTGCTAGTTTAGATTTTATCAGTTCACATGGGCATACAGCTTTACATGAACCAGAAAAGGGCTTTACTTTACAAATCGGGAATAAACAAATACTGGCCCATTTAACGCAGCAAACCGTGGTTTGCGATTTTAGAGTTCAAGATGTCCAACTAGGAGGTCAAGGTGCACCTTTAGTGCCAATTGGCGATAAATTACTTTTTTCAGATTTTGATTATTGTTTAAATCTAGGTGGTTTTGCTAATATTTCAACCGAAGATAACGGGAACCGCATTGCCTACGATATTTGCCCAGCAAATATTGTCCTTAATCATTACGTGGCATCTTTAGGATTAGATTTTGATGATTCTGGTAAAATAGCGGCGTCAGGACAGGTTAATTTAGCGCTTTTAAAAAACTTAAATAGTTTGGAGTTTTATAAAAAATCGCATCCAAAATCATTGGGTTTAGAATGGGTTGATAAATTTATTTTTCCAAGGATTAATGCTTTTGAAATTCCCATTAAGGATATTTTACGAACGTTTGTTGCACATATCGCCATTCAAATAGGGCATCAAATAAAAAATGGCAAAACTTTAATAACTGGAGGTGGCGCTTATAATTCCTTTCTAATTGAAGAAATAAAAACACAGACAAAAGCGGAACTCGTTATACCCAATTCAAAATTAGTTAACTATAAAGAGGCGTTAATCTTCAGTCTGTTAGGTGTGTTAAAACAGCGAAATGAAGTGAATTGTTTAGCAAGTGTAACAGGCGCAAAAATGGATCATAGTTCAGGAAGAACGTTTCAACCTTAAAATTATTGGAAAATTGATATTTACCGATTTTTTGTTTTTTATATTTGTTGAAGAATAACAACTATTGGATTTAAAATAATAATGAAACTATAATGAAAGACTTACTTCAAAAGTACGAGAATAAGCAACCGGAAATTGTATTCAATTGGAAAGATCCAGAAACAGAAGCTGAAGGCTGGACCGTAATAAGCTCCCTTCGCGGCGGAGCTGCTGGTGGTGGAACCCGCATGCGAAAAGGATTGGATGTCAATGAAGTCTTATCATTAGCTAAAACCATGGAAATAAAGTTTACAGTTTCAGGACCAGCCATTGGTGGTGCTAAATCTGGAATAAACTTTGATCCCAATGATCCACGAAAAAAAGGTGTGTTGGAGCGCTGGTTTAAAGCGGTTTCTCCATTGTTAAAAAGTTATTATGGAACGGGTGGCGATTTAAATGTTGATGAGAGTCATGAGGTAATACCTATGACGGAACAAACAGGACTTTGGCATCCGCAAGAGGGTGTTTTTGAAGGACATTTTAAACCAACACCAGGCGATAAAATTAACCGTATTGGGCAATTGCGCCACGGTGTTATTAAAGCCATAGAAAGTTCAGAATATTCACCTAGTGTAAAACGTAAATATACTGTTGCCGACATGATTACGGGCTTTGGTGTTGCACAAGCCGTTAAACATTATTACGATATTTTTGGTGGGACTGTAAAAGGAAAGCGCGTTGTTGTCCAAGGTTTTGGAAACGTAGGAGCAGCTGCTGCTTTCTATATATCTAAAATGGGCGCTAAAGTTGTTGGTATTATGGATATTGCTGGTGGCGTGATTAATAAAGATGGATTTTCGTTTGAAGAAATTACAGATCTATACCTGAATAAAAAAGGAAATACACTAGGTGGTGAGAATTTAATTCCATTCCAAGAAATGAATGAAAAAGTTTGGGGATTGGAAACAGAGGTATTCCTACCATGTGCGGCATCGCGCCTAATTACCCAAGACCAAATTGACACCATGATTGAAAGTGGCTTGGAAGTTATTTCTTGCGGTGCTAATGTACCTTTTGCCGATAAAGAAATTTTCTTCGGACCAATTATGGAACATACCGATGAGCGCATAAGCTTAATACCAGATTTCATTTCCAATTGTGGAATGGCACGAGTATTTGCCTATCTAATGGAAAGTAGTGTTGAAATGAGCGATGAGTCTATTTTTCAAGACACTTCAGATACGATAAAGAGGGCTTTGCAAAATGTTTATAATGCAAATAGTTCAAAAAAAGAATTAAGTAAAACTGCCTTCGAAATCGCATTAGGGCAATTAGTATAATTAGATAATTTTATGGAAGCAATAATTATTATTGTATTTGTTTTAGGGTATTTAGCTATTACACTAGAGCACAATTTGAAAATTGATAAGCTGATCCCCGCTTTGGTTATGATGGCTATTTGTTGGGCCATTATTGCAATTGGCGTTGATGATTTTACCCAATGGTTTGACTCTGCAAAACATGCTTTGGTAGACAATTTAGGTTTGTTAAACCATGAAGATAGGGTGCACTTAATGGAAGAAACACTATTGCATCATTTAGGTAAAACATCAGAAATATTAGTGTTTCTATTAGGAGCCATGACCATTGTTGAAATTATAGATTATTTTGATGGTTTTGCTACTATAAAAGGTTTTATTAAAACGAAAAGTAAAGGGCGAATTCTATGGATATTTGCCTTTTTAGCTTTTTTCTTATCGGCAATTATAGATAATTTAACCGCTACAATTGTTTTAATTTCTATTCTACAAAAATTAATTTTTGATCGGGACGTGAGGATTTGGTATGCGGGTTTAATTATCATAGCTGCCAATGCTGGTGGAGCGTGGTCTCCAATTGGTGATGTTACCACAACCATGTTATGGATTGGTAAAAAAGTAACCACGGGACATTTATTTGTTTACTTATTTGTTCCCTCATTATTATGTATGTTAATACCAGTATTTATAGCGTCATTTTTACCAGCATTTAAGGGGAAAATTGACAATCCTGATTCAGAAGATGATGCGCCAAAAAGTGAGCACAGTGCAACTATGTTATATTTAGGTTTAGGTGGTATTGTTTCCGTTCCTATCTTTAAAACGGTCACGCATTTACCGCCTTATGTTGGTATGATGTTAGCCTTGGCTTTTGTTGCTATTTTTGCGGAGGTTTTTAGTAATAGAAAATTTGCCATGTCTTTTGATACAGATGTAAATGCAGATCATGTTGGCCATCATAGCCCAGTTCATAAAGCATTATCTAAAATTGAGTTGCCAAGTATCCTTTTCTTTTTAGGAATTTTAATGGCAGTTGCCGCTTTAGAATCGCTGGGAATATTATTTGGCTTTGCATCCACCTTACAGGAAAATATGCCTATGTTGGGTACAGAGTTACACCACGAAGGCGTTTCAGATTTGGTAGTATTATTAATGGGTGTTGGATCGGCAGTTATTGACAATGTTCCTTTAGTTGCGGCTAGTTTAGGTATGTTTTCAGAACCAATTGATAATGAACTTTGGCATTTTATAGCCTATGCTGCCGGTACAGGTGGAAGTATGTTAATAATAGGTTCAGCAGCAGGTGTGGTAGCTATGGGAATGGAAAAAATTGATTTTTTCTGGTACCTTAAAAATATTGGTTGGTTAGCGCTAGTTGGGTTTTTAGTTGGTGCAATTGCCTTTATGTTTACCAGAACCATTTTCTAATATAATTTTGTATCATTTAAAACGTTAATAATATTATAGTCACAAATCCTATGATAAATACATTTATACAAAGTCCTCAAGAAGGAGCTGAAATAGTTCCAGATGGCGAATCAGTTGAAAAAACACTCTCCATTATTGAATTAATAAGTAGTGGAGGCATGGCAGGTCAAATTATAATAGCCATACTTTTTGTTCTCTTAATAGTTGCTTGCTATATTTATTTTGAACGTTTATTTGCTATCAAAGCGGCATCACAAATTGACAGTAATTTCATGAATCAGATAAAGGATCATGTAAGTAATGGTAAAATTGAAGCGGCACAAATTTTGTGTGCACAAGTCAACACACCTGTTTCTAGATTAATAAATAAAGGAATTACTAGAATTGGCAAACCACTTGAAGATATTAATACCGCTATTGAAAATGCTGGTCGGTTAGAAATTTACGGATTAGAAAAAAATGTTAGTATCCTAGCAACCATTTCTGGTGCAGCGCCTATGATTGGTTTCCTTGGAACCGTAGTCGGTATGATTTTAGCTATTTTTGAACTAGCTAATGCTGGCGGAACCATTCAAATGGATGTGCTTGCCAGTGGTTTATATACAGCTATGACGACAACTGTTGCTGGTTTAATTGTCGGTATTATAGCTTATATCACGTATAACCATTTAGTAGTAAAAACAAATAAGGTGGTGTATCAAATGGAAGCAAATTCTTTAGAATTTTTAGATCATTTAAACGAACCTATTTAATATGAATATACGCGGAAGAAATAAAGTAACGCCCGAATTCAATATGTCGTCTATGACGGATATTGTCTTTCTTTTACTTATATTTTTTATGATAGCTTCTACCTTGGTAACAACAAGTGCTATTGATATTTTACTACCAAATGCCAGTGGAAAAACAGAGAATAAAAAATCTGTAGCTGTTAGTATTACTAAAGATTTGCGCTATTATGTAGATCAAAAATTAGTAGGTGAAAGTATGTTGGAAGGTGAACTTTTAACCGCTTTATCCAGTCAAGAAAAACCAACGGTTGTATTGCGTGCTGAAAAATCAGTACCTGTTGATAATGTGGTTAAAGTAATGGATATAGCGAATAGAAATAAAATTAAAGTCATTTTAGCAGTTAAGCCAAATTAAAACGGCACATCTACCCATGAAATATTTAGAGACCAAACACGAACGGAATTCTGCCAAGATTACGACTTTAATAATCGTTATTTTGGTATTGCTGTTGTTTGTAGTGGGGCCTCCATATATGGATCCACCGGAAGAATATGGCGTAGCTGTTAATTTTGGGAATTCAGATGTTGGCAGCGGAAACGTACAGCCAAAAGAACCTGTTAAATCCGAACCAAAAAACATAGAGCGTCCTCCGGAAGAAGCGGTAACAAAACCTCAAGAAACAAAACCAGAAGCGGCTGCTGCTGAAAAAACAAAAGCGGAAGATGTTATCACACAGAATAACGAAGAAGCATTAGCAATAGAAAAGAAAAAACAAGCCGACGCTAAAGCGAAAAAAATTGCAGATGCAAAAGCAAAAGCGCAAGCAGAAGCGGATGCCAAGGCAAAAGCGGAAGCCGAACAAAAAGCGAAAGAGCAGGCAGAGAAAGAGGCTAAAAAGAAAAAGCTAGACGCTTTAATTGGAGGCGTAAGTAAATCGGAAGGCACCACATCTGGTGGCGAAGGGGATGACAACAAACCGGGTGATAAAGGCCAATTGGATGGCAATCCGTATGCCACCAGCTATTTTGGCAATCCAGGTTCTGGTAGCGGAGGTGTAGGCTATGGTTTAAACGGACGAGGAAAGGCAACGTATCAAAAATTAAATCAAGATTGTAATGAGTCTGGAAGGGTTGTAGTTCGCATAGTGGTAAACCGAGAAGGTAATGTCATAGAAGCCAATCCAGGCGTTAAAGGCACGAATAATACGGCTAAATGTCTTCTGGAGCCAGCAAAAAAAATAGCTTTATCTCACAAATGGCGGCCAGATAGCAATGCGCCAGCAGCGCAAGTAGGATTTGTTGAAGTTAACTTCACAATAGGTCAATAATTTATGACATATCAAGATACTTTAAACTGGATGTTTTCAAAACTTCCCATGTATCAGCGACAAGGTAAAACGGCATTTAAAGCCAATTTGGACAATTCCATCCGTTTCGCACATCATTTAAATAACCCTCAAAATAGAATAAAAACCATTCATGTTGGAGGTACCAACGGTAAAGGTTCTACAAGTAATATGCTAGCTTCCGTTTTGCAAGAGGCAGGCTATAAAGTGGGTTTGTTTACATCACCACATTTAAAGGATTTTCGTGAGCGTATTCGTGTTAATGGCGAAATGGTCAGCAAAGAATATGTGGTTAATTTTATACAACACAATAAAGGCTATTTAGATATTTCTGGACTTTCCTTTTTTGAAATGACCTCCGGAATGGCCTTCAATTATTTTTGGAATGAAAAGGTGGATGTTGCCATAATTGAAGTCGGGCTAGGTGGTCGTTTGGATTCTACTAATATTATCACACCTGAACTGGCTATCATCACCAATATAGGGTTAGATCATACACAATTTTTAGGGGATACACTGGATAAAATAGCTTATGAAAAAGCCGGAATTATTAAAAATCAAATTCCAATAGTAATTGGTAAAACGCAAGCGGAGACAAAACCAATTTTTCAAGAAGTAGCAAAAAGCTTGGAAGCAGCAATTTTCTTTGCGGATCAGATTGTTCATTCACATTATGAATCGGATTTAAAAGGCACATATCAATATGAAAATATTCAGACGGTGGTACAGGCAATTGAAGTTTTAAAAACTCAAAACTTTATCATTGCTGATACTCATGTTAAAAACGGGTTATTACAAGTGGTTCGTAATACAGGGTTTCAAGGTCGTTGGCAGGTTTTGCAACAAAACCCTTTAATTATTTGCGATACAGCTCATAACTCGGAAGGCTTAAAGGTTGTGATGGAACAATTAATGAATTTGCCATATCAGGCGTTACATGTTGTTTTCGGAGTTGTAAATGATAAAGATATTGCCTCTATTTTACCGCTTTTACCAAAAAATGCAAGGTATTACTTCTGCAAACCCGATGTGCCGAGAGGTTTAGATGAAAATATTTTAAGAAATACCTTTAAGGAGCAAGGTTTTCAAGGAAACGCATATAGTAGTGTAAATGATGCCTTTACGGCTGCAAAAAACACGGCACAGGCTGGTGATATTATATATATTGGAGGGAGCACTTTTGTTGTTGCAGAAATAATTTAATTTTTTCTCAAAAAAAGTTTTGCAATATGAAAAACTACTTTATATTTGCAATCCAATTACGAAGGGCGATTAGCTCAGTTGGTTCAGAGCACCTCGTTTACACCGAGGGGGTCGGGGGTTCGAATCCCTCATCGCCCACAAAAAGAAAGTCCGTTTTATACGGACTTTTTTTAGTTATAGGGGTCATTAACTCAGTTGGTTCAGAGTGTCACGTCGACAACGTGGAAGTCACTGGTTCGAATCCAGTATGACCCACATCAAGCGAAAATCTGCATGGAAATGCAGATTTTTTTATTTCACAAAACCCGCAAAGCTCGCTTTAAAGGGGTTTGTGAAATAAAAAAAGCTAGAATGCGTGAGCATTCAGATGTACATTTGCAGGAGTGTGTTTATTCTGGATCAATGGAATTAATCCAAGAGCTTTAAGGTTGGACCTAACAGGTTTTAAAAACCTTTTAGGTCTTTTATAAAGCTCGCTTTAAAGGGGTTTGTGAAATAAAAAAAGCTAGAATGCGTGAGCATTCAGATTTACATTTGCAGGAGTGTGTTTATTCTGGATCAATGGAATTAATCCAAGAGCCGTTAGGTTAGGCCTAATAGGTTAAGAAAATGTGTAAAATTCATTCAGATATTATAAATTAATCTTGGAAATACCTAACGTTTTGATTTAACTCGAACAAAGTTGAAAAAATGAAACTTGTTTGTTTTCTTAATAATTTAGATTAATTTAGGTTAATTATTTATAGCAATTTAATATCAGTAAAAAATGAAATCAGTTGAATATAATAAACTTTTTTGGAGACACACTAATCGTGCTTTTCTTTTCCTTTTCATTAGTTGTTTAGCAACAATTATGTCATGTGAAAAAAGTAGTGTTAATGGAAATGAAAAGAATGTTCAAGTGTCACTGCAGCATGTCGCAGATAGCGTTTATAAATTGTTTGATGATAAATGGAATATAGACAAGTCTGGAATCATGCTATATATAAATGGTCCTTCAGGAACTTTTATGAGTTCGAGTAACATAACACCCACGCCCAACCCAGATGCCCATTTTAGAATTGCAAGTATTTCTAAAACATTTACAGCTGCTGCAATTATGCGGTTGCACCAAGAGGGCTTGTTACATATTGAGGATGGAATAGAAAACTATATAATCGATGAACCAGCTTACAATATCCCGTATCGGAGTGAGATAACTATCAAACAGCTATTACAGCATCGAGCAGGAGTTTTTGATGTGACAAATAGTGAAATACCAGAAACCGTTAATGCTAGCTATGCTGGCGAAATGTATGTGGATTACATCCGTAATCAAGATAATAACCATAAATTCACTCTGGATGAACTGGTAGGGATTAATGCTGAACACCAATTGAGTACATCTGCTCCTAACGTGATGTTTCATTATTCTAATACAGGCTATAATATATTGGGAAAAATAATTGAAACAGTTTCAGGTATGTCGTATAGTGAGTATATAACACAAACCTTTATTACACCTTTAGGTTTATCTAGAACTTATAGTGTATGGGAGGGAAGCGATGTGGAAATGCGGATGCCGTATGTCAACTCACACTTATATATTCAGGGAGAGGCGGAGTTAGAAACTTCTCAGGATAATATGTCTGCTCATGTGACCGAGGGAAATATAGTTTCTACACCTAGCGATATTACGAAATGGTTGGAGCTTTTATTAACAGGAAATGCAGGTGTGAGTGCCGAAAATATTGCTTTGATGAAAGAAATGCAAGTAGCAGATGAAGCCCATGGTTTTTATGGTTTAGGTTTAGTTTATAATGAAGGTCTTGGCTATGGTCATGACGGCGCCCATTTAAGCTATGTTTCGTCTTTAAGATATAATCAAGATACAGGCATAACTATTTTGGCTTCAGCAAACTTTATACGAATAGCGCCTGAAGAAGAAGGCGATCAAAGCTTTTTTGAGCTGGCTTTTGGTGTCAGAGATGCTTGCTATTCAGCGATATCCATCTATTAGAATTAATTAAGTATACCACTGTTTTTATATTTAATTAAGCAATTCCAACACACGCTCCAAAGCCATGCCTCTAGAGCCTTTTATTATTACTAGAGCATTGTTTAGCGTTTCTACATTGAAAGTCTCTTTAAAAGCTTGAAATGATTTGTGAAAGGTTGTTTTTGAATCAGTACTTGTAGCTTTGTAGAAATTTTCACCTAAAAAGAAGACTTTATCAATTTGAAGTGTGCCGGCTAAATTGACAATCGCTTGATGTTCATTTTCGGCGTCAGGTCCTAATTCAAACATGTCACCCAAAATGGCAATTTTATGAGGATGTTCTTGTTTTGAAAAATGCTCCAATGCAACCATCATACTAGAAGGATTAGCATTGTAAGCGTCTAAAATAATGCGGGTTGTTCCTTTGGTGATAATTTGTGAACGATTATTAGTTGGAATATAATTCTCAATGGCTTTTTGAATATCAGAATCATCGACTTCAAAATAATTTCCTATAGTAATAGCGGCAGCTATATTATTAAAATTATAAGCTCCAATTAAGTTACTAGTAATAGTTTGGTCATGATACGATAAACTAACAAAAGGTTTAGCATCTAAAAACTGAATGTGTAATTGATTTTTGTTATCGGAAGGGCCAAAAGGGATTGTTTTAGCATTTTTGGTTTTATCTACTTGAATCGTATCTGCTGAGTTTATAAATATTGGTTTATTATGTGATATCAAATACTTATACAATTCACTTTTACCTATTATAACACCTTCAACGCCTCCGAACCCCTCTAAATGCGCTTTTCCAAAATTGGTGATATAGCCGTAATCTGGTTTTGCAATATGGCATAAAAAGGCAATTTCCTTTTGGTGATTTGCACCCATTTCAACCACACCTATTTCAGTCGCTTTGGTCATGGACAAAAGTGTTAATGGCACGCCAATATGATTATTTAAATTACCGATAGTAGCCGTTGTTCTAAATTTTTTGGAAAGCACAGCATGAATCAACTCTTTTGTCGTTGTTTTTCCGTTACTACCGGTGAGTGAAATAATAGGAATCCCTAAATAGTCCCGATGGAAAGTGGCAAGTTTTTGTAAGGTTTCTAATACATCCTGTACGAGAATGGTTTGATGGTTTTGGACAAATTCAGGATTATCAATAACAACGTATTTAGCCCCATTTTCAAGGGCTTGTTTGGCAAAGCTATTACCATCAAAATTATCACCTTTGAGCGCAAAAAATAGGCATTCTTGAGTGATTTTTCGCGTATCTGTACAAACGCTTTTGCATTCTAAAAAACGTTTATGAAGGGTATGTAGTTCCATAAAATAAAAGTATAAAAAAAGTCCTGACTACGGTCAGGACTTTTTGAAATTTTTATAACTAAATTAATTAGTTTTTCCTTTTGTTTTTGTTTTCTGATTTAGAACCTACTCGAGACATGGCACATCTAAATCCAATATAATCAGTTGCCATATTTTGTGGGAAATAACGACGTTGAGCAGGATCTAACCAATACTCTCTGTCTTTCCATGAACCACCTTTATAAACACGAACTTCATCGTTAATTAAAGATGTACGCTTATCAGAACGGTCATACTCACGAATTAAAGCACCTGTTGAATCTGTTTCAACATTGTGATTTGGTGAGTTGTACATTTTTCTCGTATGCGTTGTTTCACTAGAACCGTCTTCCATTTCATTAAAACCATCACGGTAATCACGAGATGAACGCTGATCACCATCTCTATAATTTCTGTTATCGCTGGTATCAAAGTTTGTTCTTAAATAGGTTTCGTTTTCATCAACTGGTACTTGGTGAATTTCACCAGGTAAGTTTCTGGCAATTACTTTTCCGTTTGGTAAAGTATCAAACTTAATCTCATCACTCGTTACAATGCGTACGGTACCATCTTCATTTAATTCGTTTTTGGTATACACATTTCCACGGTAGTAATTAAAATCACTCATCTCATCATCAACAATAGGTCTGTAAACATCAGCAACCCATTCGGCTACGTTTCCAGCCATATCATATAATCCAAAATCATTTGGCTCGTAAGATTTTACAGCATTTGTAATATCAGCACCATCATCAGACCATCCAGCAATTCCGCCGTAATCTCCTTTACCTTGCTTAAAGTTAGCTAATTGATCACCTCTTACTTTACGTTTTCCTGAACGTGTATACTGACCATCCCATGGATATTTCTTACGGCCTCTATACACATTGTAACTACGAATAGATGTTAAGCCTAAAGCGGCATACTCCCATTCTGTTTCTGTTGGTAGTCTATATTTTGGAGAAATAAGTCCTGTTTCTCTTGTTGCATTCACATTTATTGGATCACCTGCTGCATTAGTTTGTACACGACGACGTGTGTTTTCTGGATCAGTAAGCGCTGTGTTTCCACCGTAAACTTGCGAAGGTGCATTAATATAAGTATCCGTGTTAAATGTAGCATCAGATGATACTTCATTTAATTTAGCATCTCTTTGAATATAACCTGCATCTTCTAAATTAGCTTCGTTAACACGATCTGAACGCCAGTTTGCAAATTCAACTGCTTGAATCCAACTAACTCCAACAACCGGATATTCTGCATAACCTGGATGACGTAAGTAGTTTTCGGTCATAACTTCATTAAAACCTAAACGATTTCTCCAAACAAGAGTGTCGGGAAGAACACCATCATAAATAGCTTTAAAGTTTTCTTCTGCTGGCGGATAAATTCGTTTAATCCAATCTAAATACTCTAAATACATTAAATTGGTAACTTCCGTTTCATCCATATAAAAGGATTGAACATGCTGCTGATTTGGTGAATTATTCCAATCATGCATTACATCGTCTTGAACTCTACCCATAGTAAAAGTTCCTCCTTCTACAAATACAAGTCCAGGTCCTGCTTCTTGTCCTTTAAAACTAGTATTGTATTGGAATCCTCCATCTCTAGAATTAATATCCCAACCGGTTGCTCGAGAACTGTTTGAGCCTGATCGTTTACAACCAACAGCTGTAACAGCTACTGCTAAAACTAACAATAATTTTATTGTTAATACATTTTTCATATCCATACGTTTAAGTAAGCTAAAAATATTTTTGGTGACGCAATATAAGAATTATGCGTAATAATACAAGTAATTATTTAATATTTACTTAAAATATTATGCGGTTCATCCTATTTATCAAGCATTTTAACGATGCTTTTTTGCATTTCTCCGTTGTTTTGTGACACTATAACGACCGATTATATTTTTTATTATGGAAATTTGAATTCATTTTCTTAAAATTGTTTGATTTTTAATAATAAGCGACACTAAATTGCGTTATTTGTGTAATGAAAAAGAAATTATTACTATTTGCCTTGCTCATTTCTGTTATGGCTTTTTCCCAGCAGAAGCGATTCAACATCACTTGGAATGGTACTAAAACCATAGCAAACGAAAGCTTTTCTATAAAAGTTCCTGCGTTCAATGAGGAGCATTTTAGTTACGGTTTATCCAATGGCTTGGAGTTTATTGCACAATGGGATATTCCGCAATTAATTAACGAGAATTCCGTGCAGATTTCTAATGTGAGCTATGCGGCAATTTCAAAAAGTGACTTGAAAGATGTTGACTTAAAAACAATTCCGAATGCCATAAAATATAGTCTTAATAATAGTATTAGTCGGAATAAAAGTGGCGCCTTTTTAACAGTTTCACCAATTATAAGAGAAAATGGGGTGTATAAAAAAGTAACGGCCTTCACGATTAATTATAATACCCAAAATAGTCATAGAGCATCCAATAGATTAAATATTGTAAATTCTGTTTTGAGCTCGGGTTCTTGGTATCGCTTTCAGGTAGATAAGTCGGGAGTTTTTAAAATATCCAGACAGTTTTTACAGCAATTAGGAATAAATATGGACGCTGTAGATCCTAGAACTATAAAGCTTTATGGTAATGGTGGACGCATGATTCCTTATTCCAATGCAGAACCTTATCCATATGATTTAGCTGAAAATGCCATTCGTATTATAGGTGAATCGGATGGGTATTTTCATGATGGAGATTATATTATGTTCTATGCGCAAGGGCCAAATGGATATGATTTAAAAAGAAACACCAATATTAACGCCTATAATTCGGTAACCTATTACTATATAAATATAAGTCAAGGAAACGGGAAGCGCATCCAACCCATGATTCAACCTTCTGGTTCTGTAGATATGATGATTGATACGTTTCAGGACTATCAATATCACGAAGTAGATGAATACAATTTAGCAAGTGTGGGTAGACGTTGGTTTGGAAACAGATTTGATATTGAAACCTCGCAAACCTTCGATTTTTCATTTCCAAATATTGTACCTTCAATTCCTGTAAGACTAACAACGTATGTAGCATCTACATCTGAAATTCCTACAACTATGGATTTGAAGGTAAATGCCACATCTGTAGCTAATTTAACCATTCCGGCTGTTACAGAAACAACGTTAGTAAGTGAATCCGTATTTAATGGTAATGTAAATGTGTCGAATGCAAATATTGCTATTACACTAGATTATAATAATGGTGGTAACCCTTCCGCCTTGGGTTATTTAGATTATATCTCCTTGGAAGCGACACGCGAATTAAAATTTGCAGGTGGTCAGTTTGTGTTCTATAACCGTGCCGTTGCAGGAGCATCTGGTATTGGGCAGTATACTCTTACAAACGCCACACAAGTGAATGAGGTATGGGACATAACGGATATTTATAATATTAGGAATTATAGTAATACAGGTTCAAACTCAACTATTTCCTTTACATCCAATTTAGGTTCCTTAAAGAAATATGCTGTAGTAGCTGCACCTAGTTTTCATGAACCCATCATGGTTTCAAATCCTTATGTAAGCAATCAAAATTTAAAAGGGTCTATTTTTAATAATGCACAAGGCGTTTTTGAAGATATAGATTATATAATTATTGCGCGTGGTGACATGGTTGGCCAAGCCGAACGTTTAGCTCAAATTAATAGAGCGCAGTATGGATTGAATGTTAAAGTGGTTAACTTAAGTAATATTTATTTAGAATTTGGACCAGGCGCTCAAGATATAGGAGCTATTCGGAATTTTGTGAAATATGTTTATGATAATGCCAGTTCACCGGAAAGACGATTAAAATATTTATGTTTATTTGGTGATGGGTCTTTTGATTATAAAGACAGAATACCAAATAACACCAACATAATTCCTTCATGGCATGCCTATGATAGTTTTAATTTAACGAGCTCGTTTGTTTCAGATGATTTTTATGGCATGATGGATCCCAATGAAGGTGAAATGCAAACATCCGATAAATTAGACATTGCTGTTGGTCGTATTTTAGCAGATTCGCCTCAACAAGCATCAGAAATGGTAGATAAAGTGGCGTCGTATTACGTAGAAGCCTCGTATGGAAATTGGCGTAATAATGTGGTTGTAATTTCTGATGATGTGGATGAATCTTG
This sequence comes from Bizionia hallyeonensis, assembly GCF_042657385.1. NCBI lineage: Bacteria > Pseudomonadati > Bacteroidota > Flavobacteriia > Flavobacteriales > Flavobacteriaceae > Bizionia > Bizionia hallyeonensis. The sequence goes on along the minus strand of NZ_JBHSLA010000005.1, from coordinate 239,474 downwards.
GGAAAAAGATATTCAATTAACAACCAATACCATTGGCGATAATATTACAGCAGAAAAAAGCTTTATAAATGTAACTAAAATTCATTCGGATGCCTTTGTTCAGCAATCTTCAGCTGGAGGTAATACGTATCCCGCGGTAAAAACGGCCATGGTCAATGCTATTGAAAGCGGTGTTTTAGTGGTGAATTATTTTGGACATGGCGGTGAAGATGGTCTGACTAAAGAACGAATTTTTGAAAAACCCGATGCGCAGAACTTAAATAATGTATGTAAGCTTAATTGCTTTGTAACGGTAACCTGTGAATATACACGTTTTGACAACCCATTCCGTCCTACAGCAGGTGAATACACCTATTGGAATAAAGATGGTGGTGCCATTGGACTGATTACAACCACACGTCAAATTTTTGTGAGCGTTGGTATTTCCTTTAATATTGCCCTAACGGAGTACTTATTTTCCTATAATCCAGATGATGATTACGCAGATGATGAGTACCCAAGTATGGCTGAAGCCTTAAGGTTAACCAAAGTTAGTTCGGGCATTTCAGGAATTGGTCAAAGACGCTTGGTGTTCTTTATAGGTGACCCAGCTATGAAATTAACATTCCCGAAACCAAATGTGCGATTAACAGCTGTTAATGATGTTCCTGTTAATCAACCAACACCAACATTAAAGGCATTAAGTCGTGCTAAATTAGCTGGAGAAGTAACGGATTTAACGGGTAATGTACTTTCAAATTACAATGGTGTGCTTTCGGTTAATATATATGACAAAAAGATACAGCGTACTACTTTAGCAAATGATAATGTTCAAGAAGGTGGTCAGCTTATTAAAATGGATTTTGAAACGCTGGGCGCCACAATCTTTAGAGGTCAAGCTTCTATTACCAATGGGCAATTTGAATTTGAATTTATAGTGCCAAGAGATATAGGTATTCCAGAAGGTAATGGCCGTATTAGTTTTTATGCGAAAAAAACCAATGCACTCGATGATCAATCGGGCGCTAATAGTAGCTCTATAATAATAGGGGGGCTAAATCAAGATGCTCCGGAAGATGCCATCGGGCCCGTTATTCAGTTGTATATGAATGATGAAAACTTCGTGTCTGGTGGAATTACCAATAAGTCGCCTAGTTTATTAGTCAAATTGGAAGATGAAAACGGAATTAACACCGCTAGTGGAATTGGTCATGACATTGTGGCTATTTTAGATGGAGACGAAACGAATCCGTTTGTGTTAAATGATTATTATCAAACTGAAATTGATGATTATCAGCGTGGTACTGCCAATTTTCCACTGCGCGATATAGCGCCAGGACTACACACACTAACAGTGAAAGCGTGGGATGTGTATAATAACTCATCTGTTTCAGAAATTCAATTTGTGGTACATGACGAGAATCAGAGCCTTGTTATCGAAAATGTTTTAAATTACCCAAATCCTTTTGTTAATTACACCGAGTTTTGGTTTAATCACAATAGTTCGGATGCTTTAGACGTTTCAGTACAGATATTCACCGTTTCGGGTAAATTGGTGAAAACAATCAATGGACAAACCAATTCTTCCGAATGTTGTGGAAAAGGTACTTCCGCTTTATCACGAGATATTGTTTGGGATGGTCGTGACGATTTTGGAGATAAAATTGGAAAAGGTGTTTATATCTATAAACTAACCGTAAGATCGCCACTATTAAATAAATCCGTTGAAAAAATTGAGAAACTTGTAATACTTTAATAATACGTTATATTTGCTAAATAAAATCAATACATGAAAAATCAAATTTTAATACTATTTACTCTTGTTTTTGCACACCAGATATATGCGCAAACAGTTGTTTTACCAAATACAAATGATTCGCGTGTAATTACCACAGGTTTACCATTTGTGTTAATTGCTGCCGATGCGCGCGCAGCATCCATGGGAGATATGGGAGTTGCTACTGGCGTCGATGTGTTTTCACAACAATGGAACCCGTCCAAATATGCGTTTTCAGAAACAAAACAAGGTATTGGTGTTAGTTATACACCCTACTTAAGTAGTTTAGTAAAAGATATATTTTTAGGTAATTTAACCTACTTCAACAGAATAAACGAACGTAGTGCTTTTGCTGCTAGTTTTAGATATTTCTCTTTAGGTGAAATTGAGTTAGTTCAAGATGAATTTTCTCAAGCACTTATTGAAAAACCAAACGAAATGACCATTGATGCATCCTACTCCTTAAAATTAAGTGAGCAGTTTGCTATGTCTGTGGCTATGCGTTATTTACGGTCTGATTTAAAAATTGGAGCAATTGATGCAGATGCCATTCCAGCAAGTACATTTGGTGTGGATATTTCGGGGTATTACCAAAGTGAAGAGCAAGCCTATGCCACCTTTAATGGTCGTACTCGTTTGGGATTTGCCATTCAAAATATTGGACCTACCTTTAAATATGATGAAGGTGGTCAAGAAAACTTTCAACCTACAACCTTGCGTTTAGGTGGTGGCTTCGATTTTATATTAGATGATTTTAATAAAGTATCTATAACAGGTGAAGTTACCAAATTGTTGGTGCCAACACCTCCTATTTATGGTACGGAATTTAATTATACTGATAACAATGGAAATGGCCAATATGATGAAGATATTGATGATTTAGATAGAAATAATCCCGTAGCTACAAATCTTATTATAGAAGGTAAAGATCCAAACGTAGGCTTTTTTAAAGGTATGTTTCAGTCCTTTGGTGATGCACCAGGCGGATTTAGTGAAGAAATGCAAGAATGGACATGGGCTTTAGGCGCGGAATATATGTATCAAGATTCCTTTGGTTTTAGAGCGGGATATTTCCATGAAAGTTCAACAAAAGGAGCGAGACAATTTTTCGCCATTGGTGCTGGCTTTAAGTATAATGTAATTGGTATCGATTTATCATACTTATTCTCGGCGTCACAAGTAAATAGTCCTTTAGAAAATACGTTGCGTTTTTCATTAACGTTTAATTTAGGACCTGGAACATATAGAGAGTATTAAAATATATATAGGAATAAAACAAAAAACTATTGCAAACCGCAATAGTTTTTTTGTCTCATATAGTTTCTTAATTTCGTAAATATAAATAGATTATGAAAGAAATAAAAATTGAATCCATTCTTCAGGTTTATGATGATTTTGATGAGTTGCCAGAAGCGGTAGCATCTTTAATGACACAAGCTTCTGAAGCTAGAAGTAGAGCCTATTCCCCGTACTCTAACTTTAGTGTTGGGGCAGCCTTATTGCTAGACAATGATGAAATTATTACAGGTAATAATCAGGAAAATGCATCGTATCCGTCTGGATTATGTGCCGAACGTACAGCTATTTATTATGCAGGCTCCCAATTTCCCGATGCTAAAGTAGTTAGAATGGCTATTATTGCAGGTTCTAATATTAAGCATACTATGGCGCCAATTCCACCGTGTGGAGCATGCCGTCAAGCAATTGCCGAATATGAAGTGAAACAAAACGCACCTATTGAAATCTATTTTATGGGTGAAACAGGGAAGGTGGTAAAATCAGAATCGCTTGCCAATCTATTACCCTTAATTTTCGATAAAACCTTTCTTTAAAGCTTTTAACTTCATAAAGTGAGGTTTATCGTAATTTTTACGATTTTCGGTTTTTTCGTTAATAAGTAAAGTGTTACTTTTGTTTATTCGTTTATCAAATTAACGTAACCAATGCAAAAGATAACCAAAGAAGTATACCTAAAGTGGTATGAGGACATGTATTTCTGGAGAAAGTTTGAAGACAAACTAGCAGCCGTTTACATTCAACAAAAAGTAAGAGGATTTCTTCATTTATATAATGGTCAAGAGGCCATATTAGCAGGCGCTTTGCATGCTATGGATTTAACCAAAGATAAAATGATAACTGCGTATAGAAATCACGTTCAGCCAATTGGTATGGGTGTGGACCCTAAACGTGTTATGGCGGAACTATATGGTAAAGCAACAGGTACCTCTCAAGGACTAGGTGGCTCCATGCATATTTTTTCAAAAGAACACCGATTTTATGGTGGTCACGGTATTGTTGGTGGTCAAATTCCATTAGGTGCCGGTATTGCATTTGGAGATAAGTATCATGATCGTGATGCCGTTACACTATGTTGTTTTGGTGATGGTGCTGCTAGACAAGGTTCACTTCACGAAACCTTCAACATGGCTATGCTTTGGAAATTGCCAGTTGTTTTTGTTTGTGAAAATAATGGCTACGCCATGGGAACCTCTGTTGAACGTACAGCCAACCATACCGATATTTGGAAGCTTGGTTTAGGCTACGAAATGCCTTGCGGCCCTGTAGATGGTATGAATCCAATAAAAGTAGCGGAAGCGTTTGATGAAGCTATTCAACGCGCTAGACGTGGAGATGGCCCTACATTTTTAGAGCTTAAAACCTACCGTTATAGAGGACATTCCATGAGTGATGCGCAGCATTATAGAACCAAAGATGAGGTTGCCGAATACAAGAAAATTGATCCAATTACCCAAGTAAAAGAAATTATTCTTGAAAAGAAATACGCTACCGAAGCAGAAATTAAAGTAATTGATAAACGTGTGAGAGCTTTAGTGGACGAATGTGAAAAGTTTGCCGAAGATTCGCCGTATCCAGAAAAGAACGTGATGTACGACGCTGTTTACGATCAAGAAGATTACCCATTCATACAACATAAACTATAAACAATGGCTGAAATTATAAATATGCCACGTTTAAGCGATACCATGGAAGAAGGTACCGTTGCCACGTGGTTGAAGCAAGTTGGAGATAAGATAGAAGAAGGTGATATCCTTGCTGAAATTGAAACTGATAAAGCCACGATGGAATTTGAATCGTTTCACGAAGGCACCTTATTACATATTGGTGTTCAAGAAGGAGAAACAACTAAAGTAGATGAGCTTTTGGCTATTATTGGCGAGGAAGGTGAAGATATTTCAGATTTGATAAAAGGTGATTCAACAACCAAAAAAGAAGAAGATACATCTGAATCTGCGGATGCAGACGAGGACAATTCTGAAAATGAGTCTAAAAAAGAGTCAGAAGATAAATCTGAAGGTAAAGACGCTGAAGATTCTTCTAAAGACGATACAGACAAGGAAACTGAATTACCAGAAGGTGTAACCGTAGTTACCATGCCACGATTAAGTGACACTATGGAAGAAGGGACCGTTGCTACCTGGTTGAAAAAAATTGGTGATACGGTTGAAGAAGGTGAAATTTTAGCAGAAATTGAAACTGACAAAGCCACTATGGAATTCGAATCTTTTCAATCTGGTACTTTATTACATGTCGGTTTAGAGGAAGGCGAAACGGCAAAGGTAGATGCCCTTTTAGCTATTATTGGTCCAGAAGGAACAGATGTTTCAGCTGTTGCTAAAAACTTTAAAGCGGAAGGAACTTCAGATAAACAAGAAGATCAGCCGAAAGCAGAAAAATCAGAACCAAAAAAAGAAGATAAAAAAGAGCCTAAAAAAGAAACGGTCATTCAGAGCGAAAGCAGAGAATCATCAAGTTCATCTTCTACGTCAAATTCAAGCGGACGCGTATTCATTTCGCCATTAGCTAAAAAAATGGCTGAAGAACGCGGAATAGATATTTCACAAATAACAGGATCTGCCGAAAATGGACGTATTGTAAAACGCGATGTCGAGAACTTTAAGCCTAGCGCAACCTCCGCAGCAGCTGTTGGGAAATTTGTACCAACAGGTGAAGAGGATTTTGATGAGGTGAAACATTCGCAAATGCGTAAAGTAATTGCCAAGCGCTTAGCAGAATCTAAATTTACGGCACCACATTACTATTTAAATGTGGAGTTTGATATGGAAAATGCTATGGCGTTCCGTGAGCAATACAATTCCATTCCAGATATAAAAATTTCATATAACGATATTATTGTAAAGGCTTGTGCCTTGGCTTTAAAGAAGCATCCACAAGTAAACTCACAATGGTTTGATGATAAAATGAAACTAAATAATCACGTTCATATTGGTGTTGCGGTTGCAGTTTCAGACGGATTAGTGGTACCTGTGGTGCGTTTTGCAAATGAGCAATCCTTACCTCAAATTGGCGCTGCTGTTAGGGAATATGCAGGAAAAGCGAAAAACAAGAAATTAACGCCTCAAGAAATGGAAGGCAGTACGTTTACCATTTCTAATTTGGGTATGTTTGGAATTGAAAGTTTTACATCTATTATCAATCAGCCAAACTCTGCTATTTTATCTGTTGGCGCTATTTTAGAAAAGCCGGTTGTAAAAAATGGCCAAGTAGTTGTAGGAAATACCATGAAGTTAACCATGGCTTGCGATCACAGAACGGTTGATGGCGCTACAGGATCGGAATTTCTTTTAACTTTAAAAGGTTATATTGAGAATCCAATAACCATGTTAGTGTAATTTATAATTAAAAAGTATAACCTTATATATTTAGAAAATCCTGCTAAACCAAGCAGGATTTTTTTATATTTAAACTTTAATCAAAGGTCAATAATTTTATCGCCAAACATGTCATTTAGTTTAAGAAAGCAAGCTTATTTGAAGCATTTCTTAATAAGGTAATAATTTATAGAAACAGTTCCGAGATGTATTGGAACCAAAACCAAAAAACGAGTCTGCAAAAGACAGACAATAAAAATTTACTCATGAAAAAGCTCATTTTATTATTTGTTGCTATCAGTATTTTTAGCTGTAAGGCAAAACAAGAAAATCATCAAGTTAAAACTGTTGAAAATATTTCTATAACAGCTAGTGAGGTCAAGGAAACCGTTTCTTTCCTGGCATCCGATGATCAAATGGGCCGTGGTACGGGAAGTGTGGGTATAGACGTTTCTGCAAATTATATTGAAAAGCAATTAAAAGAGTTTGGTGTTAAACCTTATTATGATACCTATCGGGATCATTTTAAAGTTCAAGAAATGGATGCCTATAACGTTGTAGGGTTTTTAGAGGGAACCGATGCAACGCTAAAAAATGAAATTATCATTATTGGTGCCCATTATGATCATATTGGAACGAAAGCTAAAATGGTTGAATCCGATTCAATTGCTAATGGCGCCAATGATAATGCCGCGGGAACATCATCCGTTTTGGCCATGGCGCGCTATTTTGGAGCTAAAAAATCCAATAAACGTAGTTTAATGTTTGTGTTGTTTTCGGCGGAAGAAATGGGCTTATTGGGCTCTAAACATTTAGCTAATAGACTCAAAGATGAAAACGCTAAATTATATACAGTAGTAAATATGGAAATGATTGGTGTGCCTTTTAAAGATCGCGACTATGTAGCTTTTTTAACGGGTTATGGTAAGTCCAATATGGCTGAAAAAATTAACGCTTATGTAGGGGCTAATTTTTTAGGAGAATCTGAAGTGGCTAAACAATACAATTTATTTAAAGCATCCGATAATTATCCGTTTTATGACGTGTTTAAAATGCCTTCACATACTATTTCGTCTTGCGATTTATCAAATTATGATTTCTACCATCATGTTGGTGACGAAATAGATAAATTGGATTATGACCACATGGCGAGTTTAATTAATCAATTAATTCCAGGTATTGAAAAAATGAGTAATACGGCAACCCAAGAAATTAAAATGCACGATGAGTAAACATGTTATAATTACGGGAACAAGTAGAGGAATTGGGTTTGAATTAGTCAAACAGTTTTCAGAAAAAGGCTATCAAGTTTTAGCATTGTCAAGAAATGCAAAACCCATTTTAGACTTAAAGCTGCTTAATGTAACGGCTTTTCCTTTCGATTTATCAAAAAAAGCGGACTTTCATAAAGTGGAAACCTTTGTGAAAAACGAATGGGGCCACGTAGATATTCTAATTAATAATGCCGGTGCACTTCTCAATAAACCCTTTTCGGAAACCACATTGGAAGATTTTGAATTCGTATATAAAACCAATGTGTTTGGCGTTGCAGAGATGACACGTGTTATATTGCCTTTTATGAAAACTCAAAGTCATGTGCTAACTATTAGCTCAATGGGTGGCGTTCAAGGTAGTATGAAATTTCCTGGCCTTGCAGCTTATAGCTCCAGTAAAGGAGCTGTTATAACCTTAACAGAATTATGGGCAGAGGAATATAAAGAAACGGGTATCTGTTTTAATGTATTAGCATTGGGCGCTGTTCAAACGGAAATGCTTGAAGAGGCGTTTCCAGGATTTGAAGTGCCCATGACACCAAAATCTATGGCAAATTATATTTTTGACTTTTCTACAACCGGTCAAAAATACTATAACGGCAAACTATTACAAGTGTCCAATTCCACGCCGTAAAATTCTTTATATCAGAATATTGATCGTTTTGTTTAACGTTTACTTAAGAATTTTTCTTACTTATCATACCATTTAAAGTAATTATTTGGCACTTTGTAGAATAAATTTTTAAGAAAGAATAAATAGTGCTTCATTTGATTAAATATTAATTATTATGAGGGAAAATCAACTATTTAAAGGCTTATTAATGAGTCTTATTTTCATGGCTTGTGCGTTGCAAACTACAGCGCAAGTTTTTCAACGCGCTGATGCGGTTTCTGGTTTAGGAAACCTTGAACAAAATAGTGGGGTTGCCGTTGCAGATTATGATGGTGATAACGTTATGGATATTTTTGTAGTGGCCGAAGCCATTGATGTAAACGGTATTGAGCGAACACACAGTAAATTATTTAAAAATAATAACGACGGTTCCTTTACAGATGTAACGGTAGCTGCTGGATTAAATAATATGCTAATTACAGATTATAGTCAAGATGGTGTGTTTTATAGCTTTGACGGATTTAAACAAGGTGCTTTTTGGGGGGATTATAATAATGATGGTTTCCCAGATTTGTTTATAACCAACACCTTTAATGTGTTATTATATCAAAATAACGGCGATGGTACATTTTCTAATATCACAGCAAGTGCGGGATTTAATTTAGCCACTACTTGTCAGTATATGGGAGCCACTTGGTTTGATTATAATAACGATGGGTTTTTAGATATCTATATTAATGATTGGGGTGGATGTTCTTCAAACCTTTTATATCGTAATAATGCAGATGGTACTTTTACAGATGTAACCGTTTCTACTGGAATTGCTGAAGTAACGCCTAGAGAGAGCTTTACAGCCATGCCTTTTGATTTTAATCAAGATGGGTTTATGGATTTATACGTAAGTAATGATTTTGATGAAATTAATTATTTGTATATCAATAATGGTGGCATCAGTTTTACAGAGCAAGCTAGCGCCGTTGGTTTAAATAATAATTTTGATGACATGGGTATTGCCATGGGCGATTATAATAATGATGGTTTTTTTGATTTTTTTATAACAGGAATAGATGAAACCGCTTTATTTACCAATACAGGAACCAATACATTTACAGAGAATAGTTTAGCCAATAATATTGCTGGTAACGGATGGGCTTGGGGTACCAAGTTTGCCGATTTCGATTTAGACGGTGATGAGGATTTGTTTATTGCAAATGGATATACGTTCGAAAATAGAAATGCAGAATATAATGTATACTATAAAAACAAATATGTTGAAGGAGATAATAATTTTGAAAATGCAACCATAGCATCAAACCTTCATGATTTAACAATTAGTATTGAAGCCGTTGATTTTGATTATGACAATGATGGTGATTTAGATTTATACCTGACCAATAGTGATATAAACTCCTTTTTATATGAAAATACGTTATTAAATGTAGGTGATCCAAATCACGTACATTTCTTTAAATTGTCTTTGGAAGGAACAACTTCTAACAAAAGTGCTATCGGTACAGAAGTAACAATTACTACCGCTTCTGGGACTTTTAAACGTTACTTTAATGGTGTTGGATTTTTAGGTCAGAGCATCAAACCCGTTCATTTTGGTTTAAATACAGATACGCAAATTAGTGATGTTACAATTAAGTGGCCGTCAGGGACTGTAGAGTCGTATCAAAATATTGCCGCTGATTCACACTTTAAAGCAACTGAAGGTGCAGGTATGGTGGATTTAATGATTTCACCAAGTGTTAAAATATTTGGTTGTACAGATCCTACGTCATGCTCCTACAATCCGTCAGCAACAGTTGATGATGGTTCATGTACCTATTTGGCTTCTGATGTTATTTCAGGTGCTACAATAGCAGGTTTTTTAGACGAAGAAACATATACCTACCCGTTATCTGATCCTAGCTCAACTCTAGCATGGACGGTTACAGGAGGAGAATTAGTTAGTGGTCAAGGAACAAATAGTCTTACTGTAAAATGGGGAATAAATGACACAGGAAAAATAACCGTAAAAGAAACGAGCACCTTATGTTCAAGTCCAGTGGTTGAACTAGATGTGGATATCGTTATTTATGAAACACCAGACAATGTGTCCATTGCTAGACTTTGGAATGAGGCGTTACTTGAGGCCATTAGAAAAGATTTTGCTAGACCAACCGTACACGCTAGAAACCTATTTCACTCTAGTGTTGCTATGTATGATATATGGGCAATTTATGATAAAATTGAAAACCCAGGAAATGGACAACACGGTGATCCATATTTAGTAGGAAATACAGTGCATGGTTTTACGAGCACACTGCAAGCTTTTTCACCATTAGAAGGTAATACAGCGTCCGTTAATAAAGCGGTTAGTTACGCTATGTATAGATTATTAACCCATAGGTTTCAAAATTCACCTGGTGTTTTTCAAACACAACAACGTTTTAATTTTTTAATGGATCAGTTAGGTTATAGCACTGGAGTAACATCTACGGATTATACATCTGGTAATGCTGCTGAACTTGGAAACTATATTGGGCAAATACTTATAGATTACGGAAATTCGGATGGCGCAAGAGAAGCTACAGGTTATGATAATGCGTATTATCAGCCGGTTAACCCACCGTTAGCACCAGCTTATGAAGCCGTTTCGTTAACAGATCCTAATCGCTGGCAATCATTAAGTTTAGATACATATATTGACCAAAGTGGAAATTTAATTGATGGTGATGTTATTAACTTTTTAAGCCCTGAATGGGGAGATGTAACACCTTTTGCTATGTCAAGTGGTGATAAGGATATCTTTCAAAGAGATGGTGATGATTATAGTGTATACCACAATCCTGCAAATCCACCATATATAGATAACACCAATACAAGTGTTTCAAGCGAGGCCTATAAATGGAATTTTTCTATGGTGTCCGTTTGGGGTTCTCATTTAGATCCAGCTGATGGTGTTATGTGGGACATTTCACCTGGCGCTATTGGAAATACGCCTATTTCTTCATTTCCAACCGATTATACACAATACCCAACGTTTTATAATCGTGTGGTTGGAGGTGATCCAGGAACTGGACGTAATTTAAACCCTGTAACTAATCAGCCTTACCAGCCACAAGTTGTGCCTCGTGGTGATTATACGCGTGTATTAGCAGAATTCTGGGCAGATGGTCCAGATTCTGAAACGCCTCCAGGTCACTGGTTTACATTGTTAAATCATGTGTCTGATAATCCATTATTGGAGAAAAAACTGAATGGAACAGGAGACGTATTGGAACCTGTAGAATGGGATGTGAAATCGTATTTTATTTTAGGTGGTGCCATGCATGATGCGGCCATTACAGCTTGGAGTATTAAAGGATGGTATGATTATATTCGTCCAATTTCAGCTATTCGTTATATGGCCGATTTAGGTCAAAGTTCAGATGACCAATTAGCTAGCTATCACCCACAAGGAATTAAGCTAGAACCTGGTTTTGTTGAATTGGTAGAATCTGGCGATCCACTTGCTGGTGGTTTCGACCAAAATGTTGGTAAAATTAAATTATACTCTTGGAAAGGTCCTGACTTTGTTAGTAATACGGACACCGATACGGCTGGAGTAGGTTGGATTTTATCTGAAAACTGGTGGCCTTACCAAAGACCATCGTTTGTAACACCACCTTTTGCTGGTTTTATTTCAGGACATTCTACGTACTCAAGAGCGGCTGCTGAAGTTATGACCCTCATTACAGGAGATGAATATTTCCCTGGAGGAATGGGTGAGTTTGTAGCCTATAAAAATGATTTTTTAGTTTTTGAAGAAGGTCCATCTGTGGATATTACCTTGCAATGGGCAACATATCGTGATGCATCAGATCAATGTAGTTTATCAAGAATCTGGGGCGGAATTCATCCACCAGCTGATGATATCCCAGGCCGTATAATTGGTGAAACTATTGGTGTTGAAGCATACAATTTTGCAATACCTTACTTTAATGGTTCTACATTAGGAGTTGATAGTTTTGCTTTGAATACATCAACTATTTATCCAAATCCAGTAACTTCTGGTGGGACGATTAATATTACCCATGCAAACCCAGATGATAACTATAAATTATATGATGTTAGTGGTCGTTCCATTACACTATCAAATACACAGTATGATGGATTTAGTGGGAATACTAGAGTAACCATTCCTCCTACAACAGCCACTGGAGTATATATCCTGTCTGGAAATAATTTTTCACAGAAAATCATTATTAGTGGAAACTAATAAATTGATTTTATAATTAAACAAAGAAGGCTGCATTTTGCAGCCTTCTTTGTTTTTAAGCAGGTTCTAAAAAGCCCTTACTTTTTATTGTTAAACATGCGTGGGATTCTATAAAAAATCATAATTTTGCAATCCAAATACAGCGTGATGTCACAAACAACAAATACCATATTGATGATTCGCCCAGTTCATTTTAGAATGAATGAACAAACAGCGGTAAATAATTATTTTCAGGAAGATTTAGATCTTAAAAATGCTGAAATTAATGCCAAAGCGCAAGAAGAGTTTGATGCTTTTGTTGATAAATTACGTGCTGTTGGTATTTCGGTAATTGTAGAAAACGATATCAAGGCATTAAATGCACCAGATTCCATATTCCCAAATAACTGGGTGAGCTTCCACGAAAATGGCGATGTAGCACTTTACCCTATGTTTGCTGAAAACAGACGTGTGGAGAGACGTGAAGATATTCTTTTGCGTTTGGAAGAGGCTGGTTTTAAAATTGAAAACATTATTGACTACACAGAAGCGGAAAACGAAGGTGTATTTCTTGAAGGGACTGGAAGCCTATTGTTGGATAGAATAAATAAAAAAGCCTATTGTGCATTATCTGCTAGAGCGGACGAGGATTTATTTATCGAGTTTTGTGAGGATTTTGATTATGCGCCAATGTTATTTACAGCGTTCCAAACGGTAGAAGGCAAACGTTTGCCAATTTATCACACTAATGTAATGATGTGTCTTGCCGAAAAATTTGCAGTAATTTGTTTAGATAGCATAGACGATAAAAAAGAGCGTAAATCCATTGTAAAGAGCTTAAAAGAAGACGGAAAAAGTATTATTGCCATTACAGAAGCGCAAATGCATCAGTTTGCTGGAAACATGCTCCAAGTTCAAGGACATTTAAATCAGCGGTATTTAGTTATGAGCAAAGCAGCTCATGATAGTTTAACCGTTGCTCAAATAAACGACATTGAAAAGCATTGTCCTATTTTATCAAGCTCGTTAGAAACTATTGAAACGTGTGGAGGTGGAAGTGCGCGTTGTATGATGGCCGAAGTGTTCTTGCCTAAAGCTTAAAAATTTTATACTACAGGATTGGATTTAGGTAACTCTATATAAAAGGTTGTTCCTCGATTTAGGCTGCTTTCTACCCAAATTTTCCCCATATTAAGGTCTACTAATTCTTTACAAATTGTTAGTCCTAAACCAGTGCCTTTTTCATTACTAGTACCAACGGTTGTGAATGTGCTATTTTTAAATAGTTTCTCAATATTTTCTGGTGCAATTCCAACACCTGTATCTGAAATGCTGATTATTGAGCGTCCATTACTTATCCGGTTTGCTACCGTAATGGTGTCTCCAGATTTACTAAATTTTATGGCATTGGTTAATAAGTTTTGAACAACAATTTCAATCATACTTCGATCTGCATAAACAAAATCGTGTAAGGTTTGATTGATTAACGTAATGCCCTTTTTCTCTAATTTCTGTTCTAATAAGTGTGTCTTTTCTTCAAATACTTCTTGAATATCAAATAAACTTGGATTGGATTCCAAGGATTGCATTTGGGATTTAGACCAGTTTAATAAATTGAAAAGCAACAAGGATGCATTGTTAGCATTTTCACTTAATTCAGGAATTAGCGAATTAAATTCAGACTGTGTTAACGAGCCATCATTTAATAAATCAATAAATCCTTTAATAGATGTTAACGAATCTTTCAAATCATGAGAAACAATCGAAAACAAACGGTCCTTCACCTTATTAATGTCTTCTAAATGCTTGGTTTGCTCTAAAATAGCAGCATTTTGTAATTCTATTTTCTGATTTTTTTCTTCTAAATCGCGCGTGTATTTTAAGCGGCTGTTTCGCTTGGAATAGATCAACACAAAAAAGATAAGTAGAATGGCAAATACAGCTAATAAAATATAGAACACAAACCGCAAGTCATTCAGTTTTTTCTCGTTTTCCGTGTTCTCTTGCTCATGCTGTTCTAAAATATTGGACTCCACCGATTTGCTAATAGCATTAATATCTGATAATGATGGTACATTGGAAGTTGGTTCTACTTTAGGTAACCGATTTTGCAATTCAATCCGTCTTTTCAGATTATAATAATCACGTTGTCTTTCAAAAGCACGTTCATAATTTCTGTTCGTGGAATCCAAAACCGTCATTAATCTATAATTCATTAATAACTGCTGATCGTTTTCTAAAGCCTTTGCAATTTTACCCGCCTCCGTTAATTGAATCTCGGCAATAGTGGTTTTGTTTTGCTGTAAATTAAGTTTCCCTAAATTATTAAGTGAAATTAACAATCCTAATTGATTGTCCGTTTGCCTATTTAACTTCAGACCTTCTAATAAATAGCCTGTGGCAACATCATAATCCTTAAATTGAAGATATTCACCACCTAAACGCGGTAAGATTTCGCCTTTTAAAGAATCGTTTTCTTCATTTAAGTCACGAAGTACTTTTTCGTAATAATCAATTGCTTTTCGGTTTTCCTTTTCAAGAGAATACAGTTCAGCAAGCTTTTTATGCGTTGAAATTATACCAATTTTATCATTTAGTTTCTTTTCAATCTCCAAGCGCTTCAGATTGAATTCAATGGCTTTAGCACGATTGTTAATATGCTCATAAGCATCTGCTAAATTTTTGTAGGCAGAACATAACTCCTTGTTTAAGCCACGTTTTTCTAATTCAATAATAGCGGATAAGGAATACTGTAGCCCTTTGTTATAATTACCACGCGCTATCTCAATTAAGCCAATGCTATTATTAACTTTCGCAATACTTAAAGTGTCTTTTAAAACAATAAATAAGTCTTTAGATTTGGTATAGTTATCAATAGCATTGATATAATCATCCTTTTCAGCAAAAATTAAAGCTTTATAATAGGTGATTTCTGCATTGCCTTTTTGATAATTTAAAGTGTTTGATAATTTCTCGCTTTCAGAAATGAACTTTAAAGATTTGGCATATTCTTTACTGTCATAAAGCGATTTTATAAGCTTAAGCGAGGTTTCAACTTTAGACGTATCGGATTTTTGAAAGGCTAATTGAATAGTAAGACTATCCTGTTCCTTTGTTTGGGAGAAACAAATAAAAACAGAAAGAAATAGTAACAAAGTAATTAATTGCCTCATACAATTATAAAGCTACAACGAGCCGTATAATCAAGCTTATTTAAAATCTTGAGATACAACGTTAAAGCAGGTAATGTGTTAGTTTAAAAAGCCCATTAATTTGGGATCAATAGCATTTACTTCACAAAAATTGTTAAAAGAGATATAAAATGCTAATTTTTAGGTTTTAATACCAATAAATTAGTTGAAATGACCAATGGCTTTTTCTTTAAAATAACCGATTCCGACTAACGGTAATTATCTTGGAATAACGACACATTAGTCGATGAAATGCACATGAAGTTTTACGGGCTTATTTACCTTTTATATAGACGTTTTTGATGGCATGACGCATTGGGTAATTTCTAATCTTCAAAAATAACCATCTCATGATTCCCACCTCATGGGCTAGTAATGAAATAGATGGTGCACGTAATTCTAACTAAAAATTGCATGAATAACTTGTATTAAAATAGTATCTTTGCACTCTTAAAAATGTAAAAATGAATCTTCAAGAAACCCTTTCAGAATCTGTAAAACAAGCGGTAAAATCCATTTATAACGTGGCCATTTCTTCCGTAGAATTTCAAGCAACACGTAAAGAATTTCCTGGCGATATAACTGTTGTTGTCTTTTCAATGTTACGAGAAATAAAAGGGAACCCGGTTCAAATTGGTGAGCAAATTGGTCAGTTTTTAAAAGATAATCTGGACGTCGTTATAGGTTTCAATGTGGTTAAAGGGTTTTTAAATATTGAAATTGAAGATGCCTATTATCTAAAATTTTTCAATGCTATTTCTCAAAAAACCGACTTTGGGTTTGTAGAGGCAAAACAGAATGACAATGCTATTTTGGTTGAATATTCGTCGCCAAACACCAACAAGCCTTTGCATTTAGGGCATATTCGAAATAACTTATTAGGTTACAGTGTTGCCGAAATTATAAAAGCTTCAGGTAAAAAAGTTTATAAAACGCAAATTATTAACGACCGCGGAATTCATATTTGTAAAAGTATGTTGGCTTGGGAACGTTTTGGAAATGGTGAAACACCAGAATCAACAGGTTTAAAAGGTGATAAACTGGTTGGTAATTACTATGTGAAATTCGATCAAGAATATAAAAAACAGATTGCAGAACTTATTAATCAAGGGAAAACCGAAGCGGAAGCAAAACAGGAAGCACCTATTATTTTGGAAGCTCAAAATATGCTTCTTAAATGGGAAGCGGGTGATGAGCACGTGGTTTCACTTTGGAAAAAAATGAATGGATGGGTTTATAGCGGCTTTGATGTTACATATAAAAACCTAGGTGTAGATTTTGATAAATTGTACTACGAAAGTGAAACCTATTTATTGGGTAAAGAGTTTGTTGCCGAAGGATTAAAAACAGGGGTTTTCTTTAAAAAAGAAGACGGTTCTGTTTGGTGTGATTTGACCGAAGATGGTCTGGATGAAAAAATTGTTTTGCGTGCCGATGGTACAGCCGTTTATATGACGCAAGATATTGGAACAGCAATTCAACGTGCTAAAGATTATCCGGATGTGGGAGGCATGGTTTATACGGTTGGTAACGAGCAAGATTATCACTTTCAAGTCCTATTTTTAATTTTGAAAAAATTAGGATTTGATTGGGCTAAAAACCTCTTCCATTTAAGTTATGGAATGGTAGATTTGCCAAGCGGTAAAATGAAAAGTCGAGAAGGAACGGTTGTAGATGCAGACGATTTAATGCAAGATATGACAAACACAGCCGAAGAAATTTCAAGCGAACTTGGAAAACTGGATGGTTACTCAGAAACCGATAAGCAAGAATTGTATCAAACTATTGGTATGGGTGCGTTAAAATATTACATTCTAAAAGTAGACCCTAAAAAACGTATTTTATTTGACCCAAAAGAGTCTGTGGATTTTCAAGGAAATACAGGACCTTTTATTCAATATACCTACGCGCGAATTCAAGCTATTTTACGTAAAGCGGATTTTAATATTTCGCAAGCCATTACGGATATTAAATTACATGAAAAAGAACGCGACCTTATTAAGCAAATAGAACTGTTTCCGGAAGTTATTCAAAATGCCGCAAACAACCATAGTCCTGCTTTAATTGCCAATTATATTTACGATTTGGTAAAAGGCTTTAATTCGTTTTATCAAAATGTGTCTATTCTTGGTGCTGATTCTGATTCGGAAAAGGTTTTCCGAGTTCAACTTTCGCAGTCCGTTGCACAGATTATTAAAAATGGTTTTAGTTTGTTAGGAATTCACGTGCCTGAACGCATGTAATTAGGGTTTTTATAATGGCTTTTTTATTGCTGGTTATCAATAGTTTCCATTTACGTTATTATATTTAAGGTATAAACTAACTATGTGAAACCCTCTTTGTTTTTAAAAATGTTTAAGCGTGTCGCTTATCTTGCAGCCATAACAGGGTTGCTTTATAGTTGTTCTTTATTAAAAATTGAAACGGCTCAAGAACCACTCTCCAAACAGGATTTAAATATACGGTTGCTAACACAATCTTTAGTCACAGAAGCAACGAATCGGGTTGAATTTGCGGCAGATAGTATTATAGCCACAACTGCCAATACCAATTTGCAGAAGCACGCTTACCGTTGGAAAATAGAAACCTTAAATGCCTTTAAAAATACCGCTTTTCAGAGTTCACCCAAGCTTTCCTTAATGGATACTTGGACGTATATGTTGCAAGTGCGAAATTTTATGGACACCAAACAAGCTCATGATTATTTTGGAATATACACCAACTACGTAGCGCGAGTTTCCCAAGACAATGTAAACGACATTGAAGCGAAGGCAAGACAGTTTTTTAAAGCAGAAGATTTTATACAACATCAAGATTTCGCTTCAAAATTTGCAAACAAAAACCCTATTTCAAATGCTAATTTCAGACACGATCCAGTGCGTTCAGAATATGTGGCGTTTTTAAAAGTGCCCGATAGTCTGGCTTTTACAACCGTTGGTTCCTTATCTGAAGTGATGACTAATTTTTCAGATAAATTAACCTATTCTACCGATGCTGCCGGCAAACAATTTAAGTGGAATACAGAATTAATATTGAAAGAAAAAGGATTTGATTCTGTTCAAATAAAAGATGTCATGGCAACCATTGAAATGAAAGTAGATAGGTTAAGTGATATTGCCGAAAACACACCAGAAAAACTTAACCTTGCTTTAAAATCGTTTTCAAATGATATGCGAATTCTGTTTTATGAACTAAATTCTGAAATTGGATTTGTTAGTGAACGCTTGGCCTTAGAGCGTCAGGCAATAGATACCATAATAATGCGTGAACGTATTGCTTTGGATAGTATTTTTTTAAGAGAACGTAAGGCTGTGGCTGTAGAAGCTAGCGAAATTTCAGTAAAAATGGTGGATCAAGCCATATTCATGTTAAAGACTTAACGGGAACTATTTTGCTTTATGTGGTTTTATTATTCGCCATCCTGCTGTTTTTGCCTTTTCTTTTAGGTTATTTTGCTGGGAAAATTCATCAGAAAAATAAACAGCATAGGAGCAAGGATTAACCTTCTAAAATAAAACGCGAATCGATAGGTTTGGTGTAATACCTAATGCTACGTTTTCTACCTGAATTACTTGGTTATTGGCATCCATGATATAGTACCTATTTATAATATTTTCTGTGTCAAAAATATTCCAAACGGAGGCGCCAATTTGGGCATTGGTCTGTTTTGAAAGTTGAAAATTATAAATGGCTGAAAAGTCCGTTCGCCAATAATCGGGTAAATTTTCGGCATTGGGTTCGCCGTAAACAAGTGTGTTGGAAGCTTCGGTTTGACCACTATCTATTAATGTGTTGGGTTTTCCTGAATGCCAATTCATCCCTAAGGCTAATTTCAAACGATTTAAGGTGTAGGTGCCCGATACGTTTAATTGATGTTTGATGTCTACATTATTTGGAAACTGGTCCCCATTATGTAATTCTGGAAAGGTATAGGCGTTTTTACTATAGGAGTAACTTAACCAAGTGCTAAAATTTTCAAATTGTTTATTAATTAAAAAGTCCAATCCTGTTACACGATATGCGCCAATAGAATTGGTGTATTGAAACTGATTTTGAAAACCTTGACTTCTAGACGTAATGCCATCAACCTGTTTGATGTAACCTTCCAAACTAATTAATAATTGGTTTTTATTGTAATGAATTCCAGTGGAAAGTTGCTGACTTTTTATGACTGGAATATCGTTATTATTGGCTAAAATCCATCGTCTCTTTTCAATACCTAAAAAATCGTTTTGTAAATCAATAATTTGCGATGTTGTTTGGCTTTTCAATTCTGCTAAAACTTCAATGCGAAAATTTTCAGCAATAATTTGATTGAAGCTCACGCGTGGTTCAAAATAGAAATCTGAAAATTTCTCTATATAATTCGCCCGAAATCCAAAGCGTGCTCGCGTATTTCCGGATTTCGATTTACAGGTTAATTCGTTATAAAATCCATGAGTTCGTAATACTTCTTTGATGTAACGTCTAAAAATAGGGTTGGAAACGTCTTCAAGGTTACTGATGCCAACTTCAGAATATTGGTAACCACCTTCATAATTTAATTGTGCATCTACGTTGTAAAGAATATGTGCTTTAAAACTACCATCTGTGACTTCGTTTTCTTGAATGAGCTTCTGGTTATTGCTCACATCAGCATGATTAGCATATAAATCATATGAAGAAAAATAGGCTTGAAATGTTGTTTGTAATTTAGAATTCCAATTTCTAGAAAACGTGCTATTTATGGCCAGGCTACCTTGGGTAAGTTGACTGTCTGAACGTGTTTTGCTATTGTTTATGGTGGCCGTTTCTTGGTAATCCAAGGCGTTTTCAATGTTTAAAAAACTGACTTCCAATTTGTCCTTTTCAGAAATATCATAAATCAGTTTGGCAGAAACATCATAAAAATAGAATTTTTCCGAGTTTGTTAAAACGGTTTCCGTAGGATTTGTTAAATCGGAATCTTGAAAAATACGTTTAAAATATTGCTTGTAAGTTGGCGTGTTAAAAACATCGGTAAGCGAACGCCTTCCCGCAACTTGTACGCCTGTTTTTTCTGAAATAGGAATGCGAGCAAAGGCATCAGCAGCTAACATATTGGCGCCTATTCCTGCTTCGGTTTTTTTTGAAATGGTATGGGAACTTTGCATATCAATAATTCCAGAAACACCATCGCCAAATTGTGCGCTGGATCCATTTTTAGAAACTAAAACATCATCAATTAAAGATGGATTAAAAGCTGAAATAAGTCCGAAGAAATGGCCGGATTGATACATTTTTACGCCATCCCAGAGAATGAGATTTTGGTCGTTAGTGCCACCACGAATATTTAAGGTAGAAACCCGTTCATCAGCACTTGTAATCCCCGGCAAGGCTTGAATGGTTTGCAACACGTCAGGTTCTATTAAGCCAGGTAAAATTCCAAAGGTTTTTAAGTGAATATGTGTTGTTCCATCCGCTTGTGTCGAAATACCTTCTGTTAAATAATTATTAAGAATTACTTCGTTTAGATATTGAGTTTTGGTGATATCTGAAAATTTAATAGGTCTAACGGCATAGCTAGTTTCTGATACCATTTCAAAAATTAAATGCGTTTCAGTTTCTAAATACGCAATGAGTTTTGCTTTAGAAAGTGTTTGGCTTGGAGGAGGTATTTCTTTATTGGCAACCGTAGCATCAGCATAAGAAAAAGACAATTGGTATTCCCGTTCAATATGTTCTAAAACGGATTGTAAGGGTTTGGTTTTGGCGGCGTTATTTTGAGCTTGAAGCAATCCAAACAGGCCAAAAAAGCAGTAAAAAAATATAATAAAGGGTTTATTTTTCATGCAACACAATCAAACCATTTTCTTTTGTATAGGTAATATTTAAAGGTAGTGTAATAGCTTTTAATGCTAAATCTAAATCCGTATGAACAAATTTCCCAGTAAACAGCACGGATGTGTTTATCGTTTGTGCATCAACTTTTAGCCCATACTGACGCTCCAATTCGTTTAAAACAAATTTATACGGCATGCTCTTAAACTGACTATGGTTGTATAACCAAGCTGGATTTAGAATGTTTTCTTTTTCTCGTGCAATAAATTTCCCATTTAGTATTAAAAATTGATCGCCTGGTTTTAAAACCATATTTTTATGGTCAGTTATAACCTGTACAGAACCTTCATAACAAACCACTTCAAAAATATCATTTCTGTTTTCTACTAAAAATTGGGTTCCTAAAACGGTAATAGTTCCAGAGGATGTTTGAACATTAAATTTGGAACCTTTTTCAACTTTAAAATAAGCTTCACCATGTAAGGTCAATTCACGTTGGTTTTTCCAGCTTTTTTTATTGTAGGTTATTTGGGATTGTGCATTTAAAGTTACCTCTGAATAATCTGGTAATTCAAATGTTGTTTTTTCAGCGGTTAATGTGGTAATATGTGTATCTAAAGTCGTTGTGTAATAATACACACTAAAGGAAATGGCAATTAATGCTGCAATTTTTAAAATAGGTTTTAACCATTTTGTTTTCGATTTCTGCTTTTTGGAAATTTCTGCCGAAATGGTTTCAAAAGCAAGCGACTCATCAAACTTGGGAGCTTTAAAATGCATCAAGTTTTCTGATAATTTCATAAGCGGCTCATAATCATCAAGTGCCTTAAATGCGGCTAGTTCTTGCGGATTCAAGTCGTCTTGCAACCATTTTTGTATCAGTTCTTCTCGATTCATAATGTACCTACTCAAGTATATAACAAGTTCGCTATTGTTTTTCCTACCTCGGTTTAAATTATTTATTTAAATACCTTCAATATCTTTTCGTAATTGTTTTAGAGCTCCATAAATACGTTTTTCTACAGCTTTGGTTGAAATGTTTAGCAGGTCGGCAATTTCTTTGTGCTTTTTCCCTTCAACCCGATTCAATAAAAAGGCCACACGTTGTGCTTCGGTTAAATTAGAAATCGCTTTTTGGAGTTTTTCCATGTATTCACGTTCTTCTAAAAGGAATTCTGGCGTTTCGTTTGTGGATGACTTGGGTTTTATTTCTTGAAATTTTAACACCACTTTTTGATGCGCCACAGCATTTAACATCAAATTATTGGCAACCGTAAATAAATACGATTTTGCTTTAGATGGTTTGATGTCTTTACAGTTTTTCCATAACTTTATAAAAGCCTCTTGAACCTGATCTTGTGGGTTTAAATGGCTTCCAAATTTGTAATATAAAAAGTTGTGCAAGTTTTTGGCATGCGTTTTAAACAGCTTGGAAAACAGCTGTTCATTACAAATATGATCATTTAAATCTTTAGACATTTTTTAAATTCTGTCTGTAAATGTATAAAAAAAGTCATGGCATGGTAGGAGTTTTTAAATTTAAACTGTTTTATAAGAAATGAGTCTAATTAAAACACATATCATGAAACAACCAATCAAATGTATCTTCTTACTTGTCGGGATTCTGTTTTTTACAGTTACCGCATGTCAAGATGAGGTTATTGAAGAAACACCTTCAAACGAACAGGAAATTATTCAGCCAGAATCCAATTTGGCTAACTTAATGCGAAACACGTCTGCCAACAATGGTAATGTGGATAATATTCTTGATGGTTCGGATTGCTTTACAGTTAATTTACCGGTAACCATTGTCGCAAATGGTATTACCTTAACTATTGAAACACTTACTGATTTAAGTCTGTTGGAAGCTATTTTTGATGCCAGCAATACCGATGAGGATGATTTAGATTTCCTATTCCCAATATCTATAATTTTAAACGATTATACCGAAGTTAATATCGATTCCGTGGACACGTTAGAAGCGTTTATTGACTCCTGTATAGCAGATGAAGACCTTATAGAGTGTGCAGATTTTGTATACCCAATTTCCTTTTCCATTTATAACACTAGTTTTCAAATTATTGATACCGTTGTTATAGATAATGATTACGAATTATATATCTTTTTAGAAGGTTTAGATGATGGTAATAATGGTGCTGTTCTAACAAGCTTAAATTTTCCAGTGTCCATTCAATATACAAATGGTACAACGATTGAAGTTGCTAATAATCAAGCATTAGAGGAAGCTATCAATGCGGCTAATGAAAACTGTTTTTATGATTGTGATCTTGATGATGTTATTGAAAATTTACAAGAATGTCATTGGAATATTGTGAGCTATAATAGTGACGATACCTTTATAGAATATGATGTGTTTTTCAACGATAATGGCACAGTAGAATTCATAATAGATTTTATAACGGTTGCTATTGGTGGAAACTGGAGTGCTTCTACAACCAATGAAGGTGTAGTGATTTCAATTTCAGAATTAACGGCTTATGCCGAAGCTTTAGAAGGCGATTGGTTAATTGAAAACTGTAATGATGATAGAATGGTATGGACGCAACAAATAAATTCTGAAACGGTTGAAATGGTTTTGGAGCAAGACTGTCAAGAGAATCCATTTAGTTGTTTTGACGATGTATCTATTACAGCTTGTGATTTTGATAACGACGGATTTGCAATTTTTGAACTGGAGACTCAAGTGTTAGGGAATGTTGTTTGTACTGTGGATTTCACACCGTCATTTCATGTCACATTGGGAGATGCTGAAAATAATGTGAATGCCATAGCCCAACCAAATTCGTATTCAAATACCGCAAACCCACAAACCGTTTATTTGAGAATTGAAGCTTTAAATGGTGATTTTCAAGTGTACGAAATTGATTTAATGCTTGAAAATTGTAGTGCCAATTGTTTAGAATCAGATATTGATAACTATTTACAATCCTGTATTTGGAATGTGGTAAGTTATAATGGCGACGACCATTTAATTATGTATGAATTTGATTTTGTTTCAAATTCCGAAATTATTGTTACAGGTAATGGAATGACTATTTCTGCCTTATGGTCAACGGAACAATCAGGAACCTCTGTAGCACTTTTATTAAGTGGTGTAAATGGGCCAGATATTCAAGCTGTTAATGAGTATTGGTTGATTGTAGCTTGTGATGAAGGTCGATTGGAAATGGTTACTGCCAATAATACAAACATGGTTATGGAGCGTGATTGTCCAACCTGTAATAATCCGGGTACTTTAACTAACGATTTAATTATCTATATGCCTTTTGGGAATGAGGTTCGAGATTTAATTGGAGGAACTGTTATTAACGATTTTAGTTTAACCGAAGATCGAGCAGGTAATGCAACATGTGCCGCTTTATTTGAAGGAAATGCTAATTTCTCTATTCCAGTTACAGCTCAAAACCAATTGGTTCAAGGCGATAATTTTTCAGTAAGTGTTTGGTTTAAAATGCAAAATACCACGGCAGGAAATTTTGAAACCATTTTCCAAAAAGGAAGCGTTAACTCCGAAGGGTTTCAATTGGCTGTTTACGATTTAAATACGCCTCTAGTTAGTGATACGACTAACGGTTACGGATTATGGGATAATGATTGGAATGGTGAAGTGGATGTGCAATGGGAAAATACAGATTGGCATCATTTGGTTGTTACGAGAGATTCAAATAATACCATACGATTATATAGAGATGGACAATTGCGAAACATTGATGAAAACTCCACATTCAATATTGATACAGATCCGCTGAATGATTATTTTATTGGTCAGTTTTTTACAGGACATTTAGATGATTTACGCGTGTACAAACGAACCTTAAGTCCTAATGATGTAGGTGATTTGTATAATCTTGAAGCAGATTGTTTTCAATGTCTATAAACGGTTAGTTATTGGTTTTATTTTTAGTAGAAAAGAGTTGTCAATTATGGCAGCTCTTTTTTATGCAATTAAAATAACAGCATCGCTTTATTAATAGCAATCAAATCATTAAATTTGCATCTTTAAAAAATCATAAGAAGTATGTTTAATAATTTAAGTGAAAAGTTAGATAAAGCGTTACACGTATTAAAAGGTCATGGTAGTATTACGGAAGTAAACGTTGCCGAGACCTTAAAAGAAGTACGTAGAGCCCTTTTAGATGCCGATGTTAACTTTAAAATTGCTAAAGATTTTACCGTTCGTGTAAAGGAAAAAGCACTTGGGCAAAATGTATTAACAACACTTCAGCCAGGCCAATTAATGGTGAAAATCGTTAAAGACGAATTAACCGAATTAATGGGTGGCGATGCAGAAGGTCTTAATTTATCAGGAACACCAAGTATTATTTTAATGTCTGGTTTGCAAGGTTCTGGTAAAACAACCTTTTCTGGTAAACTGGCCAATTT
Organism: Bizionia hallyeonensis; assembly: GCF_042657385.1. Classification (NCBI taxonomy): domain Bacteria; kingdom Pseudomonadati; phylum Bacteroidota; class Flavobacteriia; order Flavobacteriales; family Flavobacteriaceae; genus Bizionia; species Bizionia hallyeonensis. Next base: position 213,581 of record NZ_JBHSLA010000005.1, on the reverse strand, counting down.
TCTAAAAACTAAAAAAACCAAGAAGCCGTTATTAGTAGCTTGTGATGTGTATCGTCCGGCTGCCGTAGATCAATTGCACGTTGTAGGTGATCAAATTGGTGTTGAGGTTTATAGTGATAAAGGTAATACAGATCCAGTTGCCATTGCTCAAGCAGGTATTGCACATGCCAAAGCCAATGGTTTTAATGTGGTTATTATTGATACAGCTGGTCGTTTGGCAGTTGATGAAGCCATGATGACCGAAATCTCCAACATTCATAAAGCCATCCAACCACAAGAAACCTTATTTGTTGTGGATTCTATGACAGGTCAAGATGCGGTGAATACAGCAAAAGCCTTTAATGATGTCTTAAATTTTGATGGTGTTATCCTAACTAAATTAGATGGTGATACACGTGGTGGAGCTGCTATTTCTATTAAATCGGTTGTAAATAAACCTATTAAGTTTATTGGTACGGGCGAAAAAATGGAAGCGATTGATGTTTTCTATCCATCGCGTATGGCCGATCGTATTTTAGGAATGGGAGACGTGGTGTCTCTTGTTGAAAGAGCCCAAGAACAATATGATGAAGTTGAAGCGAGAAAGCTTCAGAAAAAAATTGCCAAAAACCAATTTGGTTTTGATGATTTCTTAAAACAGATTCAGCAAATCAAGAAAATGGGTAATATGAAAGATCTTATCGGCATGATTCCTGGTGCAGGAAAAATGATGAAAGATATTGATATAGATGATGATGCGTTTAAAGGTATTGAGGCTATGATTCATTCCATGACACCTTTAGAAAGAACAAACCCATCAGTTATAAATGCCAGTAGAAAAAAGCGCATTGGAAAAGGTTCGGGAACATCTGTTCAGGAGGTGAATCAGCTTTTAAAGCAGTTTGACCAAATGGGTAAAATGATGAAAATGATGCAAGGTGGAAAAGGAAAAGCCATGATGCAAGCCATGAAAGGGATGAGGTAATGTTCAGTTACCAGTTTGCAGGAACAGTTTGAAGTCGGGAATTTCAATAATATCTTATTAAATAGTAATAAAATGGATTTCAAAAAACTTTTCGCATATCAAAAAGCATTTGATTTAGCTATGGATATTTTTGAAATCTCGAAAAATTTTCCAAAAGAAGAAACATACGCATTGACAGATCAAATTAGAAGAAGTTCACGTTCTGTGAATGCTAATTTGGCAGAAGCTTATAGAAAGAAAGTTTACCCAAAACATTACCATAGCAAGCTAACTGATGCTGATGCAGAGAATTCAGAAACAAATACATGGTTAGATTTTGCTTTAGCTTGTAATTATATTTCTAAAGAACAGCACATAGATTTATCAAATGAAGGAATTGAAGTTGGTAAATTAATAAATTATTTGATTAATAATCCTGGAAAATTCGGAGTCAATCCAGAATGATTATTTAGTGAATTGAAAATTAAAACCGCAAGAGTAAGAACTGGAAATTGCGACTGCGACTGAAAACTATTATATATGGTCATACTAGACGGAAAAAAAGTAAGCAACGACATTAAAAATGAAATTGCTGATGAGGTTAAAAAAATGAAGGCAAAAGGGGAGAAGGTTCCTCATTTGGCGGCTATTATTGTCGGAAACGATGGCGCTAGTTTAACCTACGTTGCAAGTAAAGTACGAGCTTGCGAGCGTGTTGGTTTTGAATCCACCATGGTACGTTTATCCAATACAACTAGTGAGATTGAATTGCTGGATAAAATTCAAGATTTAAATGAAAACCCAGATATTGATGGTTTCATTATTCAATTACCACTTCCGCCTCAAATTAATACGCAAAAAGTTTTAATGGCTGTAAATCCAGATAAAGATGTGGATGGTTTCCACCCCATGAATTTTGGTAAAATGGCCTTGGATATGTCAACGTTTATTCCTGCAACACCTTTTGGGATTTTGGAACTATTAGATAGGTATAATGTGGAGACCAAAGGAAAACATACCGTTGTTATTGGACGTAGTCATATTGTTGGTCGTCCAATGAGTATTTTAATGGGAAGAAAAGGATTTCCAGGAAACTCTACGGTAACATTAACGCATAGTCACACAAAAAATATAACCCAAATAACCAGTCAAGCCGATATTATTATAACAGCTTTAGGTCATCCAAATTACCTAAAAGCGGAAATGGTTAAAGATGATGCTGTCATTATTGATGTTGGAATTACACGTGTACCAGATGATAATTCGCCAAAAGGCTATATTATTACCGGCGATGTAGATTTTGAAAATGTAAGCAAGAAAGCAAGTTATATTACACCTGTTCCAGGAGGAGTTGGTCCGATGACAATTGCCATGCTGCTTAAAAATACCTTATTGGCTAGAGAACGACACATGCAATAAAGACCTTATATTGCAACGTGAATTTTTTACAAACCCTAATTATTCAGTCTAACAGAGTACAATTTGGTAGTATAGAGCATATACTACCAATTGGTCTAGCCATTCTATTTTGTATTGGTCTTATTCATTTTGCGCGTAAAAAATTACATGTTAACCAAAAATATTTAGTTTTTAAGTGGCTTGGTATTTGTGTTTCGCTGACTATTGTATTGTTTCATGTACACAAAATTAGTTTAGGCGCTTATACTATTTCTAAAGATTTACCTTTATTTCTATGTAGTTTTTTAGCCTTAATTATTCCCATATTTACTACTTCTAGAAAATATTGGATGTATGAAATTTTATTGTTTTGGATAATTGCCGGAACTTTGCAAGGTGTTATAACACCAGATATTGCTGTAGGCTTTCCTAGTTTAGACTATTTCAGGTATTGGATTGTGCATCTGGGTTTACTTACCATTATTTTTTATGCCACCTTCGTGTTACATATGCGACCAAAATTTAAAAGTGTAATCAAGTCCTTTTTAGCATTGCAAGTTTATGTGGCAACCATAATGGCTGTTAATTATGTATTAAATTCTAATTATTTCTATTTAAATAGAAAGCCAGAATCTGCTTCGGCACTGGATTATTTAGGTGATTATCCGTATTATTTACTTGTTGTAGAATTAATATTAATCCCGTTTTTCTTATTAATTTATTTACCGTTTTATTTAATCGGTAATAAAAAGAAACTGACATCCAAATAGTAACGGTGCGTTTATAAAATTTGCCTCGAACTTATTTCGCAAACAATTGACTCCTATCTTTAAACGCTTTAAACTCCAAAGCATTTCCGGCGGGATCGTAAAAAAACATGGTAGCTTGTTCGCCCACTTGTCCTTCAAATCGAATATAAGGTTCAATAACAAATTTGATATCTGCCGCCTGTAAATGTTCAGAAAATTCTTGAAAATCAGCCCAAGGTAAAACCACGCCATAGTGAGGAACTGGAACCGATTTCCCATCCACTGAATTGGTATGTAATACGGCGTCAGATTTTGGTTTATAGTGAATAACTAGTTGGTGGTCGAAAAAATTAAAATCGACCCAATGGTCACTGCTTCGGCCTTCCTCACAGTTTAATACATCGCGATAAAAAACACGACAAGCCTCCAAATTGTGAACTGGAATAGCTATATGAAAAGGTGAAATAGTGGACATATAATTTATCTTCTAGATTGTTTCGCGATGCTTTTATTGGTAATCGTTTTATCTGAATCTGCTAATAAACGATTTAATTCTGCGAATTCTGATTTGGTAAATTCTCTATACGTTCCAACAGGAATATCTAGTTTAATATTCATTATCCGAATACGTTTTAGTGTGACAACCTCATAGGTTAGATACTCACACATACGACGAATTTGCCTGTTTAAGCCTTGGGTTAATATAATTTTAAACTCGTGCGTACCTAGTTTTTCAACCTCACATTTTTTTGTAGTTTTATCTAATTCTTCTAAATAAATTCCACGAGACATGTGTTGAATAAACGTTTGTGAGATGGGTTTGTCAACAGTTACAATATATTCTTTATCATGATTATTACTCGCACGTAATATTTTATTTACAATATCACCATCATCTGTCAAGAAAATTAAACCCTCACTAGGTTTGTCTAAACGACCAATAGGAAAAATACGTTTCGGATATTTTATATAATCAATAATATTATCTTTTTCCACACGTGTATCTGTTGTACAAACAATGCCAACAGGCTTATTAAAGGCCAAATAAACAAATGGGTTATCGTTGCCTTTAATTTCTTTGCCATCTACTTCCACCACATCGGATTCTGATACTTTGGTTCCCATTTCTGGAACCACACCATTAATGGTTACACGTCCAGCATCAATAAGTTTGTCGGCAGCTCGACGTGAGCAATAACCAACTTCGCTTAAATATTTATTGAGTCTTGTTAATTTTTCTTCCATCATGCAAAGATATCAATTTAGCTTTTTAAAAACTCATAAATGTAACTGGATATACTGTCGTCTATTAACGAATGACCAAATCCTGTTGTGGTTATTAGTTTGCTGTTTTTTAGGCTGTTATTAATGGATAGTGCATCTTGATACGGAATGATGGTGTCTTTTTCATCGTGAATAATGAGCCCTTCTAAACTTAATGTTTCTAAATATTTAGCGGTTGAAAAACTTTCAGGCGCTTCATTAAATCTATCCTTTGCTAGTTGGTTAATAGCACTTATTGTACGTTTACTGAAGCCCATCATTGTGTAATACCGATTTAAAACATCCGTGAATTCAGAAGGTGTGCCTAATAAAATCATCTTTTTTAACGCCTTATAATCGCTGTTTGTTTGCGAAAAAACGGAAGCCATACCACCAACGGAATGACCAATAATAAAATCGGGTTTAAACTTTTTTGAAACCGCTTTTATAAAATCGGCATATAACACGGCGTTAAATCGTTTGCTTCCAGATTTACCATGAGCTGGCGCATCTAATGCAATTATGTTGTAATCTAATTTTCGCAAAGGCTCAATTAAATACTGCCACCTCGCCGCATTACTTTCCCAGCCATGTGCTAATAGAATGGTTTTTCCTTTTCCTAGCCACCTGTAAGTCATAACAGGGATGGAATTCACCGTGAGTTCTTCTCGGAAGGAAGTGCCTAAAAAATCATATTGTTTTTCTGTTAGTCTACCACGTCTGGGTGTTGTAAATAAATACAATGCCAAACGTGCTGCAGATTTTTTAGAAAATAATCCAATAACATTTATAAGGAAACCAATGAATTTTTGAAGGATCTTCATGGGGTTTCGCGATTAACTAAATCCATAGAAAATGCAGGTTTACAGATAGCCAAATAAACGCAAGGTTCTGTAAACGGATTGGAATACTGTACACGTGTATTTTTAGTTATTTTGATGGATTGTCCGGCTTCTAAAACAATTTCTTCGCCATCAATTATAAATTGTTTTTTTCCTTTAATGATAAAGGTGTATTCGTCAAATTTAGGTGTTTGAAATGGTTCACTCCAGCCCGCAGGTGCAACCATGTGAGCAATACTAATGTCAGGATTGCCATCGGTTGCCAATCCAAAATGTTCTTTAATTAGTTTACCATCTGTTGTTGGGAATACGAATGGATTATCTTGAACTTGGTATGTTTTCATACGTGTTATTTTAAAGGTTTTGCGTTTTTTTAGTTCTTAACGATCAAATATGTCTAGGAAATTAATCCCAGCCAATCATGAAGTATTTAATTTTAGCGGTTTCAGGAATTTGAATAGCTTCAATTTTAGCGTTAGAATCAAACTGTAAACTTGCGGGTAACTCTTTCTTATCGATGGTAAAAAAGGCATTGATTTCATTCACGAAAACAACCACATTTTTAATGGTATTTTGAATGCTTGAAATTTTATACTGCTTTTCAATATCACCAAATGTACTTTTTGTTGTAATGCCTTTTTCTGTTTTGTAACGCGAATCTATCACTTTAACAGTGCTAATAGTGGCTTTCGGATCTGTAGTTGTTACAGGACTTAATACTAGTAAGGTGTTTCCTGCTTTATCATAAATTTGTATGTCCGAATACTCTTTCATATAAGCTTCGGTATTCGATAATTTCACGATAGAATCGTTCGGGAATATCATTTCCAAATCCGCTACTTTGGTGGAGTCTGTTAGCATGCCAATATTTTGGTTGCCAATTAAAAATGGATCTTGTTCTTTCGTGCAACTAGTGAATAAAGCTGTTACTATAATTAAGCTTAAAATGATTTTTTTCATTTGGGTGTTATTTTTTTAATTGTGTTTTTAGTTTATGATTTTTTAGAACTGCTCATCGCTTTGCTTAAGATCCCAAAAACGCTTCTAATAAAAGTGGCGCTTGTCAGGACTTTTACTATCGGGTTTATTCGCGAACTTGAACGACGCGTGCTTTTTTTAGATTCCGCTTTTTTTAGGGCTTCCTTTTCTTTTTGAGCTTTTTCTTTTAATTCATCAGCTTCCGCTTCTTCAATTTTTTTATTGAGCAATTCATAGGCACTTTCCCTATCAATTTCATCATTGTATTTCTTCACTAATTTAGAATCCGATAAAAGTGCTTCAAGTTCATTGTCTGTTAAAATATCCATGCGACTCATTGGTGCGCGCATCATGGTGGCTGCCAGTGGCGTAGGTCGTCCCTTTTCATCTAAAGCTGACACTAAAGCTTCTCCAGTTCCTAACGATGTTAATATACTAGCCGTATCATAATATTCAGTATCTGGGTAGTTTTGTGCTGCCAACTTTATGGCTTTTCTATCTTTAGCAGTAAATGCACGTAAGGCATGCTGTACTTTTAAACCGAGTTGACTTAAAACCGCTTCCGGAACATCAGTTGGGTTTTGGGTTACAAAATATAACCCAACACCTTTACTTCGTATGAGTTTTACAATACTTTCTATTTGATTTAATAAGGCTTTGGAAGCTTCATTGAAGATTAAATGCGCTTCATCGATAAACAAAATTAATTCAGGTCGTCCAGAATCGCCTTGTTCTGGAAAGGTGGCGTAAATTTCCGCCAATAGACTCAACATAAAGGTTGAAAACAATTTGGGCTTATCCTGAATATCTGTTAAACGAATAATATTTATATAACCACGACCATTTTCATCAACACGCAATAAATCATCAACTTCAAATGATTTTTCACCAAAAAATAAATCACCTCCTTGTTGTTCAATCTCAACTATCTTACGTAAAATAGCACCAGTGGAAGCGGTGGAAATCCGGCCATAAGCATCTTCAAATTCCTCGCGACCTTCATCTGTGGCATATTGTAGAATTTTTTTGAAATCTTTTAAATCTAAAAGTGGTAGTTTGTTATCATCGCAATATTTAAATATTACCGATATAATTCCGGCTTGTGTTTCCGTAACATCTAAAATTCGTGAAATTAAAACGGGTCCAAATTCACTAATCGTTGCCCGAAGTCGCACACCATGTTGTTCCGAAAGGGTTAAAATTTCAACAGGAAAGGCCTTTGGGTTAAAAGGAAGTCCAATTTGCGCATGGCGTTCATCAATTTTTGCATGACCAGGGCTGGGTTGTGCCAATCCACTTAAATCGCCTTTGATGTCCATTAATAATACCGGAATACCTTTTTCGCTTAAATTTTCAGCTAATACCTGAAGTGTCTTTGTTTTACCTGTTCCTGTTGCACCCGCAATTAAGCCATGTCTGTTCATGGTTTTTAAAGGTACATTTACGAAAGCATTGGTAACAGTTTTTCCATCAAGCATGGCGGAACCCAAGGTTATAAACTCACCTTTATTAGTGTTTCCTTCTAATATATGCTTGAAAAACGTCTCGTTTCTGTCCATGAATAATAATTTGCATAAAAGTACAATTCTTAAATTAATCATCGGAATTTTTTTTAAACAATATCAGGTGATTGAAATGGAGCGGTAACCATGTGTTTAAATATATAAAACGAACTTTTTAGTAAGGTTGCGTTATGAAATATCGGAGACATCATAGCACTTACTAAATCCTGTTTTATATCTTTGCATGCTATGACAAGAAGTGAAAGACAAGAGTTGTTAGATAAAGGGCTTTTATTGCCCTTAATGGAGGAGTTTTATACCATACAAGGTGAGGGTTTCCATAAGGGAACGGCTGCCTATTTTATACGAATTGGTGGTTGTGATGTAGGTTGTCATTGGTGTGATGTGAAGGAAAGCTGGTTGGCCGAACTACATCCACCAACTGAAACAGCAAAAATTGTTGCCAATGCTGAAAAGTACAGCAAGACTATAGTGGTAACCGGTGGTGAACCTTTAATGTGGGATATGACGGTTTTAACCAACCAATTAAAAGCAAAAGGTATGCAAACCCATATTGAAACCTCTGGTGCTTATGAGTTAACAGGTACTTGGGATTGGATTTGCCTTTCGCCTAAAAAATTAAAATTACCAACCCAACCGGTTTATGATAATGCAAATGAATTAAAGGTGATTGTTTATAATAAAGACGACTTTAAATTTGCGGAGGAACAAGCGGCTAAAGTAAATAAAGATTGTATTTTGTATTTACAGCCTGAATGGAGTAAACGCGATAAAATGGTGCCCGACATTGTAGATTACGTTATGGCAAACCCGAAATGGAAAGTGTCATTACAAACCCACAAATACTTAAATATACCCTAAAAAAAAACGCCTTGAATAGTCAAGGCGTTTTTTATTATAATCGAAATGTTTTTTATTTTGAAGAGGTAGGTACCGATACTCTAACCTTTCCCCATCCCATGTGCATGTTAGCATCATCATCAAAACTTATAGAAAATGCTTCTAAAGATTCATCCGCTATGTTTACAGGAGCCGTAACACGAGCAACATCATTTTCTTCTTTGTAGAAATATGACCCCCAAGTATTCAAATCTTTATTAATAATAATTGTCCACGCTTTGTCTCCAGGAATGGTGAATAAAGAATAGGTTCCTTTTTTTATCATTTTGCCACCAAAATTGGTGTCTTTATAAAATGTAATTTCAACAGCTTCATTAGCTCCAGTACGCCAAACCTTATCATTAGGTGCTAATTTATCTAATGAACGATTGTTAAGTTGTGGTCTGCTGTAAACGACTTTTATAGATTTGTTGGCATCCTTGTAATCTGAAGGAAACGCGGCGGCATCCATTGGGCTTTTATCTAAATTAGAAAACTCTTGAGCAGATAAGCTTGTTGTGAATACCATAACCAAAGCAAACGCGACGGATGTAATAAATGTTGATTTCTTCATATTTATAATTTTTGTTTCGTTAAAAATATTTAATAATTTTTAAACAGTCGCAAATTTTCTTGAAACTTTACAAATTATTAGGAATACAATAAAATCAAATTCAATTTGTTTCATATTTATGTAAATTAAGAATTTATTGTTTCATATTATAACCAAAACATAATTTATTGTTTTTAAATACTGTTATTATATCCATATTTGCTTCAATAAATAAATTATACAAAAAATTATGTGTGGAATTGTATGTGCATTCGAATTGAAACAGAAAGCAACGGAATTAAGACCTCAAGTATTAGAAATGGCGAAAAAAATCAGGCATCGTGGCCCAGATTGGAGTGGGGTTTATGATAATGAAAAGGCTATTATGGCGCATGAACGTTTGGCTATTGTGGATCCAGCTTCAGGAAAGCAGCCGCTAATTAGTGCTGATAAAAAATTAGTGTTAGCCGCCAATGGGGAAATCTATAACCACCGAGAGTTGCGGAAGCAGTTTCCCGATTACAAGTTTCAAACAGAAAGTGATTGCGAAGTCATTTTAGCACTGTATCAAGAAAAGGGTGTTCATTTTATAGATGAGATGAATGGTATTTTTGGGTTTGCAATTTATGATGTCGAGAAAGATGAATATTTCGTAGCGCGGGACCACATGGGAATCATTCCGTTATATATAGGTTGGGATGAACATGGAACCTTTTATGTAGCCTCAGAATTAAAAGCGTTAGAAGGTTATTGCACCAAAATTGAATTATTTCCTCCCGGACATTATTTGTCTAGCAAAGATGGTGAATTTGTGCAATGGTACAAACGCGATTGGATGGAATATGATGCTGTAAAGGAAAACGAAACCCATATTGCGGAAATTAAAGACGCCTTGGAAGCAGCTGTTCATAGACAGCTTATGAGCGATGTGCCTTACGGTGTTTTATTGTCAGGTGGATTAGATTCGTCTGTAACGTCAGCCATCGCTAAAAAATATGCGCAAAAACGCATTGAAAGCGATGATACAACAGATGCCTGGTATCCGCAACTGCATAGTTTTTCAGTGGGATTAGAAGGTTCGCCAGATTTAGCAGCAGCCAGAAAGGTTGCGGACCATATTGGAACGGTTCATCATGAAATAAAATTTACAATTCAAGAAGGATTAGATGCGCTAAAAGATGTTATTTACCAGTTAGAAACCTATGATGTAACAACTATTCGAGCTAGTACACCAATGTATTTAATGGCGCGCGTTATAAAGTCTATGGGTGTAAAAATGGTGTTATCTGGTGAAGGAGCTGATGAATTATTTGGTGGCTATTTATATTTTCATAAAGCGCCAAATGCGCAAGAATTTCATGAAGAAACCGTTCGAAAATTGAGCAAATTACATCAATACGACTGTTTACGAGCAAACAAAAGTCTGGCGGCTTGGGGAATTGAAGGCCGTGTGCCATTTTTAGATAAAGAATTTATGGATGTGGCTATGCGTATCAATCCACAAGATAAAATGATTAATGGCGAGCGTATGGAAAAATGGGTTGTAAGAAAAGCCTTTGAAGATATGATTCCTGAATCTGTAGCTTGGCGCCAAAAAGAACAGTTTAGTGATGGCGTGGGTTATAGTTGGATAGATTCCTTAAAAGAGGTTGTTGCCACAGCAGTAAGTGATGAGCAACTAGCAAACGCGAAGTATAAATTTCCATTGCAAACACCAACCAGTAAAGAGGAGTTTTATTACCGGTCTATTTTTGCTGAACACTTTCCAAGTGATGCTGCCGCTTTATGTGTACCGCAAGAAGCTAGCGTAGCTTGTAGCACCAAAATTGCCTTGGAATGGGATGAGAGTTTTAAAAACATGAACGACCCAAGCGGAAGAGCCGTGGCTCATGTGCATGCCGATGCGTATTAATGAGGTTTAGAAGGTTTAGGAGGTTGGCTGTAGAAAATTCATAGAACTACCGTAATCCTGCCTTTAAGCCATATGCAATAAAACAAATCTAATACAAGATTAAAAGCCAGTTTTATGCTGGCTTTTTTATGGTTTTATGTCTAATGTTTCACTACATTTAGAAACAGAAACAAACCATCTCTACAGTATAATCCCTGCTTACAGACTAAAAGTAAGCCCATGATAAAGTTATTCAGCCCTGTTCGTCAAGACCTTTTTAGCAAAGGCTCGTTCTCCGGACAGGGAGGGAAAACCGCTAGATATTTTAAATACGCCATTAGCGAAATTATTTTGGTGGTTATTGGAATTCTTATTGCACTTTCAATTAATAATTGGAACGAAAACCGAAAACATGCCAGTACCGAACAAGAGTTTTTTAAGAGTATAAAAAATGATCTAAAACAAGATCTAGATTTTATAAATTATGTTCAATCCTATTCCAAACCAAAAATTGCTGCCTATAACCTATTAAGTAGTACATATTCGGAAAATTATGATAGCCACAAAACAACAATAGACTCTTTAATGGCTGTTTATCTTTTTGCTGGGCAACGTACTTTTTATCCTGTTTCTGGAGCTTTTAAATCATCCATAGCTGGAAATGAAATTAATACGTATACCCATAAAAAGGTCATCCAAAGTATTATATAGTTGTATGGCTCCAACTATGATAGACTAATTGATAATGGGAAAATTGTTGATGCAAGATGGAGTAATTTAGGTGTAAAATATATTTATAGCCGAAGAACGTCTTCGTTTAATAGAGTTAATAATGCTGTTTATAGTGATATGTTAGATGACTTCCACTTTCATTATATTCAATTACATGGGTACAATAAATTATTAGATGAAACCGAAGTAGAAGCCCATCAGTTGTTAAAACAATTACCATGATTATAATCTCCTTGAAAACACGCTGCCATTATGCTAGTAAAAGAAAAAATAAGCAAGGACTTATAGCAATTTGAATATGAAATCCAGGTATAAATTGAATCCGTTAAGAGCTAAAAACAAGTGGCGTTAATAAATCAGAAATAAGCAGAATTCATGTCATTTTTAATCTAATTGAAACAAAATAAAAATCGCAAATTTTAGTTTTAAAGCCATTTCGAGAAAATCTAATTTCCCGGATAATGATAAAACATCAAAAATTCGTTTTAAGGTGCTTTTTAGTCGATTTAAGACACTTTTAAGTAATTAACAAATGTTGATAATTTTCAACTTCAATCCATAAAAAGCTTTTAAAAGGCATCAAAAAGTTGTATCTTTGGTTGTATTCAAAAGGATGCTTTCAAGGCGTCTTTTTTTGTGCTAATAACATTCATTTTTAAGAATATAAAACCTAACAGTAAGCCATAACAGTGTTCTTTCTTTTTAGAAAGGCGTCAGGAAAGGCTTAAAATTATTTAAAACATGAGCGAAAAAAGAGAAGAATTTAACAAAGATAACTATTCAGCAGATAGTATTCAGGCATTAGAAGGCATGGAGCACGTGCGCATGCGACCTTCCATGTATATTGGAGATACGGGTACGCGTGGTTTGCACCATTTAGTGTATGAGGTGGTGGATAACTCTATTGATGAAGCTTTAGCTGGTCATTGTGATAATATTAGCGTTACCATAAATGAGGATAACTCCATAACAACCGAAGATGACGGTCGTGGTATTCCTGTAGATATGCACAAAAAAGAAGGGGTTTCCGCATTACAAGTGGTTATGACTAAAATTGGTGCAGGTGGTAAGTTTGATAAAGATTCCTATAAGGTTTCTGGTGGTTTGCATGGTGTAGGTGTGAGTTGTGTGAACGCATTATCAGACCATTTAAAAGCAACCGTTTACAGAAAAGGTGAAATCTGGGAGCAAGAATACGAAAAAGGTAAAGCCATGTATCCTGTTAAAAAGGTAGGTGAAACTGATAAGCGTGGAACTATTGTTACCTTTAAACCAGATCCAACAATTTTTACACAAACTTTAGAGTATAGTTACGATACCTTGGCAAGTCGTTTGCGTGAATTGGCATATTTAAATAAAGGTATCACGATTCACTTAATTGACAAGCGTCATAAAAAAGATAATGGTGAATTTGAAGGCGAAACATTTCATTCTAAAGAAGGTTTAAAAGAATTTATTAAGTTTTTAGATGGAAACCGTGAGCCATTAACCAAAGAAGTTATTGCTTTTGAAGGTGAAAAAAATGGCGTTCCAGTTGAGGTTGCTATGATTTATAATACATCATACGCTGAAAATTTACACTCCTATGTAAACAACATTAATACACATGAAGGTGGAACCCATTTATCTGGTTTCCGTCGTGGATTAACACATACCCTTAAAAAGTATGCCGATGAATCTGGTATGCTTGATAAATTAAAATTTGATATTGCTGGTGATGATTTCCGTGAAGGATTAACAGCTATTATTTCTGTAAAAGTTCAAGAGCCACAATTTGAAGGACAAACTAAAACCAAATTAGGAAACCGTGAGGTGTCTGCTTCGGTAAGTCAGGCGGTTTCTGAAATGTTAACCGACTATTTAGAGGAACATCCAGAGGAGGCTAAAGTTATTGTTCAAAAAGTAATTTTAGCGGCTCAAGCACGTCATGCGGCTCAAAAAGCGCGTGAAATGGTTCAACGTAAAACGGTAATGAGTATTGGTGGTTTGCCAGGAAAATTATCCGACTGTTCAGAACAAGATCCAGCTAAATGTGAAGTGTTTTTAGTTGAGGGAGATTCGGCAGGTGGAACGGCCAAACAAGGTCGTGATCGTGCTTTTCAGGCTATTTTGCCATTACGTGGTAAGATTTTAAATGTGGAAAAAGCCATGACTCACAAGGTTTTTGAAAATGAGGAAATCAAGAATATCTTTACTGCACTTGGTGTAACTATTGGTACTGAAGAGGATAGTAAAGCTTTAAACCTTTCTAAACTGCGTTATCATAAAGTGGTGATAATGTGTGATGCCGATATTGATGGTAGTCACATTGAAACTTTAATTCTGACATTCTTCTTTAGATATATGAAAGAATTAATTGAAAACGGTCATATTTATATTGCAACACCGCCTTTATATTTAGTTAAAAAAGGTGCTAAAAAACAATATGCTTGGTCTGATGAAGAACGATCTAGAATTATGGCAGATTTTGGTGAAAATGCCAAAATTCAACGTTATAAAGGTCTTGGGGAAATGAATGCGGAGCAATTATGGGATACAACCATGAATCCAGAATTTAGAACCTTACGACAAGTGCAAATAGACAACGGATTGGAAGCGGATAGAATCTTTTCTATGTTAATGGGAGACGAAGTTCCACCACGAAGAGATTTTATTGAAAAGAATGCTATTTATGCAAATATTGATGCTTAAATAGAACTTTAAATTATAAAAATTAACGCGCCTATAAACCAATAAGCGCGTTTTTTCGTTTATATTATAAAGAAGCTCTTAAAATTCAAATAATTATGAAACATATTTTTGTATTACTGTTGCTGTTTACGTCATCTGGACTCTACGCGCAACAAAATATAGACGACTTATTAGCAGCTGGTGTAAATGACGCCAAGCGGTTTAGTAAAGACTACTTGGCGCCAGCCACAGAAGGTTTGGTTTATGGCATTAATAACGGATGGTTTAATCATGGAAAAGGCCAAAAGCAATTTGGTTTCGAAATTGGGTTGGTTGCCAATACCTCTTTTATTAATTCAGATAAAAAATCGTTTGAAATGCGCGTAAGCGATTATGAAAATATTCGGTTTCCTGACAAGAGTCCCTTTAAAATAGTTGCCACTGCTTTAGGAAATAACGATCCAGATATGGTTGTTATTTTAACCTATGACGATCCTATTTTTGGAAATCAAGAAACAGAAATTACCTTGCCAACAGGTTTGGGATCGTCGGATATTAATATAATCCCAACTGCTTTTTTGCAAGTTGGTTTCTCGCCTTTTAAAGGAACACAATTAAAAGCACGTTATTTTCCTAAAATAGAGGTGGACGATGTAAAGACAGGCTTGTATGGAATTGGATTGCAACAGGAATTTACAACATGGTTGCCAAAAGCAGAGTTGTTTCCTGTAGCTATCTCAGGTTTAATAGCTTTTACGCATTTAGATGGTAGTTATGATTTTACCGACGAAGGAATTGTACAAGGACAAAACCAACAAATTCAGACCAAAGTTAATACCATGTTGTATGAGTTAATTGCGTCTACTAAATTCAAAGTGTTAAATGTTTACGGAGCTTTGGGCTATGTTAGTGGGAAATCTGAAACCGATTTATTAGGAACCTATGTAGTTTCCGATGGGATATTGTTTTCAGAATCTATTACAAATCCCTTTTCCATAGAAGAAAAAGTAACAGGTATGCGATCAACTTTAGGTGCTCATTTAAAACTAGGTATTTTTGCTATAAATGCGGATTATACCTTTGCGGAATTTAATAGTGCCACATTAGGATTACAGCTGTCCTTTTAGATTTTATGAAATCTTCAAACATATATGGTATAAAAATATTAAATTTGTAAAAATTAATGTTTCACAAATAAAAAAATCATATATACATGAAAGTAACAGTAGTAGGAGCTGGAGCAGTAGGAGCCAGTTGTGCAGAATACATAGCCATTAAAAATTTCGCATCGGAAGTTGTTCTGTTGGATATTAAAGAAGGTTTTGCTGAAGGTAAAGCTATGGATTTAATGCAAACAGCCTCATTAAACGGATTCGATACAAAAATAACTGGTATTACTAATGATTATTCGGCGACTGCCAATAGTGATATTTGTGTAATTACCTCTGGTATTCCTAGAAAACCAGGTATGACACGTGAGGAATTAATCGGAATTAACGCTGGTATTGTAAAGTCGGTTTCTTCTAGTTTAATAGAACATTCTCCAGAAACGATTATCATTGTGGTAAGTAACCCAATGGATACCATGGCGTATTTAGTACATAAAACAACAGGTTTGCCAAAACACCGTATTATTGGAATGGGTGGCGCATTAGATTCGGCACGTTTTAAATACCGCTTAGCAGAAGCTTTAGGAGCACCTATTAGTGATGTGGACGGAATGGTAATTGGAGGTCATAGTGATACAGGAATGGTGCCATTAACGCGTTTAGCAACCCGTAACTCGGTGTTGGTTTCTGAATTTTTATCAGAAGATCGTTTAAACCAAGTTTTAGAAGATACTAAAGTTGGAGGCGCAACCTTAACAAAATTATTAGGAACATCGGCTTGGTATGCACCAGGAGCTGCAGTAAGTGGTTTGGTCCAGGCTATTGCTTGCAATCAGAAAAAAATGTTTCCATGCTCTGTATTATTGGAAGGTGAATATGGTTTAAATGATATTTGTATTGGAGCACCAGTTATTTTAGGTCGTAACGGTATTGAAAAAATTGTTGAAATCAATTTATCGGATGCTGAAAAAGCACATATGCAAGAAAGCGCCGAAGGTGTAAGAAAAACAAATGGCCTTTTGGCATTATAATTGTATAAACTGAAATCCGTTGTTCTAGATGACTAAAGCAACTATTAATCAATAAATAATTTAAAAAAAAATCAAATGAAAAAACTAATTTTTGTTTTAGTATTCGCAATGAGCCTGACAGGTTTTGCGCAAGAAGCAATGACTGAAGGTGTTGTAAAATCTAAACAAACCATGTCTAGTGATAATGAGCAAATGCAAGCGCAATTAGCTATGGTAGGAGATATTCTTACAACCACCTATTTTAAATCTGATAAAACACGTTCTGAAACATTTAACTTAATGTCTGGAAACACGACAACTATTTTGAATGGTGAAACCAACAAAATGTTAACGTATATGGACAACCAAATGACTGGAAAAAGTTATACAATTTCGGACATGAAGCCAAGTGAAGAAGATACGGCAGGTATGAAAGTTGTAAAGGGTGATGAAACCAAAACTATCTTAGGTTACGTGTGTCAAGAATACAATGTAACGCTTGAAAAAGAAGGAGCAAATATAGCAATGGATATCTATGTAACTGATAAAATTCAAGCTATGAATCCGCAAGTGATCCAAATGGGTGCTCAAATTGATGGATTTCCATTATATATGAAAATGGATGTAAGTCAAATGGGAATGGCATTAACTATTACAAGTGAAGTTACAGAAATTAATAAAGAAACGGTTTCTGCTGATAAATTTGATATGACACCGCCAGAAGGTTACAAAGAAACAGATAAATTAATGGGAATGTAATTTTTATTTAATTTATAATAATGAAAAAACAGCTGAATAAGCTGTTTTTTTTTGTTTAAAATCGAACAGAAACTATGCAAACCTTTTGTTAAATCATTATAGAAGATATATATTTGCTCGTTTTTAAAAATATCAACAATAAATTATAATTTAACACATAATGCAAAATAAAGGATTAGTAAAACTGTTTGCAATTTTGTTTGGACTGGTAAGTATTTACCAGTTGTCTTTCACTTTTAAGGCAAATAGTATTGACGACCAAGCTGCGGCGTATGCAAATGGCGATGAGGTAAAAGAGCGCAAATATCTGGATTCTCTTGATAATGAGGAGGTTTATAACTTGGGTGTAGCTAGCTATAACTATTCAGAGGTTAAAGAAAACGCCATGAACCTTGGTTTGGATTTAAAAGGAGGTGTTAGTGTTATTCTTCAAATATCGGTAAAAGATATTTTAAAAGGATTGGCAAACTACAGTAAAGATCCAGTTTTTAATCAAGCTTTAGAAAATGCAGCCGAAGTACAAAAGAACAGTCAGAATACATTTGTTGAAGACTTTTTCCTAGAATTTGATAAAATTAAAGGCGATACTAAATTAGCCTCACCAGATATTTTCTATACACGCGCACTTGATGGCGAAATAGAAGGTAGCATGACAGATTCTGAAGTAAAACCAATTATAGAACGTAAAATTGACGAATCTATCGTTTCTGCTTTCGAAGTATTGCGTAAACGTATTGATGAGTTTGGTGTAACATCACCAAGTATTCAACGTTTAGGTAATACAGGTCGTATTTTAGTAGAACTTCCAGGAGTTAAAGACAAAGAGCGTGCTCTTAAATTATTACAAAGTACAGCCCAATTAGAGTTCTGGGAAGTATCTAAACGTGATTTGTTTGGCCAATTCTTATTTGATGCTAACAACCTTCTTAAAGAATTAGAAGCACCAAAAACGGAAGATGTTGCTGAAACAGAGCCTCAAGATTCTGAAGATACGGCTATTGAAGATTTATTAGGAGCAGATCCAGATTCTACGGCTACAGAAATTAATCCATTACGTGATTTATTATTCCAATCTCAAAACCCAGCTGCCATTGCTATGGTAAACCTTAGGGATAGAGAAAAAGTATTGGGGTATTTAAACATGCCTCAAGTAAGATCATTATTACCAGGCGAACAACGTTTTACAAAGTTTGCGTTTGGGAAGCCTGCCAAAGATAGTGAAGTTGTTGAATTATATGCTTTAGATGGCAACCGAGATAACGTACCTCAATTAAGTGGTGCCGTTGTTACAGATGCACGTCAAGAATACGATCCAATGGGTAAACCAACGGTTTCAATGGTTATGAACTCTAAAGGAGCTAAAATCTGGGAAGAAATGACTGGTAAAGCATTTACAGAAGGTTCAAACATTGCTATTGTTTTAGATAACGTGGTGTATTCTGCACCTGGCGTTTCTACAGGTGCCATTTCTGGAGGTAATTCATCCATTTCTGGTAACTTTACGCTAAATGAAGCAACGGATTTAGCTAACGTTTTACGTGCTGGTAAATTACCAGCTTCAGCCGATATTATTCAAGGTGAAGTTGTTGGTCCATCATTAGGTCAAGAAGCTATTGAAAGTGGTCAAAATTCATTCCTTATTGCATTAGCTTTAGTATTAGTGTGGATGTTCCTTTACTACGGTAAAGCAGGTTTATTTGCTGATATTGCCATGATATTTAATATTGTATTAATCTTTGGTGTATTATCTGGATTAGGAGCCGTATTAACATTACCTGGTATTGCTGGTATTGTATTAACTATTGGTATGTCTGTGGATGCTAACGTACTTATCTTTGAGCGTATTCGAGAAGAAATTGCTAAAGGTAAAGGCTTGAAAGAATCTATCAATGATGGTTTTAGCAATGCATTGTCATCTATTTTAGATGCCAACATTACAACAGGTTTAACAGCTTTAATTTTATTCATATTCGGAACAGGTCCTATTAAAGGATTTGCTACAACTTTATTAATTGGTATAGCAACCTCGTTATTCACGGCAATCTTTATTACAAGATTATTTGTGGACTGGTATGCTAATAAAAACGGAAATTTAGATTTCTCAACAGCAATTACTAAAAACCTTTTCAGAAATATCAACATCAATTTCTTAAAGAAACGTAAAGTTGCTTATATCATTTCAACGGTTGCTATTCTTGTAAGTTTAGGGTCTTTGTTTACAAACGGTCTGGATCAAGGTGTAGATTTTGTTGGTGGTAGAACCTATCAAGTGCGTTTTGCAGAACCTGTTAGTGCTAACGAAATTTCTGAAACTTTAGCAGATGCCTTTGGTAGTGCTGAAGCGAAAACCTTTGGTAATGCTAATCAGCTTAAAATTACCACGAAATATAAGGTGAACGAAACAGATAATGCTATTGATGAGGAAATTAGAAATACATTATACACAGAGTTGCAGCCTTATATGCCAGGTCTTACTTATGACGAGTTTATTAGTGATGACCAAGGTAAAACAGTTGGTTTAATGAAATATTACAAAGTGAGTCCAACCATTGCTGATGATATTAAAAAATCATCTATATGGGCAATTTTCGGATCATTAGTAGTAGTATTCTTATATATTTTAATCCGATTTAAAAGATGGCAATTCTCATTGGGTGCGGTTGCGGCTGTATTCCATGATGTATTAATTTTATTAGGTGTTTTCTCTTTAACGTATAAGTATATGCCATTTAGTATGGAAATAGATCAAGCATTTATTGCAGCTATCCTTACGGTTATTGGTTACTCATTAAATGATACGGTAGTTGTATTTGATAGAATTCGTGAATTCTTTAATGAACACACAAGCTGGCCATTTAATAAAGTAATTAATGTGTCATTAAGTAGTACATTAAGTAGAACATTAAATACCTCTTTAACAACATTAGTGGTATTATTATCCATCTTCATTTTTGGTGGTGATTCTATTAGAGGCTTTATGTTTGCATTAATTGTTGGTGTTATAGTAGGTACTTACTCGTCCTTATTTATTGCAACACCTTTAATGTATGATGCTGTTAAAAAAGGCGATGCTGCCAATGCATTAAAAGAAAAAGAGAAAGTAGAAGAAGCGGAAATTGCTTAATCTATAAATTTAAATATATTAAAAAGCCTTTTTGATTCAGTTCAAAAAGGCTTTTTTTATGTTAGTATGCTTGTGTTCTAGTGGTATTGGAAACACTAGTTTATTGATTCATGGCAACAAGAATGGGTAATATGAGAGTACCCCAAAGATTTTATATATAAAAAGACCTAACAGGTTTTAAAAACCTGTTAGGTCTAATAGAAGTCATTAAATAGCAACCCTTAAAACAGACTAAACCATATAGCTATTTTTAATTTACAATAGGGTTAGGTCTATATAAAAAGCATTAAAATAGTGGCTCAACAAAAAGTATAATTTGAAGTTATATTAAATATTAATATTAGTTCGTTTTGGAAAATGTCATCTTATCTCCAACCTCTAAATTCCATGTTTCAACCAAGCCAGCATTAACCTCTAAAACATATTTTGCTGCTGCATTGGAAGGTAAGGAGCCTTCATTAAATGGTTGTGCATTTTGCTGAAAGCTAACGATGGTTTTATTGGTATCTAAATAAATAATATCCAAAGCAAAACGCGTATTTTTCATGTAGAATGAACGCGGTTGTTCGTTTGGAAAAATAAATAACATCCCACGATTCGCCTTCATGGATTCCCGATACATTAGTCCCGTTTGGGTTTCAAACTCGTTATCAGCAATTTCAATATCTAATGTAGAAACAACCGAATCGTTTGCTGTTTTTATAAGTTGTAAGGTGCCTTCTTTCTTAAAAGTGACTTCAGCTTGCTTCGGTTTTTTCGGTTCATCTTTGCACGATGTGAAGGCCAAAACAAATAAGGTTGCAGATAAACAAACAATTTTAAAATACGAACGTATCATAGAAACTAGCTACTGGTTTTCGGTTTATACATAAACATAAAATAGAGTCCAATTATTATAAATGGAACACTTAACATTTGCCCTGTATTTAAACCAAGAAACGTAATGTATTCATCGCCTTGTGGTTCTTTTACAAACTCTACAAAGAAACGAATGGTCCATAATAACACTAAAAATAGTCCAAATAAGTAGCCGCTTTGTTGTCCTTTATTGGTTTTCTGATAAATAAACCAAAGGATAAGAAAAACGAATATATAACAAAACGATTCATATAATTGTGCAGGATGACGAACAGGAACCGCATCTAATAAATGTTGAAACTGCGGATTGTTAGTCACAGCCGCATAGGCTTCTTTATAGTTTTCAATACCGGTTTCAGCTACAATCTGTCTTTTACTGTAATAATCTTGAACAAAACGAACACCTAAAGGTGAATCGGTTATTTTTCCTATAATTTCAGAATTAATAAAGTTACCAATTCTGATAAAAACAGCACCAGAAGCAACGGATATCACCACACGATCTAAAATCCACATTAGTGATTTATATTTGTATTTTCTTCGATATAAATACATGCCTATTATAATTCCAATGGCTGCACCATGACTAGCTAATCCTTGGAAGCCGGTAAATTGAAAGCCACCTTTAAAACTAAATGGTAAAAAGATGCTAAAGAAATCTTCTGAAATCAATTCGGATTGGTAAAAAAGTACATGACCCAATCTGGCACCAAGCATAGTAGCCAAAACGGTATAAATAAATAGAGGGTCTAAATAATCTAGATTTACGTTTTCTTTTAGAAAAATTCGTTTCATGATTTGAAAACCTAAAAGGAAGGCAACAATCCACATAACACTATAAAAGTGTAATTCGAAAATTCCGAAAAGATCTAATCCCGTAATTGGATTCCAATCAAATTGTAGTATAAACATATGTCATCGTTTGTGTGCGTAAATATATGCAATTGGAAATGGATACGAAAGCAACAACTTATAATGAAATGTTATTTTTAATTTAGTTTGTCATTCAGAAGGAGAGATGACTGAAGAATCTCCTTTCCTAACTGCGTATAATTTATGAAGGTTCATCATGGCGTTCTGAATGACAATTTCCTTTTCAACTTCAATCTCATAAATCATCCTTTTCCGGAACCGGATCATAACCGCTTCTTCCCCAAGGCGACAGAGGGTAAAGAAAATGTACAGTGTACATTTTTAGCGAATGGGCGAGGTGGCGTGCTGGCAATTTTTAGTTGTCATCCTTTTCCGGAACCGGATCATAACCGCTTCTTCCCCAAGGCGACAGAGGGTAAAGAAAATGTACAGTGTACATTTTTAGCGAATGGGCGAGGTGGCGTGCTGGCAATTTTTAGTTGTCATCCTTTTCCGGAACCGGATCATAACCGCTTCTTCCCCATGGATGACAACTAAAAATCCTAATAACCGCCAATTTTCCACCTTTAAAAAAACCATGTTTTTCCAATGCCTCTTTTGCATAATGGGAGCAGGTAGGTTGAAACCGACATGTAGCAGGTGTCAACGGGGAAATGAAGATTTGATAAATCTTAATTATTAAAAGAAATGGATATGTGAGTATTTTTTTTAGCAAAATTTGCTGATGGTTTGTTTGTTGTTAAGGTGTTTGTTGCGTAAAAATGATAAAAGGTATTTTATATAAAACAATGGCTGGATAATGCTGTCAACGAGTTAAATCTATTTAGAAAATTATCTAATCTAAATTAAATTGCTCCAAAACAAAAAAAACGCATAACCGTGAGCTACAGCTTAACAACAAACAAGAAACGCATCAAGGTCTCTAATATGAAAAGGTGGTTCCCTCACGACTATCATTCAATTGAATTCCAGCTTCAGCTAGCTCATCACGAATTTGATCTGATAATGCAAAATCCTTATTCGCACGTGCTTCTTGGCGTAACTTAATGAGTAATTCCACAGCACCTGATAATTTATCAGATGAATTATCAATTTGCTTCGTGTTTTCTAATCCTAAAATATCAAAAATAAAAGCGTGCATGGTTGTTTTAAGCATGTCTAAATCCGTAGCAGTAATCGTTGCCGAACCATCATGAATTTGATTAATAAACTTAACCGCTTCAAATAAATGAGCAATAAGAATTGGTGTGTTAAAATCGTCATTCATAGCATCATAACACGACTGTTTCCATTTGGAAATATTATGAGTAGATGTGCTGGACGTTTTTAGCAATTCCACTAAATTAACGGCATCCATCAGTCGCTTAAACCCTTTTTCACTGGAATCAAGCCCGGCATCCGTTAAATCTAAAACACTTCTATAAGAAGCTTGCATCATAAAAAATCGAATAACACTAGGGCTGTAGGCTTTGGACATAATATCATTATCACCAGAAAGCAATTCAGCTGGATTGATATAGTTACCCGTTGATTTGCTCATTCTTGCACCATTCAATTCAAGCATATTAGCATGCATCCAATATTTTACTGGCGTCTGACCTTTAGCCGCTTGATTTTGTGCAATTTCACATTCGTGATGAGGGAACTTTAAATCCATTCCGCCACCATGAATATCAAAATAATCACCCAAATATTTGGTGCTCATAGCTGTACACTCTAAATGCCATCCTGGAAAACCATCGCTCCAAGGTGATGGCCAACGCATAATATGAGCAGGTTCTGCTTTTTTCCAAAGCGCAAAATCTTGCGGATTTTTCTTATCATTTTGGCCATCAAGCGCTCGTGTATTATGAATTAAATCTTCTAATTTTCGTTTGCTTAAAATCCCGTATTCATTGGATTCATTGTATTTATGAACATCAAAATATACCGAACCGTTTACCACATAAGCAAACCCATTATCTATAATGGTCTGGATGAGCTCTATCTGCTCAATAATATGACCCGTTGCAGTTGGCTCTATACTAGGCGGTAAAAAGTTAAACCTATTTAATACATTATGAAAATCAACCGTGTACCGCTGTACAATTTCCATAGGTTCAATAGCTTCTAATCGCGCTTTTTTAGTGATTTTATCCTCACCAACATCGGCATCATTTTCTAAATGACCAGCATCCGTAATATTACGAACATAACGCACTTTATAGCCCAAATGTTGGAAATATCGAAAAATCATATCGAAAGACATAAACGTTCGTACATTTCCTAAATGGACATTGCTATAAACCGTTGGGCCACAAACGTACATGCCAACATAGCCATCGATGATGGATTTAAACGTTTCTTTTTCACCACTTAATGTGTTGTATATTTTTATGGTTTGTTGGTTGTATAATTGCATGTTTTGGTGTTTGGTGTTTGTCGTAGAGTTGTTAAGTTGCTTTATTTTCGGCTAGAAAAGTATATTTAAAGAATTCAAAAAATGATTTCTTAGTGCATTAATTTTATGGGTCATTGATTCTAGGTCTAATCTCATATTTTTATAATTGTCTTCTGAAATGAAATCTAATTCTTTTGAAATTATAGTTTGGTTCAATAATTCAAGCGAAGAACTATAAGCAATCGTTGTAAAACATGCTTTATATTTATTAGTTAATCTGGTTGTACCTTCGGCAATATTCAATGGCACCGAAACAGAACAGCGTCCCATTTGGGAGATAAGTCCAAATTTTTCTTCGGAAGGATATAAATCTGTTATTTTATAAGTTTTAACCGCTAATTGAATCGCTTCTTTCCAAACATCTAATTTTTTAAAAAAATATATATACATGATTTTTATGTATTTCGTTTAGTTATTTTCTTGTTTAGCGCTTCGAGAAAAAATTTGATAATTAGAGGTTTTTTAACTAACTTTTATATCATTGAACAGGCAACTCCACAACAAACAACTTTACAACTAACATTAAAAGGCAGTATCCAATTTAATATAATCTAAAAACTCACGTCGCGTTCCTGCTTCTTTAAATTTTCCACCAAATTCGGCAGTAACAGTACTACTTTCCGTATCGCGAATCCCACGTGAATTGACACATAAATGCTTCGCATCTATAACGCAAGCAACATCATCCGTATTTAATACGTTTTGTAGTTCCTTAACAACCTGAATGGTTAAGCGTTCTTGTACTTGTGGCCGTTTTGCAAAATAATCAACAATTCGGTTCATTTTAGATAACCCAACAACGGTTCCGTTAGAAATATATGCTACATGGGCTTTACCCACTATTGGTAACAAATGATGTTCGCAGGTTGAGTATACCGTAATGTTTTTTTCAACAAGCATTTCACCATACTTATATTTATTATCAAAGGTTGAAGCACTTGGTTTTTTATTCGGATTTAAACCGCCAAAAATTTCATTAACAAACATTTTGGCTACGCGGTTTGGCGTGCCTTGAAGGCTGTCGTCTGTTAAATCAAGACCGAGTGTTTCCATAATATGGCGCACATCTTCTTTAATAATTTTTATTTTTTCTTCTGAATTTAAAACAAAAGCATCGCTTCGTAATGGTGTGTCAGCCGATGTTCCTACATGGTCATCTCCAATGGCATCAAAATCAGCTGTATTATCATTAATTTTCATTATTTCGAAATAAATAGGTTTTTAATCTGCAAAGATAAGGAATTCCATTTTTTTGATAACTGAATTAACAAACAATTAATTTCATACAAAAATTGGTAAGGTTTCCTTAAATTTTTCTTAATTTACACCACAAAATTTAAATGTATAATAATCCTAAGCTTTTAGATCTCCCCTCTATGGTCAAGGATTTAGTTAAAATCTCATGAAAAAGATAATTACTTTAGTCTGTTTTTTATTAGTTAGTACCACTTATGCGCAGCTTATTGCCATAGATGATGTGGTTACGGCACGTGCAGATAATCCAAACTTTGCATATGCTGCAGGAAATGTTATTTTTGTTAACGATTATTTTAATGGAACCGCTCTTAATTCTGGTACATATGGAAACTTTACGTTTACAGAAACATCAGCTGCTTCAAGTTTTGTGAGCTTAACATCGCTAGCTCCTGGAACACCACCTATCATTCGAATTGAAGCCAATACACCGCAAGGTATTTATTATATTACCTACCAGATTTGTGAAAACGCCAATCCAACAAATTGTGATACCGCTGAAATTGAAATTCGGGTTTTTCCAGCAACTATAAGTGCTGGTTCTGGGTCTTCTGAAATGACTATCACAGCGAGTTCTGGTAACGTAAATTGTGGCGGTAATGTGTGTATTACAGATCCATTTTGTTTGGATCGAAATACGGGAACCATTCCACCTTTAACGTTAACAGCAGACTACACGGTGGTCGGAGAATCTAACAGCTACGGTGTTAGATCTATTCCAGTAAATCCGCCTTTTTCATTTGGCGAAACGGCTACGGATACACCTTTAACTACTGATGATGACTGGAGTGGTGTTCAAAATTTTATTTTCGATTTCGAGTTTTACCAACAAAATTATAATAGTTGTGTGCTGTCAACCAATGGTGCGGTTAGTTTTGACTTGAGTAATGCCGGAAATGATCATTATTGGACGCCACAAGCCGGACAATTAATACCAAATAATACGGATGCAGCATTAAGAGATGGTAATATATTTGGTGCCATCCATGATATGTATCCAGTTGCAAATAATGGAATTGATCCTACAAGTTTTAAAACGACTTACGCGGTCAAAGGTGAAGCGCCGTTTAGAGTATTTGTATTTAGCTTCTTTAACCTGGGACAATATGGAACAGGATGTTGGGGAGCAACGAGAACCTCCCAAATGATCATGTTTTATGAAACCACAAATATCATTGAAACCTATATATTTCAAAAAGATGTTTGCTCTAATTGGGCTGGTGGAAGAGCAGCTATTGGGATTCAAAATAATGCGGGTACCCAAGGTATTGCGCCTCCAGGCAGAAATACGGGTGTTTGGAATGTTCCGTTTACAGCTCCAGAAGCTTGGCAGTTTTATCCAAATGGCACACCCATTACATCCTTTCAGTGGTTAGCGGAGGATGGTACGGTGTTAGGAACAGATCCTGCAAACTTAACAGTAACACCAAGTCAAACTACTACATATATTGCACAAGTTACGTATACGGATGCCATAACAGGAGTCGATTATATAGCATTTAAACCTATTACAGTGGTCGTTCAGCCTACACCAGCCGTTACGGTTACCGCAAGTGCCGATGTATGTGATTCAGGTGATGCTGTATTTACTATTACTGGGTCAGAAAATGATGTGGTAGAATACAATATTAATGGAGGCGCAACACAATCCGTTATGCTAGACGCAACGGGAATTGAAGTTATTACGCTTACGGGAATTACAACCACTCAAACTATAAACTTGTTATCGGCAAATAACTTGAATTCTGTTTGTGGTGGTGCAGTGGCTTTATCAGCAACCGTTACCGTAAATACAACACCAACTGTAGATACCCCAGCAGATGTAACCGCATGTAACGATTATACCTTACCAGCATTAACAGTTGGTACGTATTATACAGCTACAGGAGGTCCAACAGGAACAGGAACAGTATTAAATGCAACGGATGTTATTACAACCACGCAGGATATTTATGTTTATGCCGAAACTGCAACAACACCAAATTGTTTTGATGAACATATGTTTACGATTACTATAGATAGTTGTACATTATCTGTAACCGCAACGGCTGATATGCCGTCCATTTGTAATGATGCCGGAGTAGATGTAACCTTAACAGCAACGCCTTCACCGGCAGTAGCAGTAGGAAATTACTCGTATAGCTGGAATGTTCAAGGTGATGCAACGGTGTTAGGAACGAATCCAACCTTGGTTTTATCGCCACCACCGGCGGCAACAACAATTTATGAAGTTACCTTAACGGATGATGGTCTTACAACGCCAAATGATACAGCAACGAATACAGTAACCGTAACCGTTAATACAACACCAACAGTGGATGCACCTGCTGCTGTTACTGTTTGTGATAGTTATGTTTTACCAGCACTGACTAGTGGTGCTTACTATACGGCATCTGGAGGTGGAGGAACGGTTTTAAATGCAGGCGAATCGGTAAGTACAACGCAAACAATCTATGTATATGAAGAAACGGGAACGACACCAAATTGTTTTGATGAGAATAGTTTTGTAGTAACCATAAATGATACACCGGTTATAGATAACCCTGCCGATATTACCGTCTGTGATAGTTATGTATTACCTGCATTAACTGGAGGTCAATATTATAATGGAGCAGGAGGAACTGGCGGTATTATTGCAGCAGGTACATCTATTAATGCCTCACAGACCATATATGTGTATGCTGAAACAGCAACAACACCTAATTGTTTTTCTGAAAATAGTTTTGTCGTAACAGTAAACAACACACCAACAGTCGATGCGCCAATAGACGTAACGGCTTGTAATGAATATGCGTTGCCAGCTTTAGCAAATGGAACTTATTATTCAGGGCCTGGTGGAACAGGAACTGTTTTAAATGCAGGCGATTTAATAACCTCAACGCAAACTATTTACGTATATGCCGAAACAGGAACAACACCAAATTGTTTTGCAGAGAATAGTTTTGTAGCAACTATTGATGTTTGTACCATTTCTGTAACTGCAACTGCAGATACACCTGCTATATGTAATGATGCTGGAGCAGATGTGACGTTAACCGCAAACCCTTCACCTGGAACAGCAGTAGGAACATATAGCTATAGCTGGACTGTTCAAGGGAATGCTACGGTTGTAGGCACCAATCCAACACTCGTATTGTCGCCGCCACCAGCAGCAACAATCACGTATGAGGTGACGTTAACAGATGATGGCTTAACAGCACCAAACGATACAGCAACAAATACCGTAACTGTCGTTGTAAATATAACGCCAACGGTTGATGATCCAGCCGATGTAACGGCATGTGATACCTATGTTTTACCAGCTTTAACGAGCGGAAATTATTTCACAGGATCAAATGGAACAGGAACAGCTTATAATGCAGGCGATACTATTTCAACAACTCAAACTATTTATGTGTTTGGTGAAACAGCAACTACACCTAATTGTACAGATGAAAACAGTTTTGTTGTAACCATTAACAATACACCAACAATCGATGATCCAGCTGATGTTACTGCTTGTGATACGTATGTATTACCAGCTTTAACAGGTGGACAATATTATAATGGTACTGGAGGAACTGGTGGAATTATTGCAGCTGGAACAGCTATCAATGCTTCACAAACTGTTTATGTATATGCAGAAACAGGAACAACACCAAATTGTTTTGCGGAAAATAGTTTTGATGTCACTATTAATACAACACCTATAGTTGATGATCCATTAGATGTCATTGCTTGTGATAGTTATACACTTCCAGCTCTAACAAATGGTTCGTATTTTACAGGAACTGGAGGAACAGGAACAGCTTATACTGCTGGAGAAGTAATTACAAGTACACAAACAATTTATGTGTATGCTGAAACAGGTACAACACCAAATTGTTTTGCAGAAAATGATTTTGAAGTGACTATTAATAATACACCAAATGTTGATAATCCAGCTGATGTAGTCATCTGTGATTCTTATACGTTGCCTGCCTTAACCATTGGAACATATTATACAGGTCCTTTAGGGACTGGAACGGTATTAACTGCAGGTCAGTCCGTTACTACCAGTCAAACCATTTATGTATATGCAGAAACAGGAACAACACCAAACTGTTTTGCAGAAAATAGTTTTGATGTAACCATTAACCCAACACCTCTAGTTGATGATCCTGCCGATGTTACGGAATGTGTTACCTATACGTTGCCAGCATTAACCAATGGAGCCTATTATACAGGGGCAGGAGGAACTGGAACTGTATTAATGGCAGGACAGAGTATTACAACCACACAAACAATTTATGTGTATGCTGAAACAGGAACAACACCTAATTGTTCAGCAGAAAATGATTTTGTTGTAACCATCAATCCTTTGCCAACTATTATTGCACCAGCGCCATTATTTGCTTGTGATGATAATGTGCCAGATGGTATGACCGAAATTGATTTAACCGTTACGAATAACGAAATTACTGGGAATAACCCCAATTATATTGTAACGTATTATAATTCCGCTGCAGATGCTATAGCAGGAACACCTCAAGTTACACCATCGGCAACAGCCTATATTGGAACGGATGGTGAAATTGTACATGTTCGTGTTGAAGATGCAACAACAGGATGTTTTGATACAACCACATTAACACTGAACGTAGTAAGTGCACCAGCTGCTAATACACCAGCAGACTTGCATTACTGTGATCCAGATAATGATGGTTTAGGAACATTCGATTTGTCAGGTATTGCAGCACAAGTTACAACAGACCCAGCATTAGAGGTAACATTTCACTTAACACAACAAAATGCCATTGATGACGTATTGCCATTAGGTACAACACTATCAAATTTATTAGGTCAGATTATTTACATCCGAGTGGATTATGCAGGAGCAACTACCGATTGTCCAACAATCGTGCAATTATTATTAGTAGTAGATGAAACACCTGTGATTGACGAAAATCTAGATCCAATTGAATTGTGTGATGATGCCGTGGCAGATGGTTTAACAGAATTCGACTTAACCATCAGAAATGCAGATGTGCTGATGGGCTTAAATCCAGCAGATTATACGGTTACCTATTATGCAGATCCAGCGGATGCCGATATAGGGATAACAGCGCCTAGTTATATTGGAACTCCAGCCGCATACACAAATACAATTCCGGATTTACATACAGTAGGTGTTCGTGTAGAAAATAATACAACCAACTGTTATACAGTTACGACTTTGGATTTAATTGTGAATCCATTGCCTGTTCCTGAAACGACAGCTGCAGCACTATTTTTAACCATCTGTGATGATACCGTTGATAATGATGGCTATGCGGAATTTGATTTAACAGTTCAAGATGCTTTAATTACAGGTGGAAATACCAACTGGTCTGTAAGCTATTTTGAAACAGCTGCTGATATTCCCGCCAATCCAATTCCAGATTTTACAGCTTATACAAACACAAGTGTTAACGGCTTACCACATAACCCGCAAACATTATTTGTTTTAGTAACCAATGGAACAACAGGTTGTACCAATACGTCAACCTTAACACTTGAGGTGTCTAATGTGCCAACACCAACACCAACGGCTAACATCACACCATTAGAGGAATGTGACGATGATAATGATGGTTATGCTATTTTCGATTTACAATCAGCAACCATAGAAATAGATAATGGTGAAGGAAATAACATTACCTATCATGGAACCTATGAGAATGCATTTGATGGCGTAAATGAATTACCTGATTTTTATGAAAATAATGATGAAGACATCGACATTGTTTATGTAAGAGCAGAAAATCCAACAACCGGTTGTTTTACAATTGTTGAATTAACGTTAATTGTTCAACCAACACCAGTCGTACCGTTAACTATTGATGACTATTCGGAATGTGACGATGATTATAATGGTATCACAGCTTTCGATTTAACAACCATGGATGCCGTAATCTACGGAACACAAAATCCAGCTGATTATGTGTTAACGTACCATGAGTCTTTAGCAAATGCTCAAGCCACTCCTGGAATTAATCCAATAGTTCAGCCGCAATTATCAAATTATGTTACGGCTGATAGAACAATATACGTGAGATTAGAAGGCGCAAATGGGTGTATCACGACGGGTCAATTTAATTTAGTGGTTAATTTACCACCAACAATTGCTTCCGAAGATGGTTTATTTGAAATTTGTGATGACGATATAAGTAATGATGGTTTTGCAAGTTTCGATTTAACAAGTCAAGATGATATCATTACTGGTAACGATGCTACATTAAGTGTAGATTATTATGAAACCATGGCCGATATTATGTCTGGAACACCAATTCCTGATTATACGGATTATACCAATACATCAGTAAATGGTTTACCGCATAACCCACAAACCATTTTTGTAACGGTTACTGAAACAACAAGTGGTGATAGCTGTTATGCAGTTACAACCTTAACACTAGTTGTAAATACCTTGCCAACACCAAATGATGTATTACCAGATTTAGAATTATGTGATGACAATAATCCCGGTGATTTAGAAGAAGAATTTGATCTTACACAGAATGAAGCAGCTATGATGAATGCGTTTAATGAAACGGTAACGTATCATACCACAATGGCTGATGCAGAATCTGGGAACAATCCAATTCCTGATCCAACCATGTATCCTAATGAGAGCTCAACACAAACAATTTATGTACGTGTTACAAAAACAGGTGATCCAGCAGATCCTGCTGATTTAGGAACAGGTTGCTATACCATTGTAACCTTTGATATTATTGTAAATCCATTACCGGATACACCGGCTTCAGTTGAAGATATCATAGCTTGTGATGATCCGTTTGATGGTGTTTATACGTTCGATTTAACGCAAAGAGAGTTGGATATTTTAGATGGTCAGAGCACCACTGATTTCAATGTAACATACTATACAACATTGGCAGCTGCAGAAGCTGGTACAGGAGGTATAGCGAATCCATCTGCATTTCCAAATACGGTTAATCCACAGGAGATATTTGTTAATATAGCTAATAGAACTACCGGTTGTGATATTGCTACTGTAAGTTTCTTTGTTATTGTTCAGGAAGCAGCTGTGGCAAATCCGGATAATAACCCATTGGACTTTGCATTATGTGATGATAATATGGAGTTTGATAACGATCCAACAAATGATTCTGTTGGTTTTGATTTAGTATCACAAAATCCTTTGGTGTTAGATGGTCAAAATCCAACAAACTTCACGGTTTCCTATTATACATCTCAAACAGATGCAGATTTGGCAACCAACGCAATAGATACGAGTGTGCCTTTTGAAAACACCGTGAACCCACAAGTTATTTATGTGCGTGTGGATAATGATACAACGGTTGATGATATTTGTTATGATACCACTACTATGACCCTTATAGTAGATCCTATTCCAGCGTTTACGTTAGAAGATTCGTATACATTATGTATTAATACAAATGGAAGTGAAGTTGTAAATAGTCCAATTTTAGATACAAATCTAGATCCTAGTCTGTATACATTTGAATGGACTGAAGCGGGCAATCCAACTACCATCATAGGAACAGATTCTAGTTATGCACCAACGATGGGTGGTACTTATACAGTACTGGTTACAGATATAAATAATTTGTGTCCAAGTATGTTAACAACAGAAGTTATAGTTAGTTCGCCACCAGTTTTAGTGGCAGAGGTAACAACACAAGCTTTTGCGGACAACCATGTTATTGTGGCTACGGCTTCAGGTGATGGTTCTGCAATATTTGAATTTAGTATTGATAATGGTCCATGGGTTAGCAATGAACCAAATACTAATACATATACCTTCACAAATGTCTCCATAGGCGAACATATTATTAAAGCCAGAGATATTAATGGTTGTGGAGAAGCAAGTGAAACCGTATTGGTATTAGATTATCCACTTTTCTTTACACCTAATAATGATGGTGATAATGACACTTGGCAAATTTCAGGTATAACCTCATTAGAAAATGTGAAAATCTATATATTTGATAGATATGGCAAATTAGTAAAACAATTAAATCCAAACGGACCAGGTTGGGATGGAAATTATAATGGACAACCATTACCATCAAGTGACTATTGGTTTAGTATAGATTATAAAGAGCCGTCTGACGAAGCTATGAAACAATTTAAAGCGCACTTTACCTTAAAGCGTTAGAACAACTAATTAACCAACCGTTAAAAAGGCTAAACTTTTATAGAAATATAATTGTTTAGCTTTTTTTTAGGTCTGTTGTGTAGTAACAAAAGAATCAATCTCGCGCATTGGTATCAACGTGATGTATAGAACATATATACATTTTAGGATGTTAAATTAGAATGGTATAATTATATTAGGATTTAATTAATAACCTGTATAGCTATTTCAGGACGGAGTTTTTATATAGCTAGTGTATGGATGATGTATGGATGATGTATGGATAGTATATAGATGATGTATGGAAAAATAGTATTTTCTTACAAATACAAAATCGTTACGCTTTTTAAAGATTGCTGAAGGTTTTGTGTTAGCCAACCTAGAACCCCTAAGGGTATAATATTATAAACGAATTAATCCTAACGATGTACTTAATAAAACTAAAGTTTTCAAATACGTGTATGTTTTGAATATCACAATTTATAATCGAATAATTTATACTCTATGTCATTCCACAAAAAAAAGCCTAATACATATATTAGGCTTTTTTTTGTAACTAAAGTATAACTTATTTAAAACGATTTTTACTTTATAAATTGAAACTTAATGTCAATGTTACATTGGAATTACGTCTGTCAATATGCGCTCGGTCAGTTAATCCTACGCTATATAATTGGGTCTCATTTGTTTGATTAGCTTGGTCGTACGTTAAGTCTAATTTAGTAGAATTTCCAAAGTTATAGCCTAAACCAAGAGAGTACCCCGATAAATCACCTTCAAACGAGCCATTTTTATAAGGGCTTTCTTCAAAACGATAACCAGCTCTTAAACTTAATCGATTTAATTTATATTCGCCACCAACTTTATATGTAGATGCTGTAGTTAGTAAGTTACTCATTCTATTATTCTCCGATCTAAAATAAGGGTCAGATGAAGGCTTAAATTTAGTGCTACCGTAATCTCGTAACGAGTAATCAAAACTTATTAAACCAAAGTTTCCAAAAACATAGGCTAAACTACCTGTAAATTTCCCAGGGCTTTGCAACCTATAACTTGGATAGATATTAGTAATATACGGATTAACGACCTGTGAGACAGTGTCACCGCCGTCTTGTCTTACTGTGGAAACATATTGCGATGATTCCTCATTGATAGTAAACCAAGTTGGGGAGTTGTAACTTAAACCAGCTCGTAAACTTTCAGTTACTTTATAAATAGTACCTATTTGAAATGAAAACCCGGAACCTGATGTGTAAATATTATTTTCAAAACGCACCCTATTTACCGTCGAGCCTACATTGTCATTGCTTTCATACAAGTACGTTGATCGATCGTAGTTTATAAAATGAGAATTTAAATTCAGTCCTAGATATAATTTTTCACCCAACTGTGCACCTGCATTAAATGTAAATTTCCCATTGTATCCGCGTGATGCATAACTGTACTCCTGGTAATACTCGCCCGGAGCAATGTTGGACGCGTAAATGGTATTATCATCATCGTTTGTTAAAGGTTCTAGAATATATGATTCATACCCTAAAAAAGCTTGTTGATTACCATAGCCGTAAGTACTACCTATTTCTCTATAGGCTTGAGAATAACTTTCATCTGGAAAAGCAGAAATTTCGTCAAGTCTTAAGCCATTGGCATAGCCTTCAAAATAGGAACCGATAGAGCGATTTTGGTTATTCCCAAAAGCAAACCAATTATTATCGTAGTCACTTATCTTATCATAAGCCGCGGCAATAGTGAACTTTTTCAAAATGGAGTTTGGGTTAGTATTATTAAACACAAAAGCGGCTCCAGTCTGATTTAAATCAAAATTTGACTCGGTTGATTCGCTGTAACCATCATAAAAACTAGTTTTATTTTTGGTATATATATTAGATAAAGACATAGAGATATGTCCTGAAGTAAAAACAGCAGAACCTGCAGGGTTAATACTAATGGCACTCATGTCGCCACCTAAAGCACCGAATGCACCACTTAAAGCTCTATATCTTGCCGTCCCTTGAACATTATCTTGCGAGTATCGTAAGGCGTCAGAAATATCTTGAGCGTGGATTAAGGACGTGCTCAAAATGGCCATAGATAGTAGGAGTATCTTTTTCATATAACAATTTTTTTCTTTTTAATTATGGTTTACAGTCCACCACCACGTCTTCCGCCAGAACTTCGTACACCACCACCTGAACTACTGCGACTTCCGCCAGTGCTCATTGTAGGCGATGAAGATCTTCTAGGCGTACTAAAGGAATTATTGGTTCTTGGTTGGGTTGTTGTATTTGTTCTTACACGAGGTGTGTTATTTGTATTGGTACGAACACGAGGTGTGTTATTCGTATTGGTCCGAACACGCGGTGTGTTGTTAGTATTTGTTCTTACACGTGGTGTGTTGGCGTCCACTCGAGGTGTACGAGTGCGAACCTCATTATTGGAGCGCGTACTTCTAGGTGTTGAATATGTAGATTGCGTTCTGCTTCGTCTAGTAACGTCACCATTAGTGGTGCTTCTTCTGGCTTGCGCGTTATAAATACGATCAGAATCATAGTACCTAGAACTTGCATAACGTCTTGAATTGTTCGCATACACTGAACCTCTTCTTCCGTTTACATAGGCTACATTATTTCTGTAGTAATAACCACCTCCGTAATAAGGCGGATAGTAACCACCGTAATAAGGAGGGTAATATCCACCATAATAAGGTGGGTAATAACCATAGCCACCGCCGTACCAAGGACTGTAATATCCGCCATAGCCC
The DNA here is from genome assembly GCF_042657385.1 of Bizionia hallyeonensis. NCBI lineage: Bacteria > Pseudomonadati > Bacteroidota > Flavobacteriia > Flavobacteriales > Flavobacteriaceae > Bizionia > Bizionia hallyeonensis. Next base: position 176,850 of record NZ_JBHSLA010000005.1, on the reverse strand, counting down.
CAGCTACCATAACCATAACCATAACCAAAACCAAAAGGAGAATAGTATGGACTGTAAAAACCACCGCTATTATAAATATTAACGGAAACACTAGAGGACTCTTGACCCCAACCAGCGTATGATTCTCGTTCAACTTCTAATGAATCATTTTCTACATATTCGCCTTCATAATCATCTACATCTGTAAAAACTTCATTTTCAGAATATAATTCTAATTCAGAAGATTTTTCTTTAAAATAATTTTCATAATACGTACTGCTAGCATTATTAGCTTCTACGTAAGTTTCTGGTTCAACGGAACTGGAACTGTAAATTCCATCACTATCGTCCACTTGTTGGTAGGTACCACAAGCCGTCACTAAAAGCAAGCTGCTTAAAATAGCTATTGTGGGTATTTTTTCTGTAAAGTAGTTTTTAAAGGACATATCTCTTAATTTTATTGTTGAACATAACAAAAATAGTTAGTTTTGCGAAACTATTCTTATATTTAACATAGTCGCAATATTTGTGCCAAAATCCTGTATATGAGCAAAAAACTTACAAGTAGAGAAGAAGACTACTCCAAATGGTACAACGAATTAGTTGTTAAGGCGGACTTAGCAGAGAATTCAGCCGTACGTGGTTGTATGGTAATTAAACCTTATGGGTTTGCTATCTGGGAAAAGATTCAAGCCGAATTAGACCGAATGTTCAAAGAAACGGGTCACCAGAACGCTTACTTTCCCTTATTTATTCCTAAAAGTTTGTTTGAAGCCGAAGAGAAAAATGCCGAAGGGTTTGCTAAAGAATGTGCCATTGTTACTCATTATAGATTGCAAAACGATCCAGATAAACCAGGGAAACTCCGTGTTGATCCAGAAGCAAAACTAGAGGAGGAGCTTATTGTAAGACCGACTAGTGAAGCTATTATTTGGAATACCTACAAGGGTTGGATTCAATCCTATAGAGATTTGCCAATTCTTGTAAATCAATGGGCCAACGTTGTACGTTGGGAAATGCGTACACGTCTCTTTTTAAGAACAGCCGAATTTTTATGGCAAGAAGGACATACAGCGCACGCAACAGAGGCGGAAGCAATTAAGGAAGCAGAATTAATGAATAATGTCTATGCAACCTTTGTTGAGAATTTTATGGCTATACCAGTTATAAAAGGTATTAAAACCGATAGCGAACGTTTTGCAGGTGCAGTTGAAACCTATTGTATTGAAGCTTTAATGCAAGATGGGAAAGCTTTACAAGCGGGAACATCTCACTTTCTAGGACAGAATTTCGCAAAAGCGTTTGATGTTAAATTTGCAACTAAAGAAGGAAAGCAAGAATATGTTTGGGCAACATCTTGGGGTGTGTCAACCCGATTAATGGGGGCGCTAATTATGACGCATAGTGACGACCATGGTTTAGTTTTACCACCTAACTTAGCGCCAAATCAAGTCGTAATTGTACCAATTTATAAAACAGATGAGCAATTAGAAGAAATTACAACACTCGTTAATGTAATTATGGGTGAATTGCGCTCAAAACGTATTACCGTTAAGTTTGATGATAGAACAACCTTTAGACCAGGCGCTAAATTTGCACAGCACGAATTGCAAGGTGTACCATTACGTATAGCTATTGGGCCAAAAGATCTTGAAAATGGAACTGTGGAGCTAGCCAGACGTGATACCTTAACTAAAGAAGTAATTGCTATAGATAATCTAACGGCTACTGTAGAAGGTTTAATGGAAGAAATCCAAACGGCATTATATACAAAAGCATTAAATTATAGAGATTCACATATCACAGAAGTAGAAGATTTTGAAACGTTCAAAACTATTTTAGAAACAAAAGGCGGATTTATTTCGGCTCATTGGGATGGAACAGAAGAAACCGAAGCAAAAATAAAAGAAATTACAAAAGCTACCATTCGATGTATTCCTATGGAAGTTGACACGCAAAGTGGTGATTGTGTGTACTCTGGTAAGCCATCCAAACGACGTGTGCTGTTTGCAAAAGCGTACTAATTGAAAATATTTTTAAAAAAGTTCAAATAGTTGTTGCAACATTTAAAAATAGTTGTATTTTTGCATCCGCAATGGAAACATTGTGAGTTATTTTGTCAAACAAAAGGCTTGCAAGTTTAAATATAAAAATTTATATTTGCACACTCAAAAACAAAATGGCCCGTTCGTCTATCGGCTAGGACGCATGGTTTTCATCCATGTAAGAGGGGTTCGATTCCCCTACGGGCTACAATTTTTAATAAGAAAAGAAACAAATGGCAAATCACAAGTCAGCGTTAAAGAGAATTAGAAGTAACGAATCTAAACGTTTAGTTAATAAATATAAGCATAAGACAACGCGTAATGCAATTAAAAAATTGCGTGACACGACTGATAAGAAGCAAGCTCAAGAATTGTTTGTTGATGTATCGTCTATGATTGATAAATTAGCGAAGAAAAATATTATACATGCTAATAAAGCTGCCAACTTAAAGTCTGGTTTAGCTATGCATATAGCTTCTTTATAAGTAAAGAGGAAAAGTTCATATATTAAAAGCTTCTCTTCGTGAGAAGCTTTTTTTATGGTGAAAATTTAAAGTTGAAAAGTTAAATCCAGTTTTGTTTATAAATAAAAATGCCTTGAGAATTTCTCAAGGCATTTTTTAGTATTATTCAGTAATGCAGATTTTAACCATTCATAGAGATTAAAAACTCCTCATTATTTTTAGTTTGTTTAAAACGTTCGTTGATAAACTCCATAGCTTCAACAGGATTCATATCTGCTAAGTATTTACGCATTACCCACATTCTTTGTATCGTTGTTTCGTCTAATAAAATATCATCACGACGCGTGCTTGAAGATGTTAAATCAATGGCAGGGAAAATACGACGATTCGATATTTTTCTATCTAATTGTAGCTCCATATTACCAGTACCTTTAAATTCTTCAAAGATAACTTCATCCATTTTAGATCCTGTTTCTGTTAATGCCGTAGCAATTATCGTTAATGACCCACCATTTTCAATATTTCGAGCCGCACCAAAGAAACGTTTTGGTTTGTGTAGCGCATTAGCATCCACACCACCACTTAATATTTTACCAGATGCTGGTTGTACCGAGTTGTAGGCTCGTGCTAAACGTGTAATGGAATCTAATAAAATAACCACATCATGTCCGCATTCTACCAGACGTTTTGCTTTTTCTAAAACAATGTTAGCAATTTTCACGTGTTCATGCGCTTCTTTATCAAAGGTAGAGGCAATAACTTCTCCGCGAACATTGCGTTGCATGTCTGTTACTTCTTCTGGACGTTCATCAATTAAAAGAATCATTTGGTAAACCTCTGGGTGATTGGCTGCAATGGCATTTGCCACGTCCTTTAATAACATGGTTTTACCAGTCTTAGGTTGTGATACAATCATTCCACGTTGACCTTTTCCAATAGGCGAAAACAAATCCATGATTCGTGTTGAAATGGTACTTTGCTTTTCTGCTATATTAAATTTTTCTTGCGGAAATAGCGGTGTTAAATGCTCAAAAGAAACGCGGTCTCTTACCACTTCTGGACTTTGACCATTAATGCGAATAACTTTTATAAGTGGAAAATATTTTTCACCCTCTTTTGGGGGTCTTACATTTCCTAAAACCGTATCTCCTACTTTTAAACCAAATAAACGAATTTGCGATTGGGATACATAAATATCATCAGGAGAGGATAAATAGTTGTAATCGGATGACCGTAAAAAACCGTAACCATCTTGCATAATGTCTAAAACACCTTCACTTTCTATAATAGCATCAAACTCAAAGTCGGGTTCTCTGTAGCGATTCCGTGTGTCTTTATTACCGTTATTCTTTTTGTCGTGTTTCTGGTTTTGAGTCCGATTATCCTTTTGCTTATCATCGCGCGTATTGCCATTTTTGTCATCACGTTTCTGTGGCTGATTTGACTTTGGTCTCGGGTTAGGTTTGTTTTGTTTTTGAGGCGTTTTAGACTTTTCTGGAGCAGGTTTTTGTGTGCTGCTTTCTTTTGTACTGTCCTTACTAGAATCTTTTACACTGTTTTGAGCCGTAGGTTCTTTTGTGCGTTCTGCACTAGGTTTGTTTTCGCGAGCAGGTTTCTGTACGCGTTTTCTAGGTGCTTTTTCAACAGGTTTTTCTGTTGGGCTTTCAGATTTTTTTTCAGAAGGAACAACTTCTTTTACCGCTTTTGGGTTGGCGGCTTGTTGGTCTAAAATTTGATAAACTAAATCTAATTTTTTTAATGAACGATATTTTGGAACGTTCAGTTTTTGAGCTATTTCCTGTAATTCAGGTAGCTTCATTGCTTTTAATTGAGATATTTCAAACATTGATGTTGAATTGAATGTTTTATTTTAATGTTGTTAAGTTGAATGATTCCGAAGAAAAATTGATCTTATTTTTTTGAAGAATTAATGCCTTACAACTCTGATAGTTGCAAATCATTACTGCAATTATACAACTTTATTTTCTTTTTTTTAGTTTAATTTTAAAAGAAACTGCTATTTTTGCTCTGGATAAATTAGATAATTAATGCTTCAAAGAATTCAAACTTTATATTTGTTATTGGCTGCTGTAGTTTCAGGTGGTTTAATTGGTGTGTTTGAATTATGGACCACGCCAGAAGATGTAAAAGTGTTTGCAATGGATATTAATTACATTGTAATTATGTTTATTGTATCGGCAGCATTATCGCTTATCTCCATAACAAGATTTAAAAGTAGGAAGTCGCAATTTATGTTGGGACGACTGAACATCATATTAAACTTTATTTTACTAGGATTATTTGTGTATCTGTCTCTAAACTTATCTGGAGAAACGGTTGTTTCTGAGAAGGGTATTGGGATTTTTCTTCCAATTGTTTCTATCGTGTTATTGGCATTAGCTAATAAGGCCATCAAAAAGGATGAAGATCTTGTAAAATCTGTAGATCGATTACGATAAACCTTTCATCTTAGTAGTATTAGTGCGTGAGCCCAAGGTGAAGATCTTGGGCTTTTTTATTTCTTAAATTCAATAACCTCTAAATTTTCAATTTTTTTCCCATCAATTGTAAAACGTAACATGGTGCGTACTTGATGAAAACCGTGTTTGCCTATGGCACCAGGGTTCATATGTATTAAATTGAGTTTTTTGTCCGGCATGACTTTTAAAATATGCGAGTGACCTGAAATAAAAATACGGGGCGGATTTTCCTTGATCATCTCCCGAACCCTAACATTGTATTTATTTGGATAACCACCAATATGGGTTATCCAAACATCAACATCTTCGCACATAAAGCGGTTGTCTAATGGGAATTCCATCCGGGCTTTTTCATCATCTATATTGCCATACACGGCTTTTAATGGTTTTAACGCTTTAATAGCATCGGTAACTTTTAAGTCGCCAATATCACCAGCATGCCAAACTTCATCTGCTTGTTTTACGTATTTTAAAACGTCATCATCCATATAACTGTGGGTATCGGAAAGTAGGAGTATTTTTGTCATGCTTACTTCCCAGGAATATGGGAGTCTCTTTTAATTTAACTTTTATTTGAAATTTCAAGAACGATTAAAATTCTATCTTTGCGTTTTACAAAAATAGCATAAACCATTGAGATATTTTATAGCGCTTTCATATAACGGAAAAGATTACCATGGCTGGCAAAATCAGCCTAATGCTATTTCAGTTCAAGAGGTTATTGAAAAAGCGTTGTCTACATTATTAGGCCAAGAGACACCTATTGTGGGAGCCGGAAGAACCGATGCAGGAGTGCATGCCAAAAACATGTTCGCGCATTTTGATACAGATGTTGTTTTTGAAAACGAGAATCTGTGTTACAGACTCAATGCGTTATTGCCTAAAGATGTAGCTATTCAGCATATATTTCCTGTAGCACCGGACGCGCATGCGCGTTTTCATGCTACAAGTAGAACCTATTTATATAGAATAGCTTTAGAGAAAAACGCTTTTAATTTTGAAAGCGCCTATTTTATAAAGCAAAAATTGGATATTCCAAAGATGCAAGCAGCGGCCGAAAGTTTATTAAACTATAAAGATTTTCAATGCTTTTCCAAAACAAATACCGATGTAAAGACGTATAATTGTACTATTATGAATGTGCATTTTGAACAGGTAGACGATGAATTACACTTTACCATTCAAGCCGATCGGTTTTTGCGTAATATGGTTCGGGCCATTGTCGGCACTTTAATAAATATTGGGTTGGGAAAAATTAATGAATCCGACCTACACACTATTATTCAATCTAAAAACAGACAAGAAGCAGGCTATTCCGTTCCAGCTCACGGTTTGTATTTAATTCATATTTCGTATCCAGAGACGATAAAAAATGGCAACTAAAACAGATAATAAATTATTAGATACCAATCTCCTTAAAAAGCTTGTGAAGTTCATGAAACCTTACAACAAGGTTTTTGTAGGTGTTCTTTTTGTGGTTATTTTATTAGCACTTCTAAGTGCTGCAAGACCATATATTTTACAGCAAGCTATTGATAATAATATAGCCACGAAAACCTTGGAAGGGTTTCTGCCTTATATTCTATTAATGGCAGCTTTATTATTGTTTGAAGTTATTAGTCAGTTGCTGTTTATATTTTATGCTAGCTGGTTAGGGCAAACTGTTGTTAAGGATATTCGGGTAACGCTATTTAACCACATGCTTCGTTTTAAAATGAAGTATTATGACAACTCGTCGGTAGGTGTTTTAATTACTAGAGCCGTAACGGATATGGAGCGAATTGCGGCTATTTTTGGCGAAGGTTTATTTATGATTTTCCGTGATTTGTTAACCATGATAGTCGTTTCAGCTGTAATGGTGTATATGAATTGGCAGTTGAGTATTATTGTGTTTTTAATGCTGCCTTTGGTTTTATATGCCACACGAATTTTTCAGAAGTATATGAAAAAGGCTTTTGAGGAAGTGCGTACGGAAGTTTCCAACCTAAACTCTTTTGTTCAAGAGCGTGTTACAGGCATGAAAATTTTACAGCTATTTACGCGAGAAGACACAGAATATAAAAACTTCAAAATAATAAATGAGCGTCATAAACAAGGTTGGCTAAAAACCGTTTGGTATAACTCTATATTTTTTCCAATTGCCGAATTATCATCATCTATTACCATAGGTTTAATAGCCTGGTATGGTGGTTTAAATGCCGTTGTGGATGATACCGCAACATTAGGAGATTTAACAGCATTTATCATGATGATTCCTATGTTATTTAGGCCATTGCGCCAAATAGCTGATAAATTTAATACCCTACAAATGGGGATGGTTGCTGCCAATCGTGTGTTTAAAGTTTTAGAAACCACCTCGCAAATTGATGACACAGGGACGCAAGTTGCCGCTCATTTTAAAGGCGATATTCAATTTGAAAAGGTGCACTTTAGTTATGTTTTAGATGAAGAAGTGCTTAAAGGAATTTCTTTAAATGTAAAAGCAGGAGATACCATTGCTATTGTTGGAGCAACAGGCGCTGGAAAGTCAACCATTATCAATCTATTAAATCGCTTTTATGAGATAAACAAAGGCGTTATTAAAGTTGATGGTACCGATATAAAAGAATTCACATTAGCGTCTTTAAGACAACAAATTGCTGTGGTTTTACAGGATGTATTTTTGTTTGCGGATACTATTTTGAGCAACATTACTTTAAATAATCCAAGTATTACAGAAGATGATGTCATTGAAGCCGCTAAAGCAATCGGGATTCACGAATTTATTATGACCTTACCTAATGGGTACCATTATAACGTGAAGGAACGTGGCGCTATGTTATCATCTGGGCAGCGCCAACTGATTTCGTTTTTACGGGCCTATGTAACCAATCCGAGTATATTGGTTCTGGATGAGGCTACATCGTCTGTAGATTCTTATTCTGAACAACTAATTCAAAATGCGACAGATAAAATAACCAAAAACAGAACATCCATTGTTATTGCACATCGTTTGGCAACAATTAAAAAAGCAGATCAAATTATTGTTATGGACGCTGGAAAAATTGTAGAACAAGGAACGCATTCTGAACTTTTAGAAAAAGAGAATGGATATTACAAAAATTTACACGACGTCCAATTTGCTAAAGAAGAAGAGGTAGCTTAATTCTGAATTATGTTAAGTCTTTTCTAATCAATTCAATTAATTCATCCGTGTCTTCAAACCTAATAAACTCACCATCCTTAAAATAGGCAATTTGACCCGTTTCTTCGCTAACAGCTAATGCTAAAGCATCTGTTTTTTCAGTAATTCCTACTGCAGCTCTGTGACGTAAACCAAAACGACTTGGTAAAATTTTATCATTGTTTACCGGTAAAATAACACGAGTGGCTTTAACAATATTATTCGAAATAATAATAGCACCATCATGAAGCGGGCTATTTTTAAAAAAAATACTTTCTATAATAGGTTGCGTTACCGTAATATTCATAGCATCACCTGTGGTAGTCAGGAAATCCAAATTATTATTGTGTTCTAAAACAATTAAAGCTCCCGTTTTAGACGAACTCATTTTAATACAGGCCGAAATAATAGTTTCCACATCCGTTTCATTTTCAGTTTCCGTTTTTAAAAACTTAAATTGCTTGAAAAATTTCCCGCGTTTACTGAAATTAGTGGACCCTACCATAAGTAAAAACTTTCTAATTTCCTGTTGGAAAACGACTATTAAAGCAATTAGTCCAACACTCATAAAACCACCCAAAATCTTGCTTAACATTTTCATTTGTAAGGTTTCAGTAACCAAAAAAATGAGGTAGATTATAACAATACCGATAAAAATGTTGATAGCAACTGTGCCTTTTACCAATTTATAAACGTAGTAGAGTAGTGCTGCTACAAGAACAACATCTATAATATCTATAACGGTAAATTTTAATAGGTCGTCAAAAATTTCCAAAGGCTCGTGTTTTTGTAAATGTAAGAATTATAGATTAATAAATAAATTCATTGTTATCAACTATCAAATCTTCAGAAGTCACTGAAATCAAAGCCGATTTCAAACTAATATAATCTTGAAATGTTAAAGATTCAGATAGGTGAAGAACGACTGGTTTTGATTTGAAAAGTGAATCCGTTTGCAAATCAGAAACCAATTTCTGTAAATTTCGTGTTTGTTCAGAATCTGCAAGCTTGATAAGTTTTAAAGATTCTATTTGAAGGTTTATACTAGACGTTTTCAAATCATTAAAAGCTTTTTTTGTGGAAGCTACTGAATCTTTTAAATGATAATAAACATCTGTAAATTCTATAAAACCTAGATTTTTAATACGCGTATCATTACAGGAATAATAATTTTTGGCATCTTCGTTTTTATGTAATTCAGAACCGCGTTTTTTGTTTTGAAGAAATTGAATTTCGGGAATCAGTTGTTTTAAAGTCAATCGCTTATCCACATTTACTAGCCAATTCGTGGAAATGATTAAATTTTTTCTATTTAGCTCTACCCCATTTACAGCCGTAGAATCGTAAAATAAATATGCTGGAGACACATCCAAAACCTCATGAACGTGGGCTTGTTGTACTTCAGGGAGTAAAATAACCTTGTCAGAACTACAAGCAACGACAAGTAAAGGGATTAAAAATTTAAAATATTTCATAAGTTTAATTCAATTCATTTGTTAGTTTAATGCATTCCATGGCTTCTTTTACATCATGAACCCGAAGGATGTTGGCGCCTTTTTGCAAGGCAATTGTATGCAACACAGTTGTACCATTCAAGGCGTTGTTGGCCGTGCTTTCTAATGTTTTATATATCATAGACTTTCTTGAAACACCTACTAATAGGAGTTTTTCAAGCATTTTAAAATGTTCTAAATGATTTAAAAGCGTAAAGTTTTGTTCCCGTGTTTTAGCAAAACCAAAACCAGGATCGATTATAATATCTGTAATTTGATGTTTTTTTGCCGCGGATACACGTTCAGAAAAATAAAATAATATGTCTTTTACAAGTGCCTCGTATTCCGTTAAGGTTTGCATAGTTTGTGGTGTGCCACGCATGTGCATCATAATGTAAGGAACTTGCAGTTTACCCACAACTTCCAGCATTTGATTATCCAACTTACCAGCCGAAATATCATTTATCAAAGCAGCTCCTGCTGAAATACTTGCCATAGCAACTTCACTCCGAAAGGTATCAACAGATAGTAAAATATTTGGAAATTCAGTAACAAGGGCTTGAATTACTGGAATTATCCTATTTAACTCTTCCGTTTCACTTACAAAACTAGCATTTGGTTTAGAACTATAGGCACCAACATCAATAAAGGTTGCGCCTTGGTGAAGCATCGTTTCCACTTGAGAAAACACCTCGTGTTCGTTTTTATATTTTCCACCATCAAAGAAAGAATCTGGTGTTAAATTCAGTATTCCCATGACTTTTGGTGTAGCTAAATCAATTAGGTTTCCTTGGCAGTTAATGGTCATATCAGGGTATCTGGTTTATAGTTTGAAAGTGGTATCTTCCCACAATCAATTTCAAAAATCAAGCACAAAATTAAGATATTCAGACTAAAATTGATGGGTATTTATGTCAAAATAAAAACAATCATCATTCAACTTTGAACTTTAAACAATTTAAGCGAAATTTACACAAAATTCAATAGTACACATGCCAAATACATCACAAGAATATGATGCTGTAATTTCTATTTGCAGAAACCTTTTCGAGAAAAAAATGTCAGATTATGGTAGCGCATGGCGTATTTTACGTTTGCCATCACTAACCGATCAGATTTTTATAAAAGCGCAACGCATTCGCGGTTTACAGCAAAATGCTGTTCAGAAAGTGGATGAAGGCGAAGTGAGTGAATTTATAGGCATTGTAAATTACTGTGTAATGGCATTGATTCAGATTGAAAAAGGTGTGGTAGAACAACCTGATTTAGATACGGAAGAGGCCGTAAAATTATACACAGAAAAAGTGGCTCTTACCAAACAACTTATGATGGATAAAAATCATGATTATGGTGAAGCTTGGCGTGATATGCGGGTGAGTAGTTTAACAGATTTAATCCTTCAAAAACTATTACGCGTTAAACAAATTGAAAACAACCAAGGAAAAACATTAGTAAGTGAAGGCATTGACGCTAATTATCAAGATATGATTAATTATGCCGTTTTTGCTATGATTCATTTGGGCGTAGCCAAAAATTAATTATAACACCTAATTAGGTTTAAAATAGCATCAATTTCACCATCCTGTTCATATACAGGGAATTTAAATTTTTAGTATCATGAAATACATTGTAGCATTTAGTCGGATATTTGTAGGCGTACTTTTTATCATTTCAGGTTTCATTAAACTGAATGATCCACTTGGGTTTTCATATAAATTGCAGGAATATTTTGGCGAAGGTGTTTTAAATCTCCCTTTTTTAGAACCTTACGCATTAATTATTTCAATTCTTGTAGTTGTTTTTGAAGTCGTTTTAGGCGTTTTCTTACTCATTGGTTACAAACCTAAATTTACAATTTATAGTTTATTGGCTATGATTGTGTTTTTTACATTTCTAACATTTTATTCCGCATATTTTGATAAAGTTAAAGACTGTGGTTGTTTTGGCGATGCCTTAAAATTAACGCCATGGGAGAGTTTTACTAAAGATGTGGTGTTGCTAGTCTTTATTTTAATTTTATTAGTTGGCATCAAATACATTAAGCCGCTATTTGGAAGACCCGTTATAACAACCGCCATTGCTTTATTGAGCTTCTTGGCCTCTTTATCATTTGCTTATTATGTTTTAATGCATTTGCCGGCAATAGATTTCAGAGCCTATAAGGTTGGGGCTAATATTCAAGAAGGCATGACGGTTCCTGAAAATGCGGCAAAACCTGTTCAAGAATTTACTTGGACATTTAACGTAAATGGAGCCGAAGAAATATTTGTAACCGACGGAAGTTACCCATCTGTGGATGGCGAGTATGTTGGTGTAGAATCCAAAGTAATTGATCCAGGGTATGAGCCTCCTGTTGTCGATTTTTCAATAGAAACAGAAGATGAAGATCTTACAGAGTACTATTTAGAAAAAGACAAGCTCATCATGATTGTCATGTATAATCTGGCAACTGCCGAACCGGACGGTGTAGCTAAATTGAAAGCTTTTTCAGATAAAGCCCTTAAAAATGGTTATACAGTAATTGGTTTATCAGCATCTGGAGCGGCTGAAAAAGAGCAGTTTAAAGCGTCACATAAATTAAATTTCGATTTTTATTTATGTGATGAAAAAGCGTTAAAAACAGTTGTTCGAGCTAGCCCTGGTATTGTTAAATTAGAAAAAGGAACCGTTGTTCAAAAGGCACATTGGAATGATATTGAGAAAATAAAACTGTAAGGATAAACACTAATAAAATAAAGAGATTTAATTCTGATAAGCTACCTATTACATAAAATCATGTATGCATTACTGACGCTTTTCGGGGTGGTAACAGTTATATTTCTATTGTTTAATGTATTGCCTGGTGATCCCGCTAAAATGATGTTAGGTCAAAATCAATCTGCTGAACAGGTAGAAGCCGTCCGTCAGAAATACGGTTTTGATAAACCGAAAACGACTCAATATTTTTATTACCTAAACGATTTATTGCCAATATCATTTCACGCTAAAAATGAAGCGGATTATACGTTTTTAAGACCCGGAAAATATGCTGCAACATCTTTGTTTTCTATTGGGAATACAACAACCGTTTTAAAACTGCCCTATTTACGGGAATCCTTTACCAAACAGGGTAAACGCGTCTCTGAAGTGATTGGAGAAACCTTACCAAATACAGCTATATTGGCCGTATCCGCCATAACTATTGCTTTGTTTTTAGGACTTATTCTTGGTGTGGTTTCGGCTATTTACAAGGATACATGGTTGGATAAAGGCATTCAAATTGTGAGTACCGTAGGAATGAGTGTGCCTTCATTTTTTAGTGCTATTCTATTCGCTTGGTTTTTCGGATTCGTATTACATAAATATACCAAATTGGAAATGACAGGCAGTCTGTATGAATTAGATGATTATGGACAAGCCATGCATATTCAATGGAAAAATTTAATACTTCCAGCTATAGTTTTGGGAATTCGGCCGTTAGCAGTGGTTATTCAGCTCATGCGAAATTCACTGTTGGAGGTGTATAATCAAGATTTTATTCGCACAGCAAGAGCAAAAGGCTTAAGCGAATATCAAATTATTAGAAAACATGCCGTTAAAAATGCCTTGAATCCGGTAGTTACCGCCATTTCTGGATGGTTTGCATCTATGTTGGCAGGTGCTGTTTTTGTAGAATATATTTTTGGTTGGAATGGTCTCGGTAAAGAAATTGTAAATGCTTTAAATACACTGGACTTACCGGTTATAATGGGTTCTGTATTGATAATTGCGGTAATCTTCATAATTATCAATATTTTTGTCGATATTATTTATACGTGGTTGGATCCAAAAGTAGCGTTGGAATAGAATCCCTGTGAAAACAAGAACTTTATAAAATCATGCTTAAACTAAAGTCAAGCAGCGCTCAAGTCAAATATATTATTTAAAAGAAGCATAAAGCATTATAAAAATAGGAATATGAGAAAACAAATAGTTGCCGGAAATTGGAAAATGAATAATGATTTGTCGCAAACCGAATTGTTAATTACCAATTTAAAAAGACAGGTAAAAACCTCTGAAGCAGAAATGATGATAGCACCTTCATTTACCAATTTATGGTCTGCTTTTGAATCGCTTCGGGAATATGATGTTGAAGTTGTTGCGCAAAACATGCACTTTGCAGAAAGTGGTGCCTATACAGGAGAGGTAAGTGCGGGTATGTTGAAAAGCGTTGGTATACAAACGGTAATTTTAGGCCATAGTGAGCGTCGTGCGTATTTTAATGAAACCGATGATTTATTAGCTAAAAAAGTTGATGCTGCTTTAAAAAATGATATGCGTGTAATTTTTTGTTTCGGGGAAGAATTAGCAGATAGAAAGTCTAATAATCATGAAACGGTTGTTGAAAACCAAATCAAGAATGGGCTGTTTCATTTGGAAGCAGATGCTTTTAAAACTATTGTCTTAGCTTACGAACCCGTTTGGGCAATAGGAACTGGCGAAACCGCTAGTCCGGAACAAGCACAGGATATGCATGCATTTATCAGAAAAACTTTAACCAATAAATATGGACAAAGCGTAGCGGATTCAGTTTCCATATTATATGGTGGAAGCGTGAAACCTAATAATGCACAGGAAATATTTTCCAAACCAGATGTAGATGGTGGCCTCATTGGTGGAGCAGCATTGAATGCCAACGATTTTATGGCTATTGTTAATGCATTTTAAGTAAAAATATATGTCAAATACAATTTATATAGGTTACGATTTTACCGTAACCCCATTGCAGCCAGCTGTTGAAATTTTAATAGCCGAACTAGGCTATGCCGGTTTTGAGAGTTTTGTGGAAACAGAAACAGGCGTTACGGCTTACATTCAGAAAGACGAATGGCGAAGCGATATTTTAGAAGATATTCAAATTTTAGATTCCGATGAATTTGAAATTACATTCGAATTCAACGAAATAAAACAAGTAAATTGGAATGCCGAATGGGAGCGAAATTTCAATCCAATTATTGTGGATGATGTCTGTGCAGTTCGTGCCCCTTTCCATGAAAAGTTCGATTCGAAATACGATATTATTATCGAACCCAAAATGAGTTTTGGAACAGGACATCATGAAACCACCCACATGATGATTCAGCATATTCTTAAAAATGATTTTACGGATAAAACCGTTTTAGATATGGGCTGTGGAACTGGTGTTTTAGCTATTTTAGCCGAAATGAAAGGCGCCAAAAAACTGGAAGCTATAGATATTGACAACTGGTGTTATTTAAATAGTGTGGAAAATGTGGAGCGTAACAACTGCCATAAAATTTCCGTATACGAAGGCGATGTTAGCTTGCTCAAAAATAAAGCTTACGATATAATTATTGCGAATATCAATAGAAACATATTGCTTCAGGACATTCCAGAATATGCTACTTGCTTAAATGCGAAAGGTTTGTTATTTTTAAGTGGATTTTATTTTGATGATATTCCGGTCATTGAAGAACTTTGTAATAAAATGAACCTTAAACGCGTTGATACATTACAACGTAACGATTGGGTTGCTTTAAAATTCGAAAAAGAATAACCGTTAATTGAAGCTGGCTTCAAATAACGATAAATTTAAAAATTATGAGTACCAAAGAACAAACATTAGAAGATGTTCTCCTTAAAGAAGAGGTTTTAAAGGAAAACGAAATTATTCTTTATAATGATGATGTTAATACCTTTGATCACGTTATAAATACTTTAATTTACGCCTGTGATCATACAGCCGAACAAGCCGAACAATGTTCTATTTTAGTGCATTATAAAGGACAGTGTACGGTAAAAACAGGTTCTTATAAAGAGCTAGAACCACGATGCTCAATGCTTTTAGAAGCAGGTTTGAGCGCGGAGTTAATTTAAAAAAGGTACCCAAATTTATTTGAGTACCTCATTTAAGGAAATCCACTTGATTAAGTGTTAATCCTCCGATTAATAGCATAATAAATATCAAAAATAATTAGCTAAAAAACTATGATTTTTATCAGTATTCAAAATGTTTCTTGGTAGTTATTAAGTCTTCTTTTATTTTCTTCAATCACAATAACGGAACGTTTTGATCATTTTTCGGTAGGCCATAAGCGGTTTTTCAAAAAGAAAAGGCTTTACAAATAGAAGTTATTGTAGGTGTTTTTTTTTAATGTATCCAAACTGATTTATATCATATATAAAACCGTTTTAAAGCTTTAAATTTAAAGATAAAGACCTTTATTTATGAATATCAATCAAATAAGAAATTTAGAATTTTTTCAAAACCTTGGAAGGTTGTTTTATGCTGTGGCTTTTGCCGATAAAAACATCGTTAAAGAAGAGTTTAGTACTTTAGTTTCATGTTTAGATAATTCGAGCTTCAGTCATATTTTTTTAGAAACAGAATTTAAATACCACGTTATATCAATATTTAATACATTGTATTTAGAACAAAGCGATGCACAAAAGTGCTTTGATGAATTTTTAGATTATAAAAAGCAGAATAATAACCTATTCTCAAAACCTATCAATGAAGCTATATTAAAAATGGCGAGTAAACTAGCAGCTAGTTTTTCTGGTCAAAACAAATCCGAGCTTATTATGCTTGCAAATTTGAGTATTGAATTAAAAAAAGGGAACTAATAAATTCGGTATTTAACTTTAAAATTGATTTGAATACTTAAAACATGGATTATACGGTGTAATGGTTTTAAATTCAGAAGTGTATTAAAAAAAATTAGTTTTTTAAATTGCTGCGCATTAAGAAAGCTCCGCTCAAAACATGCTTAAAACAAAAAAAACGCTCAAGCTAGCTTGGCGTTTTTTTTCTTATTTAAGTAATTTTCGTGACCTCGACTGGATTCAAACCAGTAACCTCTTGAGCCGTAATCAAGTGCGCTATTCAGTTGCGCCACGAGGCCGTTTTTGTGGGTGCAAATATATTCGTTTTTATATTATATGCCAAATAAAATGTCAATTAATCTAAAGCATTTTTTGTTACATATAATTTCCAGCCAAAAATTGCCATTTGAAATTTGCTGGCTTTGCTTAAATCCAAACGTTGTTTCGTGAAACTTGGTAGGATGGCTTTGTTTAATTTAGCTAAAAATTTAAAGATTTGTTTTTTCATAGGTGGCCAAAAAAATAGTATCTGTTCAAGATGTTAAATTTAAGAATTTAATAATCTATATAATAATTTATCCTAAAGTAGTTGCTTACATTTGCAAAAACCCTTTTTTATGAGATATAATTTACTTTTTGTTTTATTCATTTTTATTGGACTCCAATCCTTTGGTCAAATTGTTATTAATGAACTGGATTGTGATACGCCAGGTATTGATGATCAAGAGTTTTTAGAACTTAAATCGGATATGTCAAATTTTGATCTAGATGGTTATGTAGTTGTTTTTTTTAACGGTTCTAGTTCCGGAAACAACTCGAGTTATTTTACAGTCGATTTAGATGGTTATACAACAGATGAAAATGGCTTGTTACTTATAGGTAGTGATACTGTAACACCTTTTCCGCAACTTTTAATTGCGGCAAATACCATTCAAAATGGGCCCGATGCCGTTGCCGTTTATCTAGGAAGTGATTTTGATTTTCCCGAGGAAACGGTAGCAACTATTGATAATCTAATTGATGTGCTAATTTATGACACATCAGATGCAGATGATGTGGATATGATTGCCATCTTTAGTGCCCACCCAAATTTTACAGATATTCAACAAATTAATGAAGGTCCTGGAAATAATACCAATTCCATTCAGCGAAATAATGATGGAACCTACACATCAACAACACCTACACCTCGTGCTTTAAATGATGGTAGTGGAATAATTTTTAATAGTATTGCCATTTCAACTGATGCAGAACAGTATCAGGAAACCGATGCTATAACAATCACGTTTACAGCTCAAACCAATGTAACAGCAGATGCAACCTTTTCTTTTTCTATGGATAATGGCGGATTTAATGCGGCAGATTTTACAGGAAACACTACCGTAACCATTCCTAACGGACAAAATACGGTTTCAACAATTATAACATTGCTTGATGATGCGGTGGACGAAGGTGATGAAGAGCCTATTATTAAATTTGTAAACTTACCGTCACCTTATATTCCATTTAATAATTTTATAAAATTGCGGGTTGTGGATAACGACTTCACCCAAGCTAATTTTGGAACACCCTTAAATTCTACTTATGGAAACGTTACAAGTACACAACCTAGCGGTTATTATGATAGTTTGGATAATTTATCTGATGTTAATTTAAAACAAGCCTTACAAGACATTATTGCAGATCCTTCTGTCGTACGTGCTCAAACATATACAGATGTTATTGATATTTTAAAAGAAGCCGATCAGAATCCTGAAAATAGCAATGAAGTGTGGTTGGTATATTTAGAACAAGGACGTGCTAAATTGGATTATCAATTAAATTCAGTTAGTACGGGTAAATGGAATCGTGAGCACACATTTCCAAGATCTAGAGCTGGTTATTATAGTATTGAAGAAGACGAAATAGCGGACGGAAAGGACATTTTTTGGACCACTGAAGCCGATTCATTACGTCATGGAAATTCTGATGCACATGCATTACGTGCGGCAGATGGACCTGAAAATAGCTCAAGAGGTAATCAGTTTTATGGCCAATATACTGGACCTACAGGAACATTAGGAGGTTTTAAAGGTGATGTAGCGCGTGGCGTATTTTATTTAGCCATACGTTATAACGGATTGGATATTGTAAATGGTTACCCGGATGGAAACGTGGGACAATTTGGCGATTTACAAACCCTTTTAGAGTGGCATAGAAACGATCCGCCTGACGATTTTGAAATGAATAGAAATAATATAATTTATACCTGGCAATATAACAGAAACCCGTTTATAGATCAGCCAGATTTAGTAGAGTATCTTTGGGGAGATAATGTGGGTGAAGCATGGGTTCAACCTTTGAGTATTGATGAAAAAACCCTGGATTCCATTGTGATTTATCCAAATCCAACGTCTAGACGTGTATATGTAAAAGGACTGAATAATCGTGCTAATGCAACCGTTTATTCTATAGAAGGGAGAGCGTTATTCACCAAAGAAATTACTAATTCGTATATAGATTTAAACTTGTCAAGTGGTATGTATCTATTACAAATTACTTCTGATAATAAAACAACCACCAAAAAAATTATGGTGAATTAATTATAAAATCAAGCAAAAACACAAAGCCCAAACAGTACATGTTTGGGCTTTTTTATGCTTGTATAAAACTGGTTATTTCTGATTTTTGGTCGTAACAATTATAGCACCGTGTTTGCCTTTTTCGCCATATTTGGCCTTTGCCATGTCTGGTTTTAAAACATTTACGTTTTTAATATTATCGGGTTTAATAGCTTGCATGTCATTCCTAGTAGATGCTTTTCCGTTAATAAGTATTAATACCGTTTCGGGAATCTCCATAAGTTTCGTGTCTGTTTCTCCTGTCGAAATAACAATAACACCATCCTTACCTTTATCACCATATTTTTTCAGTTGATCCTTATTTGTAATAACATTGGTTTTAATAATGGTATTTGGATCAATTTGCTCCATTTCTTCGGGGGTTATTTCCTTGTTATTTAAGAGAATGAGAGGTTTCGTTTCAGTCGTAAAGGGATTGTTTTTATGGGGATTGGAATCCTTGATTTCAAAGGTGGTTTTTCCTTCAAAAATAATAACACCGTCTTTTCCTGCTTCACCATAGCGTTTTAAACCTTCGGTTTTATTTATGGCTGTTATACGTTCAGAAATAGTATAATTTTCATGTTTTAGGTCTTCTTTTTTATATGGTTTCCCATTTATAATATAAAGTGGATTTTCACCTAACCCTTGGTCTTCTTGAATAACTTTTTCTGTTCCTAATTGGGTGGTAGCGGTTTTTCCAAAGGTAATTCGGTCTTTACTCACTCGCGTTGTTTCATCATCAGAAAATTGAAACAAAATATCTTGTTTGTTTTCGGTTAGCCTTAAGGAAAATGGCTTAATGGTTTCTTGATTATCATTTTTAACCGTTACCCGTTTGGCATATTTGGTTCCTGCTTCATGTTTTGTTTTAATGGTGATTTCCCGAATGGTGTTATCCGCATTTCTGGAAACATTACTAAACTTTAATCTTGCGTTTTTATTAGAAAAATGGGATTCAATTTTAGCGAGCTCCACGGTGGTAGACTTTTCGGTAACCCTAAAGATTTGGGATGAGTTTTGAGTTTCAATGGAAGCTTTAGAAATATAAACCTCTTTCGTGTTAAAACTCATAAAAAATAAGGCCAAAGCAGGAATTACTAAAGCGTATTTCCATGCGTTTACAGTGTTCGATTTTGATGTGTGTAACATAACGATTCGTTTTTTGATTAATGAATTATAAAAATTATTCGCCATCACCAATTGATGAGTTGGTATGCTTGCCTTTAATAAAAGACGCTGATAGCTTTGTTTGCAATCGGTTTCCGACTGTATGTGTTTGTCTGCAATAAATTCTAAATTTTGCTGAAGTGCTTTTTTGTAAAACCAAACGAGCGGATTAAACCAAAATGCAATACACGTAAGTTGGGAAATAATTACATCTATAGAATGCCATTGCTTAACATGAATGCGTTCATGATTTAAAATGAGTTGTAGTTCGTCATTATTAAATGACTTGGGATTAAAGACAATTCTATTAAAAAATGAAAATGGGGCAATTGTATCTTCTGTTTTTATATAATAAATACCTGCTATTTGTTTCGAAGACTTATTCCGTATTAATTTGAAAAGTGACAGGAGATTCAAGATGAATTTTCCGAAGAAAAACAAAACACCTATACTATAAACCCAGAAGAATATGCTTTTTATACTAAAGTTTTCAGGTACAATTTGTTCCGTAATAGGCATGTTTGGAACTAATATGGAATTGAAATTTTGTGGAGCAACCTCTACATAAATGGGAATTACCAATAAAGGAAATAATATAGCTATAATTTGACCGCTCAATAGAAACCTACGGTTAGAATTAAAGAAGGTTTCCCGTTGTAAAAACAAAGTGTAACCAAAGTAGAATAGTGCTAATACAGCGGATACTTTTAATAGGTATTCCATGATTATTTGTTTTTCTCAATTAACGCAATTATTTCTTTCAGCTCATCCACGCTTATTTTTTCCTCTTGGGCAAAAAATGAAACCACGTTTTTATAAGAGCTATTAAAATAGTTGTCAATAGCTGTATTCATGAATTTCTTTTTGTACTGCTCTTTGGATACAATAGGGAAGTACTCGTGCGTTTTTCCATACGCTTTATAGCTAACATATCCTTTGTCTTCCAAATTTCTAATAATAGTAGAAAGGGTGTTATAATGTGGTTTTTCTGTTTCTATCGCGGCTAACACGTCTTTTACAAAGGCTTTTTTAAGCGTCCATAAAATGTGCATTATCTCTTCTTCCTTATTTGTTAATTTTTGCATTGCCAGTTATTTAAGTTTACGCAGTAATGGAAATGTATTATTGATGCATTCAAATGTATAACTGTTTTTATAGTTATACAACTGTAAATATAGTTATTTAACGAATTTTTTAGTTTTGATTATAAAATCATAGGAAATAGTATCTTCGCACCTCAATATATCAGAAATAAAAAGCTGTTTAAATTAAAGTAAGAATGAGTATAGTTTGGATGCTATTAGGTTTAGTGTTATTAGTAGTTGGTGGTGAGTTTTTAGTTAGATCTTCGGTAGCACTTTCCTTTAAATTTAATATTTCAAAATTAGTAATAGGGATGACGGTTGTGTCTTTTGCAACTTCAGCTCCTGAATTATTAGTTAGTTTACAAGCTGCTTTAGATGGCTCACCTGATATTGCACTCGGAAATGTTATTGGTTCCAACATAGCAAATATTGGCCTTGTATTAGGTATTACTGCCTTTATTTCACCTTTAACTATAGATAAGGATTTCTATAAATTAAATTGGCCTATGATGATGCTCCTTTCCATAGCATTATATTTTATGTTAAGGAGTGGGTTAATCTTAGACTTTAAAGAAGGTTTAGCTTTAATGGTTTCGCTTATCCTATTTTTATTTGTTTTAATACGTCGCTCTAGAAAGTCATCGGATATTGCGGCAGAAACAGATGAAGTGGACGAAACCTTACAAACCACCTCCAATTTTAAGGTAATTGTATGGTTGCTTATTGGAGGTGTAGCTTTATACTTTGGTAGTGAATGGTTAGTAGCTGGCGCTAAAGATATGGCATTCAGTTTGGGTGTTAGTGAACGCGTTATTTCTGTAACCATGGTAGCTATTGGTACTAGTGTGCCAGAATTAGCAGCATCTGTTATAGCAGCTATGAAAAAGGAAAAAGCTATTTCATTAGGGAATTTAATTGGGTCTAATATATTTAATATTGCTTCTGTTTTAGGATTAACAGCTATGATCCATCCAATACCTGTTAATAATCCTAATATATTAAGTCAAGACATCTTTTGGATGTTAGGATTTGCTGCTATACTTATACCGTTAGCATTTCTGCCAAAACGACTATCATTAGGTCGCTATAAAGGCGCCTTGCTTTTAGGGTCATATATACTTTTTGTGTATTTAGCGTTTATGGGAGGCAATTAGAAGGGTTCGGATTGATTAAAGTTGTTTTATTTTGTCTTAACCCCCTAAAAAAATAGGGGTCAATATTGTTTTTTAAAAAAAAAGTTTACTTTTGTACTCTAATTATTTTAAAAAACCACACACATGTCCACATTAAGATTTTATGCTATTAAGGAAACGTTGAACCGTAAGCCTATTAAAATTGATGAAAATGAACGGCGTTCCGCTATTTTTGGAGCTAACGTTTTTAATGAAGACACCATGCGTCAATATCTAACAAAAGAAGCGTTTGTTAGTGTTATGGATGCCATGCAAAACGGATCTAAAATTGACCGTCATGTTGCCGACCATATTTCTACAGGTATGAAAGAATGGGCTATTTCCAAAGGTGCTACACATTATACGCATTGGTTTCAGCCATTAACAGGAACAACAGCCGAAAAGCATGATGCTTTCTTTGAGCCTATTGGTAATGGTCGTGCTATTGAAAAATTTGGTGGTGGACAATTAGTGCAGCAAGAACCAGATGCTTCTAGTTTTCCAAATGGTGGCATTAGAAATACATTTGAAGCACGTGGTTATACAGCTTGGGATCCTACATCACCCGCTTTTATTTACGGAACTACCTTATGTATTCCAACCGTTTTTGTAGCGTATACCGGAGAAGCTTTAGATTATAAAACACCTTTATTAAGAGCTTTACAAGCGGTGGATGCAGCAGCTGTAGATGTGTGTAAATATTTTGATAAAAATGTTAAAAAAGTAAATGCATCTCTTGGTTGGGAGCAAGAATACTTTTTAGTTGATAGTGCTTTAGCAGCATCAAGACCCGATATCGTTTTAACCGGTCGTACAATGCTTGGGCATTCGCCAGCCAAAGGACAGCAGTTGGATGATCATTATTTTGGAACCATTCCAACTCGTGCTATGCAATTCATGAGAGATTTAGAAACCGAATGTATGTTATTGGGTATTCCTGCAAAAACACGACATAATGAGGTAGCGCCAAATCAATTTGAGCTGGCACCTGTTTTTGATGAAGCTAATTTAGCCGTAGATCATAACTCCTTACTAATGGACTTAATGCATAAAGTAGGGGAGCGCCACAACTTTAAAGTGCTTTTTCATGAAAAACCATACAAAGGTGTTAATGGTTCCGGAAAGCATAATAATTGGAGTTTAACTACAGACACAGGTATTAATCTTTTTCAGCCTGGAAAAACACCTATGAGTAATTTGCAGTTCTTAACCTTCTTTATCAATGCTATTAAAGCAGTTAACGATCATGAGGAAATAATTCGCGCCGCTATCGCATCAGCTAGTAATGATCATCGCTTAGGAGCAAATGAAGCGCCTCCAGCCATTGTTTCTGTATTCATAGGCGAACAGTTAACAAACGTATTAAGCGAGCTACAAAACGTGACGAACGGCAAATTGTCACCAGAAGAAAAAACCGATTTAAAACTAAACGTGGTTGGTAAAATCCCTGAAATTTTATTGGATAATACGGATAGAAATAGAACATCATCCTTTGCGTTTACAGGTAATAAATTTGAGTTTAGAGCTGTTGGTTCCAAAGCTAATTGTGCAAACCCAATGACCGTTTTAAATACTATTATGGCTAGGCAATTAATAGACTTTAAAACAGAGGTTGATGCATTAATAAAGAAAGAAAGTCTTAAAAAGGATGAGGCTATTTTTAACGTATTGCGAGAATATATTAAATTATCTCAAAACGTATTGTTTGAAGGAAATGGCTATGGTGAAGAATGGGAAATTGAAGCCAAAAGACGTGGGTTAAGTAACCATAAAACAACACCAGAGGCATTAAAAGCTAAAATATCTGAAAAGGCTATAAAACTTTTTGAAGATCTAGGTGTTATGAATCGTGTCGAGTCTGAAGCGCGTTACGAAATAGAAATGGAAGATTACGTTATGCGTATTCAAATTGAAGGACGTGTTTTAGGAGATATTGCTCGAAATCATATTGTTCCTGTTGCAGTGCGATACCAGAATATCTTAATTGAAAACGTAAAAGGCTTAAAGGAAATATATGGTAAAGACTTTAAGAAATTTGGACAAGAACAGTTAAATTTAATTGAAGATATTTCTGAACACATTGCATCCATTAATTCCGATGTAACGCTTATGATTAATGAGCGTAAAATAGCCAACAAAATTGGTGAAATTGATAAAAAAGCGGATGCCTATTGCAATAAAGTGAAACCTATTTTTGATGATATTAGATATCATTGTGATAAGCTTGAATTATTGGTTGATGATGAAATTTGGCCTTTGACAAAATATCGCGAATTATTGTTTACTAAATAACAATAAAATCATGCTAATATGCTCTAAACGCCTTACTTATGTAGGGCGTTTTGCATGAGCTAAAGGTTCTATTATGTAGTTTGTCTGATATATTTTGTAAGTCAACGAAAATATAATCTAACATGCAAATTTTTGTAAATAAATCGTATTTTTGATATGCTATTAATCATTACAAATTACATTATGAAAAGGCTTATTATAAGTGTTCTTATGCTTATGGCTGCAACCCTGATTTTTTCTCAAGCTAAAGATTCAATCGATGACAATGCGTCAAAGCAAGAAGTTGTTAGTCCAGAGAAAATGTCAACAACATTAGGGTAATATTTGAGTCGGTCACGTTGATGAATTTACCATATTAAAATTTTAAGTATTGTAATATACTTTAAAATTTTAATATGGTTTTTTTATGGCCTTAAATTTTAGTTTGTTGAGGTTATTCTTATAGGATATTTGTTATATTGCCCACTTGTTAAAAAGCTAATAATGAGATATCTTATTGCAAAATCATCATTTTTAACTCCAATGAAATGGTGTTTTGGTTTAATCATTTCAATTGGTTTATGGAATGGTAGTGCTAGTTTCGCTCAAAATAATTCGGAGCGTGTTCAAGAAACCCAATTACCTAAAACTGATTTCTATGATTATCGCGGCACACATGGTCTGGCTACGGCTTTAGGTTCGGCTGTAATAAATGGGGATTATGCCAATCCGGAATTTGGTATATATATGGGTTTTGGCTATAAAAAATCCATTATTCCACATGTAAATGTTAATCTAACATTTAATAAATTCAATCTCGTATATAAAGATTTGTTTAATAAAGGTTTCATGTCGTTCGATTTGAATGCGGAAGTTTTAGTTTTTCCGCACGAGCGTTTCTCACCGTTTGTGTTTTTTGGTGGTGGGGCAAATGCTTCTAACTATTTTGAAGCTGTAGATCCAAAAATGCAAGGAGGTCTCGGTTTAGAGTATATTATTTATGAAGGATTAAGTTTTAGAATTTTTAGTGATTATAACCACGTGTTTAGTGATGCGCTTGATGGTAAAATATATGGCGATGCGGATGATGTTTATTGGCGAATGGGTTGTGGTCTGAATTTTTATTTTGGTGGTGCCAAGAAAAAAGCCAAACTGTTAAATGCTGTGCCAACAATTATTAAAACTAACCCAATTCCTGCCGATAACTAAATAACAATTCTTATTTTTGTGGCTCAATTTTAGGATATGAGTGAAGAAGTAAGTAAACGATATGCACAAAGAGGTGTTTCGGCCTCAAAAGAAGATGTGCACAACGCCATAAAAAACATAGATAAAGGCTTGTTCCCTAAAGCTTTTTGTAAAATAGTTCCCGATTATTTAACCAACGATTCAGAATATTGCCTAATCATGCATGCAGATGGTGCCGGAACAAAATCATCATTAGCTTATATGTATTGGAAAGAAACAGGCGATTTGTCTGTTTGGAAAGGTATTGCACAAGATGCGTTGATTATGAATATTGATGATTTACTTTGTGTTGGTGCTACAGATAATATTATGCTTTCTTCAACCATTGGCCGTAATAAGAACAATATTCCTGGCGAAGTGCTTTCGGCTATCATTAATGGAACCGAAGCGCTTATTGCCGATTTAAAATCCTTTGGCGTTACTATTCATTCTACAGGTGGTGAAACAGCTGATGTTGGTGATTTGGTACGAACCATAATTGTGGATTCTACCGTTACAGCTAGAATGAAACGTGCCGATGTAATTGATAATGCAAACATAAAACCTGGAGATGTTATTGTAGGTCTTGAATCTTTTGGTCAAGCTACTTATGAGAAAAGTTACAATGGCGGTATGGGAAGTAATGGCTTAACATCTGCCAGACATGACGTGTTTCATAACTATTTAGCAGAAAAGTATCCAGAAAGTTTTGATGCAGCCGTTCCTAATGACTTGGTTTATTCGGGAGCTATGAAATTAACAGATAGTGTTCCAGATTCGCCAATTGATGCCGGTAAACTAGTGTTATCTCCAACACGAACCTACGCGCCAATTATTAAAGAAATTCTTGATGAATTTTCTAGTGATACCATTCATGGAATGGTGCATTGCAGTGGAGGCGCACAAACAAAAATCTTACATTTTATGGATAACCTTCATATTGTAAAAGATAATTTATTTCCAGTGCCACCGCTGTTTAAGCTAATCCAAGAACAATCTAAAACAGATTGGAAAGAAATGTACCAGGTGTTTAATTGTGGGCATCGTATGGAGTTATATGTAGATCCAAAAGTAGCAGATACGATTATTAAAATATCTAAATCCTATAATGTTGATGCTAAAATAGTTGGTCGAGTAGAAGCGGCTTCAGCGAAAAAACTAACAATAAAAAGTGAATTTGGTGAGTTTGTATACCATTAAGTTTTAAATCTCCCAAAAAAAAGTAGTTCAATGCATAAGAGTGTTTTTGTAATTTTTATTCTTCTCGTTCAATTTGTAAGTGCGCAACCAGATTCTTTATATTTTAAACCCGCTACTAACCCTAATATTCCCGTTTGGACAAATACCAATACGGCTGGGTTAGATATTAATGAAGTGGCATTTGTTAATTGGAATTCTGGAGGTAGTAACTCTATTTCAGCACTAATAGGACTTAAAAGTATGTTGCGTTACCAGTACCGAAATTTTATTTGGGACAGTAATTTACTTGCACGATACGGACTAAATAAGCAAGAGGAGCAAGAGTTTAGAAAAACTGACGATTTATTAGAAATTAGTTCCAGTTTAGGCTTTCGGAAAAATAAGTTAACTAATTGGTATTATTCGGCACGATTTAGTTTTAAAACGCAGTTTGCCAACGGGTATAGTTATCCAAATACCTCCAATGAGATTTCAAAATTTATGGCGCCTGGATATTTATTCCTTGGTGGTGGTGCAGAGTACGGAAAGAATATTGATAAATTTTCTCTGTATTTTTCACCCTTAACCCTGAAAACGACATTTGTTTTGGATTCAGCATTGTCAGACGCAGGATCATTTGGTGTTCGGCCTGCCGAATATGACTCAAACGGAAACCTGATTCGGTCCGGAGAACGTGTGAGAAAGGAATTAGGTGTTTTGTTAACGAGTGCTTATGAAACAACGCTATTTGAAAACATATCCATTCATAACCTCATGAGTTTCTACACCGATTATATCAACGATTTTGGAAATGTGGATATTGATTGGGAAATTGTTTTAGATTTTAAGGTGAATAATTTTGTTCGCGCAACTTTAGGTTCACATTTAAAATATGATAACGATGTTAAAATTCAGGAGGAAATTGTAAATGTGGAAACTGATGAAACGGAGTTTGTTCCGTTAGGTGCACGTATTCAATGGAAGCAATTGCTAGGTGTTGGTGTTGTTTATGAGTTTTAGAAAAAAAATAATTATTTGTTAACTTTTTTATGTTGATAAGTAATTAGTTTGCTGACAGTCAGTTTGTTATATATTTTTCTTGGAAACTTCATGATTTTTATCATGGATTAAG
This sequence comes from Bizionia hallyeonensis, assembly GCF_042657385.1. Classification (NCBI taxonomy): domain Bacteria; kingdom Pseudomonadati; phylum Bacteroidota; class Flavobacteriia; order Flavobacteriales; family Flavobacteriaceae; genus Bizionia; species Bizionia hallyeonensis. Next base: position 148,805 of record NZ_JBHSLA010000005.1, on the reverse strand, counting down.
TTTAAAATTTTTCCGTTATTTACAGTTCGTAAAAAGCAATAAAATTTTAAATAAATATAATCCATGCCAACACAAACCAAAACCCTTACAAAACCAAAAACATATACGCAAGACGAAGCCTTTGAGGCATCCGTTAAATACTTCAATGGAGATGATCTTGCTGCACGTGTTTGGATTAATAAATATGCTTTAAAAGATTCTCAAGGCAATATTTATGAATTAACACCTAACGATATGCATAAACGTATCGCTAAAGAAATTGCTCGAGTAGAAGTCCGTTATCCAAATCCTATGTCTGAACAAGAGATTTTCGATTTAATTAAAGACTTTAAATACATCGTGCCTCAAGGAAGTCCAATGGCTGGAATTGGAAATCCATACCAAACGGGTTCCTTGTCTAATTGTTTTGTAATTGGTAATGATGGCGATTCAGATTCTTATGGAGGAATCATGAAAATAGATCAGGAACAAGTACAATTAATGAAACGTCGTGGTGGTGTTGGTCACGATTTATCGCATATTCGTCCAAAGGGATCTCCAGTTAAAAATTCAGCCTTAACATCTACAGGCATTGTGCCGTTTATGGAGCGTTATTCTAACTCCACACGTGAGGTTGCACAGGATGGTCGTCGTGGTGCTTTAATGTTATCGGTTTCCATAAATCATCCAGATTCAGAAGATTTTATCGATGCTAAATTAGAGCAAGGAAAAGTAACGGGTGCCAATGTATCTGTTCGTATTGATGATGCGTTTATGAATGCCGTTAAAAATAATGGTGAGTATACACAGACCTATCCTATATTTAGTAAAAACCCAAAAGTTTCTAAAACTATTGATGCCAACGGAATTTGGAAAAAAATTGTGCATAATGCATGGAAATCAGCTGAACCAGGAATTTTGTTTTGGGATACTATTATAAATGAATCCGTTCCAGATTGTTATGCCGATTTAGGGTATAAAACTGTGTCTACAAATCCATGTGGCGAAATCCCATTATGTCCTTACGATTCATGTCGTTTGCTAGCTATCAACTTATTATCTTATGTTGATAATCCATTTTCAAAACAAGCATCTTTTAACTTCGAATTGTTTAAAAAACACGTGGTTGTGGCACAGCGAATCATGGATGACGTTATCGATTTAGAGTTAGAAAAAATTGATGCAATATTGGCAAAAATTGACGCCGATCCAGAACAAGCTGAAATTAAAGCAACAGAGCGTAATTTATGGGTTAACATTCAGAAAAAAGCAGAAGAAGGAAGAAGAACAGGTATTGGTATCACAGCCGAAGGCGATATGTTAGCAGCTTTAGGTATTCAATATGGTAGTGAAGCTGGAAATGCATTTTCAGTGGAAGTTCATAAAACATTAGCTATTGAAACCTATCGAGCATCCGTTATGGCAGCGAAAGAACGTGGCGCTTTTGCTATTTTCGATTCAGAACGCGAAAAGAATAATCCGTTTATACTTAGATTAAAAGAAGCAGATGAAAAACTGTATTTTGATATGTTGGAGTATGGGCGTCGTAATATAGCCCTATTAACTATTGCACCTACAGGGACAACGAGTTTAATGACACAAACATCATCAGGTATAGAACCTGTTTTCATGCCTGTTTACAAGCGTAGACGAAAAGTAAACCCAAATGATAAACATGTACGCATTGATTTCGTTGATGAGGTTGGCGATTCTTGGGAAGAATATGTGGTGTTTCACCACCGTTTTAAGCAATGGATGGACGTAAATGGGATTGATTCTTCGCAAAACTTCACACAAGAAGAGTTAGATGATCTTATTAAGAAATCACCATATTATAAGGCAACGTCTAACGATGTGGATTGGTTAAGTAAAGTAACCATGCAAGGTGCGGTACAAAAATGGGTAGATCATTCTATTTCTGTTACTATCAACTTACCGAACGATGTAAGTGAAGAATTAGTAGGCGATTTGTATTTAAAAGCTTGGGAAGTAGGTTGTAAAGGTGTAACCGTTTATCGTGACGGATCGCGTTCCGGAGTACTTATTTCAAACGATGAGAAAAAGGAAGAAAGTCAAGCAGAAACCTTAACAAATTTCCCTGTTAAACGCCCAGAAGTGTTAGATGCTGATGTGGTGCGTTTTCAGAATAAAAAAGAAAAATGGATTGCATTTATTGGTTTAATAGATGGGAAACCCTACGAAATTTTCACAGGTTTAGCAGATGATGAAGACGGTATTTTAATTCCACGTTGGGCTGAAAAAGGCGTAATCATGAAAAGCCGAAACGAAGACGGAACCTCACGGTACGATTTTCAGTATGAAAACAAACGCGGATATAAAACAACCATTGAAGGCTTATCGCATAAATTTAATCCAGAATACTGGAACTATGCGAAGCTAATTTCTAGTACGTTACGTCATGGAATGCCAATTGATAATATTGTAGAGTTAATTAATAGTTTACAATTAGATAGTGAATCTATCAACACGTGGAAAAATGGTGTAGGTCGTGCATTGAAACGTTATGTTGCCGATGGAACGAAAGCTAAAGGTCATAGATGTACTAATTGCGAATCGGAAAATTTAATTTACCAAGAAGGTTGCCTCACCTGTAAGGATTGTGGCTCTTCAAAATGTGGTTAAAACAAAAAAATGTGTTAATTGTAAAAAAAACGCTATTTCTAATGAGATAGCGTTTTTTTAATTATAATCAGTATTTGCTGCTATTCTAAACCTTAAAGATGTAATTCTGAAACAAATTCAGAATAATGGTATTTGGTGTTTTGGAAGGTTCTTTAATGTTTTTTTACGCATTCAAGAATCGCAATTGGTTGGCGTGAATTTCATAGTACTTCCAATACAAAATTAGTGGCAACAACGCCATTTATCTCAACATATCCTGACTAATATATTTATAATCTTCTAACAATTTTAAATCCGTTATTAATTTAGAATGGCCATCTTTTATCAAATATAAATTATCGCTAGTTTCAATAATATCACGATATAAATGATCGGTTATAATGATAATTTTTCGCTGTTTTTCTTCAGCAATAAGCTCTTTTATTTTTTCAATATACAAAGGTACTACATGAGAAAATGGTTCATCTAAAAGCACAATGTCTGTCGGGCTTTTTAATAGCATGTATGTTTCCACAACACGACGTTCGCCACCTGAAAGCTGATGAAATTTATAGTTTTTATAGATGGAAAAGGATTCAAAAAGCGCAATGAATTCGTTCCAATTCACTTGAAATAATTTGAAAGCTGTTTGCAGTTTTAAGTTGTTGGGCGCAATTGGAAGTTGTGGTAGAAAATGAACGCGTTCGGTTCTGTACAAAGGTTTTAATATGGGTTTACTATCCAATCGGATTAGTTTATACTTTGGTTTTAAGGTGCCAAAAATAATATTCAGAATACAACTTTTTCCGCAGCCATTACTACCCAATATCCCGGTAACTTCACCCGTTTGGGCTTTTAGATAAATGCCATTAAGAATGCGTTTTTCTTTAAAATACAGCTCAACATTATCTAATTCTAAAATCATATAAAAACGCCAATCAACTTATAAAATAGGCTGGTTATAAAGATATCAATAATATAAATAATACCGAAGAGTTTGAAGGATGATATCCCCAAGTTCTTATAAAAAATGAGTTTGCGTTTGGCGGTTGTTTCGGAAAGGAAATACCATAAAAATCCGGTTAAAAATAGTTTTGCTAGGCAAATAACAGCATATTCAGAACCAAGAGAAATTAATAAAATAGTTGCCGCAAATGACCAAATTAGGTAAGGTTTGTAAAATAATAATATGGCTCCGAAACGTTGTATCATGAAATAAAAACGGAAAAATAGATTAATTATTTTTAAAGTCATTCATAAAAAATATATCAATTCATAAATTATCGTATTTTTGGGGTACAATTCAAGGAAGAAGATGTTAGACAAATTACAGATTATAAAGCAGCGTTTTGATGAGGTGAGTGATTTAATCATTCAACCGGATATTATTACAGATCAGAAACGCTATGTGGCTTTAAATAAAGAGTACAAGGATTTAAGGTTGTTAATGGATAAGCGTGAGGTCTATTTGGAGCTTACCAACAACCTAAAAGAAGCCGAAGAAATTCTAGATGATGGTAGCGATCCAGAAATGGTAGAAATGGCTAAAATGCAATATGAAGAAGCTAAAGAAGGGATTCCGAAATTAGAGGATGAAATTAAATTTATGTTGATTCCGAAGGATCCCCAAGATTCTAAAAATGCAGTGGTAGAACTACGTGCCGGAACTGGTGGTGATGAAGCGAGTATTTTTGCGGGTGATTTATTCCGTATGTATTCCAAATACTGCGAGAGTAAAGGATGGAAGGTAGACACGGTAGATTATAGTGAAGGTACTAATGGTGGATTTAAAGAAATTCAGTTTGAAGTTACGGGTGATGATGTATACGGAACGCTTAAATTTGAAGCAGGTGTTCACCGTGTACAGCGTGTTCCGCAAACAGAAACCCAAGGTCGTGTGCATACCAGTGCAGCAACGGTTATGGTATTTCCGGAAGCTGAAGAATTTGATGTAGAAATTAATCCGAAGGATGTTCGAGTCGATTTTTTCTGTTCGTCAGGTCCTGGTGGTCAGTCGGTAAATACAACCTATTCAGCCGTACGTTTAACGCATATTCCTACCGGATTGGTAGCCCAATGTCAAGATCAGAAATCCCAACATAAAAACAAGGAAAAAGCTTTTAAAGTATTGCGTTCCCGTTTATATGATATGGAATTAGCCAAGAAAATGGAAGAAGATTCTGCCTTGCGAGGCACGATGGTAACATCTGGTGATAGAAGTGCGAAAATTAGAACGTACAATTATTCACAAGGTCGTGTAACCGATCATAGAATTGGATTAACGCTTTACGATTTATCGAATATAGTAAATGGTGATATTCAAAGAATTATAGACGAATTAATGCTGGCGGACAACACCGAGAAGTTGAAGGCTAGTGATGAACATATTTAATTTTAAAGCCTCTATTTTTGAGGCTTTTTTTATAACATGACAACACAACAACTAACGGAACAAATCCAAAAAAAACAATCCTTTTTATGTATTGGATTGGATGTCGATTTAAATAAAATACCACACCATTTACTGGAGGAAGAAGATCCTATTTTTGCGTTCAATAAAGCTATTATTGATGCCACACATCATGTATGCGTAGCCTACAAGCCCAATACAGCATTTTATGAAGCTTATGGTTTAAAAGGTTGGCAAGCACTTGAAAAAACAATACATTATTTAAACGAAAAGCATCCGGATATTTTTACCATTGCAGATGCAAAACGTGGCGATATAGGAAATACAAGTAGCATGTATGCCAAAGCTTTTTTAGAGGATTTAGCCTTTGATAGTGTTACCGTGGCACCTTACATGGGTAAAGATTCAGTGGAACCGTTTTTGGCTTTCAAAAACAAACACACCATATTATTAGCTCTAACCTCTAATCAAGGTGCTTTCGATTTTCAAACGAAACAGATTGATGATAAAGAGTTGTACAAACAGGTTTTAGAAACCTCTAAAACATGGGAGAATTCTGAAAACCTCATGTATGTTGTTGGTGCGACTAAAGCAGAATATTTTTCGGAAATTCGGAAAATTATTCCAAACAGCTTTTTGCTCGTTCCTGGTGTTGGCGCGCAAGGTGGCAATTTACAGGATGTTTGTAAATATGGTATGGCTGATAATGTGGGCTTGCTCATTAATTCATCTCGTGGCATTATTTATGCATCCAATCAAGCCGATTTTGCCGAAGCTGCTGCCCAAAAAGCACAGGAGATGCAACAGGAAATGGCAAGTATTTTAAACCATGCAGATTAAAGATCAACTACAAAGACCTATTACTTTAAACAACAGGCCAAAACGTATAATGTGTCTTGTGCCGAGTATTACCGAACTAATTTGCGATTTAGGTTTGGAGTCATCACTGGTTGGTATTACCAAATTTTGCGTGCATCCGCAGCATATCACAACAAAGGTGGCAGTAGTTGGTGGAACCAAGCAAGTGCATTATGATAAAATTAGAGATTTAAATCCGGATATTATTCTGTGTAATAAAGAAGAAAATACGCTGGAAATGATTCGTGAGTTGGAAGCTATTGCAACAGTCCACATTAGCGATGTTAATACGGTTGAAGATTGTTTGGAGCTAATTGAAATGTATGGTACTATTTTTCAATGTTTACCTCAAGCCAAAAACCTAATTTCAAAAATTACAACCGTTAAAACAGATTTTGAAAACTTTATAAAATCGCAACCTGTTAAGGAAGTAGCTTATTTTATTTGGAAAGATCCTTGGATGGTTGCCGCAAATGACACCTTTGTTAACTATATGCTTTCGCTAAATAATTTCAAAAACACCTTTCAAAAGGCGTCGCGTTATCCTGAAATTGCTATGGAAAAAGTATATCCAACTATAGAGCTGGTATTATTATCCAGTGAGCCCTATCCATTTAAAAATGAACATAAAAGCCTCATTCAAACACAGTTTCCAAACGCCAAAATCCATTTAGTAGATGGCGAAATGTTTTCATGGTATGGCAGCCGATTGGTATTAGCTTTTGATTACTTTAAAACGTGGCATTGCACTGTTTTGACTTCAGAATAATCTGCTTTATTTTTCGAGCTTCAAAATATAACATATCGCTTAAACTTGTATCTGTCATACTCACATTGTAAGCTTCTTCAATAAAATTTTTATATGTATTCTCTAGTTCTTTTAAACCTAATATTTGTTTTAAATCGACTTTTACTTTTCCTATTTTACAGAATTGTGCACTCATAATTACTTGTTTTAAAAAGATATACGAGTGAAGCCTTGACAACAGATGTTGGTAAAAGTTAAAGTTAATCTAAAATTAAGACGAAATAGTTCGTTGTGAAGTCTCTCTATTTAAATACTTTAAACGATTTAATTTATTTAAAAGCTTAATGGCTTTAAATTCTGAAATATCGCTTTGTGCAGAATCTGTTTGCCTTAAATTATAAGCTTGTTCCACGAGTATTTTATAGCGTGATTGCAGTTTTATTTGGGACTGCTTGAGTTTTGAGAGATTTTCCATTTTTTGCCATATTGAATATTAAATATATTTAAAATATTGATAGAGAGCAAATTAAAATTAAAAATTGTTAATAAAAAAAATCGATTTGTTTTCAAACCGATTTTTAAACTAACTAACTCTGCAATCCAAAGTGAAATTGGACGCCTGTACTAAAGATCTATACAAAGATACTTCAACGCTTCAAATAGGATGTTATGAGGTTGTTATCAAATAATTAATCTTGTAAAGCAAACACTTTTCGTAAAATATCGGTGCTTCTAGAACTTAATTTAGTTCGGATATCTTTCTCTTCCACCGCAATCATTTTATAAACACCTTTTAGTGCTTCTTCGGTAACATAATCTGTTAAATCTGGATTCACATTAGATGTAAATGGAATACTATTATAACGCGTAATTAAGTTTGACCAAATTTGATCTGCACCTACTTTTTTAAAGGAGTTATTAATAATAGGTTGAAATTCTGTATATAATTCCGATTCTGTTCGGCCAGCCAAATAACGTGTTGCGGCATCATCGTTTCCTAATAAAATAGATTTAGCATCATTAAACGTAATGCCTTTTACAGCATTAATAAAAATAGGCGTTGCCGTTCCAACAGCATCTTCGGCTGCACGATTTAATACTTTTAAACCTTCATCTGCTAAACTTCCTAAACCAATATCGCGTAAGGCTTTATCTACTTTCTGTAATTCTTCTGGGAGGAGGATTTTTACAAGATCATTCTTATAAAAACCATCTTGTTTCATAAGTGTGCTCACTTGTTTGTCTATTCCTTGATCCAATGCTTGACGTAAACCATTGGCAATATCCGTATTGGAAATGCCAGGTGTGTTTTCAGGTAAATTATCAACTACTTGTTGCAGTTCAGCACATGCTGTTAGATTCAAAATTAGGACGAGGGCAATTAAACGTTTTATCATGATTTGTTTTATTCAATTTTGAACAAAGATAAATATTCAGAACATATATTATTTCAAAAGCCTTATTAATTTCTAGCCATTTCTAGGTCTCGTGCACATTAAAATCCTGAAATTCAATACTATTTTTAATATTCTTACTGAAAAATGCATGCGTAAAGGGCATCTCATGGCTCATCTTTAAATTAATACAGTAATATTCCTTAAATTTGCCATGCTTAAAAAACAATTTGAATGAAAAATATTGCACCATATAATCCAAAATATAAAGTACGAATCGTAACGGCCGCCTCGCTTTTTGATGGTCATGACGCATCCATAAATATTATGCGTCGTATTATCCAAGCTACAGGTGTTGAGGTGATTCATCTTGGACATGATAGAAGTGTTGAAGAGGTTGTAAATACAGCAATTCAAGAAGATGCAAATGCCATTTGCTTAACCAGTTACCAAGGTGGTCATAATGAGTATTTTAAATATATGTATGATTTGCTAAAAGAAAAAGGTGCTAGTCATATTAAAATCTTCGGAGGAGGAGGAGGTGTAATTTTACCTTCAGAAATTAAGGAATTAATGGATTATGGAATTACCCGTATTTACTCGCCAGATGATGGTCGTGAAATGGGTTTACAAGGCATGATTAATGATTTGGTTCAGCAATCTGATTTTGCCATAGGCGATTCTTTAGATACTAAAATTGATGAATTGCCAAGTAAAAATCCGAAGGCTATTGCTCGCGTTATTTCTTCAGCTGAAAACTTTCCGGATGTTGCTAAAAGTACCTTGGATAAAATTCATGAAAAGAATAAAAATTCAAAAACGCCAGTTCTTGGAATTACGGGAACGGGAGGTGCTGGTAAATCATCATTAGTTGATGAGTTAGTAAGACGTTTTTTAATCGATTTTCCGGAAAAAACGGTAGGTCTAGTTTCTGTGGATCCATCTAAACGTAAAACAGGTGGCGCACTTTTGGGTGATAGAATTCGTATGAATGCTATTAATAACGCTCGCGTTTATATGCGTAGTTTGGCAACACGTCAGTCTAATTTAGCGTTGTCTAAATATGTGCATGAAGCCGTTCAGGTTTTAAAAGCGGCAGAATATGATTTAATTATTTTGGAGACATCGGGAATTGGACAATCCGATACCGAAATTATCGAGCATTCAGATGTGTCTTTATATGTTATGACGCCGGAATTTGGAGCAGCCACTCAATTGGAAAAAATAGACATGCTTGATTTTGCTGATTTAGTAGCTATCAATAAATTCGATAAACGTGGTTCTTTGGATGCGCTTCGTGATGTAAAAAAACAATATATGCGTAACAATCATTTGTGGGACACTCCACAAGATGAGTTGCCAGTTTACGGAACCATTGCATCACAATTTAACGATCCAGGTATGAATACGCTTTATAAAGCTGTCATGGATAAATTGGTTGAAAAAGCGGATTCTGAATTACAATCAACCTTCCATATTTCGGATGAAATGAGCGAGAAGATTTTTGTTATTCCGCCATCAAGAACACGTTACTTATCAGAAATTGCCGAAAGTAATCGCGCTTATGATAAAACAGCCAATGAACAAGTTGATGTTGCACAAAAATTATATGGAATTTATAAAACGATATGTTCGGTTGCTAACATTTCTACCGAAAGTGAGAAATCGCTTTTAAACAAGTTTGGTTTTAATCAAGAAGAGATTCTTCACGCTGTTCAGAAGGATAAAGCCGACTTTGTTAAAATGCTTATAGCAGAATTTGATCGTGTTAAATTAAATTTAGACCCTTACAATTGGGAAGTCATTACCGGTTGGGATGACAAAGTAAACAAATATAAAAATCCAATTTATTCCTTTAAAGTTCGCGATAAAGAAATAAAAATTGAAACCCATACCGAGTCCTTATCACACACGCAAATTCCAAAAGTAGCCTTACCAAAATATCAAGCATGGGGCGATATTTTAAGATGGTGTTTACAAGAAAATGTACCTGGTGAATTTCCATACACATCAGGTTTATATCCTTTTAAACGTACAGGTGAAGATCCAGCACGTATGTTTGCGGGTGAAGGTGGACCAGAACGTACCAACAGACGTTTTCATTACGTAAGTGCAGGTTTACCAGCCAAGCGTTTATCAACTGCTTTTGATAGTGTAACGCTTTACGGAAACGATCCAGATTTACGTCCAGATATTTATGGGAAAATTGGAAATGCTGGTGTGTCTATTTGCTGTTTAGACGATGCCAAGAAACTCTATTCTGGTTTCGATTTAGCCAACGTGATGACTTCGGTTAGTATGACAATTAATGGTCCAGCACCAATGTTATTAGGCTTCTTTATGAATGCAGCTATCGATCAGCAATGTGAAATGTATATTAAAGAAAACGGCCTTGAAAAAGAAGTAGAAGCTAAAATAGCCAAACTTTATAAAGGTAAGGAGCGTCCGCAATATTATGGCGATTTACCAGATGGTAACAATGGTTTAGGCCTTATGTTGTTAGGTGTATCAGGCGATCAAGTATTACCTGCAGATGTGTATGCAGACATTAAAAAGAAAACCATTGCGCAAGTGCGAGGAACGGTTCAAGCAGATATTTTAAAGGAAGATCAAGCACAAAATACTTGTATTTTCTCTACCGAATTCGCTTTGCGCTTAATGGGAGATGTTCAGGAATACTTTATTGAGAATAATGTGCGTAATTTTTATTCGGTTTCTATTTCTGGGTATCATATTGCAGAAGCAGGAGCCAACCCAATTACACAATTGGCCCTGACTTTATCTAATGGTTTCACTTATGTGGAATATTATTTAAGTCGTGGGATGGACATCAATAAATTTGGTCCAAACTTATCCTTCTTTTTCTCAAATGGAATTGATCCAGAATATGCGGTTATAGGTCGTGTGGCCCGAAAAATATGGTCCAAAGCCATGAAAAACAAGTATGGTGCTAATGCTAGAGCGCAAATGCTGAAATATCATATCCAAACATCCGGACGTAGTTTACACGCGCAGGAAATTGATTTTAATGATATTAGAACCACGCTTCAAGCTTTATATGCTATTTATGATAACTGTAATTCCTTACATACCAATGCGTATGATGAAGCCATTACCACACCAACAGAAGAATCGGTGCGTCGTGCTATGGCTATACAGTTAATTATTAATAAAGAATTAGGATTGGCCAAGAATGAAAATCCAATTCAAGGTTCGTTTATTATAGAAGAATTAACCGATTTAGTTGAAGAAGCTGTCTTGTTAGAATTTGATAGAATTACGGAGCGTGGTGGTGTTTTAGGCGCTATGGAAACCATGTACCAACGTAGTAAAATACAAGAAGAAAGCTTGTATTACGAAACCTTAAAGCATAACGGCGATTTCCCAATTATAGGTGTGAATACCTTTTTAAGTTCTAAAGGGTCTCCAACAGTTCAACCAGCGGAAGTTATTCGCGCTACAGAAGCCGAAAAGCAAAATCAGATTACAACCTTAAAGAATTTACATGAGTCCAAAGACACGACGGACTTATTAAAAGATCTTCAAAATAGAGCCATTCATAATGAGAATATTTTTGAAGCTTTAATGGATGTTTGTAAAGTGTGTAGTTTAGGTGAAATTACATCTGCTTTATTTGAAGTAGGCGGTCAGTATAGACGAAATATGTAAGCTAATTATCTATGCAATTATAAAAAAAGAGGATAACATAGGTTGTCCTCTTTTTTGTTGGTAAAACTAACATAGTGCGTTTATTTCTTGGACGGTTTCCTACTTGATGAGCTGCAATGCGTCACGCTTACTTTCGTCAGAGCGTTTTTTTTGCTCCCAATACGGTTCGTTGATACTTTTTTTCAATTGCGCTTCCGTTATTAACCCATCACCATTATTTTCGGTCCACGCGAGAATTTTATACGGAAATTGTTTTTCAACATTAATCGTAACTGTTCTGTTATAATTCACGTACTGAACGGTGTAGTTTGTTGTGGAATCTGTTTCGGTTTTGCTAATTTCGGCTTTGGTAGCTTCTAAATCTTTATGGTTAAAACGACTGTATAATGTGGAGAAAATCATGTTGGTTTTTCCCAAAGGAAGTTGCCCTTTATGGATGCGAATTCGCGTCATCAATTCGTCTTCTAAAAGTGCAATAGGCATATCCTTTTCCGTATCTCCTTCTGCTTCAAAGTATGAGAATTCCTGAAAATGATAATTGCTTTCCTTCAAGTTGAGCTGCGTAAATGTATGTCCACACCATTCTTGGATACTTGTGTTTAGCTTTAAAGTATGCGGATGTTTTTGTGAGTTTATAGGTGTAAATGTTGAGCTTACAACAGAATAATCGTAGATCCCTGTATTGAATTTTCTAATATTATTAAGTTTCATAACTGATACATTATCTGCACCAGCAGCATCGGGATTGTCAAGTTTCACCTGTTTGCTTAATGAAAATGGTTCAGTAACAAAGATAAGAACCACTTCGCCATCACGAATTTCACCATAACGAGATTGCTTTAAAGAATAACTGTTCAGCTCGGCTTTGCCTGTATACCAATACGCTTTAAACTCGTCGTCCACGGCTGCTGGATTCCATTGTATTTCTGCCGTTGTTGCCGTATCGGCTGCCTTCTTATCCTGTTTACAGGCAAGCAACGAAAAAATGGCTAATACGCAATATGTTTTTAAAAGGTGTGTCATTTCTTGAAAGGATTTATTTATTGCTATGGACAGTGCTTATTAGATTCTTGTGGTTTTATTCAGGACGGATGAAATTTCTGTCTAACGGTTTTGTATAAGATTAGTGGCGTGTTTAAGCACCTAATTTAGCAAATAAATTACAGATAGAAAGTCCGCAAGGACTTTCGTAAGTAGGCTTTAACCAGGCAATTAATTTTAAACGGTGTTGGCAGTAATTTTTTATTCAGGTTCTCGTTTCTAAAGACTATTCAATTCTGCTAATTTGTCAAGTAGCAGACTTCTATAATTTTCTATATAATCAGGATATATAGCATTCCTAAAACGCCAAGATTTATGAAATCCATCATCATCTTCATATTCTAAATAAAATCCGCCATTTTCATTTGTGCAGTCGCTACAATCCAAATACCCATTCGGTTCATTAAATATTTCATTTGGTAATTCAGTTAACAATGATTCAAAATCTTGATAATTTGCATTATTCATAAGTTGAAAATTACCCTCAAAAAATGTGTTTTCAGGATAATCATAATCGATATCTCTATAAATATTTTCAGCGTCAATTTTGTAAATTGTAGAACAATCTCCAGAACAGCTCGAATCGGCAAACCATCCAAAAATTAGTTTTCCATTCCTTTGAGTATTTTCATTTCCATTGTCATCATCAGAACTACATCCCGATAAAATTAAAATTAATGATAAGCTTAAAATAAAATTTAGTTTTTTCATTTCGTAATATTTGGGTTAAATTATTGTCAACAATCACATACAACCATCTGTTCTAAACTAACTACTAAAATAACAATCTAAAACCAGTAAACAAGCAGAATAATGGGTTAAATTCCATGAGCTGTTTATAAAGAGACGCGGAGTTGTGTTTAAAATAAAAAATCTTTTTTTGCATCTTTTTGGAAATATTCACGTCTATTATATGAATTTAAAATTAGATAGTATGAAAAATATAGATTGTACATGTAACTGTTCAAGTTGTAAAGGTGGTAATTGTGCTGGATGCACCTGTGAAAACTGTACCTGTAACAACTGCAACTGTTAAGATGTGCTAAAAACATTGTAAAGCAGAACGTATTTAGTAAATTTATACTAAAGGTTCTGCTTTTTTAATATTGAGAAAATGACCACACACGATATATGGAATACCTATGCTGATGATATTAAATACTTTATTTTAAGTAAAGTAAAAGAGCCTGCCATTGCTGATGATTTGCTGCAAGAAACCTTTATAAAAGTGCATACCAAAAAGTATATGCTAAAAAATGATGAGAAGTTGAAATCTTGGTTATTTAGCATTGCACGCTTTACGGTTATGGATTATTTTAGAGCACAAAAAACCATAGCCAAATTACCGGAAAATGAATTAGTGGACACAGATTTTACGCCCGAGCATACGGAACATGACTGCTTAAGAAGCATAATAAAAAGTTTACCAAAAAAATATAGAGATCCCTTGTTTTTATCTGATATCAAAGGGATGAAACAAGCGGATATAGCACATCAATTACAGTTGGCATTACCTACCGTAAAATCGCAAATACAACGGGGTAGAAAGCTTATTACCCAAGGTTTCATGTATTGTTGTGACTTTACACGCAATGATTCTGGTTTTCTAGTTGGTGAAATAAAAGACAAAAAGGACTGTAAAATTTGCCGTTAAAATACCAATTCGCAAACGAGCTTGTATAATTCAACACCTTATTTTCAGGTGCCAAAGTTGTAATTATATTTGACGTTTAAAACCAACGATATAATGAAAGAAAACTACTTTAACCTGTACTATAAATTAGTAGCTGTGGTCTGCTTTTTTGTGGCTATTAGCTTTACCCAACGGGTTCATGCGCAAGCCTTTGAAATTACACCATCTTATGGGTATCAATTTGGTGCCAAATTAAATTATGGTGGAAATTATATTAAATTTAATGATAGCGACCAATATGGTGTTACCGTAGGATTTGAAACGTTAAATGAATTAATGGTTGAAGTCAGTTATATTCACAATGGTTCTGAAGCGTTAATAAAGGATTATTTTATTAGTCCTATTGAAAGTCGGTTGGCAGATTTATCAGCAGACTGGATATTGATTGGTGGTAACAGATATTTTGGTAATTCGGATAAAGTGAAGCCCTTTTTTGGTGGAAATTTAGGTATGGTAATTTTATCATCTAGCAATGAAAATCCTCTTTTAACCAACCGCTCGTATAGCGAAACAAAATTCGCATTTAGCTTTAAAGGTGGTGTAAATATCATGTTTAATGAAGTTGTCGGTTTAAACCTGCAAGCCAACCTTATGATGCCCGTGGATTATGGTGGATTTTATGTTTATGGAGGCTCTGGAGGAATTTCAACAGGCGCGGGTGCCAATAGTACAATTGCGCTTTTTGGATTTAGTGGTGGTTTCGTATTCAGAATAGAATAAATATTTAAACGGTATAAGTCTAAAACATTTAAAAAATGACCTCACAGGTTTAGCATCTGTGAGGTTTTTTTATTGTTATATACTTTACTTTCAGAAAATAAGAATCGGTATTAAAGTTGTAAGTTTGTGCCATTCAAATCAACAAACTAAAGTCTACATGTCCTTTAAAAAATTCCATCCCATACTTAAAGAAGCTTTACAGGCTCAAAATATGGAAGCACCATTACCATTTCAGAATGCCATTTTACCAAAACTAAAAGGTGGTATGGATGTTTATGGAATAGCGCCAGCGGGTGCCGGAAAAACAACGGCTTTTATTTTAGCGGCTGTTCATAAATTAAAAGCGGAAGCTTTTGAAGATTCGCCACGTGCTTTAATTATGGTGAAAGATAAAGAAGCAGCTTTGCACCTAAAAGACCAGTTTGAGCAGTTTACAAATGAAACCGATTTGCGTATTTATTGCGCCTATGATGAGTATGATTTGGAAAAGCAAAAGGAAGAAATTTATTTTGGAGTCGATATCATGATTGTTACACCAAAACGCTTAAATAAGTTATACTTTTTAAACGGAATTCATTTAGGACAATTGCAATTGTTTATCATGGAGGATGCCGAATTCTTAATGCGAAATAACTATCAGAATGATGTGTTGCGTGTGGCCGAAAGTTTAAAGAAATGCCAATATGTTATTATGGCTGAAAAGCTATCGCCTAAATTAAAAAGTCTTCAAGAAAATATGATGAGTAACGCGCACATTGTTACTGGTTAAATATCTTATAAGGTTAAGGTCCAGGTATGTTGCAACTGCTTGAATTTTTTCAGTTCTGAACGTAATAAAGGAAGGTAATCCTTGCCATCACTATTACAGTTTTCTAAACGTTTAATGTTTTTATTTAGCAAATACGTTAAGCGTTTTACTGAAGCAATGTGCTTGTATTTATTTTCAGAGTACCGCGCCTCTTCGGCTTTTGCTATTTCTGGTGCTAATGAAACGGATTGCTGAACAATATCTCCTGAAAAATATATAAATGCATTTTCCGAACCATCTTCATGTAAAGCAGATAAGTCTTGGTTTAAGTAGGTTGAAATGCTTCGCGAAAGCGTAATAATATCCATAGCCTTTTGATATAGAGGCGAATGGAATAAGCTTGAAGAGATGTGGGTAATCATATTATATTAGCAATTTTATCAAAAATAGCGACAAGTTTTCACATCTTACTTTCGATATTAAAGTAAAAGCGTATATTTGATTTAATAATCGACTTATTATTGTTAAATAACCTTAATATGAGTATTGATAGCTTAAATTGGAAAATATTAAAGTGTTTACAACAAAATGCAAGGACTTCCAATGCCGAAATTGGTAGGCAAATTGGTATTAGTTCGCCAGCCGTTTCTGAACGTATAAAAAAAATGGAAGATGCTGGGATTATTCAACATTATCATACAACCGTTTCCCCTTTTGAAGCTGGTTATCAGTTAAAAGCATTAATTACTATTCGTGCTTTTATGGGTATGTTAAAGCCGTTTTTAGAGAAAGTAAAAACCTATGATGAGGTTATTAATTGCTACCGTATTACAGGTAATGAGAACATTGTCATGGAAGTGGTTCTAAAAAACCAGAAACATTTGGAGGCTTTTATAGACCAATTAATTGTTTACGGTGAAACAAAAACACAGATTGTTTTATCGCATGTGGTTAAACATAATGCAGTGAAACCTTTGAAATAGTTAATTAAATTTTTAACACCTGTAATAAGAATTTACCCATTACGAAACCGCTTCATGTTTCTTTAAATAGCGCATTAATAACCATAATAAAGCAATACATAAAATGGATAACAGTGTCATGATGTACCAAGTGTTTTCAAAGCCTACGGAATCGGCGAGCTGCATTCCTGCGTTATGCCCAAAAATATGCGCTATGGAAAAAGCAATGCTGTAAAGTGCCATATATTCACCTTGGTTTCCCTTTTTAGCACGCTCCATAGCGAATGCATTTGAGAATGGAAATGTTATCATTTCGCCAACCGTCATAAATAACATACCAATTAGTAAAATGCCAATCCAAGGCGTAACATTGAGTACTACAAAACTAATTCCAACCAAAATAGCTCCAAAAACCATTAATGTTGTTTTGCTATACCCTGTATTTTCTAGCCACTTAATGAGTGGCATTTCTAAAATAAAAATGAAGGCACCATTTAAACCTAGGAGAATACCAATTTCTAATTCGGTTAAATAATGCACATCTTTATAGTAAAGCGGCATGGTTGAGAAATATTGTAAAAATACAATACCAAACATGGTCATGGCAGCTAGAAAAATCCAAAAGGCTTTATCTTTATAAGCGGATTGTGGGTTTTCATTAATGATACTATCTTGCGTTTTGGCTTTTTTAGGATGCAGAACATTTACTAATAAAATAGTGGCTAAAATACAGGTAATACCATCCACCCAAAAAAGTCCCGCATAACTCATAGTAGTTATAATGATACCGCCAACAGCCGGACCTGCAGAAAAGCCCAGATTTATAGCTAAACGAATAAGCGTTACAGAACGTGTTTTATTTTCAGGTTTACTGTACGCGCTTAATGCTACAAACATTGCAGGACGGAACATATCTGCCACCAACATAACCAAAAATATGCCCAAGCAAACACCAGCAAAGGTGTGTAAAAATTGCAAGCCTATAAACAGGATTCCTGTGGCTAGTAAACTTCTTACCATTACTTTATAATAACCAATTTTATCAGTTAGTTTGCCACCAAGCCATGAACCACAAACGGATCCTAATCCAAAAGCAGACATAACCCATCCCACTTGTGCAAAGGATAAGTTTAAATCTGTAGTCAGGTATAACGACAAAAATGGAATAACCATGGTGCCAGCACGATTAATTAATGTAATTAATGCCAGCCACCATATTTCTGAAGACAAACCTCGAAAGGTATCTATATAGCTGTTGTAAAGTTTTTTCATGTTAGTTATTGGTGGTTATATAAACTAAAAAATCCGACGCAATGGTCGGACTTTCATATAATGGTTATGTTCATTTAAAATTATTCACATACATATAGCGTCCAACTCATCAATGATGAGATATGAGATTTTCTATACGTGGTGACTCTTTTTAGCATGATGGTATGTTAATTTGCTTACCAAAGCTAAACAAAATATGAATAAGTTGTACTTTTGAAGTCAAAAAAATAATTCTCATGAAAATAGTTTTTAGTTTTTTAGTGCTTTTTATAGTAATTAGTTGTGCTCAAAATAAAGAACCATTATTAGGGGAAACAGAATGGCAGCGCCAACAAAATGCCGATTTTAAGGATGCCAGCAAATCGCCACTTAAAGCCAAGGATAGAAAGAATTTTAAGACCTTGGATTTTTTTCCTGTAGATTCTTCCGCAATTGTCAAGGCTACATTAAAACGAACGCCAGATTCCGATTGGTTTTTAATGCAAACCACAACCGATCGTGTTTCTAATGAGCGCGTTTATGGAATTATAACCTTTGAACTTCAGGGAAAAACGTTTGAATTATCTGTTTACCAAGGTCAAGATTTAATGACTCAAGAAGGTTTTGAAGATTATTTATTTTTGCCGTTTATAGACCATACTAATGGTGAAACTACTTATGGTGGTGGCCGTTATATTGATTTAAGAATTCCTGAAAACGATACAATGATTATCGATTTCAATAAAGCTTATAACCCTTATTGTGCCTATGACGAAAAGTATTCCTGTCCCATTGTGCCACGAAATAATTATTTAGACATTGAGGTAAAAGCAGGTGTGCAAGCATTTAATAAAAATTAAAGCGTCCAACAAATTTGTCAGACGCCTTAATTGCCACTAATCTAAACTTAATTTTTAATAATACGTTTGGAAATACGTCCGGTTTCAGTGGTTATTTGTAATAAATACACACCTTGTTGCAAGTTAGAAATCTCTATTTTTTCAAGATGATTCTGTATGCGCTTCACAACTTTTCCATTCATATCAATAACTATGAGTGATTTTATTTGAACGCTATTTGGTGTTTTAATATGTACATAATCTGTTGCTGGGTTTGGGTATATTTTTATTTTTGAAAGGGTTTCAGAATCTATACCTAAGGTCCCATTTATTTCAAATAATTTCTGATCATAAATAGACCAGGTACCATTGGCATTTTGAACGCGAATATGCAGGAAATGATCACCTTGAGCCAATCCTCTGGTTGTAGGAATCACTAAATTTTCATTTAAATCATCACCCGAAACGGTTATAGCTGTTGCTAACCCAAAACCTGGATCCGCATCTATATAGAATTCGGCAGCTGTAATAGAAGCCGTATTAACTTCGGTTTGTGGTGCTATATTAATGGCTCTGTGTTCATATAAACTCCATGTATTATTACCGTTTTTAACACGAACAAATAAACGATGCGTTCCAACTGGTAGTCCGTTTGTTGAAACGGTTAAAACGTCGTTAATTGTTGCCGCATCCGTTACATCTATGTTTGTTGCTAAACCCAGTCCTGGATCTTGGTTGAAGAAATATTCGGCTTCCACCATATCAAATGTATTTGTTTCAACAGGAGGTGCCATATTAACGGTTCTATGTTCATATAAACTCCATTGGTTATTACTGTTTTTAACACGGATAAATAAGCGATGCGTTCCTACTGATAAGCCACTGGTTGAAACGGTTAAAACGTCGTTAATTGTTGCCGCATCCGTTACATCTATGTTTGTTGCTAAACCCAGTCCTGGATCTTGATCGAAAAAATATTCAGCTTCCACCATATCAAATGTATTTGTTTCAACAGGAGGCGCCATATTAACGGCTCTATGTTCATATAGACTCCATTGGTTATTACTGTTTTTAATACGGATAAATAAGCGATGCGTTCCTACTGATAAGCCACTGGTTGAAACGGTTAAAACGTTGTCAATAGCTCCCGCATCTGTTACATCTATAGCTGTTGCTAAACCCAATCCGGGATCTTGATCGAAGAAATATTCGGCTTCAACCATATCAAATGAATTCGTTTCAGCTGGAGGTGCAACTCTAAAACTTTTGTTTGCATACAAACTTATTGTTTCATCTGCATTAACTGCTCGTATAAATAATCTGTGAACACCATCAGATAAACCGGTAGTAGAAATATTAAAACTTTGATTAATTATCTCAGCATCTGGATTTATGTCTATGGTTGTAGCCATTCCAACGCCAGGATCTTGATCAAAATAATACTCTAAACTAGAAATATTGGATTGTGCGTAATTAACAGAAATATAGAGGAAGCTAATTATAATTACAAGTAGCTTTTTCATATTAATTTGTTTTATTTGCGTTAGCCTTTAAGTTAATATTCAAGTTTTCGCCTGCCTGAACAACATTATTGATTATAGTCATTTCCTCTAAATATGGTAATGGTGTTGGGTATCCTCTCATATCAAAATCATATCCACCATTAAATAAACCAACATCATTTCCGTCTGTACCTAAAGAACCAGATCCAATATTATAGTTGTTATTCACTAAAAATGCAGGATTTGTACCGGGAATACTTACAAATTGTGGGTTTGTATTATCAAAATTTCCTGTGCCTGTTAAAGGAGCAAGCGTTGTGCCATTATAACTGTAGCTTATGCAATTATTATATGTTGTTGGTGTACCATTATATTGCCAGTTTGTGCCATTAAATGTACTCGTAAAAATAAAAATATTATTTTGTGCAACTAGGTCTATTGGTGTGCTTAAAAAAGAACTATTGGCAGTTATTGCAGAGGTTACAATATTATTATTAAAAATAGTAGAGCTGTTAAAGCCATTTAAGCTGTAAATTCCAATACCATCTAAAAAATTGTGTGTAACAGTAATATTTGTGCTTGTTGTTGCGTTAAGTGTTATTCCTCCTTTAATTACATTTCCTTGAATTACTCCATTAGTAACACCAGACATACCAATGGTATTAGCAATTAATGATTTTTCAACAGTAATGTTGGATCTTGTTGCATTTGTGCTTATAGAATTAGTTGATGCAACACCGCTTATTTTTACATTGTTAGCTGCAATAGTTACAATATTAAACGTTGCGCTTCTACCAGCATTTAACTCTGGTGTATGGCCTAAACCATAAATAGTTACTTCCTTATTTATGGTAACATTACCATAAGAAGTTATAGATGGTTGTACATAAATAATGTCGCCATTTGCAGCTGCAGCTATTGCAGAGGTAAATGAGTTATACATGTGTGAAGGTGTTGTGTCCACATTGGTGTTGTTGTCAACAATTAAAATGTTTTGTGCATTTGTAAAGCTTACTACAAGTAAAGCGATACCTAAAATAAATTTTTTCATGATAATTAGATTTAAGATTAATATTGTCAAAAATCCTAATTATATGCATGCCAGAACATACGTAGAATGTCGTATATTTTAAATTACTTCAAAATTTTAAAAGTGAAGGATTTTCCTCTATTCATGAAGTGTTACAAGGAAATAGGTTGAGAATTTGATTTTTAAATTTCCGTTCTAAATACGCTTTTTTTTATTTAACGAGAAAAATTCCTAGGAAAACGGCCAGAAAACCAAGGGCAAAACTAGCAATGGTATACATAGCGAAACTCATAAAGTCTCCGGATTTTAAAAACACATGATTTTCATAAGCAAAAG
Organism: Bizionia hallyeonensis; assembly: GCF_042657385.1. NCBI lineage: Bacteria > Pseudomonadati > Bacteroidota > Flavobacteriia > Flavobacteriales > Flavobacteriaceae > Bizionia > Bizionia hallyeonensis. The sequence continues at coordinate 127,003 of NZ_JBHSLA010000005.1, read as the reverse complement.
CAGAGAAGGTGGTAAAGCCGCCACAAAAACCAGTAGCTAGTAACGCCAAATGATTTTCGGACAAGGAATTATTTTTAGCCGCCATACCCAATATGATACCAATAAGTAAGCTACCTAAAATATTTGCTAAAAACGTACCGTAAGGGATACCTGTTTCAGTATTGTTTAAAAATTTACCGACTAAAAAGCGCAATACACTTCCAAAACCACCTCCAATAAATACCAATAGGATTTGTTTCATTTGTATTTTAATTAATAGCAATATAAATTTCGGTAATCCAATTGGCTGGATTTGGTTTTTGACTTGGTTCTGTTAAATAAACTTCTAACATCGGGCCTGTTTCGGAAGTTTCCATATTATATTGTCTAATATAACTCCTTGTCGCGTCTCTAGCTTCCTTTAGGTTTGTATAATTTCCTTTTAATGTTGTTTTAACCGCTTTAAAGGGTTCCAGCTGTCCTGTTAAAATATCGCTTTGTGTTGTTATAACTTGTGTGGTTGTTGGAATACAAACGGAGAACATAACGGCATTATTAGGTTCATCCCAATTGTGATAATATACAAATGGAGCACCTGCCATGGCAATGTTGTTTTTTATGCTATAACTTTTTACACTTGGTAGCACTTTGCTAATCGTTGTTTGTATGTCTGAAATTTTACTAGAGGTGGTTTTGTAAATATAGAAACCACCACCATGTTGCGCAATTCCATCCACCTGAATACTGTAAACCTCCATAGCAGCAATAACTATGTTGTTTAATTTGTTTAAACCACGCTCCAATTCAGGACTCATCATTTTTTCATGACCACCATTTATTAAGGCGTATCCTTTTTCATAAAATGATAAATTATCAGAATATAGAGTCCAAGACACTTCCGTTTCTTTGGCTGAAATTTGTTGGAACTCCCAATTTACTTGTACTGATGCCGATTCATTTAAAAACAGCTCTTGGTTGATGGTTTGAAACGAAATGGCTTCAACCGTTTTTATATGTCCCTTTTCATCACTGCTTTCCCAGCTATATGTGCTGCCAATACCCATAGTGGTATCGGAAAGAACCGTTTTTGTTTCAGGATCAATTTCAACCCAAGGAGACAAGGCGTCCCAATTTTTATAATCAATGACATGGTTGTAAATAACTTGCGATGGTGCCGCAATAGTTCGCGTTCGTGTTACCTTAAAATCATTGGGTTGCACAGCAACATATATAGAGATACCAATAATTAAAATAAGTAAAAAGAACAGGATGTATTGAATTGTTTTCATGAATGATTGGGTTATAAATCAAAGATAAACAATTTTATGCGTTAATAATTAATGTTACATTTGTGAATACTAAAAAAACACTTAAACATATGAAATTAAAATTGATTGTAGGTTTGGCGTTAGTGGCTCCTTTTTTCTATTCATGTAATAATGATAAATCGGAACCAAAAGCCGAAATAGTTGAAACTGAAACAAAGGTTGAAACTGAATTTGATTTTAATGTAGAACAATTTGCAGACATTAAAATCTTACGTTATCAAATTCCGGGTTGGGAAAATTTAACGCTAAAAGAACAAAAACTGGTTTATTATTTAGGACAAGCGGGTTTAGCTGGTCGCGATATTACTTGGGATCAGAATTATAGACACAATTTAACCATTAGAAATGCTTTTGAAAATGTGTACACCACATATACAGGTGATAAATCATCAGCAGATTGGGAAGCTTTCGAAACGTATTTAAAGCGTGTTTGGTTTAGTAATGGTATTCACCATCATTATTCCAATGATAAAATGAAACCTGAATTTTCAAAAGACTATTTAGTTGGTTTATTAAAACAAACGAATACAACTTTAGAAGGCGAAGCTTTAGAAGTTTTATTTAATGACAAGGATTCTAAAAAAGTGAACCAAGCTAAAGATGTAGATAATGTATTATTATCAGCGGTTAACTTCTATGGTCCAAATGTGACTATGGCAGAAGTTGAAGCATTTTATAAAACGAAAAAATCTCCAGATCCTGAAAAGCCATTATCTTTTGGATTAAACTCTAAATTGGTAAAAGAAAACGGGAAAATTGTTGAACAAGTATATAAGTCTGGTGGTTTATATGGTTCAGCTATTGATAACATTATTCCTTGGTTAGAAAAAGCACAAGGTGTTGCTGAAAACAAAGCACAAGGCGATGCTATTGCCCTATTAATTAAATATTACCAAACAGGTGACTTGCAAACTTGGGATGACTACAATGTAGCATGGACGGCTGCTACCGAAGGAAATATTGATTATATAAATAGTTTTATTGAAGTATATAATGATCCATTAGGTTACACCGGAAGCTACGAAACCATTGTACAAATTAAGGATTTTGATATGTCTGAAAAAATGTCTGTTTTATCAGAAAATGCGCAGTGGTTTGAAGATAATTCGCCATTAATGGAAGATCATAAAAAGAAAAATGTTGTCGGTGTTTCTTACAAGGTAGTTAATGTAGCTGCAGAAGCTGGTGATGCGTCTCCAAGTACTCCAATTGGCGTTAATTTACCAAATGCTAACTGGATTCGTGCAGCAGTAGGAAGTAAATCGGTTTCTTTAGGAAACATAATTCATGCGTATAATAATGCAGGAAGTACAGGTCGCTTAAAAGAGTTTGCAAATGATGCCGAAGAAATTGAACTCGAAGAAAAATACGGACAAGTTGCAGATAAATTACACACTGCCTTACACGAAGTAATTGGTCATGCTTCAGGACAATTAAATCCAGATGTTGGTGAAACGAAAGAAACACTTAAAACCTATGCGTCTACATTAGAAGAAGGTCGTGCAGATTTAGTAGGTCTTTACTATCTATACAATCCAAAATTACAAGAATTAGGTTTAGTGGACGATTGGAAATCTGTAGGAAAAGCAGCTTATGATGGCTATATTAGAAACGGTTTAATGACACAATTAATTCGTTTAAATATAGGTGATGAAGTTGAAGAAGCCCACATGCGTAACAGACAGTGGGTGAGTGCTTGGGTTTTTGAAAAAGGACAAGAAGCAAATGTTATTGAAAAAGTAACTCGCGACGGTAAAACTTATTTCAATATTACAGATTATGATAAATTGCATGATTTATTCGGACAATTATTACGTGAAACACAACGTATTAAATCAGAAGGTGATTTTGCAGCTGTTCAAGCTTTGGTTGAAACTTACGGTGTAAAAGTAGATCAAGAAATTCATGCCGAAGTTTTAAAACGAAACGCACAATTTAAATCGGCGCCATACAGTGGATTTGTAAATCCTATGTTGGTTCCAGAAATGGATGATAATGGCGAAATCACTAAAATTAATGTGGTTCAACCAGAATCGTTTCCAAAGCAAATGTTAGACTATAGTGAGAAATATAATTTCTTGCCAGAAGTTAATTAAATATAACTATTTATTATGGAAAAAGCCTCAACGCTATTGTGTTGAGGCTTTTTATTTATGCTAGATTTATATAAAAAAAGTAGCTATGTTATAACAGATTATTGGAACATCCATTTAATAGAAAGTATAAATAAAACAAAACAAATAAAGGCAATCAATACCCATACAGTTCCTTTGTAGTGTTTTCTATGCAGCGCTAAATCCTTTCTATAAGCATAGACTAAAATTAATACAAAAGCGACCGCAAATAAGCCTCCAAAAATTATTTGTCCAGTAGTAAACATGTCGTTTTTTTTGCAAATTTAAGAAAACAAACCCATAACCAAATTTTTATTCAGTGATATTAATACGGAATCAAAAATTAATTAGATTTTAAAATTATTACTTTTGAATAAACACAGAAAACCAAACTATGAAAAATAAAATTGAAGCCGTAAAAGCATTTCATACTGCCTTTAAAATTGGTCATCGTGAAACACCAAAAGCTGATTTAGGTTCTAATAAAAACATGTTGCGTTATAAATTAATGCGTGAAGAAAATGAAGAGTATCTGGAAGCTGTAAACAAAAATGATTTAGTTGAGGTTGCCGATGCTCTAGGTGATATGCTCTATATTTTATGCGGAACTATAATAGAACACGGATTACAGCATAAAATAGAAGATGTCTTTAATGAAATTCAACGTAGCAATATGAGTAAGCTTGGCGAAGACGGCGAACCCATTTATCGCGAGGATGGTAAGGTTTTAAAAGGGCCAAATTATTTTAAGCCTAATATCTCTTCTATTCTGAAATCGTAATCTAAATCACATGATAAAAAAAATTCCAATCCTGAAATTTTCAGGATTGGAATTTATGTTTTGTAGTAATAAAATATTCAACGACTAACGTGACGTTTCGGGTTGATTAATCTCAAAACGCCATCCGTGTTTATCTTCGGCAAGATTATGTTGAATATCTAATAATTTCTTTTTAAATATTGTGGCATACGAATCGCTGGCATCTGGAATTTCAAAAACTTCTTCAGAATGCTCAAAAGCTGAAATTGGACTAATTACAGCCGCAGTTCCTGTTCCAAAAATTTCTTTAAGACTACCATTTCTAGCAGCTTCTTTTATTTCGCTTACAGTTACACGTCTTACTTCTACGGGAATATTGTTGTCTTCTGCTAATTGTAAAATACTTTTTCTAGTAATACCATCTAAAATCCGATCACTTGTAGGTGCAGTTACCAAGGTGTCATTAATTCTGAAAAAGATGTTCATAGTACCAGCTTCTTCTAGATATTCATGCGTACTAGCATCGGTCCAAATAATTTGCTGATAGCCTTTTTTCTGTGCCAAACTAGTTGGGTAAAACTGTGCGGCATAATTTCCAGCAGCTTTGGCATAACCAACGCCACCATCTGCAGAACGACTATATTTTTCTGCAAAAAGCACACGAACTTTACCTGTGTAATATGCTTTTGCTGGAGAACAGATTATCATAAAACGATATGCTTGAGCAGGCGCAGCTGAAATAGCTGGCTCAAAAGCAAAAACAAACGGTCTAACATATAATGAATTTCCAATACCTGGTTTAATCCAATCTTTATCCATATCCATTAAAGTCGCTAAACCTTTCATGAAATATTCTTTTGGGAATTCTGGAATCGCTAATCGTGCCGCGGAGATATTAATCCGTTTGTGATTATCTTCTGGACGAAACAAAAAGGCCTTTCCGTTATCATCTTTATAAGCTTTCATGCCTTCAAAAACAGCTTGCCCATAATGAAACACACGAGCTGAAGGTTCAATGGTCATGGCTTGGTAAGGAACTATTTTCGGTTGTTGCCAAGCGCCATCAATAAAATCACAATAGAACATGTGATCTGTGAACTTACGCCCAAAATCGATATTATTAAAATCAACATCATTGATTTTTGATTTTTCTATTCGTTCTATGTCGATTTTGTTATATTTCTGATCCGTCATGTTTCTTAAAAGTTTGGTTTTGCGAAAGTACTGTTTTTTGGACTCATATAAAACTTAAAATTTACTTAAAAAAAGTGTATATTTGGCCTTAAATTTTATAAAAATCTCGAATAATGAAAAATATAATTTTAGCACTTTGTTTAGTGTTTGTAGCAGTTTCTTGTAAGAATAATGATAAATCTACAGAAATTATTGAAACAGAAATTAACGAAATGGCTTATGTTTCTTTTGGAGATGTTATTGAAGCCGATAATACATTAAGTGCATCTGAAATAAGCGAAAAATACCAAAACTTGAAAGCTGGTGACACCCTTCACACTAAAGTAAAGGCAAAAGTAAACAGTGTTTGTCAGTCCAAAGGATGTTGGATGCGTTTGGATTTAGAGAACAATCAAGAAGTGATGGTAAAATTTAAAGACTACGGTTTTTTTATGCCTAAAAATATAGCAGATAAAGAAGTTATAATTAATGGTAAAGCTTATGTAACTGAAGTTTCTGTTGATGAGCAACGTCATTATGCGGAAGATGCAGGAAAAACAGAAGAAGAAATTGCTGCTATAACAGAACCGCAACGTACCTTGTCTTTTGAAGCAGATGGTGTGTTGCTAATTGAAGAATAATGAAAACGTTTTTTAGCTGTTTAAGCCTACTTATCCTTGTTGCCAGTTGTAATAACGCTGAAGAAAAAGTAATTCCTGAAAAGTCTAAAAAACAGGAAGTTGTTTATGATATGTATGAGCCGTCTGAAATGGCCAATCTCATGAATCAAATGTATGCGCACAATTTGGACGTTAAAAATGCGATAGTTTTAGGTGAAGATATACAAGAATTTCCATTAGATTTCTTAAAAATCCATACAGCGGAATTATCCGATTTTAAAAAACGCAATGAAACGTTTGAGAGTTTTTCAAAATTATTTATTCAAGCCGAAAAGGAACTTTATAATCCGGAATCTGCTTTGTCAGAAACCGAAAGGTTCAATAATGTGGTAAATCTTTGTATTTCTTGTCACCAAACCGAATGTACTGGGCCCATTCCACGTATTAAAAAACTATTAATTAAATAGTTTGAAACGCCATATTATAACCACGGCTGATGGTTCTAAAACCATCCAGATAGACGATTGGAATGAACAATACCATTCTATCCATGGCGCCATTCAAGAAGCAAATCACGTGTTTATAAAAACAGGTTTCGAGGCTGTTATTTCGGGATTGCAGTTGAACTCTTTGTCCATACTAGAAATTGGTTTTGGCACAGGATTAAATGCCATAATTACCTTATTAAAGGCAGAAAAAGAACAAGTTCATGTGGATTATGTGGGTATTGAAGCGTATCCTGTTTTAACCTCCGAAATTAGCCAATTAAACTATGCAGAACTGTTGAAAGGTGATTCTGCTGAAGCACAGTTTAAAGCCATTCATACTATTTCTTGGGAAATAAAAGTATCACTTTCTAAATTTTTCCAATTAACCAAACAAGAAAAGAAGTTTCAGGATATTACGAATATAAATCAGTTTCATCTTATTTATTTTGATGCGTTTGGAGCACGTGTGCAACCCGAATTATGGACAGAACCTATTTTCGAGAAAATGTATAATGCGCTAAAACCAAAAGGTGTTTTGGTTACCTATTCAGCAAAAGGGAGCGTGCGTCGCGCCATGCAAGCTGTAGGGTTTGTGGTGGAACGCCTACCAGGGCCTCCAGGCAAACGTGAAATGTTAAGGGCCACAAAGCCCGAAACATTCAATGATGCGAAGTGAGTTACATGTTTCCTTTTAAAGCCCGAAACATTCAATGATGCGAAGTGAGTTACATGTTTCCTTTTAAAGCCCGAAACATTCAACGATGCGAAGTGAGTTACCTGTTTCCTTTTAAAGCCCGAAACATTCAACGATTCGAAGTGAGTTACCTGTTTCCTTTTAAAGCCCGAAACATTTCAGTAGAAATATTCATAGTCAAGCAACTTTTCTTCGTTATCCATTCAAGGCTTCAACATGAGCTTAATACATACTTAATCTTTCGTTAATTCTGTTAAACCTTCTTTAAAAGCAATTAAAAACACTGTTTTAACCCGTATCTTTATATAAAAATTGTACATGAAGGTATTAATTACAGGCGCTACGGGTTTAATTGGTAAGGCAATAGTTGAACAATGTCATGATCAAAATATTTCCGTTCATTATTTAACAACTTCTAAAGAAAAAATTGAGCAACACGATGACTATAAAGGGTTTTATTGGAACCCTAAAAATAATGAAATAGATGTGGCTTGTTTGGAAGGTGTTGAAACCATTATAAATTTGGCAGGTGCTACCATTGCTAAACGGTGGACTGCAGCTTATAAAAACGTTATTATTAATAGTAGGTTAGATACATTACGATTAATAAAAGAAACATTACAGCGTGAAAATCATTCGGTAAAACACGTTATTTCGGCAAGTGCTATTGGCATTTATCCAGATTCTTTAACTAACTATTATGATGAAGAAACAACGGAAATTTCCACTAGTTTTTTAGGACAGGTTGTAGAAAAGTGGGAGGCCATGACAGATACGTTTAAGACGCTTGATGTTTTGGTTTCTAAAGTTAGAATTGGCTTGGTTTTAGATGCTGAAGAAGGTGCTTTGCCACAAATAGTGAAACCGGTTAAATTTGGTGCTGGTGCAGCTTTTGGTAGTGGTAATCAGTGGCAATCATGGATTCATATTACAGATTTAGCGCGTATTTTTGTGTATGTATTAAACCATAAAATTGAAGGTGTTACCAATGCCGTAGCACCAAATCCCATAACAAATTCTGAACTTACAAAAGCCGTTGCTAGCGTTTTAAATAAACCATTATTTTTACCAAACATTCCAAAAGCATTAATGAAATTGATTTTGGGCGATATGCACATTTTATTATTCGAAAGTCAACGTGTAAGTTGTAAACAAGTAGAGGAGGAAGGGTTTCAGTTTGAATTTGTAAACATTAAACCAGCCCTGGAAAACCTATTAGCTTAAAGTCATAAAACAGGCATAAAAAAATCCGCTACATTTCTGTAGCGGATTTTTAAAATTATTAACAAAAATGAATTACGCTTTATTAGCCGTAATAGTTATTTGTAATTCCATATCATCGTTGATGAATTTATCTCCTAAATCATCAAAGAAAGATTTTGAACCATATTTCACATTCCATTTAGAACGATCAATAGTAAATGTTTCACTAGTAATAGTTACAGAATCATTGTTTTCTGAAACAGTTACTGGAATAGAGATGTTGTTTTCTGTATCTTTCATTTTAAGATTTCCAGATAACATCATTTTTCCATTTTCATTTGTAAAACCAGTTACTTCAAAAGCTGATGCTGGAAACGCTTCAACGTCAAAAAAGTCTGGGCTTTTTAAATGACCAGTTAATTTTCCATGATTTTCATCATCTTCAGGAAGATCTGTTACATAAAGTGAATTCATGTCAATTAAAAAGCTTCCGCTTTCAATAGCATCACCATTCATAGTAAATACACCACTTTCAACTTTAATAGTTCCAGTATGTGTTCCTGTTGGCTTAAAGCCTTTCCACATAATAGTAGATGCTTCTGTGTCAACTAAATATTTTGTTGAAACTTCAGTTACTTCAGCAGCTACTTCAGCTTCTGTTGTTTCAACTTCTTGTGCTTTATCTTTACAACTTGCAAACGTTACAACTAATGCTAATGTTAAGATTGGTAAAAAACGATTTTTCATTGTTTTAATATATTTTAGTGTTAAGCTGCAAAAATAGTTGTTTCAGATTTAAAAATGTTTAAAAAAATATTAAATTATTTTTAATGACATTTTGACATTTTAAGGATAATGGCAGTACTTTTGCCATCCATTTAACGTATTTTAAAAATAGAGATACACAATGAGCAAGAAAGATAAAAATAATACTACTGCCCATGAGCAAGTAGACGAGCAAATACTGGATAACAACGAGGTGTCTTCTGAAGATACACGAACCGTTGAAGAGCAATTGAATGAATCTTTAGCATTAGAAAAAGATAAATTTTTACGACTGTTCGCTGAATTTGAAAATTATAAGAGACGTACTGCCAAAGAACGTAATGAGTTGTTTAAAACAGCAAGTCAAGATGTAATGGTGGCATTATTGCCAATTTTGGATGATTTTGACCGTGCTTATACTGAAATATCTAAAACAAAAGAAAAGGATTTATTGAAAGGTGTGGAGCTCATTAAAAATAAGCTTAAAAACACACTAGAAAGTAAAGGTCTAGAATTAATAGATTTGCGCACTGGCGACGAATTTAACGCAGATAATCACGAAGCAATAACGCAAGTACCAGCACCTAACGAAGCTTTAAAAGGCAAGATTATAGATGTTATAGAAAAAGGGTATAAGTTGGGTGATAAAATAATAAGATTTCCAAAAGTAGTTATAGGACAATAATATGGCAAAACAAGATTATTACGAGGTTTTAGGAATTGATAAAAATGCAGATGCCGCCGTAATTAAAAAGGCGTATCGTAAAATGGCATTGAAATATCATCCAGATAAGAATCCTGATAATAGCGAAGCAGAAACGAAGTTTAAAGAAGCAGCTGAAGCTTATGAAGTATTAAGTAATGCTGATAAAAAATCACGTTATGACCAATTTGGTCACCAAGCCTTCGAAGGTAATGGTGGTTTTAATGGTGGTAACATGAATATGGATGACATATTCAGTCAGTTTGGCGATATATTCGGTGGTGCCTTTGGCGGTGGCGGCGGATTTTCCGGCTTTAGTGGTGGTGGTTTTGGCGGTGGCGGACAACGCCGCGTTAAAGGTACCAACATGCGTATTCGCGTGAAATTAACTTTGGAAGAAATTGCCAATGGTGTTGAAAAGAAGGTGAAAGTTAGACGCAAAGTTCAAGCGCCTGGAACGACGTACAAAACCTGTTCAACCTGTAATGGAGCCGGGCAAGTAATGCGTGTTACTAATACTATACTTGGTCGTATGCAAACCGCAACAACATGTACAACATGTGGTGGAGCAGGACAAATTATAGATAAAAAACCGAATGAAGCGGATGCACAGGGTATGCTTGTAAAAGAGGAAACGGTATCTATAAAAATTCCTGCAGGTGTGGTTGATGGTATGCAACTAAAAGTTACTGGTAAAGGTAATGAAGCCCCTGGAAATGGTGTTTCCGGTGATTTATTAGTGGCCATAGAAGAAGAAACACATGCAACGCTTCAACGAGAAGGCGATAATTTACATTATGATTTATATGTGAGTTTACCGGATGCTGTTTTAGGAACTTCAAAAGAAATAGATACCGTAACAGGAAAAGTGCGAATTAAAATTGATGCAGGTGTACAATCTGGTAAAATTTTAAGACTTCGTGGCAAAGGTATTCCGTCTATTAATGGTTATGGAAAAGGCGATTTGTTAGTACATGTTAATGTCTGGACGCCAAAAACCTTAAGCAAACAACAAAAAGACTTTTTTGAATCTATGCGTGAGGACGAACATTTTGATCCAAAACCAGAAGTTGGTGATAAATCATTCTTTGAAAAAGTAAAAGATATGTTTTCATAAATTAAAAACATCCATGTAGTACAAATCCGCCTTTTTGGCGGATTTGTTGTTTATAGCTAAAGTTAATTACAGTCTTTCTATAATTGTTTAATAAAAATTACTATATTTGGTTTATTACTATAGATTATAGTAATAATTTTTCTTTTTCATAGCAATTTTTTCCCATCCTTAAGCGTAAGTTTTAGGATGGGTTTTGTTTTTATTGAACAAGCACAATTTCTTTTTTATTAATTTCGGATGGCAGTATTACATTTAATATATTTACAATCATTTCAATTAACTAGCAATCAAGTATGGGTAACTTATTAGAAGCGCATAACGTTTCTAAAAAATTTGGAGATTATACAGCTTTAAACAATGTGTCTATTGCCGTGCCACAAGGAAGTATCTTCGGGCTTTTAGGGCCAAATGGTGCGGGAAAAACAACACTTATTCGGGTTATTAATCAAATAACCATGCCAGATTCAGGACATGTTATTTTAGATAATGAACCATTACAAAATCATCATGTTAGAGACATTGGTTACCTGCCTGAAGAACGTGGCCTGTACAAATCTATGAAGGTTGGTGAACAAGCTTTGTATCTTGCACAACTTAAGGGCTTAAGTAAAACAGAAGCAAAAAAACGCTTGCATTATTGGTTTGATAGATTAGATATTGGCGATTGGTGGAATAAAAAAATACAGGAGCTTTCTAAAGGAATGGCTCAAAAAGTACAATTCATTGTTACGGTTCTACACGAACCAAAATTGTTGATCTTTGACGAACCCTTTTCCGGATTCGATCCAATTAATGCTATCGTAATTAAAGATGAAATTTTAAGACTTCGCGAAAATGGCGCCACGGTTATATTTTCAACACATCGAATGGAATCTGTAGAAGAATTGTGTGACCATATTGCTTTAATTCACGAATCCAATAAAATTTTAGATGGTAAATTACATGATATTAAAAGGCAGTTTAAAACCAATACATTCGAAATTGGTATACGTGCTACGCATGAAGCCGCATTAGACAAGGAACTTAACGAAAAATTTACCGTAACACCAACCAGTTTTAAAACACTAGGGAATGAGTTAAAACGTAATATCAAGCTGTCCGAACAGCAATCGCCTAACGACTTGTTGAGTTTTTTAACAAGTAGAGGAGAAGTTTCGCATTTTGTAGAATTAATACCTAGTGCCAATGATATTTTTATTCAAGCCGTAAAGAATAGTTAATTATGAACCATTTACCACTCATTATAAAACGCGAGTACTTTACCAAAGTGAAGAATAAATCTTTTATAATCATGACATTTTTAAGTCCAATGATTATGATTGGCTTGGTAGCCGTTGTAGCTTATTTAACCCAATTAAATAATAATTCTGAACGCAGCATTTCCATTTTAGATGAATCTGGACAAATGGCGTCCGTTTTTGAGAGCACCAAAAACACCAAGTATGTTATATTCAATCATTTGTCTTTAGATGAAGCTAAAACACTTACGCAAGTTCAAGAAAACTATGGCTTACTGTATATTGGTAAATTTGATAACCTAAATTCATCTCAGAATGTTATAAAATTCTATTCAGAAGAATCCCCTTCCATATCCGTAATTAGAGGTTTGGAAAGCAAATTAGAAAAACAATTAACCGATTTAAAGCTAGAAAGTCAAGGGGTTGACATTGAGAAAATAAAGACTTCAAAAATTGATGTAGCCATTACTCAAGAAAGTTTTACAGGCGAAAAAACATCAAAAGTGGACAGTATTGTAAAGTTAATATTTGGCGGCGCAGCTGGCTATTTACTGTTTATGTTTATCATTATTTATGGTAATATGATTATGCGAAGCGTGATTGAAGAAAAAACAAGTCGGATTATAGAAATTATTATATCATCTGTGAAGCCCATGCAGTTAATGCTTGGAAAAATTATTGGAACGTCACTAGCTGGCGTGACACAATTTGTTATCTGGCTTATTTTAGGCGGAATATTAATAACCATTATTTCGGCAATTTTTGGAATCGATTTAATGCAAGCAGCGCCTTCAGGGCAATTATTAAGCCAAGCAGGAAACGAGACAGCCATGCCAGATTTAGTCCAAAGCGGATTTCAAGCCTTTTATAATTTACCGTTAACCAATTTAGTCCTTGCGTTTTTAATGTTTTTTATTGGAGGCTATTTACTTTATAGCTCTCTATATGCTGCAATTGGTGCAGCTGTAGATAATGAAACAGATACGCAGCAATTTCTGTTTCCTATTTTAATGCCTTTAATTTTAGCGGTGTATATTGGTTTTTTTACCGTAATTGAGGATCCACATGGAACCATATCAACTATATTTTCGTTTATACCATTAACATCACCGGTTGTTATGCTTATGCGGATTCCGTTTGGCGTTCCAATTTGGCAACAAATTTTGTCACTTCTTATTTTAATAGGTACTTTTATGTTTACCGTTTGGTTTGCTGCCAAAATTTACCGTGTTGGCATATTAATGTATGGCAAAAAGCCGAGTTATAAGGAAATTTTAAAATGGATGAAATATTAAATTAAACCATGCAAAATAGATTAGACGATATTGAAGATGCTGTAACCGAGAGTGGTGCTTGGGAATCCTTTGTCGAGTTTTTAAATTTAGGATTTCAATTCGGATCAGAAGATAGCCCCATTAATATAACGGTTGGACTGCTGGTATTAATAACTATTATTTACCTCGTTACAACTATTGTTTTAAATTTCCTTCGCAGATTGTATGAGAAACGATTGCCAAATGAAGATAAGGCTAAATTCAATACAGTCTTTTCGTTTGCCCGATGGTTAATTTATTTGGTTGTTATTCTAGTTGTTTTTGATTCAGTAGGTGTTAATGTTACCGCTATTTTTGCAGCATCAGCCGCACTATTAATTGGTATTGGTTTAGCATTACAAACCCTATTTCAAGATATTATTTCAGGCGTGTTTATTCTTGTGGACCAAAGTTTACATGTTGGTGATATTATTGAAATTGAAGGCAAAGTTGGGCGTGTGGAAGAAATAAAGCTACGTACCACACGCGCCGTTACCATTGACAATAGGGTTTTGGTAATTCCAAATCATTTATACTTAACAAATAGCTTATATAACTGGACTCAAAATGACATTTCCACACGCGAAAATATAACAGTCGGTGTGGCTTATGGTAGTGATACGCAGTTGGTAAAACGCCTGTTGCTGGAAGCTGCTAATTCCCATCCCGAGGTTTTAGATAACAAATCAACTGTTGTGTTATTTACGGATTTTGGAGATAGTTCCTTGAATTTTAAAGTTATTTTTACGGTTAGAGATAGTTTTAAATCCCAATTTCCTAAAAGTGATATTCGATTTGAAATAGATAGATTATTTAGAGAAAACAATGTTTCCATTCCATTTCCACAAAGAGATATTCATATTATTGAAAAAAAAGAGTAAATAGTTATGCCAAAAATATTAGTAATTGAAGATGAAGCAGCCATTAGGCGTGTACTTGTAAAAATCCTTTCAGAAGAAAATGATACCTATCAAGTAGATGAAGCTGAAGACGGTTTAGAAGGTTTAGAGAAAATTAAAAATGAAGATTATGATCTCGTTTTTTGTGATATCAAAATGCCAAAAATGGATGGTGTTGATGTTTTGATAGCGGCAAAAAAAATAAAACCCGAAATCCCTATTGTCATGATTTCAGGTCATGGCGATTTGGACACAGCTGTAAACACCATGCGTTTAGGTGCTTTTGACTATATATCCAAGCCACCAGATTTAAACCGTTTACTAAATACAGTTAGAATTGCTTTGGATACCAAAGTATTGGTTGTTGAAAATAAAATGCTGAAAAAGAAAGTCAGTAAGAATTATCAAATGATTGGTGAAAGTGCCGCTATTACGCATATTAAAGATATGATTGAAAAGGTGGCGCAAACAGATGCACGCGTTTTAATTACTGGTCCAAACGGAACAGGGAAAGAATTGGTAGCACACTGGTTGCATCAAAAAAGCGACCGTTCTAAAGGGAATTTGGTTGAAGTAAATTGTGCTGCTATTCCAGCAGAATTAATAGAAAGTGAATTGTTTGGTCATGTAAAAGGAGCTTTTACGAGTGCTGTTAAAGATCGCGCCGGGAAATTTGAGACTGCCAATGGAGGAACTATATTTCTAGATGAAATTGGTGATATGAGTCTGTCTGCTCAAGCTAAAGTGCTCCGCGCACTTCAAGAAAATAAAATTCAACGCGTTGGTAACGATAAGGATATTAAAGTCGATGTTCGTGTTATAGCCGCCACCAATAAGGATTTAAAAAAAGAAATAGCGGAAGGGCGTTTTCGTGAAGATTTGTATCACAGATTAGCTGTTATTCTTATTCAAGTACCATCATTAAACGACAGACGTGAAGATATTCCATTGCTAATTGATTATTTTTCTGAAAAAATATCCAATGAGCATGGAACGGTTCAAAAATCTTTTTCTAGCAAAGCTATTAAGCAACTTCAGGAATATGATTGGACCGGAAACATTCGGGAACTCCGCAACGTCGTAGAGCGCTTAATTATACTTGGTGAAAAAGAAATTAGCGAAGATGATGTAAATATGTTCGCTTCCAAATAACCTTAAAATGCCTGAATGTGTTCAGGCATTTTTTTTTGAAAGAAAACCAAACTACAATCCCGTTATTACATCGTTTTATAATTATGTATATTTATAAATCTATTCTAATTCGAATACTATTCTATGAAATCAATTAAACCGGAAGATTTTAAAGTTCCTGCATCGGTAGTAATAAAAGACCTTCAAACAACTTTTAACTTAAAGGAAGACAAAGACAAAATTGAAGACGAATTACAGGATGTTTGTAAAAAACTGGCCAAAATACAAAACGCCATGTATGCACATGGAAAATATGCTGTGCTTATCTGTATACAAGGTATGGATACAGCAGGAAAAGATAGTCTGATTCGTGAAGTCTTTAAAGAACTTAACGCTAGAGGGGTTGTTGTGCATAGTTTTAAAACACCAACGGAATTAGAGCTAAAACACGATTATTTATGGCGTCATTATATTTCATTACCAGCACGTGGTAAGTTTGGTGTTTTTAATAGAACACATTATGAAAACGTATTGGTAACTCGTGTGCATCCAGAATATATTTTAAATGAACACTTACCTAATGTTTTATCATTAAACGATGTTAATGATGCATTTTGGGATAAACGCTTCGAACAAATCAATAATTTTGAAAAGACGATTTCAGAAAATGGAACGATTATTTTTAAATTTTTCTTGAATATTTCAAAAGAAGAACAAAAAGATAGGTTGTTACGCCGATTAGATAAACCAAACAAAAATTGGAAATTTTCGCCTGGTGATTTGGAAGAACGTAAACTGTGGAATCATTATCAAGACTGTTATCAGGATGCTATTTCTAGGACAGCAAAACCGCATGCGCCTTGGTATGTTATCCCTTCAGATGATAAGCCTACAGCTCGTTACATCGTTGCTAAAATTCTATTAGATACACTTAAAAAATATGATGATATCCGAGAGCCTGAATTGGATGATGATATTAAAGCCAATATAGACGACTACCGGAAGCAATTGGAAAATGAGTAATTTTAAGATTCCTTTTGGAAGTAAACCTTTAAATAAAAACTATTTTAGTTTTTTTAATGACATATATGCTAATTATGAAACATGTTTTGCCCATTTTATTTTTTCTATTAACTATTAATATAACGGCTCAAACAGATGCCGAAACGCTAAAAACCATTTACTCTACTTCCTTAACAAACGGGAAAAGTTATGAGTGGCTTGATTATTTGTCCAACCAAATTGGTGGAAGGCTATCAGGTTCTTTGAATGCCGAAAAAGCAGTCTCTTATACCAAAGAAGAGCTAGAAAAACTAGGTTTAGATAAAGTTTGGTTACAACCTGTAATGGTACCAAAATGGGTAAGAGGAACAAATGAATATGCCTTTATAGAGTCTTCTTCTGGAATTACAACTACGGTAAATATTTGTGCGTTGGGTGGTTCTATTGCCACACCAATTGGAGGTGTTAAAGCCGCGGTTGTAGAAGTACAAGGTATTGATGAATTAATAGCTTTAGGAAAAGACAAGGTGTCAGGAAAAATTGTGTTTTTTAATAGGCCTATGCAAGCTGATGTTATACAAACCTTTGAAGCCTATGGCGGTTGTGTAGATCAGCGCTATGCAGGGGCCATGGAAGCCGGAAAATTGGGAGCAGCTGGTGTTATTGTGCGGTCCATGAATTTACGTCTAGACGATTTACCGCATACAGGGAGCATGACCTATGGTAATTTACCAAATTCACAACGTATTCCATCTGCAGCTATTAGCACCAATGATGCTGAAAAATTGAGTAGCATGTTAGTGCTAGATAAAAATATTAAATTGTTTTTTAATCAAACTTGTCAGCAACTACAAGACGTTCAGTCGCATAACGTAATTGGTGAAATTACAGGAAGTGAATTTCCAAATGAATATATTATTGTTGGAGGCCATTTAGACTCTTGGGATTTAGGCGATGGTTCTCATGATGATGGTGCCGGTTGTGTGCAATCCATGGATGTGTTACGGTTATTAAAGGAAAGTGGTATTAAACCAAAACGCACCATTCGCGTGGTGTTGTTTATGAACGAAGAAAACGGTTTACGTGGTGCTACGAAATATGCCGAAATGGCAAAACAGAAAGGTGAAAACCATATTTTTTCATTAGAAAGTGATGCAGGTGGATTTACACCCCGTGGTTTTCAATTTGATTGTAACGATGTTATTTTTGGTAAAATAGAAAGTTGGAAGACCTTATTTAAACCCTATTTAATTCATTATTTTGAAAGGGGTGGAAGTGGAGCAGATGTAGCGCCTTTAAAAACAGATTCTAATGTTGTTGCAGGATTACGTCCAGATTCGCAACGCTATTTTGATCATCATCACGCAGCCAATGATGTTTTTGAACATGTAAATAAGCGTGAACTGGAATTAGGAGCAGCAACCATGACAAGCTTAGTATATTTAATTGATAAATATGGTATTTCGCCCATTTCTAATACGAATGAACTGAAAAATTAAGTTATGAAATCTATAATATTTTGGTCAATTATTTTTTTTAATGTTTCTATGAGTTCACAAGAGAAACTACCTTATTACGAAATCCCTAAAGCTTCAGAAACCTTTACGGCAGGAACCGTTGCCGCAAGAGCTATTGATGGATTAGGATTTCGGTTTTATTGGGCAACGGAAGGCTTGCGTGCAGATGATTTGAATTTTCGCCCAAATGATGATGCACGTTCAACTTTGGAAACCATTGATCATATCTATGACTTATCAAGAATGATTGCCAATTGCGCCTTAAAAAAAGATAATGCTAAAAAAGATACAGATAAACCTGAAGATTTTGAAGGCTTGCGAAAAGCCACACTTTTAAATTTACAATTAGCGTCAAATATTTTTAAAGAAACTAAAGATATTAGTGAGTTTAAACTTTTTTTTGAAAAATATGAAGTCGAATTTTGGACACTCATTCATGGTCCAATTGAAGATGCCGTTTGGCATTGCGGACAAATTGCATTATTAAGAAGATCATCTGGAAACCCCTTTAATTCTAAAGTGAGTGTTTTTAGTGGAAGATTACAAGACTAATGGAAAAAGCACATTTACATCAAATTCATCCCGTTTTACCAGTTCAAAATCTTTTGGCTGCTTTATTTTTTTATGTACATAAACTCGGTTTTGAAATTGCCTTTGCTGACGATCCTAAAGTGCCTACTTATGCCGGATTACGACGCGGCGATATAGAAATTCACTTGAACTTTCAGAACACAGGAAAACCTTTAAAAACGGCTGTTAAACCCAATTTGCGTATAGTAACGCAAAACATAGAAAGCTTATATATAGAGTTTGAAGCTAAAGAAATTTTAAAAGGTCAAATTCAAATAGTTAATACCGATTGGGGAACTAAAGAATTTACCATTTATGATTTAGATAAAAATGCATTGACATTTTATAGTAATTTGTACGTGTAACTATCTAATGGGGTCATATTTCTTGAATACCTAAAAGCGAGTTTTAGTTCATATTAATATACAGATATCGCGCTTTAACAAGCATAAATAAACCATAGCAGGACATTCCAACGGCAATAAGAGCCAAAACAAAGGCGCCAAAATTCTGATCTATAAACTGGAAGGCATCGGTTAATTTGCTCATTTTTTCATTTCTAAACGTTAAGCCTGTTCGTATCGTTAAAAAGGACATGATGCCAAATATAATACCTCTTGCGGAATGACCTATAACTCCTAAATTGAGAAGTAATTTTTGCACTTTAGGTTTCATTTTTGAGGATTGGACATTTTTCTTGAATTGATTGGACAGTATAAAGTAAATTTCAAATAAGGCTTTCCCTCCAAAAATTAATCCAATAATAACAGCACTTATATTGCCAAATGATGAATTTAAAAGTTTGACAACGGAATCTTGCTGCGCATCATAACCAGCGCCAATTAAAAGTTGAGTAGCTATAAAGCCAAGCGATCCATAAAACAATCCTCCCGTAAAAAATCCAGCTCTTACAAATAGGGCATTTAAGTCGGTTCCTAAATTTCGAGAATCGGCAAAAGTTTGATAAAAACGCCAAAACGTATAGCTAAATAGACCAATTGCCATAGCAGCCCATAGTATTTTTGCAATAGGTTGTCCCGAAAGGAATCCAATGGCACCTTTTGTTCCTACTTCACGTCCGCCCAAATTGAAAGCCTCTAAAGCTGTTAAAACACCAACAAGAATGTAAACAAATCCAATTGTGCTTAAACCAACGCGAGCAATGTTTTCTTTTTTGGTTGCCATAAATACGTGTACCTTACTGTTTATAGAAATGTAAAGTACATAAAATGAATTTAGAATAGCTACCGCAACCCTAATTAAATTGGACGTAAAATGCTAGCAATAATTTAAATTTACTGGACGGTTATAATTCTACTGGCATCGATACTATTATCGGATCTAAAACCGTGTGTTTATCCTTTAATGCTTTTAGTGAAGGATCATTTAAAATCGCCCCAAATTTCTCCATATCTGTAACTTCCATAATCAATACCATCGAATTTGGATTGTTAGAATCTTGAAATGTTTTAAGGCTCGATATGGCAGGTGCAAAAGCATCAAGTCTGTCTTGATGACCTTTAATCCACCTATCAAAATTGCCTACTTTGTGTCTGGTTACAATGGTTTGTTTCATGATCTTTATTTTATTTGTTCATATTTACTTTAAAAGGTTTCCGAGGTTATTGAAGGCGGGTTGGCTTACTTGGTTTTAGTTTTACGGCATCTCCGCATCAGCTAATTTTTTGGTGTCTACATATTGTTGAAATGTAATTACTTTGCCACCCTTTAATGTCCACAAATGTGCGGCTTGCGCGTTATATTTTTTACCAGTTTTTTTGTTTTTAGCATCATACCTTAACGTGGCTAATACCTGATTGTTACGCATGTCATGAAGCTTAATATCCGCTAGTTTGAAATACTCGTGATCAGCTCCAAGACGTGCAAATACCCCATTTAAAATCGCATTTGGACCTATGTATGGGTTTCCGTCCGCATATTTGTTTCCTTCAGCTTCGTTCCATTCTATTTTGGGATGCATGGAACCCAAAACCGTTGGCATATCACCTGAAGCAAATGCATTATACATAGTGTCAATGATTTGGGTGTTTTCATTTGTTTTCATAATTATTGATTTTAGTTTTTAATTTTGATTTCCATTAGTATCGCTTTCAATTTTTTCACTATTCACTATTCACTATTCACTATTGTGCCTTGTGAACTTCCAATTCTATCTCAATCATAAATTCTGGAATTGCCAACTCTTTAACACCAAGCCACGAACCCGTAGGAAATTGCTTTTTATAGATTTCTGTTCTGTAACCTGCAAATTCTAAAAACTTGGCCATATCGGTTGTGAATACGTTTTCCACGACTACATCATCAAATGTGCAGCCATAGTGTTTTAATATTTTATCCAGATCGGCATAACAGTTTTTCATTTGTTGTTCTAAATCGCCAATAGCAGTAGGATTTCCTTCGTCATCCATACTAACAGCACCAGAGATTTTAATAGAATTTCCAATTTTTACAGCATGCGTGTAACCATAAGCCTTTTCTACTTCTGGACGCAGTAGAAAATAGTCTGGTGTTTCATTTGCAACAACGGTTTCAGTGGATACTGCTTTTTCTACGGTTGTTTCCGTTTTGGTTTTCTCGTTACAGCTTGATATTGACATAGCAGTCACTAAAGCAATTGCCAATAGTGTAAATTTTGTTGTTCTCATATTTATTCGATTTAATGATTATGTGAATTTTATAGTTTATAAGCAATTGCAGCACTGGATGGTCCTGGCAAAGGCATTAATTCTGTGGTGGAGAAACCTGCTTTTTTTGCCCATTTGCACACCTGTCATACCATCGACGAATTTTTTGAACATTTCAGGATCTTTACTTATAAAATCGAAAATGTTCTCGCCGTTATCTTTTATTTCCTGTTGAATCAATCCGGTTTTTAATCCATTATCAAGTTTTGTCCAAACATTCCAGCCCTGATCATTTTGCATTTCAAGAATGCCTCCAATGTAGGATGGTTTGGCTTTGTCTAAAAAAATAGCTGTATCTACGGTATTAGAATAGATTACAGTTGCTAAGAGACCTTCACGTTCTAAAAAGCTCAATCCAGTTAGGCAATCTAAAAAAAACATACAGGTTTCTGTCGCTGCATTTTAATCCTAAAATATTCTTGATGGCTTTTGCAGACATAGATCCGTGTGTCGCTAATTGTGTGAATAATTGAAAATTTACGCCAGTCAATAAAACTTTTGATGCCCAAAATCCTGTTCCCATTTGTCGGATTGCGGCCGGTGTTGGTTGTATTGTTGTGGTTTCCATTATTTTTAATCATTTAGTATTTAAAATTTCAATTCTGCTTTTGTCCAATTGGTTAATGCATTTTTAACGGCTTTTTATTAAGAATTAAATCCTTGTAAAGTATCCTTTACAGATTGAAATGGCAGTCCCAGATCATGTTCAGCTTGTTGGTTTTGATAAATTATTTTTGGTAGGTTTTCAGGTGCTTGATTGTTTAGCATCAAGTTGATATCTGAAACAGGATAGGTTTCACTACTCAATAAATAGTTTTTGCCATGTAACCCAGAAATAGTGGCTGCTTTATACGCGGCAATTGCTACATCTGTTACATTAACAACTGCCATTTCCGCATTGGTATCATAAAGCATTTGGATAAACGGATTAGGAGCTAAATTGTTTTTTATTAAATACTGTAAACCTGTTGAGGTGGAATCTTCTCGTTGTGACATGGATTTTCCAAAAACGGCAACTGGAGACAGACTTGTAATTTCTGCGTTGGCATTTGGATGGGTTTGTAAAAAGTTATTTACTGTTTGGTTAGCCAGAAATTTTGCCTGTGCGTAGGGATGACTTTCTTCACTAAAAAAAGGGGTATCTTTTTCATTAAAAGTATCGGTTTCAAGCATATTGTCAGGCGGTAAAGGAAAGTTGGTGTTGTATGCCGCCACTGAAGCAATGATGACAACTTTTTTTACAGTAATAACCGTATTAATTACTTCCAGAACATTTTCGGTGCCTATAATGGTTGGGTCAAATAATTCGGTTTTGGCATCCTGAAAATCCAATTGAAAGGGCGTGCCGCCATGAATGATAATATCACAGTTTGAAACAAACTGTTTTAATTGATTTTTATCTCTTACGTCTAATTCGCTTATATGTAAGTTTTCAGCATTTTTTAAATTCATTAAATGCTGATATTTACCTTCATTGGAAATATCTGTTGTAGACGCCTTTACCTCAAAACCATTTTCTAAAAATGTTTTGGTAATATGACTTCCTATAAATCCTGAACCACCGATGATGCCTACTTTTTTCATGCCTTATTGTTTTGCAATTTGTCTATTTTGTCATTTAAAAAACCTGCCGTAATATGTACTGGGATTATATATTCCTTATCATTTTCTTTTAAACGCGCTCTCCAATCTCCCCAAAAATTCACCCAAGTTTCGCCTTCATCGGTAATTACCATTTCATATTCAACATCTTCAGGGTTGTATTTCCAGGAATGAAACATGCTCGCATCTTTTTTATTCTGTGCAATTTCTTGATCTAAAGTTTTAGCAAATTCTTGAGTTGTATTACTCATAATTTTAGCTGTATCTGCATAATGTGATTTGTATGTTGCCCAATCTTGCTTTTGATATGCATCTATTACTTGTTTGAATGTGTCTATTTCTGGAGATTGCATGGTATATCGCTTTTCTGTTTTCTCGCATGCTGTACAAAGAATTATTGTAAATCCTAATAAGAATAATTTTTTCATAATATTTAATTTCAAAAAGAAACCTACTGGAAACAATCCAGCAGGTTTCGGTTTGGTTGTTATTTTTTAGCTGTATAGCTTAAATCTGTTCTCATACGTCCTGATTTTACTTCATATTTTTCTAGAAGCACATACATTTCAGCAAATAGCTTTGTGCCTTCATTTCCTAAAAGAGAATTGTTTTCGGTAGATGTTTTAGAATAGGTCTGCTCGTCTTTAGCGGAAATACTAGCTATATAAAATGTTCCCATGGTGCCAAATCCACTTCTATAAATTCTGTAGTACTCTTTAGAACTCTTTTTTTCATAGAGTGCTTTTATTTCTTTAATTTTTTCATACAGCGCTTGCTCGTTTGCAGGGGTTACATGAAAATAATGCCATTTCCGGTAGTTTTGTTCAGGCGTATTGGTAGTTAAACCATTTGGCATATAGGATAAATTCTTCATTAAATAAAGAATATAATCGCCATGATTATCATAGCAAGTATCGAAGTTTTCAAAAACGGCTTGGAAATTTTTTTCTCCCATTTTTTCCATTAAAGGAGCCAATGGATTCTTGTCTAAATCTGCCATGTTGTCTATTGGCATGATATTTAAATACATGCCATCATCTGTGCGCGCCGTAGCCCAATCTGCATTTTTTAAATCATGCTTTTTACAAGCTTCTATAAAATCTTGTGTTATTTGCTCATAATTTGACTGTTTGCTGGGTTTTACCTGATCAGCATGAATCCAATAAGCTTGGTTTTGAGCGGTTAATACAACAGGAGTCAGTATGCTTATTATAAATAGCACCGTAATTGTTTTAATAGTTTTCATAATTACTAGTTTTAATTGGTTGATTATTATTTCAGACTTAATTCGCTTTCAAGCATAAAGGTGTAACTCCATATATCTTCTACGGATTCTCTAAATTTCTTGCGAGTTTCTTTAGTTTTCTTTTCGCCATGTACGCTTTCAAAAACCTTCCAGACATTGTCCGTTTCAACGTCCATTGCCGCAAAGTCTTTAAATGGTGTCGTCACAAAATAATCGCTTGTTTCACCTCCCATTACTCGGTACCAATAGCCTCTTTTGTCGCCTTCTTTAGATGCTATGGCCGTTGTAACTTCTGAAATTATTTCATTGAAAGTAAAATCATCATGTACAATAAAGTTTGTTACCCAAATAATAGTAGCATCACCAAAAGGTGCATTGCGGCTAATACCTGGTATGAATCTGGTAGTGTTAAAATCTGTACTTTCTATAAAAGGTGTGATAGATTCTAGTGCAATGGCGCTACAGGATTTTGATGCTGGATCTTCCTTACTCATTTCTGCCCAATTTGCCATATTACCAGCAACCACATATACATTGCCTTTGCCTTGTAAACGATGCCATACATTCCATTTGTTGGTGCCGTTATTGTCTTGGTAGCATTTTTTCCACTTTTTGACACCGTCTGTAAAGTTGTGGTCTTGTCCAAACTTAACCGTAAATTCGGTTATGTTCATGATAAAACTCTCTTGCTCTTGTGCATTTGTCGTACAAGGGGTTAGTAGAAGCAAAGCGGCCAATACCATAATTGTTTTAATAGTTTTCATGATTACTGTTTTTAAAAGATTAATTAATAGCGTAACACATTTCGTGTTGCTCTAAATAACTGATAATCAATGAAAATGGCAAGTGTGTTAGGATGAAGATATCCTATGTCTGTCCGAAAGTAGTATTTTATTTATCCGGACTTTAAATAGTATGTAACCTATTTAGAAGTTCTTCTTTTAAGCTCTTGCTCAATGGAATAGCTTTTTTGGAAATAACAACGTGTCTGGTTGCTATTTCATCAATATGGGAGATATTTACAATAAAGGATCTGTGAATTCGTAAGAAGAGGTTGGTGGGTAGTTTTTCGTCCAAATCTTTTAAAGTCATAACCAAGAGATATTCTTTTGTTTTGGAATAGATGCGGCAATAATTACGTTCTGCCTCAATATATAATATATTACAAATAGCGACTTTCACCATTTTATCATGGTGTCTTACAAAAATGCAGTCGCTTAATACAAAAGGATCTAGGTTATTTATAGGGTCACTTTTTACTGCTAAATCATCCTTTTGTATGTTGTGTAAGGTGAGCTCAATGGCATGTTGTAAATCTAATTTTTTAAATGGTTTAGAAATAAAGGCATGCGGATTGGTAGTTTTAGCTTTTTCAAAATGTGCATCGTCTGTATTGGCAGTCAAATAAATAATGGGGATGTTGTAATCTTGTTGCATGATTTGGGCCATTTCAATGCCATCAATGGTACCTTTTAACTGAATGTCTAATAATAATATATCCGGTTTATTTTTTTTTATGTGAATAAGCGCTTCTTCGCCTCGCGGTATAATTCCTGTGACTTCATAACCTAAATTGGTAAGTTGTAAAGAAATATTTGCAGCAATAATCATTTCATCTTCAACAATTAGTATTTTTATGGGTTGTTCCATTAAGCTGCTTTTTGGTGTTTAAATTGAAATGAAACCGATGTACCGTCTTCACCATCTTCCTGCATGGTTCCGTTTAGTTGATGGGTTAACAGCTGAATCAATTGCGATCCAAAACCGGTGCCTTTTGGTGCAAGACCTAATACTTTTCCAATGCCATTATCGGTGACTTTTAAATGCAGTATATCATTTGTTTTTTGTTCCAACTGAATGGATATTTTTCCAGTTTCGGTATTCGGAAACGCATATTTTATGGCATTGGTTAATAGCTCATTCACAATTAATCCAATAGGAACTGCTGTGTCCACATCCAATTCCAATTGCTCCATGGCACATTCTATTTTAACTTTATTTTCGGCGTTGAATGAATCTAAAATACCTTCGCTTAAATTCAAGAAATAGTCTTTCATTTCAATAGAACCTAAATTGGTGCCTTGATAGAGTTTCTGATGAATAATTCCCATGGATTGCACCCGATTTTGACTGGCAATCATAGCGTCTTTTGTGGCAGAATCTTCCATTTGAGCCGATTGTAAAGCAATCAGGCTTTTTACCATTTCTAGGTTGTTTTTTACCCGATGATGAATTTCCTTTAAAAGTAATTCATTCTGTTTGTTTTTGGTATCCAATTCGGCATTTAAGACCTGTAAAGCTTGCCGTTTTTTCCGGATATTTTTAAAACTTAAAATCATACCCAATAAACTGAATATTAGAATGGCTCCAATAGTTATATAAAGAATTTGTGTTCGTTCTTGTTGCGCAATTTGCATGTTTTGGGCATTAATGGTTTGGTCTTTTTTCTCCGTTTCAAATCGGGTCATTAATTCAGACATGGTTTTATCACTCGCCATCTTGGCGGTGCTATCACGCATAACGAGTGCCTTTTTTTGGAATTCTAATGCCAGCGGATAATTTTTCAACTTTTCATAAATGGAACTTAAATGGTGATAGCCTTCTGTTAGGTTGGATGCATCGCCTTCAGATTCTTGGGTGGCTACTGTTTGTAATTGATATTTTAAAGCATCCTCATAATGGCCTAATAGTAAATTTATCTCGCCAAGATTTGCTCTTATCACATAAATAGCATTTCCGTAATTAACGGATTCTGCTTTGGTTAATGCCTGCTCATAAGCTGTTTTTGCTTCGGTATAATTTCCCATACGTTTTAAGGCATTGGCACGATTGTTTGAGAAGTTTAAAACGTCATAAATTGAAAAACCGAGGGATTTGGCCAAAGTAAGCGCTTCATTATAAAAGTCAAATGAAGCTTCGCTATTTCCCATAGCTATTTGGGTATCTCCAGCTGCCGTGTAGGCATATGCCAGTTCCACTTCCAAATTGTTTTCTTTACACAAGGCAATTGTTTTTAGTGCGTACTCGTAAGCTTCTTCATGTCTGCCCTGTTTGGTTAAATCTTCTGAAATCCGGTTATAAGCACCAGCAATGCCCAATTTATCATCTATAGACTCCATGAGCTTTAAAGCTTCCAGATCAACCTTTAAAGCATCTTCAATATTGCCTTGTCGCTTATGAACCCAACCCATTTTAAAATAGGTAGTAGCTTGGCCTTTTTTATCATCAATATCGGTATAACCTTTTAAAGCTTTATCAAAATTAATGGATGCGGAATCTAACTCTAATAGATTTGCATGCATGCGACCTTGCATTTCATAAAATTTTGGCTGCCAATTTTTATTATTAAATTCTTCTGATAATTGAACACCTTTTCTAGCATAAGTTTTAGCAAGGTTTAAATCTGATTGGAAAGCAATAGCAACAATATTGTTGAGTATTTCTAACTTTTTTTCTTGATTTTTTTCAAGACTAAGTACCGCAGTTAGACTATCTATAGTTTTATTCGAATTGTTTTGGGCAGAAATATTTTGTCCGTAGCAAAGCATAACTACTAGAAAGAGTGTAGTAATGAATGGTGATTTTTGAATCATTAGTCTTTTTTTATGCTATTATTAAAGACTTGAAGGTTTATAAATGTAGTAAAAAATAAGTTTACTCGGGTATTAATGCTTTTCTATTCCTAAAAAAAAAGAAATTTACCTATGTTTTTGGTAGATGAGCTATAAATTTCTTTTTCGTTCCTATTATAAAACGTGTTTTTGTACATTTAACCCGCTATTAATTAATAAATTATAAAATGAAAAAAACATTACTTTTATTATCAACAATCGTAACTTCTATTGGTTTCGCACAATCACCAATTAATGATTTCTTTAGTATTCCGATGTCTTCGTATGCTATTGTGGAATCAACTCCTGCTTTAGATCAAAGTGCTTCTGGTGCTGGATTAACGTGGAATTTTACAAATTTAACTGCGGTAGGCACCAATACAGACACCTATGCTGCACCGGATGCTGGACAATTATCATTATTTCCAGGAACAACAGAGGTTTTAACCATTACTACATTAGGTTCTCTAGAGGTAAACAATATTCTAGCTAAAGAAGAAATGTCAGGAGCCTTTTCCTTTACAGGTGTTACAGCAGCCGGAATAGAATTAAATTATAATTTAAACAATGCGCTGTTAGGTACATTCCCTTTGGCTTATACGGACACCACTTCAGATCCTGTAGCTGGTAGCTTTTCAAGTGATGCTGCTTCAGGAGATTTCACAGGAACTATTACCACTTCGGTTGATGCGTACGGAACCTTAATTATGAATGATGTGGGAGAAGGTGCTTATAGTGGTAACGTTACTAGACTTAAAGTTGTTCAGGATTTAACGTTAACCGTTGTTATTTTTAATGGATCTGTTACTCAAACCTCTTATTACTATTATGATAATAGTAATGGAAATCTTGTTTTTAGATCTAACACAGCAGAAATAGTGTTTGCCTTTGCAGGTATTAATGAAACAATTACCCTTATGGAGAGCTTCTTAACAAACCCATTAACTACTCCAAGTAATAATTGGGTTGAAAAGGAGTTTCAAGTAATTCCAAACCCGGTGAATGATGTTTTAAATATTTCTTATAATGCACCAAATACCATTCAATCTATTCGTGTTTCGGATCTAAATGGACGCCTTATTTTAAGTGCTGCTGGATCTTCAAAAACAATGGATGTTTCTAGTTTACAAAGTGGACTTTATATTGTAGCTGTTCAAACCGAAGGTGGACTTATGATGAAGAAGTTCCTTAAGAAATAAATTTTTAATCAATCTGAAAACAACTTTTAAAAATTATTGGTTAAAAGCGTTAGGTTGATTACTTTTGTGCAACTAAAAATTTAATGATTTTCTCTTGGTGAGAAAACTACAAACGAATTTATAAGATGAATTTACACGAATATCAAGGAAAAGAAATGTTAAGTAGTTTTGGTGTACGTATCCAGCGTGGTATAGTTGCTCAAAATGCTGAAGAAGCAGTTGCAGCTGCCAAAAAACTAACAGAAGATACTGGTACTGGCTGGCACGTAATTAAAGCCCAAGTTCATGCTGGTGGACGTGGTAAAGGTGGAGGTGTTAAACTTGCAAAAAACCTTGATGAGGTTAAACAAATTGCAGGTGAAATCATCGGTATGGATTTAGTAACGCCGCAAACTTCAGCTGAAGGAAAGCGCGTTCATCAAGTATTAGTAGCAGAAGATGTTTATTATCCTGGTGATAATGAACCTGAAGAATATTATATGTCTGTTTTATTAAATCGTGCTACAGGTCGTAATATGATTATGTATTCTACGGAAGGTGGAATGGATATTGAAACAGTTGCTGAAGAAACGCCACATTTAATTTTTACAGAAGAGATTGATCCTTCTGTTGGAATTATGCCTTTTCAAGCACGTAAAATTGCTTTCAATTTAGGTCTGTCTGGTTTGGCATTTAAAGAAATGACTAAATTTGTTACAGCTTTATATACAGCTTATGATAAGTCTGATTCTTCATTGTTTGAAATTAACCCAGTGTTAAAAACAAGTGATGATAAAATTATGGCTGTTGATGCAAAAGTAACCATGGATGAAAATGCATTATACCGTCATAAAGATTATGCTGCTTTACGTGATTTACGTGAAGAAAATGCTATTGAAGTAGAAGCTAAAGAAGCTGGACTAAACTATGTAGATCTTGACGGAAACGTTGGATGTATGGTAAATGGTGCAGGTCTTGCTATGGCAACTATGGATTTAATTAAGCAAGCAGGTGGTGAGCCGGCTAACTTTTTAGATGTTGGTGGTACAGCGGATGCAGCCCGTGTAGAAATGGCTTTCGAGTTAATTTTAAGAGATCCAAACGTAAAAGCAATCTTGATTAACATCTTTGGTGGTATTGTACGTTGTGATCGTGTTGCTCAAGGTGTTATTGATGCCTACAAAAATATGGGTAATATTGAAGTGCCAATTATTGTGCGTCTTCAAGGTACCAATGCTGATATTGCAAAAGAGTTGATTGATAATTCAGGGTTAGCCGTTATGAGTGCTACAGAATTTCAAGAAGCTGCAGATAAAGTACACGAAGTATTATCCAAATAATATAGATGATTTTCTAATCATAAAAAAAGCTCTCAAATAATTTTGAGAGCTTTTTTAGTTTATAGATGTAAACCACATTCGGTTTTCGGGTTGTTATTCCATCGGCCATTTCGGTCCTCGCCCGGAACTGTGCAATGTTTGCACCCAATAGAGTTATAGCCTTTTGCTACTAACGGATGAAATGGTAGTTGGTTTTCTTTAATATAGGCATCTCGAGCTTCTTTGGATATGTCTAACAAAGGATAGAACTTTAAAATACTTCCACGTTGTTCAAAAATATCTAAACTCGCACGATGATCACTTTGCCATTCCATTAACCCAGAAACCCAAATGTTAAAATGCTTTTTAATAGACTCTAATGGTTGTACCTTATTAATAGAACAACAAAAGTCAGGATTCTTTTTCCACGTTTCGTCTTTCGTGGTAAAAGCATGTTCCTCCTTTAAAGCGCTAATAGATGTTACGTTTAGTTCATATAAATCTGTTAGTTTTTTCTTGTATTTTATGGTATCCTCAAAGTGATAACCTGTATCAATGAAAAACACATGTTGCTCTTTATTAACATCAGAAACTAATTTTAGAAGAAATGCAGACGTAGCCGCAAAAGAACTGGTTAGCATAATTTCTTCTACATTAAAGTCCGTGTATAAGGTTTCAATCCTTTGGCACGGGGTTAAAAGCTTATATTTTTTATTGAGGCGTGCAATGTCTTTCTCCGATAACTGTAAATTGGGAAGCGTAGTAGGTGGTTGAAACATGTAATTAAGATAAATTAGTCTTATATAGCAATATTAAGACGAACTTATCAGAGCACAAAGAAAAAACCTACTTTTTTTCTATTTTTTTTATCGGATTTCTTTTTGGCGCTGTAGCTTTTACTTTTCCTTCCAATTTAGGTTTTTTATCAGGTTTTGGGCCGCGTAAATGAATAACCAATCCATTTAGGAAATTTCGAAGAATTTGATCACCACATTCCATATATTTTGGATGGTCTTCTTTTCTGAAAAATGCACCGAGTTCACTTTTAGTAATTCTAAAATCAACGAGTTCTAGAATCTTTACAATTTCGTCATCACGTAGTTGTAGGGCTACACGTAATTTTTTAAAAATATCATTATTTGTCATGTTGTCTTTTTGTGTACTCATATAAGTCTGTTTCTAGTGTCAATTTATAAAAAATCGACGAAATGCATTTTTTGTATAATATTTTGATTTTCAGTTGATTAATTCATTAATTTTGAGTAAATGTAAGAAAATAACGATAAAATGCATCCAAATTTTCGACAAGTTACAATTTATCATGGATTATCAAATAATCATTGTGCGTATCTTTATACTGAAATAATTAATCCATTCCTCATGCTAATTAACAGGGTTGAAAAGCTAAGTCTCCTATCTGAAATGATTTCATTTGCTAAAAATGAAAGCGACCTAAAACCTATAGAATATAATTTTCTTTTGGCAATTGCTAGACAACTTGATATATCAAGAGAGGATTTTGATTATTTAATTGAAAATCCTATTAATTATATTCACTTAAAATCG
The DNA here is from genome assembly GCF_042657385.1 of Bizionia hallyeonensis. Classification (NCBI taxonomy): domain Bacteria; kingdom Pseudomonadati; phylum Bacteroidota; class Flavobacteriia; order Flavobacteriales; family Flavobacteriaceae; genus Bizionia; species Bizionia hallyeonensis. The sequence continues at coordinate 95,162 of NZ_JBHSLA010000005.1, read as the reverse complement.
CATAGCGAACGGATTGTTCAATTTCATCGGTTGGTTTTACTCATGAATATTGATGAAGAAAGTTCAACTAAAGATAAAATTAAGCTTCACAACTACGGTTTGCGCATGGGTTTGAGCCATGAATCTATTAATAAAGTATTATATCTTATGGAAAGTTTCCCTAATAAGGTAGTACCACCAGATGTGCTTATTGATATTTTTAAGGTGCAGTATAACTAAAGGTTTTGCACTTTAAAACCCAAAAAGTTAGCAAGGTGCGTGTTTTTATTCCTATCAGGAGCCGCTTATAACTTTTTTTTTAATAAAGCCTACAAACCTGTCAGTTCGAGTGTCCCGACGTCCGGAGGGATGTATCGAAAACACCACAAACCACGTTATACCTTCAAATTCTCCAATTTATCCTGATAACTTTTTATCAAATCTCTGAATTGAGCCGCTTCCATAAAGTCTAAAGCTTTGGCAGCTTGTTCCATCATTTTGCGGTTTTCACGAATTTTCTTTTCCAATTCTCCCTTGGTTAAATATTGGCTTTCAGGTTCTGCGGCTTTGGCGGCTTCCAATTCATAACTATAGGTGCTCACCGAGTTTTTAGTTAAGGCATTATCCAAACTTTTATTCAATGCTGTTGGTACTAATTTATGTTTGGTGTTGTAGGCTATTTGCTTTTCCCGTCTGTATTCTGTTTCATCAATCGTTTTTTGCATGCTCTTGGTTATTCTATCGGCATACATTATGGCTTTTCCGTTGAGGTTTCGGGCTGCACGACCAACCGTTTGCGTTAATGAGCGAGCCGAGCGTAAAAACCCTTCTTTATCGGCATCTAAAATGGCAACTAAAGATACTTCGGGTAAATCCAATCCTTCACGCAGTAAATTGACGCCAACCAAAACATCAAACAAGCCTTTTCGTAAATCTTGCATAATTTCCACACGTTCCAAGGTATCCACATCACTATGGATGTAGCGACACCGAATTTGAATCCGATCGAGATATTTGGTCAATTCTTCAGCCATTCGCTTGGTTAATGTGGTGACTAAAGTTCGTTCATCTTTTTCAACGCGCAACTGAATTTCTTCTATTAAATCATCAATCTGATTTAAACTTGGTCGTACTTCAATGACGGGATCTAATAAGCCTGTTGGTCGAATAATTTGCTCAACAAAAACACCATCAGATTTTTCTAATTCATAATCTGCAGGTGTGGCGCTCACATAAATAACCTGATTTTGAAGCGCCTCAAATTCTTCAAATTTCAATGGTCGGTTATCCATAGCAGCCGGTAAACGGAAGCCATATTCTACTAAATTTTCCTTTCTACTTCTATCGCCGCCATACATGGCATGGACTTGTGAAATGGTGACGTGGCTTTCATCCACCACCATTAAATAATCGTCTGGAAAATAATCCAATAAACAGAAGGGTCTTGTGCCTGGTTGTCTCCCATCTAAATACCGTGAATAATTTTCTATACCTGAGCAGTAACCCAATTCACGAATCATCTCCAAGTCGAATTCTGTGCGTTCCTTTAAGCGTTTAGCTTCAAGATGTTTGCCAATTTCTTTAAAATAATCGTATTGTTTTACCAAATCGTCCTGAATGCTTTTTATGGCACCTTGCAACACATCTGGCGAGGTTACAAACATATTGGCCGGATAAATATTCAGGCGGTCATATTTTTCTAAAACTTCATTGGTTTGGACGTTGAAGGCTTCAATCTCTTCAATTTCATCTCCAAAAAAGTGAATTCTAAAGGCATGATCGTCATAACTCGGAAACACATCAACTGTATCACCTTTTATTCTAAAATTACCATGATTAAATTCGCCTTCTGTTCTAGAATATAAACTTTGTACCAAACGATGTAACAATTTGGTACGTGAAATAACCTGATCACGTTCAATAGAAATGACATTCTTTTGAAATTCCACAGGATTTCCAATACCATATAAACAGGAAACGGACGCGATAACAATCACATCACGACGTCCTGAAAGTAGGGAAGAGGTGGTGCTTAAGCGCATTTTTTCAATTTCTTCGTTTATAGATAAATCCTTTTCTATATAAACACCTGAAACAGGGATGTAGGCTTCTGGTTGGTAATAATCATAGTAAGACACGAAATATTCTACAGCATTTTCAGGGAAAAATTGCTTGAATTCCGAGTACAATTGTGCAGCAAGCGTTTTGTTGTGGGCCAAAACCAAGGTTGGTTTTTGCACATCTTCAATAACATTGGCAACGGTAAATGTTTTTCCCGAACCTGTAACTCCTAAAAGGGTTTGGTATTTTTCTTGTAAATCAATACCTGCAACCAACTTTTTAATGGCTTGAGGTTGATCACCTGTTGGTTTAAATTCGGATTTTATTTTGAATTTCATACGTTTCTTTATATTGATTTTCGAGGGTCATTCCTATATGTATCGGAAGTAGTCACAACTAATAACACTCTAAAAATTAATTTTAGTCATGCTCGTATCAAAGTACAAAAATACGTAAATTCTAGCGTTTAAGTGTAAAGTGACCGTTCAGTTGTTCGCCTGTTCGTAAGGTTATCACATACCAATAATCGTTGCTTTCTTTTGGGTAGCCTCTGTATAAACCATCCCAACTTTTAGATTGCAATGGAATCTGTTTTAAAAGTTTGCCATATCTGTCATAAACATAAATCTCTTTAATGGTGTTTTGCGTGTCCGTTATTTGCCAAACATCATTTTCGCCATCATTATTTGGTGTGAAAAATAATGGAATGTGAATAGATACTGCTGTTTCTATTTCAAATTGAATTGATTTTAGAACGCAGCCATTTATATCTTGAACGTATAATGTATGTGTTCCATTTGAAAGTCCTGAAAATAGAGGACTAGACTGGAAACTACCATTATCTATAGCGTATTCGTAAGAAATGCTGGTGTTGGTCATAACCACGTTTACCGTATTCTCATGTATTTGAAGGTTATTTTCTGTGAGTACGAAATCCATTGATGGAAAAATGGTAATTGTAAAACTACTTTCATTAGAACAAGTATTTGGCGCTGCACCAGATTCGTTATAGATAAATATAGTTTGTGTTGCGGAAATGGTTTCGCCTGCAAATAATGGCGTTCCTGTACCGTTAGTTTCTGTGAAATAACTTCCGTTAACTAACGTTGGCAAGGTATAATCTGTACACACATCTTGATTAGCTAATGTGTCAACAAGAGGAGCTCCAGAAATGGTAACCATAAAACTGCTTTCATTTGAGCAGGTGTTTGGAGCCGTACCAATTTCATTATAAACATATATAGTTTGCGTAGTTGAAATAGTTTCACCTGCATTTAGCATGGTTCCAGTTCCATTAGTTCCTGTGTAATAATTACCATTTGATAAGGTTGGTAAAATATATTCTGTACAATCTGTTTGGTTCGTTAGTATATCAACAGGAGGTGTACCGACGATGGTTACTATAAAACTACTTTCATTCGTGCAAATATTGGGTGCTGTTCCAGATTCATTATAAATATAAATAGTCTGGGTTGTAGAAATAACTTGAGTAGAATTTAGCATGGTTCCTGTGCCATTTGTTCCTGTGAAATAATTGCCGTTCACTAAAGTTGGCAGTACGTAATCTGTACACACATTTTGATCTGCAATTGTATCCACCAATGGAGCACCAGAAATAGTAACGGTGAAACTGCTTTCATTAGAACAAGTGTTTGGAGCTGTGCCAATTTCATTATAAATATAAATGGTTTGCGTGGTTGAAATAGTTTCGCCTACATTTAGCATGGTTCCGGTTCCATTAGTCCCTGTATAATAAGTGCCATGGGTTAAAGTTGGCAAGGTGTAACCTGAACAACCTGTATAATCTGAAATTGTGTCCACGGGTGGGGTTCCAGAAATGGTTATGGTAAAACTGCTCTCGTTAGAACAGGTGTTTGGAGCTGTACCAATTTCATTATATATAAAAATGGTTTGCGTTGTTGAAATTGTTTCACCTGCATTTAGCATGATTCCGGTTCCGTTAGTCCCTGTATAATACATGCCATTGGTTAAACTTGGCAACGTAAAATCCGTACAAACCGTTTGGTCTGACAAATTATCAACAGGAGGATTACTTGTTATGGTTACCGTAAAACTGCTTTCATTGGAACAGATATTGGGAGCAGTACCCGCTTCGGCATAAATATAAATTGTTTGTGTTGTTAATATGGATTCGCCAGAGTTCAATAAGGTTCCCATCCCGTTGGGTGACGTGTAATAATTACCATTTGTTAAGGTTGGTAAAATATATTCGGTACACGCGATTTGGTTCGTTGCTATATCTACAGGAGGCGAACCAACAATGGTAACAAGAAAACTACTTTCATTAGAACATATGTTAGGCGCAGTACCAGACTCATTATAAATATAAATAGTTTGCGATGTTGTAATTGTTTGACCGGCTATTAAGGTAGTTCCAGTACCATTACTTCCAGTAAAATAACTACCGTTTGTTAACGTGGGCAATACATAGCTATCACAAACTGTTTGATTTGAAATGGTATCTACTGCAGGATTAGAAACAAATAAATGAGCAGCATCTGTAACAAGATTACAAGTTGCAGATGTCATTTCGCAATAATATTGGTTGTTATTAAAACTAATAGGCACGTTGTTTAGGCTTAATGTATTGGTGGTTGCACCAGAGTAAGTGGCATTATTAACAACATTTACCCAAGCACCAGAGCTATTTAAAACTTTCCATTGATATGTGTATGTTCCTGTAGCTACAGACACCGTAAATGATGCATTTTCATTTTCGCAAATGGTTTGCCAATCTGGCTGTGTAATAACGGGAATCGTAGTTGTCGTAATAGGATCAGCTGTATGAGAACCTAGATTAGTACAGGTTTCATTAAGATCTGTAACCCAATCTGAAGGAACAAAGGTGTTATTTGGAACCACAGCATCTGCATTTCTAACAATACTGTAACCACGTTCGTTTGGTGCCTCAACTACATCTATTACCGTACCATTTTTTAATAGTTTAAATTCATCGTTATCATTTATTCCTGTGCCAACAGTAAAATCGGCAACTAAAGCTGGACAATCGGAACCACTTCCTAATAAAATAATATATGTATCTAAAGGTGCTATCGTACCTAGCATGGCGTAGGTATGACTTGGTGTTGGATCTCCAATATTACCATACCGATCAATAATATACACACCATCTAAAACAATAGGCGTGCTTGTTGGGTTATAAAGTTCTATTACGGCGTAGCTTCCGGAAAAAGCATCATAAATTTCTGATATATAAATATCGCCTGTATCTACACAATTTGGTTGAATAAACGCAAAATCGGTTGTCGAGTTTCCTACGCATCCACCCGAACTCGTAATGGAAATTGTAGCACTAGTATTTAATGCCGATGCGGCAAATACTGTAATTTGGTTATTATTAATTATAGTGAAAGCAGCAGTTACGCCATTAAAGGATACATCTACTGCATTGTTGAAATTACTACCATTAATAGTTATTAAGGTGTTTTCTGGGCCACTAGTTGGCGAGAAATCTGAAATTACCGGTTCAGGACACGGATTATTATAGCGGCTTTCAGTGTTTGAATAATTTACGTTTATTAATGCAAAACTACATTTGCTAATAAATAGTAAACAGAAAAAAAAAGGGAAAAGTTTCGGTTGTTTCATGGGAAAAAATAATAGCAACCAAAAGTAAGAAATTTTTACATATTGAAAGATTAAATGTATGTTACGATTATCTTACCAATGAAAAATGACCTAGATATTCTTTACCATTGGGAAGTACAGCGCGATACCAATAATCATCCGAACCTAATTGTTGACCTTTATACGTGCCATTCCAACCTGAATTAGAAGCATTTATTTGTTTGATGAGTTTTCCATACCGATCAAAAATACTGATTTGTAATTTGTTGGTTTTCGTGTTTACGCCAAGTGGTTTCCAGACATCATTTATGCCATCGCCATTTGGTGTGAAAAATTTAGGAAAACCAAGAACCGAAACATCTTGTGAAACTGATCCACATTCATTGATATCATTTACGGTTATTGTATGAACTCCAGCCGAAACATTTGTGAAGGTTGGGCTATTTTGGAACGTTCCAAAATCTAAAGCATACTCATAAGAACCTTCTCCAGAAACAAAAACAGTAATGGTGTTATTTGATGATGCATCTACAACTACAATTTCATCTATTGTCGGGATGTTAGATGGCAGAACTTCAATGTTTCTTACGGAAGTACATTGGTTCGTGTTTGTAACAAATACGGTGTAAACCCCAGTTTCATTAATCGCTATTTCATTTGTGTTCAAATTCAAGTCCAAGCCATTTAAATCCCAGCTGTATGTAAAATTACTAGGATTCTGTTGAACGCCAGAATTTAATAAAATGGTATTTGGAAACTCATTTAAACAATAAAAGATGCTTTCATCAGGAATTAATTCTGGTGCATTAAAAACTTGCAACGCCAAAGTTGTAAACGCATAACAATTTCCGTTATCGCTTATTTGAACAAAAAGTGTGTCGGAATTAGGACTGTTCGTATTTTCATAAGTTCCAGAAACTTCATTGGTTTGATTTTCCATATCTGTTTGCGTTTCAAAAAACGAAACAGAAGCGGTGTTTGGAACATCCGGTTGCGAAATAACATAAGATTCTAATTCAGAAATAACAAAATTAGTAATGCCATCAAAATCGGTATCACAATTTGTAAAAGGTGCTAAATTAACTGGGTTATTTGCAATATCTAGAATAATTTCGGCAACTGAAATGCAACCATTAGAATTGGTAATACGTGCGTAAACGGTTTCTAATATACTGGCGTTGTTGTAATTAGATGGATTTGTAATAAGTCCGTTTCCAGTTTGTTCTGCACCTATAAAAGTGTTGTAAAAACTATCTGCTGACAATTGAGTGTCACCATTGGTAATGGCGGTTTCAGCATCAAATAAATTATAGGTCGTGAAGCCATTCAAATCCAAATCGCAAGCAATAAGTGTTGTGTTTGTTACAATGGGATCTGGCGCATATTCAATAGTTATGGCGCCTGTACTTAAGCAGGTGCCATCAATATTTACCTCCACCGCATAATTGCCAGGCTGTGTAACGGTATAGGTAGCGTTGGTTTCAGTTAGGAGTTCTGTGCCGTTTCTGAACCATTTATATGTGTTGTTCCCAGGTTGAAAAGCATTTAATTCTGTCGTTTCATTGGCGCAAAGTGCCGTGTTTTGAGCAATTAATAAATCTGGACCTAAATTAGAACTTAATTGAAAACTACCAGCTTCTAAATACACAGCAGAATCGTAACGTGGATTTATATGATCTGCAATAACCAACTTTACATGATAAGTGGTGTTTGGTTCAAGATCAGCAGCAATAGCAGTTAATACTTCTGTTTGACCATTAAAATTTATGGGAGCTGTTGGGCCGTTCCAACCGCCAAAATATTGTTCGTTAATAGGATTACAACTGCCTGGAATTCCTGAATGTACGGTTGTTACTTTTATAGGTGTTCTAGTATTTGGAACAACAGCAATATTGGTGTAACGCGTTTCATTTACTGGTCGGATTAGGAAACCGAATAAATCAGAATAACGACACGTATTTGGATCCCCTTGCTGATATTCCTCCGAAGCAAAAATATAACGAAAGCTAATTTGGTCAGCAATGGCTTCAAATTCAAACTCTAATATCGTTGAATTGAAGGTTTCAGATTCGTTTAAAACAGATTCTATTTCTTCATCACCTATCCAAATAGGTGCAGTATCATCACTTAAGGACGTATTGGGACCTGCAGTGTTTTGTAAACGCCCTGTAGACATAACAATACCACTTTGAAAAGGAAAACTGGAACCATTGGCTTCAAAATAGCCGTAGCTTAAATCCGATCCATTAAAATTTCCGCTCACAGAATTGGTTACAACCACATTGGAAATACAATCGCTATCAATTAACACATCTTCAATAAGTTCTTGAGGTGTATACGCGAAAGAATCAGCAGTCACATTTTGAGACCATGACATGAGTGACCATAAACAGGCCATTATAAAAAGGGCATTTTTCATTCCTAGCAATTGGATTGCAAAGATACGTAATAAGAATTTTTATAAAGCAAAAGCATGGGTTGCTTTTTATAGAGAATTATAATAATTTATGAATTAACGTTTTAGGGTGAAATGACGTTTCACCTCAAAAGCAGTATCTCCTTTTTTGACTTTTGCTAAAAACCAGTAATCGTTTGAAGGCATATTTTGGCCATTATAAGTACCATCCCAACCAGGTGAAGAATGTGTTAAGGTTTTTAAAAGCTTTCCATAGCGATCAAAAATATATACGATGGTTCCTGGAATTTGATTGACACCTGTAATATGCCAAGTATCATTTTGTCCATCCTGATTGGGTGTAAAAAAGAGTGGTGCATCAATGATTACAATTTCTTTAATTGCCGATGCACACCCATTTAAATCATAGACTTCAATGGTATGTGGTCCCAAGGTAACGTTATAAAACACATTGGAAGATTGAGGAACGCCATTGTCTAAAATATACATGTAATTACCTATTCCACTTATGGTAACGGTAATATTATTAGGATTAGAAAAGTCAATGGTTTCTGTGAATTCTATGGTAGCTTGTTCAGATTCAATCACATTAAATGTAACGGAAGTAGTACACCCATAATCCGACCTAACGGTTACCGAATAGCTTCCTATTTGGGTGATTTCTATTTCCGGCGTTGTTGCATTGGTAGACCACAAATACGTATCCGTATCAAATCCTGTTTCAGCTGAAACAACTAAAGGTAAATTATCTAAACAAACCGTCTGGTCTGGAATTTCAACAAAAGGTTTTCTTTGAACCAAAGTTAAAAAATTAGTTGTCGCAAAACATCCTGTGGTATTATTTTGAACGCGTACATAAATAGTTTGATTATGGAAAGCATTATAATTCAAATCCGTAATGGGATTATTATTTTCTAATGCTTCAATTTCCAGCTCATAATAGGTTACGGTAAAATTAGCTGGATTTTGACCACCTAAAATTGTGCTTGTTTGTTGTGATAAATCGAAAACACGCATCCCATCAAAATCATCATCACAGGCTTCTAAATTTGCAGGTGTGACTGCTGTTGGGTTTGGATTTACCAATAGCGTGAATGAACTTATAGCAAAACAATTTGTAAGTGTATTTTCAGCACGCACATAGATGGTGTCGTTATTGGAACCATAATTGTAATTACTATCTAATGGGTTTAGTGCTGATTCAGCATCTGTTTGTGAGGCATAAAACGTAGCAGCTACATTGGATTGTGTATCAATTAAACTCGTGATGGTTTCATTTAAATCAAAAATATTGTTAACGGCATCACAGGTGTTATAATCTGTTATTGGATTTATGGTTGGCGGTAAATTTACTTCCAAGTCCAATGGCACCATAACATAGCATTGAGACACGGTATTGGTTACGCGAATGTATACGGTTTGCGGATTTTCAATATTTTCATAGGCGTCTGGATTGGGAATATTATTTGTATTTGCTTCCAAATCGGCTATATTTTCATGATAGGTTACTAAAATATTGTTTTGTCTGATTTCCAATACTTCAAGTTCTGAAACGGTTAAATCGAAGGTTGTAGATCCATCATAATCGGTATCACAAGCTGACATAAGCGAAGCCTGGTTTACATTTGGAACTTGAATAACATTCAGTCCAAATTCAGCAATTCCATGGCAATAGGTACCGTTTTCAATTCGTGAATAAATTTGTTGCGGATTACTTTGATTGGTGTAATTTAAATCGATTGGATTTTCAGCGCTTTCAGCATCTTCTAGACTTTCATAAAAGGTAATGGTTAAATTATCAGTACTACCTAGACTCATAGCGGCTTGAATTTCGGTTAAATCAAAAGATTCTTGAGCATCATTAGAAATATCATCACATAAAAAGGTGTCTAAAGGCGGATTAAAGATTGGAATAGAACCGACTTCGATAAAAAAGGTGCTTACACCAAAGCAACTGGTATCACTAATGTTTTCCACACGAATATGAATGGTCTGTGGGTTTGATATGTTTTCATAAACAGCGGTTTTGTCAATTATATTGGTTCTGTTTATGGCGTCATTGGCATTTTCAAAATACAAAACGCGTTTTCCAGTTTGGCCATTTAAAATATCCGCATCTTTTTCTTCAAAGATGAACTCTGCAATTTGATTACCATCCGTTTCACAGTTATTAAAGTCGGCAATGGGTGTAAACACAGGTAAGGTATTAACGACAATCTCGAAATTTTCAATAGCAAAACATCCTGTGGTTATACGCTCCACTCGTGAAAACACAGTTTGTGTATTGGCATTATAGGCATTGGTATTTGTAATTCGGTTTGTATTGGATTGTGCATCTAATAATGATGTATGAAACGTAATATTTAAACCTTCTGTGGCAGTAACAATTTCTGGAATTTTGGCATCTAAATTAATTAGGGTAAAGGCATCCTGGTCATCATCACAAATAATTTCATTACTAGGTTGTGTAGTTGTTGGTGCTGGTAACACTTCAATTTCTAAAGAGGCAATATCAAAACAACCCGTATTACCATTTCTTACGCGAACATAAACTTCAAAAGGATTATTGGTATTGTCATAAAAAGGCGGTAATGGATTCACATTATCTATAGCATCATTTTCCGTTAGAAAATAGCTTACTTCTGCATTTGGAATTCCTGAACTTACAGAGGTGTTGAAGCCAAATAAATCCACCGATGTCATGGTGTCATCATCCGTATCGCAATAGGTTACCAAATCTAAAGTGGGTAAAATGGTTGCTGGGTGAATAATAAGTTCTATTTCAGAATCAACCGAACAAGTAGCACCTATAATTGTAATGAACAAGGTGAAAGGTGTTTCTGTAACCTCATAAGGAACGGTTTGGTCTATGGCATTATTTCCAGCAGTTTGATCGGCTTCTGTTTCATAAAAAGCAACGGTAACATCTAATAGCCCATTAATAATGGTTGTTGCAATATTCTCTAGGTTAAAATTGACTATACCATCATTAGATGCATCATCACAGCGTGAAAAATTTCTAATATTACTTTCATTAAGGAGTAAATTGGTGTGTAATTCAATAGTAGCAATAGAGGGGCATCCTGTAATGTTATCTACAACTCGAATAAAAACGACTTGAAATAGTGGTGTAGTATTTGTGTAGTTGGTGATATCTGCAATGGGATTATCACCTGTTTGGGCATCCTCATAGGTTGTATGAAATGTAGTGGATACATTGGTCAATCCGTTTAAAACATCATCAATAATTGTTGTTAAGTCAAAATTTTCAAAGCCATCATCGTCTTGTTCACAAGCGTCTATGGTATGTGAGGCATTATCAATAGCAGGACTATCAAGAACGCTAACATTTAAAGTTGTTGTGCTTCTACAGCCAGTAGCCGTATCCAAAACACTCACGAAAAGCTGATCGTTTTGGGTCATGTTAGAGTAGGGTTCAGGTACAGGATTTGCACCAGATTCCGCATCTGTTTGGTTGTAATGATATGTTACCGCATAGCCTGGATTTCCTCCCGTAATTTCAGTGTCCTTTACGGATAGGTCTATCAGTGTAAATCCATCTCCATTGCCATCGTCGCATACTTCTAAAGTTGTTGGCGGTGTAATGGTTGGTACCGGATTCACAATTAGATTAAATGTACCGAACGCTAAACAGCCATTATCAGTATCTAAAATCCGTACATAAATGGTTTGCGGATTTACTGAATTTTGAAATGGTGTTGAAATTGGGAAACTGCCGTCTTGCGCACTGTTAGCGTTGAAATGGTAAGAGATGTTGTAATTTCCAGTTGGGACAGCTGCAAGAACGTCGGGATCTTTTATGGATAAATCGAAGGTGTAAACACCATCATTACTTGGGTCATCACAAACAATGTAATCCGAAATATTTCCAGCTGATTGTTCAGAACTTAAGGTTATAATAGCGGTATCTTCAATTTCGCAAATGGTACTATTGATAGGAATAGAAATGGAAACGGTGTATGTTCCAGAAGTGTTTACGGTTAAAGTAGGACTAGTTTCTCCTGAAATTGGTACACCACTCTCAGACCATACATAAGTTGCTAGTGGGTTTTGAATATCTCCATTTAAAGTGACACTATCAGCACAGGTTGTAATATCTGGCCCTAAATTAACGGTTGAATTAAAACTATTTCCTTGTATAAAAACAGCCGAATCAAAATTTTCATCTTCTTGATCTGCAATCACTAATTTAATGTGATATTGGACGTTAGGTAGAATAGTTGCTGAAGCTGTAAGAACGGTTGTACGCCCATTAAAATTGGTGTCACCTAAATTATAACCTTCAAAATATTGTTCGTTTTCTGCGGGACAAAATCCTACAACTTCTTCATGTATCGTACTGGTATTTACGGGTATTGTAGTTCCTGGAATTACGGCAACATTTATATAAGGATCAGTGGTACCGGCTTCTTTAATTAGAAATGCAAAACCATCGGAATACTCACAAGGATAATTAGCAAAATATTCTTCGGATGCTAGAATGTAATTAAATTGCACTTGGTTTGAAACCGAAATAAAATCGAATTCTATAGATGTGGCATTTAGCGTATTCGTAATTCCTAAAGCAGTTTCTAAATCTGAATCTGTAAGCCAATCTGCTTCACCATCATTTAAAGGGTTTGCATTTACAGTATTTCCAGCTGAAACGGCTGCTCCAGTAGATAATAGGATACCGTTTTCAAAAGGAAAGGCGGAATTGTTGCGCTCAAAATAACCAAAACTGTTTATATTATTAACAGAGCCGTTTATAACGGATTGCACATTAGAAATCTCCACACAACCATCAATTAAACGGTCCTGGATAAGTTGCTGTGCTGTAAACGTATCATTTATAGATATTTGTTGTGCATAGCTGTTATTGATGGAAGCTACTAATAGTGAGGTGAATAAGAAGATTTTCTTCATTTTTTTATTTCAGGTTGTCACTAACAGATTTGGGGCTAGTAAAACAAATGTAATAAAATAATCAGATGAAACGCTAATTTTACCGTTTAAATGCAGATTTATATTTATTTAATAGTTTACATACACATAACCGGTCATAGTTTCATAATTGGAATCATTTAAATAGAGTACATAAAAATAGGTGCCAACTGGCACTAAATTTCCTTGATTTGATATGCCTTTATTAGCTTTTCCATCCCATGGTAAATCATTGTTTCCTTCAAAAATTAGTGTTCCCCAACGGTTGTAGATTAATAGTTTATGATTCTCAAAAATAGTGTAAAGCCCTTGAATATTAAACCAATCGTTAAATCCGTCATGGTTTGGTGTGAAGACTTGGGGAATATAAGGCGGACAATTTTTTACACGCACATTAAATTTATAAAAATTAAAGCAGAAATCCGTATCAATACGAATAAAAATTTCTTGAGGTGAGGTGTCGTTGTTAAAATATTCTGGAATTAATATCTGGTTTTCCTGATTAAACAAATCAGTTTCCGATTCATAATAACTTACATCTTCAATTGATTCATAGTCAATAAATTGAAGTTGTTCGGTTAGATTGAAGGTTGCTTGATTAAATCCAATATCGCAAGCCTCTAAGGGTTGTAGTTGTGTAACTTCAGGAATAGGTAATAATGTAATGGGTTCTGTTGTTATGTTATTTAATTCATTTAATTCGGTAACAATGCCAGTTCCATTTCCTACATCATCAATTATAATTTGAAGCGTAAAACTATCTGGAATAATGTCAGGGATATTAATGGTTATGGATTGTGTTTCAAAACCATCTATGGGGATCATGTCTTGAGTTTCACTTTGGGCGACTAGAAGCCCATCTGCATAAAAGGCTATTGGTGTGGCTGCTGGTAAAATTTCAGTAGAGTTTATATTAAACGCTGTATAATCTATAGTAACAATTCTAGTGGCACATTCTAAACGATAGGCATCCAAAATAATAGTTGCGTCTGGTAGCTGACTGTTTAAGACGGTAATCATGTTATTCAAAATGATTAAATCAGCTTGAAGAATACCAAATTCATCCAAATCACCGGTTGTTAATTTAATTTCAACGGAATTATCGCCAATGGCAATATTATTTTCAATGTTGTACACATCTAAATCACCATTATAAAATGTGTTACTTGCAGTGAAAGAATTTGTGCCGTTGAAGGCATTATTAGCCGGATTTAAAGGAGGGTTAGAAAGTATGTTATTATTGATTAAAAGCGATTCGCCGTAATTTAAATTCGCATCACCTTCCCACGCTAAAAAGCCAATTTTTGCGCCTTCATTATCTAAAACATTAATGTTGTCCAATAAAATGGTTTTTTCTTGCACATTTCTATTAATAATTTCCAACCCTTGAAATAGGTTTATTTGGTTGAGCGGTAGATTTGTGTTTTCATAAATAATATAAATACTCCAACCTGCAAAATTAGTCCGGTTATTACAGTAGCCATCATTGGTGGTTAAAATGTTTGAAATGTCAAGATCTGAAAACGTATACATACTATTTCTAACTGTTCGTATGTATTCTGTAATGTCCGTATAACAGGAAAAATAGGTGAGGAGTCCGTAATTTGGATCGTTATAATCTACCAAATGAGTATTATCCGCTAAAAAGGGAATTCCATTTAAGCTGACTTCGGTATCCCCACTTCCGGAGCCGGCCCAATACAAATAGGCGGCTACAACATTCCAATCGGGATTTAGGGTTAACTCGGCTTGGGATTGTGGTAAAATTTCACAAAAACTGCGGTCTAAATTGTTTTCAAAAGGATTGAGGGTATTACCTATTGCCAAATAATCATACCGACCATTAAATTGCTGAAATAGTGCTATTTCTTGACTGCATGCCACAGAGGTAGCAATACAACAAATGAATACTATAATTTTGTTTAACTGAAACATAGAACGGTGTTACAGTTTTAAATGTACGATTTTTTACTGTTAACGTTTTAAGGTAAAATGACTTTTAAAAATACGACCGTCTTTTAGTTTTACAGAAAACCAATAATCGTCATTTGGCATAACTTCACCGTTGTAGGTTCCATCCCAGCCACCATTTAATGGGCTTAACTCTTTTAGTAATTTCCCAAAACGGTTATAAATCTGAACACGTGTACTAGGTTGAAACATGGCTGTTACGCCCTGAACGTTCCATGTATCATTGGTGCCATCGCCATTTGGTGTAAACACATTAGGGAAACCTATAACGGAAACCATATCTTCAACAATGCCACAATTGTTTTTAACATCTCGAATGCTAACCGTATAAATTCCTGCGTCTACATTGGTAAATTCATTACTTGTTTGATAGGCTGTATATAGTGCTCCAGTGGCATCAAATAGCGCAAATTCGTATTCGCCTTCACCCGATACTATAACTGTTATCGTATTATTACTTTGTAGTGCATCTTGAATGTTAATAGTTTCAATCGTTGCAATATTGGAAGGTTCAACAGTAATAGAACGCGTTTTTGTACAACCAAATGCATTAGTTGCTGTAACTGTATAGGTGCCAACTTCATTTACAGCAATATTATTTGTGGTTTGACCAGAAGTCCACGAATAGGTATAATTGTTAGCCGAATCATTTAAAATACCTGCATCCAAAGTAATTGTATTCGGAAAGGTGTTTAAACAATATAATACGGTTTCATCTGCCTCCAATTGTGGTCTTGGGTTAATGGTAAATGAAACTTCACCAATACCATAACAGGCATTATTGTTTTCTACACGTGAATAGATTGTTTGATTATAAGGTATGGTGTTATTAAATGGTGTTGATAAGGCATTTTTTTCTAATAAGGCATCATTATAATTCGCATAATAGGATACGGGAAATGTAATGGTATTGTCTTGCTGAATGGCTGTCGTTATGACATTCAAATCGAAGGTGTTAATACCATCTTCGGAGTCTAATTCATCACAAACTTCTGGTACTTGATAATTGTTTATTTGTGTGGTACTGACTTCTAAAGATAATTCAGAAAGACTGTAACATAAGGTCGTATTATCAATAATTTTGGCAATTACAATCTCTGGATTACTCGTATTAATATAACCTAAAGGGTCTAGCATGTCTGTACCAGAATCTGCATCTATTGAATTTTCATAATATTCTATAGAAACCGTTGTGGAATTTCCTGATAAGGCATCAAAAGCTTCATCTAAATTAAAATTAGTTCTACCATCCATATTGCCATCTTCATCACATTGAATTAAGCTGGTATTGAAAGCAGGGGGCAAGGGGTTTATGGTTACTATAAATGATGTTGTACTATAGCAATCCGTATTGGAGTCATTTTCAACGCGCACAAAAATTTCTTCTTGAAAGGCTGTTTGGTTATAATAACTGTTAGCAAGTGGACTCGTGCCAGATTCTGCATTTGCCAAGGAACTATAATAACTAACCGAATATTCCGCAGGATTTTGTGTGTTTAATACCGTAGAATTAAAGCTCAATAAATTAATATCAGTCTGACCATTATAAGGGTTTCCGTCTGTGTCATCATCACACCATTCTTGGTTAGCAATTGGATTTGCCGTTGGTGTAATAAACACTTCCACTTCAAAGGCGGTGGTTTCATAACAATTCGGGTTGTTTTTATTATGAATTCGTGCAAAAATAGGGGTTGGGTTCATGGTGTTAGTAAATAAGCCCGTTATCTCATTTTCGTTATTATCAGCATCCATTTGGGATTCAAAATAATGAACTTCAAATACACTAGCATTTTGCATACCTAATATGTCTGAATCACGTGTTGTTAAATCAAATTCCGTCGTCAAATCGCCACTACACGCATCAATATCTAAATCTAGAGCCGGATTTATTGTTGGAACATCATAAAATGTTACAATGGCTTGGCCTTCTTTAGACTCACAATCATTGCTAGGTATTTCAATAAAAACCGAGTAATCACCTCCTGTATTTAAAAACAATTCATTTGGAGGAGTTGGTGTGGGAATTGGGCTGTTGTCCAATGTCCACGTGTATGTTGCTCCTGGAATATCTTCTGCAATTAATGTAAAAGTATCGCCTGTACACAGTAATAAATTATTGGCTTCAGCAACACCATTAGTAATATCAATTTTTTCTGTAAAAAAAGAGGCTATAAAAGGTGGTAAACCTTGAGTTGAATTATTGGTGCCTAATGAAACGGCATTGTGTTGGTAATTAGCATCAGTACCAACCATATTAGGATTATTAATGACACTTAAAAATGATAAACCCTGGGTATACGTTGCTGCCATAGACCTATATATTTTACCATCTGGACCCAATTGCAATGCACTTCGGTAAGCGTTTCGGTTGTCCAAAACAAGAGCCGAATCACTTATGTCAGCAGCTGTTAAGTCAAATTGTATCAGTTTTGATTGATGTGCATTGGGGTTGTTGTCACCTCCACCAAAAAAATCATTTGAAGCGGTTACATATAAAATTTGGCTGTTTGGTGAAAATTCAGCTCCATAAGGTTGGTTATTATTTCCAGAAATTGGTATTATTTCACTGTTACTCATTGTACCCGTTGTAACATCAAAATCAAAAAGGTATAAACCATCATCTACATTAGCCAAAGCTACTTTTGTACCATCTGGTGATAATTTAAGATAGCCTCGTGCATCACCAAGATTCATCGGACTAAAAGTGGATGTTACAGCCGTTGTATTGACGCCAGCGTCTGTAATTTCGAACGCATGAAAGGTATCTAAATCTGCAGTAGCGGGATTATTGAATGCGCCTTGAAGGTTTGAAAAAGTAATAACCCAAATGGCACCCGTTTGACAATCTTTTAAAACTGCAGCAATTTTTTCAGCACATTGAGACAAAAGAGGTTCATCTTTTAAAGTTACAGCTCCACGACCAGAGTCCAAAGTCATATCGACAACCGAATATTTTAATCCGGTTAAAGTTTGATTAGAGCCAACCGTAAAAATGTAGTATATATTTTCATCATCTGGTTTTGGAACTACAATGGCAGATTGCGTGCTTGATTCATGACCTGAAAGATCGCCTCCATTACTCATTACTAGATGATTACGGTTGTAGACAAAAGTTCCATCTGTATAGAACAATAAATTTCCGTCACCATCTGATATGGAAGAACAGCCTTCAACCGTGTTAAGTTGACCATCATCAAGAGCGGTAATAGTACCATCTTCTGCAAATTGAATTCCAGCATTTTCGCCAAAATACCAATTAGACGCTTGTTGTTGACTAAAAACACCAACAAAACATAGTAAAAACGTGTAACAGAGAATTTTTTTCATTTGGATAGCAATATGATCCAAATATATTACAAATCTCGCTTCTTTAATAATCTTAAGGACAAAAACACAAATATAGCTGTCCAAACTAATACAATTGCAACTTCATACCAATGCACGGCATAGTCATAAGCTAAATCGGCCTTTTCAGGAAATTTAGTTATCATAATACGCTGAATGGGTTGATCTATCAATTTGTACATGGACTCTAATGGTAAAAAGCCTTTAACTTTAAACGCCGTTTCTGAATTTCCAAAAACTTCATAAGCTCCCCAATATACAAGCCATTCAACTATATAAAGCACGAATAAAAATGCTAATGCAAATGCGGATCGCCTTAAAAGCATGGCAAAAAATAAACAGAGAGTGAAGAATCCAACAAGCTTTACAAAATAAGCTAATAGGAACTCGGTTTCTCTAAAAATGATGCTTGCTTCCGTATAACTGGAATAGTACATGCCGATTAAAAATGAGGCCACAGCAATTAGAACCGTTGCAAATAATGAGAAAAATACAATGGTGTAAAATTTAGAGAGTATAAATTCTTTTTTACTTAAACCGTCAATTAAATTTTGTTTGATGGTTTTGTTGCTGTATTCATTCCCAATCATACTCACCACAACAATTGCAAAGAACAATTTGAAATATGAGGCAAAAAATGTGGTTATATGCCAGATTAATGGGAAGTTAAAAATGCCTAATTCGCCTAATTCTAAAGTGAAAAATCCGAAGAAATTTATTTTTATGGAAGACAATACCAAAACCGTAAATGGCAAAATGAATGAAATAAATATTAATATTTTATTCGTTCTACTTAACAGTAATTTTTGCAATTCTAAATTTACTAGTCGTAACATGTGGTTGGTTTTGATTGGTTAGTTGTCTGTTAATTGTAAGAATTGTTCTTCAAGACTTTCTTTTCGTTTTACTAAATGGGTTAAAACGATACCGTTATCAAACAACAATTTGTTAACGCTTTTGGCATCCATAGGTTCATCTAGAAATGCTGTAATTAAACCGTCTTCAACTTTAATTTTTCCAAACATTTTTTTACTTTCCAAGAACGCCATAAGGTTATTGGTATCTTCTGCTTTAAGTTCTAGAAAACCATGACTGGATATCATTTCGTCTACAGGGCCAGAATATAATTTTTCGCCTTTTCGAAGAATAACCACGTGTGTACATACCTTTTCTACTTCGTCTAATAAATGGGAGGCTAATAAAATAGTGGTACCTTGACTGGCAATTAATTGAATTAAACTTCGTATTTGATGGATACCTTGCGGATCTAAACCATTGGTTGGCTCATCTAAGATTAGAATTTCTGGATCGTTTAATAAGGCTGATGCAATAGCTAAACGTTGTTTCATACCCAAAGAAAAGGTTTGAAACTTGCTGTCTTTTCTATCTAAAAGTTTAACGAGTTCTAGCTTTTCATCTATTTTACTAAAAGGGACCCCTTTAATTTTGCAAACCAATTTCAGGTTTTGATACGCTGTCATGTATGGATAAAAATTTGGTCGCTCAATAATTGCGCCTACTTTTTTTAAAGCATCATGTGTTGAGGTATTCCCATCAAACCAATGAAAGTCACCAGATGTTTTATTTACAACATTTAAAACAATGCCTAATGTGGTAGATTTTCCGCTACCATTAGGTCCTAGGATCCCGTAAACATTCCCTTTGTTGATGGTGAATGATAAATCTTTAACAGCCGTAAGGAAGCCAAATTTTTTAGTCAGATTATTAATTGTCAGTATGGTTTCCAAAATAGTTCTGTTTTTGGTTAATGGTTACTTGTAGGACGAGCAAGTTATTAATTTGTTACATGCTAAAATAAAAAAAGCATTCGGTTAAGAATGCTTTTTAATAGTAATTGTTGTCTGCTTAATTGACTAGCAAGGTGTTAATTCCAATTCTCGTCAAAATCTAAATTATCATAATCGTCCACATCTAAATCGTCTTCAAATTCATTGTAGTCGTCATAACTTTCAGCTTCAAAGTTTTTTTCTGGAGCTTCATCCGGAATTTGACCATGAACAAACATGAGGTTTGGATAATCTGTACCTTCGGTTTCTTCAACAATTTCAGCAAGTTCCACATAAAATGTCCACATGCTTAAAAAATCATACACATAAATAAGTTTGTTTAAACCTTCATGCACGGTGTCTTTTAAAACAGATCTACTCATCAGTTTTACAGGATTCAAGCCATCGCTCATATCAAATAATGAAATTTCTTCACCTTGATTCCATTCATCATCAGACAAATAAAACGAAGCCATTTCTGTACCATCAAATCCAAAGGATTGTGTAATGGTATTATGAAGGTCTTCCATGGTATCCGTTTCACGAATTTCTATATCGCGAAAAACGTCCTTGTCCGTGTCGTTATCTAGTACTATTCGAAATCTGTATATCATATTTTTATTTATGCCGCAAAGGTAGTTATTTTAAAATTATTTGCTAAATCGATGTAGCGTAAATGTCATAGCTGAAAGCAAAAAAAATGCACCCACTTGATGTGCCACACCTAACCACAACGGAACCGCATAAATGATGGTTAATACGCCTAATAAAAATTGAAAACCGACTAAAATCAGCAAAGCATTTATACTCTTTTGTTGGAGGTTTGTAAGGGTCATTTCGCGCGCTTTAAACCACAAAATAAATATGGATGCTACAACCAAGTAAGCCAATGTTCTATGTATAAATTGAATACCACTTGGATTTTCAATGAGATTTTTATAAAACGGTTCTAAAATATAAACCGTGTGATGCATAAATTTGCCTTCATTCATAAAAGGCCAATGGTTATGCAGTAAACCAGCTTTTAAACCGGCCACAAATCCACCATAAATTATTTGAACAATGAGGATGAGGTAGCTAACAATAATAAGGTTTCTAAACTTTTTGTCAATGACTTTTTTATCAGGATATATTAAATCCAAAGCTACCCAAAGTGTTGCAGCAAAGGTTAAGAATGCCGTTGTTAAATGGGCTGCTAATCTGAAATGACTTACATCTGGCATATCTACCAAACCACTTTTTACCATATACCAACCTAAAAAACCTTGAAATCCACCTAGACCTAATAAAACCAAACATTTTTTGATGGTGCTTTTTGTAAGTTGCTTGCGAAATAGAAAATATAAGAAAGGAATAATAAAGACTAATCCTATGACTCGACCAATTAACCTATGAAACCATTCCCAAAAATATATACCTTTAAAATCTTCTA
This sequence comes from Bizionia hallyeonensis, assembly GCF_042657385.1. Classification (NCBI taxonomy): domain Bacteria; kingdom Pseudomonadati; phylum Bacteroidota; class Flavobacteriia; order Flavobacteriales; family Flavobacteriaceae; genus Bizionia; species Bizionia hallyeonensis. Next base: position 73,618 of record NZ_JBHSLA010000005.1, on the reverse strand, counting down.
AAGTAAAGTGTGAATGCAACTTTTGAAATTCCGGATACTGCTGATACAATGCAAAAGCATCCTGCCATTCTGCATCATTTAATGGCGGGATAGTTCCTGTTATAAGTTTGTAGTCGGACATAGATAAACCCGAATCTGTTAATCGGGTAATACCACCAACCACAACCATGATAAAAATAAGAACGCAACCTGTAAGGAGCCAGTAGATTACTTTTTTATTGTCTTTTTTCATTTTTTTAAGTTTTCAGAGTTACAGAGTTACAGAGTTACAGAGTTACAGAGTTTTTAAAAGGTTAGTTTTTTATTTTACGAATAAAACTGGAAAGCATCCGTTCAATTTTTCTACTGTCATTATATAATTTATTAAAATTATCTTGTTTCAAAAACTTTAAATTGTAAGCTATTTCAAGTTGTGTTTGTAATTCAAACAGCGAACTTAAAGGAATGTTCAAAAAACGCAAATAATCTTTCTTTCCTTCTCTACCGTAACCTTCTGCGATATTACTCGGAATAGAGGTTGCAGATCTTTTTATTTGAGACGTTAACGCATACAATTCATCAGGCGGAAAAACCATTACTTCACTATAAATTAAAGTCACCAATGCCATAGACTTTTGCCAGACTAATAATTTTCTGAAGGTGCTATTTTTTGAACTTTCCATTTGTGAATTATGTTTTTTAGTGTCAAATTATTTTACCGCTTTACCGCTTTACCGCTTTACCGCTTTACCGCTTTGCCACTTTTCAACTTTGTCTCTTTGCAACTTATACTCGCGTCAACCCCAAACGTTCCCCTTCTTTTAACATGAGTTGAAAAGCCGCCTCATGTTCATTGGGAATTTCACCTTCTAAAATAGCTTCTTTAATTTTTTCTTTAATCGTGCCAATCTCTCGTGAAGGTTTAATGCCAAACGTTTCCATAATTTCTTCACCCGAAACCGGTGGTTGAAAATTTCGTATCTGATCACGTTCTTCAACTTCTACAATTTTATCACGTACAAGCTTAAAGTTATTGTGGTATTTCTGGAATTTCTTCGGATTCTTCGTGGTAATATCTGCTTCACACAGCGTCATTAAGTCGTCCACATAATCACCAGCATCAAAAACCAAACGTCTTACAGCCGAATCTGAAACCATATCATCCGCAAGTGCAATAGGCCTAGAACTCATAAACACCATTTTTTGCACATATTTCATTTTATCATTCAAAGGCATTTTCAAACGTTTGAATAAATGGTAAACCATTTTGGAGCCTTCAAATTCATGGGCATGAAAGGTCCAGCCATTTTTTTTGTGAAAGCGTTTTGTGGGCGCTTTTCCAATATCATGAAGTAAAGCAGCCCAGCGAAGCCAAAGGTTATCCGTGTTTTCTGCAATATTATCTACGACTTCTAATGTGTGATAAAAATTATCTTTATGACGTTGCCCTTCAATTTCATCAATCCCTTTTAATGCGGTTAGTTCGGGTAAAATATGTTTTAATAATCCTGTTTCTTCCAACAGTAAAAAACCAATGGACGGTTTTGGCGATTCTAAAATCTTGTTCAGTTCAACAACAATACGTTCGTTTGTTATAATCTCTAATCTGCTATTATTTTTTGAAATAGCCTGTAAGGATTCGGGCTCAATAGTAAAGTGCAATTGTGTAGCAAAACGGATGGCCCGCATCATCCGTAAAGGATCGTCACTATATGTAATATCTGGATTTAAAGGTGTACGAATTATCTTGTTTTCTAAATCTAGAACGCCTTGGAAAGGGTCTAATAAATCGCCAAAATTAGATTTGTTTAAACTTAACGCTAGAGCATTTATGGTAAAGTCCCGACGATTCTGATCATCTTCCAGCGTGCCATTTTCTACAACAGGATTCCGGCTGTCCTCATGGTAACTTTCTTTACGAGCACCTACAAATTCTATTTCTATATCTTCAAAACGCAACATGGCAGTTCCATACGTTTTAAATACTTGAACTTTAGGTTTATTGGGAAGGTTTTTAGCTACTTGTCGGGCTAATTCAATGCCACTTCCAATAGCTACAATATCAATATCTTTAGGATTTCCGCGTTTCAGAAGAAAATCGCGAACAAAACCACCAATTACATAACAGTCAACCTGTAATTCTTCAGCAGATTTTGAAATGGTTTCAAATATAGAATGCTCTAATGCGTTTTTATAATTCATAAGTTTCAAATTCCCTGTCTGATTGATTAACAGACACCCTTCGCATTCAAAATCCCAAGTTAAATTTCAGGAATTTACTACTTGAATATTGAAGATTTATGGCCTAATAACTTCAACTTTACCGTCCTTATTTAATTTAATAATTGTGGAAGGCTGTGTGTTGATTTTTTCGTTTTGCAAATTTACAACATAGTCCACATCTTTTAAAATGTCTGCATGTATTTCTTTGAATGATTTTGGCGAAGGATAATCGCTCATATTTGCTGACGTTGAAACAATGGGTTTTTGGAATAATTCAATTAATTCGTAAGCAAAACCTTCATGTACAATCCGGATGGCCAACGTATTATCGCGGGCTAGTAAATTTGGTGCCACTAAACGTGGCTTATTATAAATTATAGTCGTTGGTTTTGTTGCTGTTTCTAAAAACTTTAATGCAGCTTCTGGAACCTCCTCAATATAGGTTTTTAGCATTTCCAAGCTAGATACTAAACAGATTAATGCTTTACTTTCTACACGTTTTTTTAACGCGTAAATTTCTGAAACGGCTTTGGCGTTAGTAGCATCGCAGCCCAATCCCCAAATGGTATCTGTAGGGTAAAGGATGGTTTTGCCGTGTTGCAGATTTTCTAAAGCTGTGTACAATTCTGACATGCGTTTAGGATTTTTTTTCATTGTAAAAGTCCGTCATGGTTCTAATAAAAGTATCTCGACCACTTTGTTCAATAATATAATTTCTGATGGTTTCTGGAGAAAAAACTAACTCCTTGTTTTTTATTTTTAACAGGTTTTCTGCAATAGCTTTTGCATCTTTTAAATTGACCAAAACACCAGTTTCTTCTGTTATGGAGTCTTCTACACCGCCACTTTTTGTTGCTATAACGGGTTTGCCACAAAGCATGGCTTCTCTAACGGCAACACCATAAGTTTCAGCTACACTTGTGGAAACAAAAACATGGCACGATTGCAATTTGGTGTTTATTTCCGCTCGTGTGAGTTGCGGATAGAATGTGCATGAATCATGCACATTATATTTTTTAGCCAAGGTTTCAAAATAGAAACTATTGGCTTTGCTGCTGTCATTAAAAGAGTCATTACCAATTATAATGGCCTCAAAATTATCTTCACAAATAGTTTGAAAAGCTTCCAAACTCCTAAAAAATGTTTCAGTATCTTTTATTAAATGTGGGTAGCTTATGGTTAGAATGGTGAATTTCGTATTTGTTTGTTTTGTATTTATTTCAAACTTGCTTTCATCCATGAGATTCCAAATAATTGTTGGATTGCAATCCATACTATTCATTAAAATACAACGTTGTTGGTGGTAACTAACAGCTCCAATTTTAGAGGCATTTTCAACAGCGTCACGAATGCCTTTTTGAACGTACTTTTTATAGTAATTAAGAAGAAATATTTGATGTTCAATAATTACAAAAGGAATGTTGTTTTTTTTGGATAAATAGTGCGCGTAAATACCACCTTTGGCACTGCATTGAGCATGAATTAGTTCAGGCTGCCAAAGTGTTGTAATGGCTTTATAAGCCTGTTGATACTTCTGTTTACTAGACTTAAGCTGCCGTTTTTCTGGCCATTTTTTATAATGATAAATAGGAAAAGAGAATGCTTCAGGCGCTTGTTTTAAGTATGTTTTATTTAAGTCGTTTTTTTTACTAAAAAGTTGCGTTAAACGAATGGATAGATATTTAAAAAGTCCCACTTCATTCTCGACACCAAAGAGAATTTTTATGTCGAATCCATTAGCATTCAAAAGATGTGCCTGCTCCCGAAAAAATGTCCCAACCAATTCATTATTAGAGTTTGGATACCAAGAAGGGATAATTAGAATTTTTTTAGGCATATTTTTTGAACTTTATAACCGTAAAATTATACATTTAAGAAGCAAATCTTTCAATTATAAAAAAAAATATTTTTATAGCTATTAGAACGCGAAGTTTGTTAATTTTGTTTTGATGATAAATGTTACACAATCCTTTCTGCCACCAATCCAAGAGTTCGAAGCCATTTTAAAACATGCTTGGGATAAAAAATGGATGACCAATAGAGGTGAATTACTTCTAGAATTAGAATCTAAATTATCTACATATTTAGGTGTCTCCAACTTTTTTATAACTACCAACGGCACCTTACCGTTACAAATTGCTTTGAAAACATTAGGCATTACAAAGGAAGTTATCACCACGCCATTTAGTTACGTGGCAACAACATCGGCTATTATTTGGGAAAACTGCACGCCTGTTTTTGTGGATATTGAACGCGATATGTTAACTATAGATCCTGCAAAAATAGAAGCAGCAATTACCGAAAACACCGAAGCTATTTTAGCAACACATGTGTTTGGAAATCCTTGTGATGTGGAAGCTATTCAGGCAATTGCTGAAAAACATCATTTAAAAGTCATTTATGATGCAGCACACTGTTTTGCTGTAACCTATAAAGGTAAATCCATTTTTGAATATGGCGATATAATTTCCACCAGTTTTCATGCTACCAAATTATTTCATACAGGTGAAGGTGGTGCCATATTTGTTCCTAATGATGCGCTTTTTAAAAAGTGTTATTACCATCATAATTTTGGGCATAATGGACCATTAGAATATCATGGTTTGGGAATAAATGCCAAAGCTTCAGAAATGCAAGCTGCTATGGGTTTAAGTGTACTTCCTTACATTGATACTATTATTGCCAAGCGCAAACTGTTAACCGAAACCTATGAGTTTTTACTAAAAGATAATGCGAATGTGTCGCTTATTGGTTTTAGAGAATTTGCAGAGAAAAATTACTCGTATATGCCTGTTATTTTTAAAGATGAAATCTTTATGCAACTGGTTTTAGAAAAATTAGCAGCGCTAAAAATATATCCTCGACGCTATTTTTATCCGTCATTAAATAAGTTGCCTTATGTAGAAAAATCGGTGAGTATGCCGATTTCTGAAGATATTTGCAGTAAAATTCTTTGTTTACCCTTATATTTCGAATTAGAAAAACAGCAAGTTGCAGAAATCTGTAACGTTATTAATTCTTTATAAATGATTGTTCTTGGAGCAAAAGGTCACGCAAAAGATGTGTTAGTTGTTTTAAATGAAACGACTACAGTAGAAACTGCTTTATCCTTTTTTGACGATTATACAAAACCTGAAGAAGCACTTTTTTTGGGGAAATATCCCATTTTACATTCTTTAAGTGCTATTGACTTTAGTAGTAATCCGCATTTTGTGTCAGCAATTGGAACACCGCATTTGCGCAAACAGATGGTAGAAAAATTTAGAAAGGCAGGAGGCATTTATCAAACGCTTATTTCAAAACATGCTATTATTGGTTCTTTGGATGTTCAAATTGGTCAAGGGTCCAATATTATGCCTTTTGTTTTTATTAGTAATAGTGTTCAAATTGGTGAAGGTTGCTTAATTAATACATCAGCTCACATCCATCATGATGTTAAAATTGGTAATTATTGTGATGTATCTCCCGGCGCTAAAATTTTAGGACGAGTAACCATAGGGAACAATTGCAATATTGGTTCGGGTGCTATTATTTTGCCAAATATTATTTTAGGCGACAATGTAACCGTTGGAGCCGGAAGCGTGGTAGTAGAAAACTGCTTAACAGAAAATACCATAGTTGGAATTCCTGGAAAGCTAAAAAACAAATAAGCATGAAACCAATATTAACTATATGTTGCACCACATTTAATCAGGAAAAATATGTAGAACAAACGTTGGAAGGTTTCTATCTTCAGAAAACTAAATTCCCTATAGAAATTCAGATTCACGATGATGCATCAACCGATGGCACACAAGCTATTTTAAAAAAGCATGCAGAAAAAGATCCGCGAATTAAACTTATTCTTCAAACCGAAAATAAATATTCCCAACATATTATGCCTTGGTGGCATTACAGTTTTCCGCAAGCGAAAGGGAAATATATAGCTTTATGCGAAGGTGATGATTATTGGACAGATCCATTGAAACTTCAAAAGCAAGTGGATTTTTTAGAAGCAAATGCAGGTTATGTCATTTCTTGGACTAACTATCAAATATTTAATGGTAGCCGCTTTTTATCCAATACTTGGAATCATCAAACGGAAAACACAACCATTGATTATAATAATATATTCTCACCATATTGCACCTTAACCTTAACTGCTGTTTTTAAAAAAGAAGCTTTGGATTTAGAGCTTTTAAAGTCCTTTATATATTCAAAAGATAATTCACTTTATTTGGTGTTGTTACAAAAAGGCAAAGGTGTTTTTATGGATTTTGAAACGGCTGTTTATCGGGTTCATGAAGGTGGTGTATATTCTTTACAATCGGAATTCTTTAAAAATTATTCCTCTTATTTAAATGTAAAAGAAGTAACCGATGCCATTCCAGAATCCAGAACACCTAATCTTAAAAAAGTAGTAAAATCGTTAGGGAATGCTACCGCATTTGAAGTTTTGAAGTTGAAAAGTACTGGCCAGAATTTATCGGAAGTCCAATTAAACTTTATGAAAAGCTATTTTCAGGAAGCCGATTTTAAAACAAAATTTAAATATTACAAACGCTTACTAAAATATCGACTTTCAAAATAAACATTTAAAATAAAAAGTCAGTTTGTCTATAGGTTTGAGCGCCTTAAAAAATCTAGAATCATGTTTTACAAACTTATAAAACGCTTTATCGTAACTAGCTGCATTTCTAATTGTGCGTACAATTGTTCTATTAATATGCTTTTCAAATAGTACTTTATTATATATCTGTAAATTTTTATTGTGTTCCAATAAATCTTGAGCAGCTTTAATGGTTTTTATAACATGCTCTGATGCTTGATCTCGTTGCAATGAAACCGCATATACATAAAATAAAATATCGGGATTTGATGCTTGAATCCGCAATTGCTCTAATTGTTTCGTTTTAATGAGAATTTCAGATTTCCGAAGGTTAGCTTCTTTCGTCTGACTTATATTAGCATCATGCCAACGGTATTTTAATAGCGATTCTGGAATATTGTGAAATTGGGTTTTAAAAATGAGTTGACTCCATAAGCCATAATCCTCAGCAGGAACATATTGATGTTCAAACCGTAAACCATTTAAAACAGATTTCCGGAACATAACTGTAGGATTCCCAATACCACAACTGTGCAAAAACTGAACTTTTAGGGCGTCGTGAGAGACTTCGTGCCTGACGGTTTTCTCTTTTTTATTGCCAAAAAATGTAAACCACGTACCACAAACACCCACGTTAGGATTGTTTTTTAAAAAATTTAATTGTTTTTCAAATCGGGTAGGTAAGGCAATATCATCAGCATCTAGCAAGGCTATAAATTCAGTGCTGGCACGTTCAATACCTTCATTTCGTAAGTTAGCAGGCCCTTCATTTTTAGTTTTTGTAATAACTGTAATACGCGAATCCTGCTTTATAAAAGCGTCTAGAATCTCTGACGTTTTATCTGTAGAATTATCATTTAAAACCAATATTGTAAAATCAGTAAATGTTTGATTTAATAGACTGTCCAGCGATTCTTTCAAGAATTTTTCGCCATTATAAACCGGCATAATTACAGTTAGTACAGACATTTATAGAGATTTTAGTACATTTTAGTAACAAAAGTAGTTATTTCTATGGCTTAAACTATATTTGTAAAAAATAATCCGCAATTATCCATGAAAAAAATTCACGTAGGTTTTTTACTGTCTTATGATTACGATAAACTAAAAAAATCCATTCCGCCTGTTTATAAGGAAGCGGATGCTATTTTTATTGCTATGGATCATAAAAATAGAACCTGGTCTGGTGAAACTTTTGAGGTGGATCCAGCCTTTTTTGAATGGTTGGAAGCTTTTGATGTGGATAATAAAATTCAATTGTATAAAGATGATTTCTACGATGCGGATTTAATTGCTATTGAAAATGATAATCGTGAGCGGCACATGTTATCGCTTAAAATGGGTATTGGAAATTGGCTTGTGCAAATTGATAGTGATGAGTATTTTGTAGATTTTGCAAACTATGTTAAAGACTTAAGGCGCTTTGATAGTTATCTGGACAATCCAGAAAAGAAGAACATTCAAATTGCGGCCTATTTAATCAATTTATACAAGTATACGGATAATGGTGTGTTATTTATAAAGGAGCCAACACGTGGAATTATTTCCACCAATTATCCGAATTATAAAGTGGCTCGAAACACCAGAAAGCGTATTGTTTATACGCAAAATATTCTACTTCATGAAAGTATTGCTAGAGATGAAGCGGAATTGGTTTTAAAATTAGATAATTGGGGACACAATATTGAAGTTCATGATAAGGAAGCTTTTTTAGAAAAATGGCGAACCACCAATAAGTCTAACTACAAAGAGCGTGAAAATTTCTTCTATATTGAACCCGAAAAATGGAAACATTTGGAGTTTTGTGAAGGAAATACCATTGAAGAAATTAGAAAAAATATCAATTTAGAAGGGATTATGCCTTCCAAATTTTTTATTACTAAAAAGAATTTTGGTCAATACTTCAAACACTTATTTAAGTAGCGTTTCATAAACTTTTAAATACTGTTTAGCGGTTTCATCCCAAGAATAAGAGTTGGCATGCAGCTGCAGCTTTTCCTTGTAATCCTCCGGGTTTTCATGGTATGTTCTCATGCCTTGCACAAGGATATCAGCCATAGATTTAGGTTCAAAATGTTCCCAGTAAAATGCGTGTTTACCACCAACTTCTGGAAGCGAACTTTTATCAGATAAAAACACAGGTTTACCATATTGCATCGCTTCAATTGGGGGAATGCCAAAGCCTTCTCGCAGAGACGGAAAGCAAAACGCATAACAGTTTTTTAAATAATAGGCTTTGTCCGCTTCACTAATTTTTCCTGTTAAAAATACGCGATGTTCAAGGTTTAAATCAGCAATTAATTTCATGATGTTTTTAGCGTAATCCGTTGTGTTTTTCCCAGAAATTATCAAACTCAATTCGGGAAGATGAGCAAGCATATTTACTAATGTGTGAAAATTCTTTTTTTCTAAAAGTTCACCAATTGTAAATAGGAATTCGCCTTTTGGAAGTAATTCAGGGGTATGGTTTTTAGCTAACTCAAAAGGTTTGGAGCTACCATTATAAATAACATATTCAGGAATATTTGGTACTTTAAAATAGGTATGTGTCATGCTTTTTGCATATTCTGAAATATAGGTAATTGCATGACTTCGCTTTAGTTTAGCATTAAAAAGTGCAACGCGTTTATCTAACTTCTTTCCCGATAATTCTTCCATGAAGTTGACATCATGAACCGTTAATACATATGGTATATTTTTAAAGGGTTCAACTTTGGTATTTTGATTTAAGGAATGCCATAAGTCGAATTGTTTTTTAATTCGGAATAGTTTTTTTCGCTGTAAGGAATTATATTTTTTATATGAAAACGTACTGCCAAATTCATCTTTCAGCTTTTCAGGATGTTTACTAATAAGGGTGATATGGAAATCCAATGCTTCTAAAATAGCTTGATTCTCATAAAACCCTTTAATAAGGTGGTAGTTAAACTGACCAAAACCAAAGAAGAGATTATCAATATTATGAGATTCCAAACAAATTGTGGGCATACGAAAAGCTTTTGTGCAAATTATTAAAAATGAAAACGAACTGCTAATTTAATTCCAGATAAAAATAAAATAAATATTGTAATATTGCAGCATGAATTATACAGTGCATAAGGCGTTTCAGAAGGATAAGCAAGTACTTACATCATATATTGAAAATTATGAAACGTCTGGTGAGGATTTTGGAAATCAGGATCGGAATTCACTAAAACTATACAATTTAAATGGTTTAACGATTAACGTGAAATCCTTTAAAATTCCAAATTTGGTGAATCAGATTGCCTATCGCTTTTTTAGAAAAAGTAAAGCCCAACGCTCTTTTGAGTACGCTAATCGTCTCCTGCATCTAGGTATTGGAACGCCGAAACCTATTGCTTTTTATGAGTATAAAACACCTTTTTTATTCAAGAAAAGTTATTATATCAGTGAGCACTTGCCTTATGATTTAACCTATCGTGAATTGACTTTCAACTTAACTATGGCGAATCATGAAGCCATTTTACGCGCTTTTACACGATTCACGTTTGGGCTGCATAAAGCCGGTGTGAATTTTCTAGATCATTCGCCTGGGAACACATTGATTCAATTAAACGGTGGCGCGTATAAATTTTATTTAGTGGATTTAAACCGAATGGAATTTGGTGACATGGATTTTGAAACCCGAATAAAAAACTTTGCACGCTTAACGACTCACAAATCTATGGTGGAAATTATGAGTGACGAATATGCTAAACTAGGCGGATATGATTATAATCGCGTGTTTCATTTAATGTGGGAAGAAACCGAAGCATTTCAAAATCGGTTTCATAGAAAAAGACGGATTAAAAATAAGGTATTCTTCTGGCGAAAAAAATAGTGTTATTTCAAGTTTCTTCGTAAAAGCCACAATTTCACATAACGCATATAAACGACATAACCTTGAATAAAACCAATGGTTAAACCTACAACACCATCGCGAAATCCGCTTTGAATAATATAATGTTTAAAAAATCCCCAAAAGGGTTTAATCACAAAATGGTACGGATTTAGTGTCCCCGTTTTTTTATCGTAATCTTTAGCTTGTTTGGTTGCATACCGATTCATTTTATCCATATAAGCATCCATAGTTGTGTATGTGTTGTGTGATAGTTTGGATTTTAAATGGCCAACAGATCCTTGTGCAACTATTTCTTCATGCACCAATTTATCTTCGTATAGGCATAAATCGCGTTTAAACAAACGGATAACTTTGTCATTTCGCCAACCGCTATAATTAACGCGTTTACCCATAAAGTGGTTCATGCGGCCAATCCAAAAAGCAACATCTTGTTGTTCGTTACTTAAAACTTCAAGTATTTCAGTTTCTAATTCAGGTGTTACACGTTCGTCAGCATCAACAATTAAAACCCAATCATGTTTTGCTTGTGGAATTATCCAATTTTTCTGTTCCGCATGGTAGGTGAATTTTCGCTGAATAGCGGTAACATTTAATTCTAAAGCTTTTTCAAAGGTGCCATCCGTACTAAAGCTATCAACCACAATAATTTCATCTGCAAAACGTACAGAATCTATAACGGATGCTATATTAAGAATCTCATTTTTGGTTATAATAATAGCTGTTAGTTTTTCCATATTACGAACGGAACATTTTTAGAAACCGATTTAGCTTATCATAAAATAAATCGGGTATAAATTTATGATATAATTCCATGGCGTGTGGTTTCATATCTTTTTCCCTTTTTCCTTTATATAATTCTGGTTTGTAATCCTTTAAATGTACGGATTCATTCACGTTCTCCATTTCAAAAATATTCCAAGTATCCTTATCAATCCAAGTAGAAAAAATGGTAAATGTTTTTATGTTCAATGCTTTTGCCATATTTACAGCGCCACCTTCATTACCAATTAATGCATGACAATGTGTTGTGAGTGCTAAAAATTCGCGCAGACTTTTTCCAAATAAATTTAGATAAATATGATTTTGTGTTTCCAGTTTACAGAGCTTAAAAATGGCTTGAGCATCGGCTTCCTGTTTTGGAATATAATTAAATAAAATCTGACCATCTGTTGTGGCTACAATTTGGTCAATTACCTGTGCCATGTATTCAAACGGATAGGTTTTATTAGGGCCACTTCCTAGCACACTAATCATAATAAGTGGTTTGTCTAGGCTTACCCCGTTTGAAATTAAAAACTGTTTACTTGTTTCAAGCTCTTCAGAAGTTAAATAAATTTTAGGTCTTGCCGCTGTGATATAAATATCCAATGGTTCCAACAACTGCAATCGATTTATAATTGCTAAACCACAAGCTTCATCGGTTTGATTTCTACGTTTTATATTATGATGGTATATGAATGTTGAATACGGCTTATGATACGAAATTTTAGTTTTAGCACCAGATAAAGCTGTAATTAGGTTACTAGATAGTTTTGAATACACATCAATTACCACAACATACTTTTCCTTTTTTACAGATTTAGCGAAATTCCAAAGCGCTATTTTGCTTTTTTCGGCTTCAGGTGTAAAGAAGATGAAATTATCAATAAAAGGATTGTGTTCAACAACAGGAAATGTATGGGAATTGATTAAATAATCTAATTGCGCCTTTGGGTAACGTTCACGTAACGCTTCAAATAAGACGCTAGATGTGAGTACATCACCAATCATTTTTTGTTGTATAACTAAAATTTTCAAATAGCTAGGTTTGTTTTTATTCTTTCAAAATTTTACGGAACACTGCTGCTGCAAACTAAATTAAACCGCTACATCATATTCGCGCAAAGCATCATTTAAGGATGTCTTTTTATCTGTACTTTCTTTACGTTTTCCAATAATTAAAGCACAAGGCACTTGAAATTCGCCAGCTTTGAATTTTTTGGTATAGCTACCAGGAATTACAACGGATCGTGCAGGTACTATACCTTTCATTTCAACAGGCTCATTACCTGTTACATCAATAATTTTCGTGCTCATGGTTAAAACAACATTCGCTCCTAAAACGGCTTCTTTTTCTACTTTAACACCTTCAACTACAATACATCGTGAACCTATAAAAGCACCATCTTCAATAATAACTGGAGCAGCTTGAAGGGGCTCTAAAACACCACCAATACCAACACCGCCTGAAAGATGGACGTTTTTACCAATTTGGGCGCAACTACCAACTGTTGCCCAGGTGTCCACCATGGTTCCTTCACCTACATAAGCACCAATATTTACATAACTTGGCATTAAAATAACACCTTTAGAAATATAAGCACCATGCCGTGCAACTGCATGCGGAACAACACGAATTCCTTTATCCTTATACCCTGTTTTTAATGGAATTTTATCATGATATTCAAAAATACCGACCTCAAAAGTTTCCATTTTTTGAATAGGGAAATATAAGACGACCGCTTTTTTTACCCATTCATTCACTTTCCAACCTTTAGCGGTTGGTTCAGCAACACGCAAGGTGCCTTCATCTAATAAATCAATAACGCTTCGAATGCTGTCAATGGTTACTTTATCCGTTAATAATTCGCGATTATCCCACGCATTTTCTATAATTTGTTGTAGTTGCTTCATAATAGTTTTACTAAAAAATTGAGCGTCTAATTGTATAATTCTTGCTCTTTTCACAAAGATAAAGTTATAATTGAATTCTTTATTACGGATTGCTTTTAAAAAATAGGTTTTCTAATTAAGTTTTAGTTTTAAATGGTAACTTTGCCTCTATATGGGACGTATACTTGCAATAGATTTCGGAAAAGTTAGAACAGGAATAGCTGTTACAGATGAGATGCAAATAATAGCATCTGGCCTAACGACGGTAGATACCAAGAAGCTGATTAGCTTTTTAATGGATTATGTTAAAACGGAATCGGTAGAGTTATTTGTGGTTGGCGAACCAAAACAAATGAATAATCAGGCATCTGAAAGTGAAGCACTTATTTTACCATTTTTAGAAAAGTTACAAAAATCAATTCCTCAAATCCCTATTGCACGTGTTGATGAGCGATTTACATCTAAAATGGCTTTTCAGACCATGATAGACAGTGGTTTATCTAAAAAGAAACGCCAAAATAAAGCATTGGTTGATGAAATTAGTGCGACGTTAATTCTTCAAAGCTATTTGAGTTCTAAATAGTTTTTTCTGTAATTATTTTGTAATTCCGTTTATCCGGTGTATTTCAAGAATATACCGCAGAGACTAGTTGGAATATCGTTTTTATTAGTCGTTTGGCTAATATTTTTCACAGTGAACTTGCGTTAGAAGTATTTTTGACAGAAACCCAATTACGTTTATTATGAAAAAAAACTACATGTCAATGATGCTGTTTGCATCGTTTTTATTTTTTAACCAAGTACAAGCCCAGGTCTGTCCAGATAACGGATTTTCAAACTCCACCTCTTTGTTCTTCTTTTATGATGCCGGAGCTCCACCATGTGTTGATAGACCAACGACTATCACTGTGGCTGGTAGTGTTTTTAATTTAATTACTTGTGATAGCTCGTCAGCAGTTTATGATATTGAGCCTGGAGACACACCAATTGCGGATATCACATCATTTACGGCCGATTTTGGAGCCGTAACTTGCGAGTACATCAATGGAAACTTGACAAATGAAACCTTATCTATGGAATCTATTGACAAAGCTTTAAATAATTTTACAGTTTTTCCTAACCCAGTAGTTCAAGGTAATTCATTACATGTTGTTTTTGGAAGCAATCTAAATGCTGAAATCAATTTGTTTTCAGTAACAGGAAAGCGCGTTTTAACCAATACCGTTTCTAATTTGGCGAGAAAACAATTAGAAATTTCTAATTTGCCGAATGGCGTGTATTTGTTACAAGTAGAAAGTGGATCTTCTACCGTTTCAAAAAAGGTTGTAATCATGAAGTAAACATTTAAGTTTTATAAAAAAAAGGCCTCTTACAATTTGTAGGAGGTTTTTTTGTTATCCGTTAAAAAAAAGCGGTAGATAATAGAATCAGGTTTATGTATTAAGTTTTATAGTAAAACAACTGCCATAGAAGCCTAAAATTTTATAACTTTACTCATTGGTTTATTTAGTTTTCTTATTTCATAATAAGTTCTCGCTAATAAAATCAGTAACTTTCACCCAAGCGTTTTGTTTAAACATCCAATTTACCGTTTATCGAACAGGGTTGTTTTTGGTCTGTTTTTATATTGTTTTGAATTCAAAAATAGTATGCCACATCCCAATTATGTTAGGTTTGTAGCTACTTTTTATTATTAAAAAACCGATTAAATGTCGTTTGTTAAGGTCTATTAACAGTGCGTTTATCGATGAAATACACGGCTTTATCTTGTTAACGATTATATCTCGTGTTTCAACAAATTAATTATATTCTTACCGTTTATCGATGTTATATTTGTCCTGTTCAATTAAAGTAACATAATAATGAAACAGTTTTTATTAATCGGAATTTTTACAGTATTAAGTTTAACAAGTATGCAAGCTCAATCTTCTAATAAAATTGAAGATATTAAGAAAATAGTGCCTACTACCCAAACCACTACAGATGTAAAATCGGATTCTATTGAGATAGCTGCTAAAAAGAAGGATATATTAACCAATAAGATTGAATCTAAATTAAACGGAAAAATAAATTTATTTGTTTTAAAAGAAACACGACTTATTTGCTAAAAATATTGAAGTTTTAAACATACACTACTAAACTCCTTTTTTAAAGGAGTTTTTTTATAGGTATAATTAAGAAGAATTGTATTTTTGCAAAGAATTAATAGATAAGAAAATCCATGATATTACCTGTTGTAGCCTATGGCGATCCTGTATTAAAAAAAGTAGGAAAAGAAATTGCAAAAGATTACCCAAAACTTGATGAGTTGTTAGCGAACATGTATGAAACCATGTACAATGCGTTTGGTGTTGGTCTTGCTGCGCCACAAATAGGTTTAGATATTCGTTTGTTTCTAGTAGATACATCTCCTTTTGCGGAAGATGATGTGTTATCAGAGGAAGAACAGGCCTTTTTAAAGGATTTTAAGCAAACTTTTATAAATGCTAAAATACTAGAGGAAACGGGCGATGAATGGGCGTTTAATGAAGGTTGTTTAAGTATTCCAGATGTTCGGGAAGATGTGTTTAGAAAACCAACAATTACGATAGAATTTTACGATGAAAATTTTGAAAAGCATACCAGAACCTATGATGGGTTAGTAGCACGTGTAATTCAACATGAATACGATCATATTGAAGGTGTTTTGTTTACAGATAAGCTATCATCATTAAAAAAACGATTAATAAAAAGTAAACTTTCAAACATTTCTAAAGGAAAAATTAATGTGGATTATCGCATGCGTTTCCCAAGTCAAAAAAAGAAACGATAATATTTGTTTAACATCAGTAAACGTTTGATATTTGCCCTCTTTAAAATGAAAATATGAGTCTAGAAAAAATATTATCAATAGCAGGAAAACCAGGATTGTATAAAATGATTGCCCAAACACGAGGTGGCTTTGTAGCCGAATCGTTGTTAGATGGTAAAAAAATGTCTGTAGGCATTCATCATAATGTAAGTATCTTGAGCGAAATTGCTATTTATACACTTACCGAAGAAAAACCGTTACGTGAGGTTTTTAAATTGATTAAAGAAAAAGAATCAGGTAACGAAACATCTATTAGTCATAAAGAAAGTAAAGACAAATTAGAAGAATATTTCTTTGAAGTTTTACCAGATTATGATGAAGATCGAGTGTACGCTAGTGATATTAAAAAAATTATTCAGTGGTATAATTTACTTCAAAAAAATGACTTGTTAGATTTGGAGGTAGAAGCTGGAACCGAAGCTGTAACAGCGGACGAAGAAGAATAAGACCATTTATTATTTTGAATATAAAAAATCCAGTAATGCTTTTGCCTTACTGGATTTTTTAGTTTGTTATAATCCTAAAGACACTAAATTTAATTGTAATTTTATCAAAAACCAATTATGAATACCAGAGAAGATCAACTCAAAGCTTTCGGTAGATTATTAACCATTATGGACGAGCTGCGTGTGCAATGTCCTTGGGATAAAAAGCAAACTATGGAAACTTTAAGGCACTTGACCATAGAAGAAACCTATGAATTAGGCGATGCTATTTTAGATAACGATTTAGAGGAAGTCAAAAAGGAATTGGGTGATGTGCTGTTGCATATTGTTTTTTATTCTAAAATTGGAAGCGAAACGAATGATTTTGACATTGCGGATGTTTGTAATAGCATTTGCGAGAAACTTATTCATAGACATCCACATATTTATGGTGATGTTAAAGTGGATAATGAAGCAGATGTAAAACGAAACTGGGAAAATTTAAAACTTAAAGAAGGCAAAACGAGTGTCCTGGAAGGTGTTCCAAAAAGTTTGCCAGCATTGGTAAAGGCAAGTAGGATTCAGGAAAAAGTTGCAGGAGTAGGATTCGATTGGGAGGAGCCAAATCAGGTTTGGGAAAAAGTGGAGGAGGAGCTTCAGGAATTTAAAGATGAAGTGAACGCTGGTAATCAAGAAGCTATGGAGAGTGAATTTGGCGATGTCCTGTTTTCTATGGTAAATTACGCACGATTTTTAAAAATTAACCCAGAAAACGCTCTTGAACGCACTAATAAAAAATTTACCAAGCGCTTTCAATACTTGGAAGCAAAAGCGAAATCTTTAAACAAAAACCTCAAAGACATGACTTTGGGTGAAATGGACGTTTTTTGGGAAGAAGCTAAAAAGCGGTAATTGAAAACCGTTTTTCAGGTTTTCAAATAGTTTCATATTGGGAAGAAGCTAAAAAGCGGTAATTGAAAACCGTTTTTCAGGTTTTCAAATAGTTTCATATTGGGAAGAAGCTAAAAATCGGTAATTGAAAACCGTTTTTCAGGTTTTCAAATAGTTTCATATTGGGAAGAAACTAAAAAGCGGTAATTGAAAACTGTTTTTCAGGTTTTCAATAGCTTCAACTTTGGTGAATGTAAAAAATATGTAATTTTATTTTGCTGATTTTTAGTTTGATAGGTTTTTATTAAGTCTTGTTTTAAAAAACTTTCAACCCAAAACATCCAAATCAATTTTCTGTGCGTATATATTATAATTGTACGTTGAAAAAGTAGATTAATAGCATAATCAAAAATTATCTTTCCTTATAACGTACATGTAGGTAGAATTAGTTGTTTAGGTTGGGACAAAACAACTATTAGTTAGTTTAGTTAGAAAAAATCCTGCTTGACGTTCTTATACGACAAGCAGGATTTTGTATTTGAGACCTTTATGGTTTGTGGTGTCTTTCTAATATAATTCTTTAATTTTGCGCAATTTGGTTTTCCACAATTTCAAATCTTGCTTGTGTTTTTCAATATTTTTATGAACGTCTTGTACCAAAGGATTTTCATCATTAACATTCTGAAAAAATTGCAAGTTGTTTTCCAACTGATTTATTTCTGCTTTAATTTCAGTAATACGCTTTCTAATAAAAATACGCTCATTGTCTAAATGCCTAGAATCTTGTGCATTATTAAGGGATTCTAACTTGGTTTCAAACTTGATTAGTTCGGCTTCATTTTTATTTAAATTCAATTTTTTGAAAACACCATCCAAGGCTTTATTTAATTTTCCTTCAATATAACGCTTGTTTGAGGGAACATTACCAACCGACTTCCAGTTTTCAATAAAGGATTTAACGGTTGCTAAATCTGTTTCCTTGTCACCAGATAATTCCAAGGTTTTCAATTCCTCAAGCAATTGCACTTTTTTGGTAAAGGCTTCATTGCCTTCCGCGTTTACGGCATCTTTAGCCTTGTGCAAACGGTCAAAATAATAGTTGCAAGCTGTTTTAAACTGCTTCCAGATTTTATCACTATTCTTCCGAGGTACATGACCAATTTTCTTCCAATCGCTTTGAATTTTCTTCATTAAAGCTGTAGTGCTTTCAAAATCCTCACTATCTTTATTGTCTTCTGCTATTTGAATTAAATCCATTTTCTTTTGAAGATTATCAAACTGCGATTTCTTTAAATTTTTATAAAAAGCATTTTTCTTGCGATTAAAGTTTCTTACTGCTTCTTTAAATTTTGCCCAAGTTTCCTCATTTACCTTAATAGGCACTTTTCCAGCACTGAAAAATAAATTGCGAAATTGCTCCACATCTTTAATGCTATTTTGCCAACCATTATGTGAATCAGCTCCTTTTTCACTGATTTTGTTGATCTGAAGAATTATTTCATTTTTAACTTCTAAATTCTTCTCGTAAACTTGATCTAATTCAGCAAAATAAACTTGGCGCCTGTCATGAATAGTTTTCGTGGCAGCTTTAAAACGGTCCCATACGGCTTCACGATGTTCCTTGTCAACAGGGCCCAATTCTTCCTTCCACATTTTATGTAGCACCTGTAACTCTCTAAATGCACGATTTAAATCTTCGTCTTTTGCTAACTCTTCAGCACGCTCAATAATTTTTAATTTCTGATCTAAATTATGTTTGAAATCTAAATCCCGTAAATCCCGATTTAAATGTAGAAAATCATAAAAAACCTCAACATGATGATGGTAACTATTCCAAGCATTATTGTATTTGTCGCGTGGAATTGGGCCAGCCGTTTTCCAACGATCTTGGAGTTCCTTAAAGTGTTTATAGGTAGTATTTATATTTTCCTCATCATTAAGTAATCCTTTTATTTCTTCAATAATTTCAAGCCTATTGGCTAAATTATCTTTTAGGTTATTTTCTATGTTTTTATGATGCGTGTGTAGTTTGCCTTTGTAATCTTTGTATATATCTTTAAAACGTTTTTGCAGCGGACTGGAAAAAAAGAAATCGATTTCATTTCCGCCTTCGTTTAAAAATTCTTCCTTTTTCTCGTCTAGTAAAGTGTTAAACTGCGATTTAAATTCCGAACGAATTTCCTCTACTTGCTTTTTAATGGATTGCACTTTATGGTTTGTAACCAAATGTTCCAGCTCCTTCACCAAGGCTTCCATAGACATTTTATCATAGTCCTTTTCTTCAATATGATGCCTGTCTGCATTGCCTTCATCCTCGGCGTCTTCCGCATTGGATTCTTCAATCTCATTAATGACTTCATCATGATCTTCGGTAACCGTTTCTACTGTTTTTTCAGTTTCATTTGCTGTTTCAGCTTCTACAGGTATTTCTATTTTTTCTATGGCTTCTGAAGGTGATGATTCATTTGTAACGTTCTGGTTTTCTTGAACGTTTTCAGTAGTTTCCGGTTGTAACTCTTCTGGTTTTCCATCTGCTTTTGGCAGGTTATCGTGCTCTGACATTTTGTAAATGTGTTAGTTTTTTAAAATAACTCTAGCGTTAAAGATAACAACAACTACAATAACTACAAAAGGTTAACCCGTATTAATGTTACAAATGGTGTAATTAGTATGTGTTCCAAATACGCCATGCTTTCTCTGCTTGGAATTTCAACATTTGTAAACCGTTAATGGTAGTCGCGTTTTTAAGGTTGCCATATTTTAAAAACTGGGTCTCTTCAGGATTGTAAATTAAATCGTAAAGAATGTGGTCTTTTGTAAGAAATTCATACGGTAGGTTAGGAGCGTCCGTGATATTTGGGAAGGTTCCTAAAGGCGTGCAATTTATAATAATTAAATGCTTGGAAATGGTAGCTTCCTTTAATTCATTGTAAGTTAAATATTCAGGATTTTCACGTGTTCTAGACACAAATTTGTAGGATATGCCTAATTCATCCAATGTAAAAGCTATGGCTTTACTAGCGCCTCCTGTTCCTAAAATTAAGGCATGTTTATGAATAGGCCGTACATGTGGTTTTAATGATTTTTTAAAACCATAACAATCCGTATTATAACCTACTAATTCACCTTTTTTAGTGCGTTTTATGGTATTTACAGCACCTATTTTATGTGCTTTTTTGTGGAGCTTATCTAAATAAGGAATAATGGTTTCTTTATAAGGAATCGTCACATTTAACCCGACTATTTCAGTACTTTCAAAAATGCTTAAAACGTCTTCAATATTTGGGATATCAAAATTTTCATAAGAGGCGTCTATAATAGCTTCCGACGAAAATTTATTGGAGAAATAATTTTGAGAGAATGAATACGAAATATTCTTACCAATTAATCCGAATTTACGCATGTTGTTTCTGTGTTTTTTGTCCGTAAAATTCCAAGGCTAAGACAATGGCAATTCCAAGAATTATATAAACTAAAGCCAAATAGGTTTCCGTGTTCATTTCCGGGAAATAGCGTTCGTAATTTTCAATAATTTTCTTTCCCGAAGAATCTAATAAAGCGGTTCCATCTGTCTGTAATTTGAAGAGCGTTTTTTTCCAAGGCCAAACCACGCCTAATGATCCGACTATGAATCCAATAATTGTTGCCAATGTAATACTTTTATAATGTTTCAGGATGTAACTTAATACATGCGAAAAGGTAACGAGCCCCACTACAGAACCTAGGGTAAATACGGTTAATATTTTAAGCATGCGAATACGAGCGGCATTTTCTATAAAACTGAAATCCCCTTGAATAACTTCTGCAAAGGTATCAAACAAGGCATTTACAGAATCCACTAATAATAACACATAGTTACCTAATAAAATAAGTATAAAGGAGCCAGAAAATCCTGGAAGTGTCATGCCTGATACACTAATAATGCCGCAGAAAAATACAAACCATAAATTATCATTTTCCATTGCTGGATCTAAAAAGCTGATGCTTACACCTAAAATAATTCCGATAGCAAGTGCTACATAGGTTTTAAAATTCCAGTCTTTAAAATCCTTACTGATGTAATAAATGGAGCCAATAATCATACCGAAAAACACACTCCAAACATAGAGTTCATAATGTTTTATAAGGTAATCCAGTACTTTAGAAATACTAAAATAACTGATAATCATTCCTAAAAAAAGTAAGCTTAAAAACCGCCCATTTATATATTGATAGAAACTTTTAAACCGTCCGTTAATTAATAGTTTAAAAGCCTTTCGGTTAATTTTTTGAAGGGAATAAATAAACTCTTCATAAAAACCAGCAACAAAAGCAACTACACCTCCAGAAACTCCAGGGACCTTATTGGCAGCTCCCATTCCCAACCCTTTTAAGATTAAGAAAATTTTATCGGTGAAGGTTCGTGTGCTTTGCATTACTTGACTTTTTTACCGATGCGTTCTAGAATAAAAATAGTTAAGAATCCCGTAATCATAAGGATAACGGCTGGCACTAATTGCGAATCCAATCCGTTGTTTTGAATGGAATACATATTAGGTAAAATACTGGTTTCCGAAATCACTTTAAACGAATCAAAGTCGGTTATCTGCTGCTGATAAATGGTTAAATTCCCGAATGTTGTAATGTCCGATAATGGCGTTACTAGTCCAGATGTTTTCTCCATAACTAAATCGGTTAATTTCCATGGCCAAACCTTATTTAAAGAACCAAAAATAAAACCTGTTAATAGGGCTAACGTGATGTTGTGATAATTTTTAAACAACCATTTTAATACGTGACTAAAACTTAATAAACCAACTAAAGCACCACCAGCAAAAAGGGTAATCCGCTGTAAATCGAAATCGTGAAAAGCATCACTTAATGTTTTATAAGCGCCTAATATTAGAAGTATAAACGAACCGGAAATACCTGGTAAAATCATGGCGCAAATGGCAATAGCCCCAGCAATAAATAAAAAGTAAGGCGATTCATTATTTGCCGAAGATGGTAATGTTGTAATATAAAACGCTAAAACGGTTCCAATAATTAGTGCTAAAACGGTGGGTAAATGCCACTTATTTATTTGTTTTCCTACAAAATAAATACTAGCAATAATGAGTCCGAAGAAAAACGACCAAATTAAAACGGGGTGATATTCTATCAGGTATTTTGCCAAACGCATGAAGGATACAAAGCTGACAATAATTCCGAGTAATAATGCGACTAGAAAATTACCATTAAATGCTTTCCAAAAGGCAGAAAAGCCAGACGTTTTAAGCGTTTTAAACAGGCCTAAATTAACATTACTAATGGTTGTAATTAATTCTTCATAAATACCGGAAATAAAGGCAATGGTTCCACCGGAAACACCAGGAACTGCATCAGCTGCTCCCATAGCCATTCCTTTAAGCGTAATTAGTAAATAGTCGGATAAACGTCTTTGCATGATTTAATTTTAAGTACAAGAAACCAAAGGTAAATAAATAAAATCAGACGTGTAACTTATAGTTTTGCTTTTAGCAGCGATTTTACGGGTTGCGATTTGTAAATACTTGGAAAAAGTTCCTCAATAATAAATACGAATTCCGCATTAAAACGCAAACCATTCTTTAAATGATAGGAACCTTTTTCAGTTTCTGAAAGCATGTAGTTTAACCCAGCTAAACGGAATTCAATCTCCGCATTTTCTGGGTAGAATTCAGAAGCTTGAATAAAATTATAAATGGCCGCCTCGGTTTCACCTAATTTATGTAAAATATCGCCTCGGGTTAACCAGGTATTCAGCTCATGATTGCCTAATTCCAAGGCTTTTTTATAGCCGCGTTCTGCTTCTTCTAAAAGATGTAAACGTTCATTAATTTGCGCGTATAACTTCCAATAATGTACATTGTCGCTATCAATATTAATGGCTTTATTAATGTAGTAAAGCGATTTTTGAAAATTTTTCTGACGGTTATAAAATTTAGTTATCGCAATCCAACCTTTATCTAAAAGTGGATCTTCTTCAACTGTTTTATAGAAATATTGAACAGCTAAATCATTATCTCCTAATTTTTGATGGCATAAACCAATGCGTAATAAGGCAAAGGAAGTAGGGTCGTCCAAAGTAAGCGTAATACTGTAATTTTCAATAGCTTCCGGGAAGCGTTTTAATTTTTCAAGAACTTTTCCTTTCTCTAGGTAAGCACCAATAAAGCGATCGTCTGAAATAATAGCGAAATCGAAAGCTGTTAGCGCTTTTTCGTAATCTTTTAAATCGTAATATTGTTTGCCCAATTGATGCCACGCTACTTCACTATATGGATTCTTTTCTAAAAACATATTTAAATACGTGATGGCTTCTTCGTGTTGCTCTAAAAAGTCAAAACAATAAATCATATTGTGCATGGCTGAATAATCTTCCAAATCAGATTCCAAACATTTCATGAAATTGGTTTTAGCTTCTTCAAACTGATCCAAAAACAAATGTTCCATACCAATCAATGAATAAATATCAATTGGGTCTTCGGTAAGTTTTAATGCTTTTTCTAGAACTTCAATTGCTTTTCTATGATCGTCACGTTTGGATAGAATATTAGCTTTTTGGATATAGATTTCCTCATTTAACGGTTCTAATAAATAGAGTTCATTAATTAGGGCATCGGCTTTTTCTAAATCGTTTTCAAAGACGAATATTTCAACTTTAAACAATTTTAAATTCGTAGATGTTGGATGTTGTTGTAAACCCAGCTTTATGGCTTTTTTAGCCAAAGCAATTTTACCATGATTCAGATAATGATGAATAATATTCTCAAATTCTTCGGAATCGAAAAACAACACATGGTTCGTTTTTAACATCGATTCGAATCGGGTAAGGGATATTTTATTGTTGTCGTTTGGACGTAACTCCATAAGCTAATTTATATAGTTTCTCCTTGAATAAATGTAAGGCTCTAATTGGCGTTGCAGCCCAAAAGGTTTAAATGTTTTTAACAAAGTAATCAACAATTAAGCCATAATTTAAGCTTAAATACTGTTTAACAGGTTTTTATCCTGCTTGATTTCTTTGAATATCATCCAGAATAGTCGTAATTATTTGACAACCTTTCATGATTTCTTCGTTACTGATGGTTAATGGTGGTGTGATTCGAATAGCTTTTGTTTCAAATAGCAACCAGAACAGTATAAGTCCAGCCTCTTGCGCTTTTAAAACGACTTGGTTTGTAATGTCTGCAGATGGTGTTAGGGCAGCTAGCATTAAGCCTCGCCCGCGAATTTCGGTTATCAGTGGATGTTTGAGATGTTTTTTAATCAATGCTTCTTTTTCTAAAGTTGCTTCCATTAAATTGGATGATACGACTTCAAGTAGGGTAGCGTGTGCTGCTGCTGCAATTACGGGATGTCCACCAAATGTGGTAATGTGTCCTAATTTCGGGTTGGCTTGTAGGAGTTTCATCAAATCAGTTGAAGCCGTAAAAGCACCAATTGGCATGCCACCGCCTAAACCTTTTCCGGTAACTAAAATATCCGGAATACAGTTATAATGTTCAAAGGCAAATAATTTTCCAGTTCTACCAATGCCTGGTTGAATTTCATCTAAAATCAATAATGTACCAACCTCTTGACAACGTTTTTTTACTTTTTCCAGATAGCCGTTTTTTGGTTCAATAAAACCGGCGCCTCCTTGAATGGTTTCTAAAATAACACCAGCTGTTTTGGTGGTGATATTTTGAATATCAGCCTCATTATTATAAGCGATAAAACGTACATCTGGAACTAATGGACGAAATGCTTTTTTGCGTTCTTCAAAACCCATAACACTTAAGGAACCCATGGTGTTTCCATGATACGCGTGGTGGGCCGAAATAATTTCGCTTCTTCCGGTTGCGCGTTTAGCTAATTTTAAAGCACCTTCTACAGCTTCCGTTCCTGAATTTGTTAAATAGGTGTTTTGTAAGGATTCAGGTAAGTGTTCAGCCAATAATTTAGTAAGTGCCACAGCCGATTCTTGAATGTATTCGCCATAAACCATGACATGCAAATACTTGTCCAATTGTGTCTTAATGGCTGCTATAACTTTGGGATGTTTATGTCCTAGAGTACAGGCAGAAACACCTGCTACAAAATCTAAAAAAGCCTTGTTGTTTGTATTATAAATATAGGAGCCTTCTGCATGAGATACTTCCATAGCTAAAGGGTGTGGCGATGTTTGCGCCTGATATGTATAGAAATCTGTTTTCACAATTAATTATCATCTGAATTGATCCCGGTTCCAATACTCGGTTTTTTCTTTGGGTTTTTTTTAATTTCCTTTTTCTCGTCTTTATCAGGATTTAAAGCTTCGTCTGGAATATTTCGAGATACTTTTGATTTTTTTACATCGTTAATCTCGGTTGGAACTGCCGTTTTGTTTGTGTTTTTATCAGCTTTTTCAACCCGCTTTAATAAGGCGTCATCAAAAAATTCTTCTTGAGGTACATAATCTTCAAGCCCCTTTATTTTAGGTAAATTAAGTGGCGGATCGTCACTAAATAAATCTTCCACACTTTTTGGGCGTTCCTCATCACGCCATACAAACCCTCTTAACAATCGACCGTTTTCTGGGAACTGTGTTTCGGGTGTTGTTACAGCATCCGGTTGCTTGAATCGAATAAATTGTTCAATATCACCATCGGCAAATAGGATTGAAATGCTACCTGATTTGGCTTTGTCAATACCAATTAATTCCTGCTCGTCATTACGTGCATAATAAATGGATTCGGCATTTTTATCAATATCTACTTGACGCAAATTATTTTCATCATCAAATAAACCAACTAAAGTTTTTCCTTTAACCTGATTATAGCCATCTTCACTAATAGTATCTCTACTAACAACAAAGGCATTTTCAAAAACAAAAAGGGAATCTATTTTTTCCGTTTCTGGATTGGATTTTATGTGAATGGTATCACCCGTCATTTGGTTTTGAAGATTCCAAAGAACCGGGTCACGACGCTTGGCAAAGGCATCTTGAGACCCTAATCGTCTTAAATTAATTAACTGGGTTAAACCCGACGCGTGGTTAACATGTACCGAATCTGCTTTACCACTCATATCCGATTTATAGAACTTCGCATTTCTAAATCCGCGTGTAATTCGTTTTTCTGGTTTTCCTGTAACCATCAAGGTGTCCGCATGCATATATATAGAATCGTTTTCTTGAACTGTAATAGCTAATGCACGTTTGGTAATAAACACCGAATCCTTCGCTTTATAAATTTCGGCATAATGGCCTTTTATTATGCTTTTATTAATGGTATCTGTGACTTTAATATTATTAGTAGCAGAGGCAAAACTGCGGGTATTATCAAAATACATACTATCGCCTTCAAAAATACGGTTGTCATAATCTATACGCGTTTTTTTAATGCCATAACCTGTTTTGTTTTCGGTATCATAAAACCCTTTTTCGCAATAGGTTTTGCTTTCATCGGTTACAATAGTGGATGGTCCATATAAATAGGCGTGACCGGTTTCTGAATAGAAATCTAGTTGATTGGTATTAATAACGTAATCTGGATTATCCAAAACCACATTATTTACAAATTGGTATTTTTTAGCGTTCATATAATAGCGGCCAATTTGGCTGGTAATGGTTCCCGAAGAATCACGCACCACACGACCACCACTTTTATAATACGATTCCTGTTTAACACGATCAAAATAAAGGGTATCTGTTGTTAAAATGGAGTTTGGTTCTTCCAGTTCTACTTTGCCACTGGCAAATGCTAGTTGGGTTTTTCCGCTATATTCTACATATTCGGATTTCATGTTTATGGTATCACCTTGTTTCATAGTGACATTTCCGTAGGCTTCCACGAAGTTTTCATTACTATACAAATTGGCTTGATCGCACCACATGTCTATACCTTCGTGAATAACATGCACTTGACCAGAATCGTCACGTGTCATGACTTTTAAACCAGGTTCTACGGCATCATCAAAATTCAAGAAACCCGAATAGACAATTTGAATTTGCTTTTGCTCTTGTGCTGAAGCTGATGTAAATACTAACAAGCAGCAGATGAATAAGCTATATATAAGGATTGATTGTTTCAAATTATAAAATTTGCCTCAAAAATAATGATAAAAATGAAGTGATGGGTTTGTTTGTGAAATTTTTAATAGAAATTGAGCGTTAACAAAAAAACCTGTCAAGAAATTTATCCTGACAGGTTTTGTGTTTTACAACTATTTATATGATGTTTTTTGAGTACAAATTTCTCAAACAGAAACAATAAGCTAGTATATTTTTCAAAAAAGATTAAAAGTTAGAAAATATTTATAGCCACCTTGATTTATCATAATCCATGCAGCCAACTTGTTACTATCTGGTTCAAACAATAATGCACCTAATGGTGAATCGGGTTCTTCTTTTCTGAAATAGGCAAATACGTTTTTATCTTTTGAATACATTTTTTCTCCATTAACACTTTCCATGGCTTTTTCTTCATCAAAGGGTTCGTAAATTTTATGGTTTTTATAAAACCTGATTGGTTTAGCATCCAAATTTTTTAGTCCTATGCTATCAACAGTTTTTCTGAAATAATAAAAAATCGTATCAAAAGTTGCCAATCTTCGTTCTTTTCTTTCAATTACAGTATCCTTTAAAACATAATCAAAATAAATGTATTTGTTGAATAAACTATCTCTTGAGATTTGAGATTTTTCTTTGTTGTTAACATAATTAGCCAGTTCAGTAAGCTTTTTGTATTGAGCCTGTTCGTTTATTGTCCAATTTTCGGAATCTTTCTCTTGACTAAAACACAAGAAAGTTGATAAGAATAAGATGGTGATTAGTATTTTGTTCATTTACATGTTTTTTAAAATATTAAATACAATGAGATTGGTAATTATTCACTCGTTAATGAATAAAATATTTTGTAGGTTAAAATTAAAAACCTAACTAATTGAAATTTGATTGGTTTTTACTAGTCTATACTTTTTATGTCATGTTTCTTTTACCTTTTAATAAAACTGTTATAATAATTATTAAAATTAAAACGGGAATCCAAAACAACCAACTAAATTTGAGTGCGTTAGAATTTATTAACATCATAATTAAAGGGAATATAGCAAGAAAATAACCCAACGTTGATATGATTTTGTTTTTTAGGAAAATTAAGATTAGACCAGAAAGACCAATTACGTGTATAAATAAATCTAATGACATATCATTTTCCATGATACGTTCAAAAGGAGTTACAATTAAAATAAAGCCATAGGGAATATCAAACTTCTTTCCAGGCACAAAAACTGCTAATAATACCAGGATTGATAAAATTTTCAGAAAAATAATTTTGTACTTATTCATTTCTTAAGGTATTTTAGTTACAGTTATTATCTAAAGGAGCAACTCCTCCATTTAGATTTCTAGTACTGCCTTGAAGGTAAGACCATATGTCTTATATACTCGCCAAAAGCGGCAGGTGTTGCTCTTTCTCCTGATGTATATAGACCAATGCATTCAGACAAAGGAACATCAAAACCTACAATATTAGATGCCGAAATATTCTTCCTTTTGTAAACTTTTACAAGTTTAATAATCAGAATATGAAAATATCATTTTCTTATTCTGATTATTAATAAAACCCAAATAATAATAAAAGGAATCAATGAGTAAAGAGATATTTCCCAATTACTGAAATTTCCTAATCTAAAGTTTAATAATTGAAATCCAACAACATAAATGAGTGGAATCAAAATAAAGAATATCTTTCTTTTTGCAAATAATAAGTAAAATATCAAAAATTGAATGCTTATTAAATACGTTAATAGAACTACATTATTTAATATTATTTTATTTTGTAAAAGCTCGTTCACTAACCCCAGTTCAATGAACAAGTAAGGAATAATTAAACTTTTTTCGCCACCAGTAAACAAGCATCCAAAAGTGCTTATGAAAAGTAACATTATTAATAATCGTTTTTTCATAAAGATTTAGTTACATGCACCACTAGAAGTAATAGCATCGTTATAATTATCAATTGGAATTCCTATATTACTTGAATATGGGTTATTGCTGTTGTGCATCATTTCTCTTAAGTCTTCTCCATAATCACCAGGATTAATACAAGACCCAGCTCCAGGAAGTATTGGTATATCAGATGTAGAAGGTGTCATGTTAAAACCAAGGTTGTTTACTGCTAAATTATGGGCAACATTCGTACAATTATTATCATCTAAATCATAGTCGCTGTTTGCTATTAATTGAATATCATTAATAATCCCATTAAATTGGGTTATGCTAATATCGTCAAAGGTTATATAAATATCATATTCATGCTCATCACCCGGATAACCGTTATCTTGAAAAATACCAGGACCATCCCAATTTCCTAGATCTTTGTAATCATTACCTTCAGGATAAAAACCTATAGTTAAATTCACCGAAGTTCCATCCATGTTATTTTTGAACAAAGTAAAAAAAGTATGTCCAGGTGTTTGATTATAATAGTTAAAGACATTTCTAGTGCCATCAACTGGTTGATCGACGTATAATACGTAACCATAATTTTGGACTGGTTTGCCATCATCAAAACAATTTAGATAATCATTTAAGTTATTAATTGGGTGTGGTGAATCTTGACTAATAGTAAGTTGTTCGATGAAAATATCAGGATTATTCATAAAATACTGTTCAAGAGCCTCTTCAAAATCCATATTAGGATTAGCAATCATGATACTTGTTACGTCTAGCATGATTTCTTGTGCTTCCTCACTACAACCACTTTCACCCAAGAAGTTTTGTATTTTTCCTGCTTTGTGTTTGTTTGCTTTAAGCCAATCAATCATAATCAAATCCATTACGGTGTTATCCATAGTATTTGGTTGGTTAAAACCATTCATACATTTCTGCACATTTTCCCATGGTTGCGTATAGTTTGGAGCTGAAACAAATGGATTTGAACCGGTACCGTAGCCATTAGGGCCTTCATTGGGTGTGTTTGTAGGTCCGTTGTTATTAGGGTTGCCAGTACCAGTTGTAGCAACACATGAACTAGATTGTAATACATAACCAGATTCCCTATAGTTGCACCCAGATACTTTACAGACACCGTTTCGAGGTGCTCCATGAAGTTGACCACTATGATCTACTGAATCTAACCAAAGCCAAGTTTCAGTACAAATAAAATACATCATTTTATTACTTTCAATAACAAAATCTAATTCATCAAATGAAATAGCTGTGTATTTCGTTGATAAACTATTTAACAAGGCTAAATCTAAAGTTTCATATTCGGCTTTAGTAAAACCATATTTAACTATAAAAGCATCATACGTGCCTGAAGCATTTAAATGAAATACGAGATTTTCAATTTTATCATTTTCAGGATTATCTCTTTTAAGATCGAAATTATAAGAATGGAATCCAGTTACAGTATTCTCAACAAATTTGACATTTTCAGTTTCTACCGTAAAGCCATGTTCTTCATTATGAACTTCTCTACTATATTCTAAATTTATAGGTTCATTTGTATTGGAGTTTATAGCGTTTAATTTATTGGAAATGGAGGTGTTTGAAAATACAAACTCTTTATTAACGTTTGTAACCTTAAATTGAGATTGGGTTGCATTTTGATTGTCAGTTTCAATGAAATCATCTTGTTCGCAATTAAAGAGAGCGGTAAGAAAAATTAAGCAGAATAAAGTTTTAAATTGTTTCATATATTATAATTTGATTATTTATTTGAAACAATAATAAGCTGGTTTTGTATAACAGGAGTCCAATATTTGTATATAGTTACAGATTCTGGACTTCTTTTTTGAAGCTGGCAGGCGTTTTTCCAGTAAACTTTTTAAAAGCGCTGTAAAAACTAGATTTAGAATTGAAGCCACATTCTAAACCAATGGATACATTCGTGTAATGATTGTATTCTGGATTGGTTAGAAGTACTTTAATTTCTTCAACTCGTAATTTATTTAAGTAGTCATTAAAGTTATAATCTGTATTCTTATTAATTAGTTGCGAAATATAGCCTTCACTTAACGCTAATTTAGTTGCAATATCATGTAAGTTAATATTAGGTGATAGAAATAATTGTTCTTTTTTTATTAATCTCTCTAATTCAATAAAAGCATTTTCTTTACTTGTAGTGTGCTTATTAGCAACGTTGTTTTCTCTGTTTTTCCGTAACGCTAGAAGTTCTTGTAGTTTTAAAGATTTAGAAATCCCTAAATATCCTATCCAATAAACTAAAATAGACATTCCTAACCACATTGGATAAAACACAAAGGATTCATTCACGTTAAAAAATACAACCAAGGAAATACCAATTGCCCAAAAAACGCAAATAATAACGCCTGTATAGATCAATTTCTTTAACCAGCTCGTTTCTGGTTTAATTTTGATTATATCTTCATGAGGTTTGGCTTCAAACCTTTTTATAGTCATGTAGGTAAGATATATAACTATAAAATTAAATAGTAACGAAGCAAATTCCAGATAACTATAAATACCACGCTCAAAATGACTAACCAATTTGACGGTTCCTATTTTAGTTGTATTCGTTAATAGATACACGAGTTCAATAAGTAAGACAATAAAAAAAGGCGCAATTAGAAACATACGGTATTTTAATTTCGCTTTTTCTTGGAATAGAAATTTGGTAACATATATGTAAAACATGGGCAATACGAGCCAATGCCATGGAATATAAGTGAATTTAAAAAATGGATAATAGGCCTCTAAATTTGTGTCAATTATCCAATATTGTAAATTACTTAAAGAAAGGAATAACACTGTAGCAGCTAAATACCCTGTGTTGGTGGTTAGGTATTTTTTATGTGTTAAAACAATGATACTAAATATAAAACCTTGAACAACACCTGAAATAATGAGGATATTAAATATGTTCAGATGCAATTCTTTCATGTTCAAATATAAATAAAAAGACTACCAGTTTGGTAGTCTTTTTCTGTAATAATATAAAATTATAGTTTCTTCGCTTTGTTCTGAACGACACTTCAAGATTAAAAATAGAACTTACATAAAAATCGTCTGTTTTCTATCTGGTCCAACAGAAACTACCGTAATGGGAATTTCTAATTCTTTTTCCAAGAAGGCGATATATGTGTTTAATTCTTTTGGGAATTGCGATTTTTCAGTCATTTTGGTTAAATCGTCTTTCCAACCAGCGAAATCTGAATAGATAGGTTTAATATTTTCAGGTTCTATATTATAAGGTAAATGCGTAATGGTTTCACCTTTATATTCGTAAGCTGTACAAATTTTAAGAGTTTCAAATCCGGAAAGGACATCGCCTTTCATCATCATTAATTTGGTAACACCATTTACTTGACAAGCATATTTTAAAGCCACTAAATCCAACCAGCCACAACGTCTAGCACGACCAGTAACGGCGCCAAATTCACGACCTATTCTAGCCATATCTTCGCCAACT
Source organism: Bizionia hallyeonensis (assembly GCF_042657385.1). Taxonomy (NCBI): domain Bacteria; kingdom Pseudomonadati; phylum Bacteroidota; class Flavobacteriia; order Flavobacteriales; family Flavobacteriaceae; genus Bizionia; species Bizionia hallyeonensis. The sequence goes on along the minus strand of NZ_JBHSLA010000005.1, from coordinate 40,746 downwards.
GTATCAAACAATTCTGTTGGAAATGGACCAGAACCAACACGGGTTGTATAGGCTTTAAAAATACCATAAACATCGCCAATTTGATTTGGCGCGACACCTAAACCAGTACAAGCACCAGCAGCAGTTGTGTTGCTAGAGGTTACAAAAGGATAGGTCCCGAAATCGATATCTAACAGCGAACCTTGAGCACCTTCGGCTAAAATAGTTTTACCTGCTTTTTGGGCTTGGTATAAATATTCTTCTGAATCAATAAATGTTAATTCCTTTAAACGCTCTACGGCTTCAAAAAATTCAGTTTCTAATTCTTCTAAATCATATTCAATCTTCACATTGTAAAAGTCAATCATGGCTTCATGCTTATTAGCAAGCGCACGATATTTATCTTTCCAATCAACCAATTCTAAATCGCCAACACGAATACCATTTCTACCTGTTTTGTCCATATAAGTTGGGCCAATACCTTTTAAAGTCGAACCAATTTTAGCCTTCCCTTTGGAGGTTTCGCTGGCGGCATCCAACATACGGTGCGTTGGTAAAATAATATGTGCTTTTCTAGAAATGATTAATTTCTTTTTATAATCAATATTAAATTGATCAAGTCCTTCTAATTCTTTTACAAACACAACAGGATCAATCACCACACCATTACCAATGACATTTGTGGAATCGTCGTGAAAAATTCCAGAAGGAATCGTTCGTAAAACGTGTTTAATACCATCAAATTCCAAGGTGTGCCCAGCATTTGGTCCGCCTTGAAAACGGGCAATAATGTTGTAGTTGGAGGTTAAAACATCAACAATTTTTCCTTTGCCTTCGTCTCCCCATTGTAATCCTAGTAGTAAGTCTACTGCCATGTTGTAAAATATTATTTAGTTGTTTTCTTGTTGCCGTAAAAGTAGAGTGAATGATTTGTGATTTCAATATCAAAAACTTCTTCAATTGTTTTCTTTATAGATTGAATTCGCGGATCGCAGAACTCGATTACTTCACCTGTATCTGTTAAAATAACATGGTCATGTTGCTTATCAAAATACGATTTTTCATAATGTGCCTGATTTTGCCCAAATTGATGTTTACGCACCAAACCACATTCTAAAAGAAGTTCAATAGTGTTGTATAAGGTTGCACGACTAACACGATACTTTTTGTTTTTCATGTTTAAGTACAACGATTCTATATCAAAGTGTTCTTCGCTATTATAAATTTCTTGTAAAATAGCATAGCGTTCTGGTGTTTTACGGTGCCCTTTATCACTTAAAAAGGCTGTAAACACATTCTTAACTATCTCCTGGTTTTTTGTATCGGTTTTAACGCTCATAATCGGCTGCAAATTTACACATATTTTTAAACTCTTTGTACTTTATCAATACCATTAATTTTTTTTAGGTTATCCATCAGCTTTTTCAAGATATTATTGTTTTGAACAACCACATTTATTTTACCTGAAAAAATCCCGCCATCACTTTCAAAACTAATGCTTTTCATGTTTACATGCATGTTGGATGAAATAACTTTCGTAATCGTATTTACTAATCCCAAATTATCAATACCAGATAAAATAATTTGTGCTGGAAATTCTTGTTGTGATGAATCTATCCATTTGGCCGTCATAATGCGGTAGGCATAATTAGACTGTAAGCTTACAGCATTTGGACAGTTCTTTTTATGGATTTTTAATCCATCATTAATGGTTAAGAATCCAAAAACAGGATCCCCAGGAATTGGATTGCAACAATTGGCAAATTTATAGTCTAGCTTTTCTTCTTCTTTTCCAAAAACTAATAAATCATATTTAGAAGTTATTTCATCTTTTTCAAGTTCTTCCTTTGGAATATTAGGCTTTCTAGAGATTTTGTTTTTAATATAACTCATGAAAGCATTGCTTCGGGATGATGCAAACTCCTTGAGCATGGTATTATCAATAGACCCTGTACCAATGCGGTAAAACAAATCGAGACTCGTTTTAAGTTTGAAGAAATTTACCAGTTCATTGACAGATTTCTCATCCAACACAATTTTTAATTGTTTTAATTTCCGACGAAGAATTTCCTTACCATCTTCAGCAACTATTTTCTTGTCTTCTTTTAAAGCTGATTTTATTTTACTGCGTGCTTTTGCCGTAGTGGCATAATCCAGCCAGTTTGGATTAGGTTTGGCATTTTCGGCAGTTAAAATATCCAACCGATCACCACTTTTTAATTCGTGACTTAAGGGAACTAGTTTTCCATTTACTTTGGCACCACGTGTTTTCATGCCAACTTCGGTGTGGATGCTAAAGGCAAAATCTAGAGGCGTGGCACCTTTTGGAAGCGATTTTAAATCGCCTTTTGGTGTGAAAACAAAAATTTCTTTGGAGTAGAGGTTAAGTTTAAATTGCTCTACAAAATCAATAGCATTTGTTTCTGGGTTTTCTAACGTTTCTTGTAATTTGGAAATCCAGCTATCAATACTATCATCTTCATTCTCGCTGCCTTCTTTGTACTTATAGTGCGCGGCATAGCCTTTTTCGGCTATTTCATTCATACGTTCGCTTCGGATTTGCACTTCTACCCAACGACTTTTTGGGCCAACAACGGTAATGTGTAGGGCTTCGTAACCCGTAGATTTTGGGGAGGAAATCCAATCGCGTAAACGGATAGGGTTGGGGCGAAAATGATCCGTTACAATGGAATATATTTTCCAAGCTAGAAATTTTTCGTTTTCAGGATCACTTTTATAAATGATTCGTACCGCAAATTTGTCATAAATCTCATCGAAAGAAACACCTTGATTTAAAATTTTCTTACGGATGGAGAAAATGGACTTCGGTCTCCCTTTTATTTCGTAATTTAATTGTTCCTTATCCAAAGAGGTCGAAATTACTTTACTAAACTCCTTGATATAGAGGTCCTGGTCCTCTTTACTTTCTTTTATTTTGTTGAGAATATCAAAATACACTTCCGGTTCGGTGTATTTTAACCCTAAATCTTCTAATTCAGTTTTAATGTTATACAGCCCAATTCGGTGTGCAAGAGGTGCATATATATAGAGGGTTTCTGAAGCAATTTTAATCTGTTTATCCGCTCGCATAGAATCCATGGTCTGCATATTGTGCAAGCGATCTGCAATTTTAATAATGATAACCCGAACGTCATCATTTAAAGTCAGTAGCATTTTCCTGAAATTCTCCGCCTGCATGGAAACATCCATATCTGTGTCCTTATTCAGCGAGGATATTTTAGTTAAACCATCTACAATTTTAGCAACGGTTTCACCAAATTGGTCTTCAATATCTTTAATGGTGTAACGCTCGCTGTCTTCAACAACATCGTGTAATAGTGCGGCGGTAATGGATGTGGCATCTAGCCCAATTTCTTTGGCAACTATTTTAGCAACAGCAATAGGATGAAAAATATAAGCTTCGCCAGATTTTCTGCGCTGATCTTTATGTGCATCCACAGCCACATCAAAAGCTTTTCTAATTAGAATTTTATCTTCTTTAGAAAGCGTTTGATAGCTTACGCTCAGTAATTCGCGATATGCTTTGGTAATTTTGGCATTTTCCTTTTCGATGTCAATTTCTGTCATAAAAATAAAAATAGTATAAAGAATTTTAGTTTACAATAATTGGCTGTTTATTTTTTGCGGATTACAGCCGTTTCATTTTCGGCAAAACTTTTAAAATTTTTTAAATAAGTTTTTGTTTGATTTATAAAGGTTTTAGGCATAACTAAAAGCATCATACGCATTTTAAAATTGGTTGGAATATATTCGTTCCTTGTAGTCCATACGGTCTCTGAATCTGAAATGGCCTTAAAATAATTTTCTTGAATGTTATAAAGCCCATTGCTTTCATAGGTAAAATGCAACTTATGCGGTAATTTGCTTTCAGAAATAGTTTGAATTAAAAAGAAAGGCTTTTTATTTAACACATAATGTAGCTGTATTTTAGAGCCTGTTTCACCTGGCATGCCGTAAATATGATCATAATGAGTAAGTCCCTCTTGCCAGTGTTTTAAATTTTCCACATTATTAAATTTACAGATAAATGCTTTTAAACTTAAATTAATGTGTATTTCAGATGTGTATGTCATGCACAATAGGAGTTTGTATAAATAAAGATACAATTATTATTGGTTTTGGTATCTATTAATTCCACATACTAAAAAACTTTATTATCCGTTTGTAAAGCCACTTGTATTATGGGTTAATATTCCTATTTTTGCAAGAATTCAAAAAACAAATTTCTGATGTTTAGATCTATATATGTTTTAATATGCTTCGTTGTTTTTGCTGCTACCCAAGCGCAAACTACTGATAAACCTGTTTTGTTTACGGTTGCGGATACACCCGTTTATTCGGAAGAATTTATTCGAATATTTAATAAAAATCTAGATTTAGTAAAAGATGAGTCTCAAAAAGATGTGGATTCGTATTTAGAGCTATTCATAAATTATAAGTTGAAAATAAAAGAAGCACAAGCAAAAGGTCTGGATACCATGCCAACCTATGTTCGTGAATTGAGTAACTATAAATCCCAATTGGCTAAAAATTATTTAACCGACACGAAAGTTACGGATGCACTTGTAGAAGAGGCATACCATCGTACAGCCAATGAGGTAAAAGCGAGTCATGTGTTAATTCGTTTGGACGAAAATGCTTCACCACAAGACACCTTAAAAGCTTATAATGAATTATTGAAATTGCGCGATCTAATTTTAAAGGAAGGTTTTCAGCCTGTTCAAAAGGAGGTTCATAACGGAAAAACTGTATATGCTGAAAATTTAGGTTATTTCTCCGCGTTTAAAATGGTGTACGATTTTGAAAACGCTGCCTATACTACCAAAGTGGACGATGTTTCCATGCCTTTTAAAACACGTTTTGGATACCATATTGTTTTAGTGGAAGATGCAAGACCATCCAGAGGTGAACGCACGGTTGCACATATTATGATAAATAATAAGCGTGATGATAAATTGGAAGACGCTGAAACACGTATTCATGAAATTTATAAAAAAATACAGCAAGGTGAATCGTTTGAGTCTCTAGCAAAACAGTTTTCTGAAGATCGAAGCTCATCAGAAAACGGTGGAAAATTAGCTGCTTTTAGTGGTGGGCAATTAAGCTCTACAGAATTTGAAGATGTGGCATTTGGACTAAAAAATGAAGGAGACATTTCAGCACCTTTTGAAAGTAGTTTTGGATGGCATATTATCAAATTATTAGATAAATCTGAAGTAGCAGATTTTAACGCCATGAAATCTGAATTAGAAGCGCGTGTAAAGCGGGATTCACGTTCTCAATTGATAAATACGTCTATAGTTAACACGTTAAAAGAACGCTATAATGTAAAGGATAATCCAGAAGCTTTAGCGTATTTTGAGTCTATTATGAATGAAGGGTATTTTTTAGGTTCTTGGAAATTGCCAGAAGATTTTACAGCTGCCAAAACCTTGGTGGTTATTGATGTCAAAACAGTTACATACGGTGATTTTGGTCAGTACCTTTTTAAAAATCAACGTAGAGCAATATCCAGAAAACCGTTTAATGCAATTGTAAAAGAAAACTACGATGCTTTTTTAAATGCGAATTTAATACTGTACCAAGAAGATAATTTGGAAAATGAAAGCGAAGATTTTGCAAACATCGTCACAGAATATCGTGATGGTTTATTGTTATTTGATTTAATGGAGACTGAAATATGGAATGCATCAAAAACAGATTCGGTGGCATTACAAGCCTATTTTAATGCTAATAAAAACAAATACAATTGGCGTAAGCGAATAGATGCTGATGTGGCATCGTCATCCAATAAAAAGGTTATAAAAAAGGCTCAAAAAATGTTGGAAGCTGGCCAGTCACCAGAAGCCATTAAAGCAGCTTTAAATACAAATGGCGTTGTTGACGTCATATTTACATCCGGAATTATGGATAAGGAACACCAAGCCGTTACCGCGGATATGAGTTTTGAAAAAGGTGTTTCTAAAATTTATCGTCATGATGCAGCATATGTTGTAGCAAATGTAAAAGAAGTTTTACCCGAATCGCCAAAAACCTATGAGGAAGCCAAAGGTCAAATTATAAGCGATTACCAGGTTGTTAAGGAAAAACAATGGCTAGAATCTTTAGAGCAGAAATACCCTGTGAAAGTTAATGAGTCAGTTTTAAAAAACGTTAAAGCTGAATTAAAAAACAATTAATTGAAACACGCCTATTTTAGCATATTAATGAGTGCCTTTTTGCTCGTGTCTTGTGAATATTTTTACAAACATGAAGTTGAGCAAACAGCAGTGGCACGTGTTAATGATGTTTTTTTATATACTGATGATTTACAACATTTGTTCACCGAAAATATGAGTTCAGAAGACAGTCTACTACGTGTAAATAATTTTATTACACGTTGGGCTACCCAGCAATTGCTGGTTGCGGGCGCAGAATTAAATCTTAACGAAAAAAAACTTCAGGATTTTAATAGGCTGGCCAAACAGTATAAAAACGATTTATATGCAACTTCTTATTTAGATGCTTTAGTTCGTAAAAATATTGATACCGTTGTTACAGAAAGTGAAGCGGAAACATACTTCACGAACAATCCGGATATTTTCACGCTTAAGGAGAACCTCATCAAGTTTAGATATATTCATGTGGATGAAAACCGATTGGATATAAACGATTTAAAAACCAAGTTTCAACGGTTTGATGCAGATGATAAAAGGGAATTGGATTCCATAGCCATTCAGTTTAAATCCTATTCATTAAACGATTCAATTTGGATTAAAGTAACGCAAGCCATCAAAAAAATACCAGTAGTTACAACTGAAAATAAAAATGAATTGTTAAAAAAATCTAATTTTATACAACTCAAAGATTCATTAGGCCTATATTTGATGCAAATTGAAGACGTTTTAGAACGTAACAGTGCGGCGCCATTGGAATATATTAAACCAACAATAGACCAAATTGTTATCAACAAACGAAAATTAGAACTCATTAAAGAATTAGAAAAAGATATTACAAAAGATGCTATTAAAAATAAACAATTTGAAATCTACAATTAGTCGTATGCGCCATATATTTACTGTATTAGCTATACTTTTTTCTGTTGCTATTCAGGCTCAAGAAATTATTGAAGATGAAGCACCAGCTGCTCAAAAGAAAGTAGATACAACCTTAACATCTGGAGCACAAAAAATTGACGGTGTAGCGGCAGTTGTTGGAGAGTACGTGATATTAGATTCTGATGTGGATGCTAATATTATTCAACTAAAAGCACAAGGTGCTTCTTTGGATGGCGTAACACGTTGTCAACTATTTGGCAAATTAATGGAAGATAAGCTTTACGCACATCATGCTGTACAAGATAGTATTGTCGTATCAGATGCTGAAATTCGTTCCAATGTAGACTACCAATTACAACAGTTCTTGGCGCAATCAGGAAAAACCATGGAGGAACTTCTGGAATTATATAGTCATCCAAATGAAAAAGCCTTCAGAGATGAAATGTATGAAATTAATAAGAGTCAGAAATTAGCAAGTGAAATGCAAAAAAAGATTCTTGATGGGATTGAGATTACTCCAGAAGAAACACGTCAATTTTTTAATCAAATTCCAAAGGACGAACGTCCAACATTTGGTACAGAATTAAAAGTATCTCAAATTGTAATAGAGCCGAAAATATCAGAAGAAGAAAACCAACGGGTTATCAATCAATTAAAGGAATTTAAAGCCGATGTTATAGAAAATGGTGCAAACTTCCGCTCGAAAGTGGTGTTGTATTCAGATGATAAAGCCTCTATTCCCCAAGGTGGTATGTACACGTTAAACAGGAAACAACCACGAATGGTTAAAGAGTTTCGTGAAGTAGCCTTTTCATTACAAGAAGGTGAAATATCCGATCCGGTGAAAACAGAATATGGTTACCATATTATATATTTAGAAAAAATTAGAGGACAAGAGTTTGATGTACGTCATATCTTATTAATCCCAAAAGTGTCTGATGCGGCAGTTGCAGAAGCACGTGAGAGATTAATGAATATCAGACAACGTATAGTGGATGGTGATATTAGTTTTGCAGATGCAGCTCGAGAGTCAAGTGATGAAAAGGAAACACGCAGTGAAGGCGGATTTTTAATTAATCCAGAAACACAAGATTATAATTTCGAATTAACAAAGATTGATCCTGAAGTATATGGACAAATTCAAGATTTAAAGGAAGGGGATGTCAGTTTGGTACTTACGGATCAAGGACGATCTGGAAATGTGAAATTTAAGATTATGATGGTAAGCGATCGTGTTGAGGAACATGTTGCTGATTATGCACGCGATTATTTAAAAATTAAAGAACTAGCACTTAACGAAAAACGCATTAGAGCTATTGATAAATGGCAAAATGAAAAAATCATGGATACCTATATTAAAATAAATAATGAATATAGAGATTGTGAATTTTCTAGTAACTGGTTAAAACAATAAATATGTCTGATGTTGTTGCAATTGAAAGCTTCGTAAAAAAATATAAACTATTAAAAACCGAAATTGCCAAAGTTATTATTGGTCAAGATGCGGTTGTTGATCAAATTCTAATCTCCATTTTTTCTGGTGGTCATGCCTTATTAATTGGTGTGCCTGGTTTAGCAAAAACGTTAATGGTTAATACCATTTCGCAAGCATTAGGACTTAATTTTAAGCGTATTCAATTCACACCAGATTTAATGCCTAGTGATATTTTAGGAAGTGAAATATTAGATGAAAACAGAAATTTTAAATTCATAAAAGGCCCTGTTTTCGCCAATATTATTCTTGCCGATGAAATTAACAGAACACCGCCAAAAACGCAAGCAGCTTTATTAGAAGCTATGCAAGAGCGCTCGGTTACTGTTTCAGGACATCATTATAAATTAGATTTACCTTACTTTGTTTTGGCAACGCAAAACCCTATTGAGCAGGAAGGAACGTATCCCTTACCAGAAGCGCAATTGGACCGATTTATGTTTGCTATTAATTTGGACTACCCAACCTTTGAGGAAGAAGTTGCTGTAGTAAAAGCAACCACTTCCGATGTTCAGAATACAGTGAATCCGTTGTTTACAGCACAAGAAATTGTGGATATCCAACACTTATTACGTCGTATTCCTGTGGCGGATAATGTGGTGGAATATGCAGTAAAAATGACGGGTAAAACGAGACCAAATAGCCCACAAGCAGCAGATTTAGTTAAAAACTACATAGATTGGGGAGCAGGACCTAGAGCCTCTCAAAATTTAATTTTAGCTGCCAAGACGCATGCGGCAATTCACGGTAAGTTTTCGCCAGATATGGAAAACGTTCAAGCTGTAGCATACTCTATTTTTAAACACCGAATTATTAAGAACTATAAGGCAGAAGCGGAAGGTATTACCGAAGAACAGATTATTACCAGTTTATTTTAAGTCGTTCTAAATTAATTCATTTATAATATTTTCACCATTAATTGTTAAATTAATATTTTTTATACAAAAATTTTGATTTTAATGTGGTTATTTTCTTTAGAAGTGATATTTCGTTAAATATCCTTCAATGATAAGACGTTTTCGTTACATATTTTTTAATCTTCTTTAAAATTTGTATTTTTGCAGTCCCATTAGATTGGAGATAAAAAAGTTTATTCACTATTAAATATATAATATGGCATTCGATATTGACATGATCAAAAAGGTTTATGCAAATATGGCTGAACGTGTAGATAAAGCACGTGAAGTTGTTGGTAAACCATTAACACTTTCAGAAAAGATTTTATACGCACATCTTTGGGATGGTAATCCTACCAAAGCGTTTGTAAGAGGTAAAGATTATGTGGATTTTGCTCCAGACCGTATTGCATTGCAAGATGCTACGGCGCAAATGGCCTTATTACAATTTATGCAAGCAGGAAAAGCTAAAGTAGCTGTTCCTACAACTACGCATTGTGATCACTTAATTCAAGCGAAACAAGGTGCTGTGCCAGATTTAAAGCGTGCAAATGAAACTAGTAATGAGGTGTTCGATTTTTTAGCCTCTGTTTCTAAAAAATATGGTCTTGGTTTCTGGAAACCAGGAGCAGGTATTATTCACCAAGTGGTACTTGAAAATTATGCATTTCCCGGTGGAATGATGATTGGAACCGATTCACATACTGTTAATGCAGGTGGATTAGGAATGGTTGCCATTGGAGTAGGTGGTGCTGATGCTGTAGATGTTATGGCAGGAATGGCTTGGGAATTAAAATTCCCGAAGTTAATTGGTGTTAAATTAACAGGTAGCTTAAATGGATGGACATCTGCAAAAGATGTAATCCTTAAAGTGGCTGGAATCCTTACTGTAAAAGGTGGAACTGGTGCTATTGTTGAATATTTTGGCCCTGGCGCTAAAAATTTATCATGTACTGGTAAAGGAACAATTTGTAATATGGGTGCCGAAATTGGTGCGACTACATCTACATTTGGTTATGATGATTCCATGGAACGTTATTTACGTGCAACAGATAGAAATGATATTGCCGATGAAGCCAATAAAATCCGTGAGTATTTAACAGGTGATGATGAAGTATATGCATCTCCAGAGCAATATTTTGATCAAGTTATTGAAATTAATTTAGATACCTTAGGCCCACATTTAAATGGACCTTTTACACCAGATTTAGCTACAGAAGTTGGTGAGCTTGGTGAAAAAGCAAGAAAAAATGATTGGCCTTTAAAAGTTGATTGGGGATTAATTGGATCTTGTACGAACTCGTCTTACGAGGATTTAACCCGTGCAGCCTCCATTGCAAAGCAAGCGGTAGATAAAAATATTAAAGCAAAATCCGATTTTGGTATTAATCCAGGTTCAGAGCAAATTCGTTTTACAGCAGAACGTGATGGCGTTTTAAAAATATTTGAAGATTTAAACGCTACTATCTTTACAAATGCTTGTGGTCCTTGTATTGGACAATGGGATAGAAGTGATAGAAAAGGTGATGAAAAGAATACGATTGTACATTCTTTCAACAGAAACTTCTCAAAACGTGCCGATGGTAATCCAAATACGCATGCCTTTGTAGGTTCGCCAGAAATGGTTGCGGCTATCGCTATTTCAGGTCGTTTGGATTTTGATCCTATGAATGATACCTTACTAAACGAAGATGGGCAAGAAATTAAATTAGATGAACCAAAAGGTTTAGAGTTGCCACCTTTAGGATTTGATGTTAAAGAATCTGGTTATGTGGCACCAGTAGAAGATGGTAGTAAAGTAGATGTGTCTGTTAATCCTAATTCAGAGCGTTTACAATTATTAGAGCCATTTACACCTATTGGAAATAAAATTACAGGTGCTAAATTATTAATTAAAGCTTTCGGGAAATGTACCACGGACCATATTTCTATGGCTGGACCTTGGTTGCGTTTTAGAGGACATTTAGATAATATTTCGAACAACATGCTTATTGGAGCTGTTAACGCCTTTGGTAAGAAAACAAACTTTGTTAAAAATCAACTAACAGGTGAGTATGGCGGTGTTCCAGATGTAGCAAGAGATTATAAAGCTAACGGTATTTACTCAATAGTTGTGGGAGACCATAATTATGGTGAAGGTTCATCTCGTGAGCACGCAGCTATGGAGCCAAGACACTTGGGTGTTGCCGCTGTTTTAGTTAAATCGTTCGCGCGTATTCATGAAACCAACTTGAAAAAGCAAGGTATGTTAGGTTTAACATTTGCTAATGAAAGTGATTACGATTTAATCCAAGAAGATGATACCATCAACTTCCTTGATTTAGATAGTTTTGCACCAGATAAGCCATTAACATTAGAGTTTGTCCATGCAGATGGCTCTAAAGATGTTATAGTAACCAATCATACTTACAACCAAGCACAAATTGATTGGTATAATGAAGGTTCTGCTTTAAATTTAATTAAGAAAGAAAACAACGCTTAATATCTAAGTCTGTTTTAAATATTTAAACTCCTGATAATTTATTTTTTCAGGAGTTTTTTTTTGTTAGGATTCCGCAATGTTAGCGACAAATGAATTTTACTTGACACTATGAAGAAACCGAAGTTTACAAGCAGTAATATTATTTTTATTATCGTGATGGCGTTGTTAATTATTCCACAAACACGACAGCCTATTCAAATCTTTTTACAGAAAGGCTTGGCAATGATTAGTCCTTCCGAAATTAGCGCAGATAAACGCGAAATATTGGAATCCTACGAAAATTGGAAGTTAGTAGACTCAAAAGGAAATCAATTCGATTTTAAACAAGCCGAAGGAAAAGTGGTGTTTATTAATTTTTGGGCAACCTGGTGTCCGCCATGTATTGCTGAAATGCCAAGTATTGATAATTTATATGCCGATTATAAGGATCAGGTGGTTTTTCTATTAGTTTCAAATGAAAAATCTAAAACCATCACTGATTTTAAAAGTAAAAACGATTATAATTTCGAATTTTACCAATCGGTAACCAACACCCCAAAGCAATTTCAAACTTCAAGTATTCCACAAACCTATCTTATTGATAAATCTGGGGCTATTGTCATGGATAAATCTGGTGCTGCAAACTGGAATAGTGATTCTGTGAGACAATTATTAGTCGATTTGTTAGCGTCTGAATAATACACGGAAAAACGCACTAATAAAACGCCATGAAAATAGGGAGCGCATAATTTTTACATCTTCAGTAAAAGATGATTCTTCATCTAAAAACCGAAACATGGTAGGGATGGCGTTTTTCCCATAAAATTGCTCGAAAATCCAAACACCTTTCTCGTTATTTGTTTTTAAAACATTAAGGAAAATTTTATCATAGAATTTATATTTCTTTTTAAAAATATTATATGAAGGTTGTTGCCCGTTTTTAATATTGGAAATTATGTTCGCTACATTTTTTTCTGTATGCTTAAACGAATAACCCGTTGAGCCTTTTACCCAACCGCCTCCAGTACCAATTTTAGTTATATGCTTGGTGTTATAGTTCCAAAAAGGAAAATCCGTCATAGGAATATTGCCCATTTCGGTTTCAACAATTTTGTACTTCTCAATTTCTAAATGACTTTCAATATAATCTTTTATAGCATCATCATAAACGGATTCTGAAACAGTTTCCGTTGTAAAAAAGGTATATTCAATAAGTGCTCGCGTTTCTGAAAAAGGTAGTACGTAAACAAAACTTGTGGAATTTTGATGTTGAAACCGATAATCCATCATGGTGATAGCATTAGGATTAAAATGAGGGGTTTCGGTTTCAATAATCCAACCTTTAAAATGTTGTTGAACTAATGTAAATTTTTCTATTTCGGAGTTATAATCCTTTGGAATTCTACTATCGAAAACGTGATCTGCAGTATACGTTTCCACCTTACCTTGTACCAAAACGGTAGACGTTTCGGTTGTAGAAATAATAGAATCGTTTATAAAATATATGTTTTCCGATTTTTGTAAAATTTCCTTCGCCCAATTATAAAAATCAATAGATCGGATGCTTTTATACGTGTATGGTTCTAAAGGCAGTGTGAGTGATTTAGTATTGGAATAAAAACGTGCCGTTTCCCAAGATTTTTCAACTATGGCATCCCATTTGCTCACGCCAATTTCCCAAAAACTCCATGTTTTATCATTGGAGGATTTATCAGAAGGGTCAATTAATGCAACTTTTTTATGTTTAAGTACATTATCCTCGGAGAAACCTAAAGCAAGCTGTAAACCTGCGAGACCATGTCCTATAATGATATAATCGAAATGATTTTCGTAAGACATGAAACGGTTGGTTAATATTGATTATTTTTTGAAGTATTTAAAAGGAACAAATAGCATTCCGAAGCATTCACCATCATCTTTACCCAAATGTTTATGGTGCATTTTATGCGCACGACGCACGCCTTTGGCATACCAATTATTGGCATTTCGTAACAATTTGAAACGTTGGTGGATAAAAATATCGTGAACAAAAAAGTAAGCCAAGCCGTAGGCAAAAATTCCTAAACCTAAAGGGAGTCCCGCCCAAAAGTCAGCATATCTCCATGTTAAAAATAGGCTTATACTAACGACGGCATAAAAAATAAAAAACAAATCATTTCGTTCAAACCAACTATCATGCTTTTTATGGTGATGGTCTTTATGTAAACTCCATAAAATCCCATGCATAATGTATTTATGAGTAAACCAAGCCATGAATTCCATAAAGAGGAATGTGCCAATAAAAACTAATATCCATAAAATAATATCCATCATATTTTTACAATAAATTTAGCTGATATTTTACATAACTACGCGTTAATAACTCAATTTTTTTATAATTAGCGACGCGAATTCTCGTGTTTTTGATTTGTAATGCTGGTGTTTTCTTTAATTTTTTCAAAAGCTGACTATAATACCTGTAAGCGGTAAAAACACCAAACTTGGCTTCAATAGGTAATTCCTTAATGCCCTGAAGTCCAATTGCGAAATCGCGCTCTATTTCTTCAATTATTAAAATTTTTGAAGTCTCATCTAGTTTGGATAAATCCGTATTTGGAAAATATGTTCGACTTAGATCTTCATAATCACTTTTTAAATCTCTTAAAAAATTCACTTTCTGGAATGCAGAACCTAAATGCATAGCCGAATTTTTAAGCTGATTAAATTTCTCATTATCACCTTTTACAAAAACTTTCAAACACATAAGTCCAACCACGTCTGCAGAACCGTAAATATAGGTGTTATATTCATCTTGGGTTAAATAAGTGGTTTTATGTAAGTCCGTACGCATACTTCGCATAAAGGCTTCAACCATATGTTTTTCAATTCCGTAATTATGATAGGTTTCTTGGAAGGAATTTAAAATGGGGTTTAAACTTATTTTACGTTCTAAAGCCAAATACAAATCGCTTTCAAATTCATTAAGCAAGGTTTCTTTATCGTAATCATGGAAACTATCTACAATTTCATCCGCAAACCTGACAAAACCATAAATATTATAAATATCCTGGCGGATAGAACGGGATAACATTTTGGTTGCCAAAGTAAAAGACGTGCTATAGGTTTTAGTAACCGTTTGACTGCACGCATGAGAAACATGGTCGAAAATTGATTTCATCTTTTAGTGTTTATTTATTGCAAGGCTTTTAATTACATTCAGTAAATAGGATGCGTGGTTTTTAGGTTGTATGATGTTTATTAATTAGCTCGGCAACCAGTTTTCCAGAGATTAATGATGGTGGTACTCCAGGTCCTGGAACTGTTAACTGTCCTGTAAAATACAAATTATTTACCTTCTTACTTTTTAATTTTGGCCTTAAAAAGGCAGTTTGCAATAACGTGTTGGCCATTCCATAGGCATTTCCTTTATAAGAGTTATAATCCTTAACAAAATCGTTTACACAAAACGATTCCTTAAAAAGGATATGTTCGCGTACCTTTTGAGAGGTTAATGTTTCAAAGCGATCCATAATTTTTGAAAAATACGTCATCCGTAACTTCGTATTGTCTTTCAATCCAGGTGCTAATGGAATTAAAAAGATACCAGCCTCTTTCCCTTCAGGAGCTGCGTGACTATCTGTTATAGAAGGAAAGCTTGCATAAAAAAGAGGGTTTTCTGGCCATGCTGGTTTGTCGTAAATAGATTCGGCGTGTTTTTCAAAATCCACATCAAAAAACAGGGTGTGGTGATTAACATTTTTGATTTTCTTATCAAAACCTACATAAAACAGGAGGGATGAAGGGGCAAACGTTTTAGAACTCCAGTAGGCTTGCGAATACTGCTTATATTCAGGATCTAGAAGTGTTTCTGTGTGGTGATAATCGGCGCCACTTAAAACCACATCGCTCAAATAGGTTTCGCCATTTGAAATGACACCTGAAGCAACTTTATTGACAACGAGTATTTTCTCAATAGGTGCATTGGTTTTAATAGTAACATCCAAACTTTTAGCCAATGTTTCCATGGCTAAAATAACTTGATACATGCCTTTTTTAGGGTGAAATGTTCCTAGGCCAAAATCGGCATAATTCATAAAACTATAAAACGAAGGTGTATCACTAGGTTTGGCGCCGAGAAATAATACGGGAAACTCCAAAATGGTAACTAACCGCTCGTTTTTAAACTCTTTACGCACATCTTTTTTAATGGTGCTAAAAAACTGTCCAATTTTTTTGAAGGTTTCGGTTGTTACCAATTCAAAAGGCGAAACTCCCGGGTTGTAAACCAAATCTTTAATAGCCACATTGTAATTGTCCTGTGCCTTATTTATGAATTTTTGAAGTGTTTTTGAACTGCCTGGTTCCTCTTTCTCAAAAGCGATAGCAATTTTATCTAAAGTGTCTTCTATCGTTATATAATCGTCCTTTCCGTAATAAACAGAATAGGCTGGATTTAGCTTTTCTAATTGATAAAAGTCAGAAGGCTTTGTATTGAAATCGGCAAAAAAGCGTTCAAATACATCAGGCATCCAATACCAGGTTGGACCAATATCAAAGGTGAATCCATTTTTAGTTAATTGTCTTGCACGACCACCAATAGTATTGTTCTTTTCAAATACAGTAACATCGTGCCCAGATTTTGCTAAATAGCAAGCTGCAGCTAAAGACGAGAACCCGGAACCTATAATTGTAATTTTCTTTTTCATGTGTTTAACAAATGTACAAAAATGTTAAACAAAAATACTATTTTTTAAAGATATTTTTCTAAATCTGCAATAGAATGAAATACTTTAATGGATTTATGCAGCTTGCTTGTATCAATATGATCTAACATTCGTCCAAAAACCCACAATTCGTTGTTGTTTGTGAGTAATTCATTTTGAAATTCATTTAAGTAACCCGAAATATTTTCTGCCTCTGGTTTCACAGTAAAGTATGAAAGGAAAATGATGTTCTTGTAATGTTTCAAAATGTCCTTTAAGCTAACAATGGGAACGCTTGGTCCTAAATAAATAGTGTGATATTCAGATTTTGTTAATTTGTAATTGATGAAGTGAAGACCTAAATCGTGAATTTCGTTGTTAGGAAGAAAGAGAACAAAGGTTTTCTCGTTGTTTTTTGGGGATATATATTGATGCTTTTCAATATTAATCAATAATTTCTGTTTAATCAGTTCTGAAATAAAATGTTCTTGCGCAGGTGTTATGGTGTTTGTTTGCCAAAGCAAGCCTATTTCACTCATTAGTGGAATGAAGACTTCCAAGAATATTTCCGAAAAGCTTTTATTATTTTTTAGTGTATCATAGGTTTTTAAAAAGAGTGCTTTGTCAAAATTCAGCATGGCTAGCTTAAACATGTTGGTGGCATGATCATCGGCGTAATCTTTAGCTGATAGATTACGCACCGTGTCTGCAATATCTGGCTCATTAATTTTAGCGATTTTGGAAATTTTATAACCATTGTTATAAAGAAACGTAATGTTAAGTAGCTTCTGTAAGCTTTCTAAGCTATAAAACCTAATATTAGTTTCGGTGCGGTTTGGTTTTAGAAGGTTGTAACGTTTTTCCCAAATTCTAATGGTATGGGCTTTGACACCTGATAGGTTTTCAAGGTCCTTGATGCTGAAGTTACTCTTAATATTGTTCATATTTTATTCGAAAATATTAAACAAAAATAATAAATTAATTGGATATACAACCAGAAAGCTATTTTTTATGCTATGAGTTTAAGCGGTTCTTTGAGATGTAGATTGATAGATACTTGGTAGAAAATGATGAAAACGTCTAAAATTTAGGTTGACGTAATTTTAGTGCGCACGAGAAGACTCGAACTTCCACGGACTAATGTCCACCAACCCCTCAAGCTGGCGCGTCTACCAATTCCGCCACGTGCGCATTAAATAATGACTAAAAATAAAAAAAGTTAAGCAGATTGCTTAACTTTTTTTTAGTGACCAGGCTGGGGCTCGAACCCAGGACCATCTCCTTAAAAGGGAGATGCTCTACCAACTGAGCTACCTAGTCATTTTGTTTCTCTGTAACGAGGGTGCAAATATAAAAGCTTTAATTAATAAAACAAGGCTTTTTTTTAATTTTTTTTTGTTTTTTTGTTGACCAAGATCGTATCTTTTTAATAATCAATTTTTAAGCTAATTATGAATATTATTTTATTAGGTTATATGACGTCCGGAAAATCGCTAATTGGTGAAAAATTAAGCCGGATTTTAAAGAAACCGTTTCAGGATTTAGATGATTATATTGAAAATAAAGAAGGTTTGTCTATTTCTGATATTTTTAAAACCAAAGGTGAAATATATTTTCGTAAAATAGAGGCCAAGCATTTAGAGACGTTCTTACAGCAAGAAGATATGATATTATCATTAGGAGGAGGGACGCCTTGTTATGGCAGTAATATGAAGCTCATTAAACAGCAACCGAACAGTAAAAGTATTTACTTGAATGTTTCCGTAGCCGAATTAGGAAAGCGTCTTTTTTTAAATAAAACAAACAGACCTTTAGTAGCCCATTTAAAAACTCAAGAAGAAACAACGGAGTTTGTAGGGAAGCATATTTTTGAACGACTTAACTTTTATAATCAAGCCGATTTAAATATCAATGCTAATAAATCGCCGGATGATATTATTGAAGATATTTTATTAAAATTAATCTAAAGAGGCCTCAAAAAATTTCCCTTCCAAAATAACATCAACATGTTCATGAAGTGAGGTGGATAAAGAAATTCCTTTAAAATCTGCTTTAACAGGATACTTTTTGTGATTCCGGTTCACTAAAACGGCCGTTTTAAATTGTTTTAAGGGCACATCTAGAAAGTGTTTTACTCCGTAAATAAGTGTGGTTCCAGAATTTAATACGTCATCAATTAAAATAACGGACTTATTTGTGTAATCTGAAACCGCTAAAGAAGTAGTAATAGGGCTTAACGGATTTTTCTTGTCAATTTTTACGCGACATAAAATAGGGTTGATTGTCGAAATTTTATTTAAAACGGTTTTTAATTTCTTGGCTAGAAGGTACCCATTAGAGTCAATGCCAGCCAAAACAACTTCTTCTTCATCCACATTGCTTTCGTAAATTTGATAGGCAATACGTCTTATTTTATGAACTATCTCATCGTGATTTAAAATCGTATTTTTTTCTGTTGTTTTCATAAAACTGTTTTTTCAAAGATAATAGAGATAATTATAAATTCTTTTAAATATCGGATTCAATTTCGTTCTCACCACGATATTCTTCAATGTCGCGACGATCTTTTTTAGTCGGTCTTCCTGTGCCTTTTTTTCGGTAGTAGTCTTTAGAGTACTTTAGTAATTCATTGGCTGCAAAGGCTTCTTTTGGTGTGGTGTCCGTTCTATAAATATCAACTAATTTAGCGCCAACACGGTTTGGCGGTAAATCATTAATAGTTAGGGTGTAGTTAATTTGATCTTTTCGAACCTCAATTTTATCTGTTGCATACACATCGCGACTAGGTTTTACAGAATCACCATTCACTTTTACGTGCCCTTTCTTGCAAGCTGTTGTGGCTATAGTTCTTGTTTTGAAATATCTAACACACCATAAAAATTTATCTATTCGCATACAAAAGGTCTAAAAACTACGTTAATGTTGTTGTACAAAATTATTTAAAAATTGTATCTTGCCAACAAAAATAAGCAATAATGAAATTAAGAAAAATATTAGTTCTTCTTTTAATTGTTTCAGCGGTATTTACTGCCTGTGAAAAGGATGATGGAGGACCAGAGATTACCCCCCTTAGGGATGCTACTGAAGTTTATGAAGAAGATCTTGAAGATATTGAAACATATCTGCAAACACATTTTTATAATTATGAAGAATTTCAAGAAAATAGTCCCTACAGTTTAGAGAATGATGCATTTCGCATAGTTTTTGACACTATTGCAGGCGATAATGCTGATAAAACACCATTGAAGGATATGGTAGATTTTAAAATTGTCCCTTTTGATGGTATTGATTATAAGCTTTATTACTTAAAGGTTCGTGAAGGTTTAGGAGATGTTGTGCATTTTTCAGATCAAGCGACTTTATTTTATGAAGGAAGTAGTACTATTGATAACTATGTGTTTGATGGTGTGGTAAATGAAGAACAATTCAACTTATTAACGGTTGGATCTTCTTCAGGTGTTGTTCCTGGTTTTCAACAGGCATTAATTGAGTTTAAAACCAGCGATAGTTATTCAACCGAAGATGATGGGCCAATATCTTACCACAATCATGGTATTGGTGCTGTTTTTATTCCTTCTAAATTAGGTTTTTTTAATAGTGCACTTCAAGGTGTGCCAAACTACACTCCAGTAATTTTTAAATTTAATCTATATAGACGTGCTATATTAGATCATGATGAAGATGGCATTCCAACATTTATGGAAGATAGAGATGAAAATGGTGATGCTTATGATGATGATACAAATGGCAATTTTACACCAGACTTTTTAGATAATGATGATGATGGAGATGGCTATTTTACAAAAGATGAATTAGAGTATGGCGAATATACTATTATGGTGGGTGATCCAGAGCCTGTATTTGCTGAAAATGAATTTGAAGGTTCACGTACAGAAAATAATGGTGTTATAACCATTAAAACTGTAATCGTTACAGATAGAGATGGAGATGGAATTCCAGATTATTTAGATATTGATACCATTCCAGAAATATAAATTATGCCTTTAATAAAAACAAAAAAACCGCAATTTGCGGTTTTTTTGTTTTTATAATGTCGTTTCAACTTTAGAGTAGCAGTGAAATACTTAAAATGAGTTGATCCGGACGTGTGTCTATTCTTCCAATACTTAATCCGTTATCCGTGGCAAATACGGCTTCATTATCACTGAAACCACGTTCATAACGTAAATCAAATCCAATTTTATTTAAGCTAAAACCGACGCCAAAATTGAGTCCAACCGTAAAATCGTTTTCTATGGAGTCAATATTAATTCCATCAAATTCCGAGTCGATAATATATTGTAATGAAGGACCGGCAAAAACATTAAGTACTTTTAAAAATCGAACACCAACCAATAGCGGAGCATCAATTTTTTGCATTTTAAAATCACCAGTATTATATTTACTCTTGGTGGCTGTATAAACCAATTCTGGTTTGGCAAAAATCTTTCCTCCAGCTTTATAGAATAAACCAAAATGGTAGCCTACATTCCGGTCTGGTTTTTCTGCAGCGCTAACGGCCGATTCATAATAATTACCATTTGCGTTGTAGTTTAATCCACCTTTAAAACCAAAACCACTTGCGGTTTGAGCTGTTGCTGTGCCTATAAATAAAAAGGAGGCAACCAGACTTAAAACAAGATATTTCATAATTATTTGTTTTTTTGATTACCTCCTTTAAACGAAAATAAATTTCGTTTATTTTCTTTTCACGACAGTTTCTGCCGCTTTTACAATAGCTTCTGCATTTAGGCCATATTTTTCCATGAGTTGAGCAGGCGTTCCCGACTCTCCAAACGTGTCATTCGTTGCTACAAACTCTTGTGGTGTTGGATAGTTTGTTGCTAATACACGGGAAACACTTTCCCCTAAACCACCTAAATGGTTATGCTCTTCCGCCGTCACTATACAACCTGTTTTTTTAACTGATTTTAAAATAGCGGCATCATCTAAAGGTTTTATGGTGTGAATGTTAATTACTTCAGCAGAAATACCTTTCTCATTTAAAGTTTTAGCAGCTTCAAGAGCTTCCCAAACTAAATGACCCGTTGCCACAATCGTTACATTAGTACCATCCAATAAATGTAGGGCTTTACCAATTTCAAATTTTTGGTCAGCAGGTGTAAAGTTGGCCACACTTGGGCGTCCAAACCTTAAATAAACAGGACCTTCATGTTCTGCTATAGCAATAGTTGCTGCTTTGGTTTGGTTGTAATCACAAGGATTAATAACCGTCATGCCTGGTAACATTTTCATTAAACCAATATCTTCTAAAATCTGGTGTGTAGCACCATCTTCACCTAAAGTTAAGCCCGCATGCGATGCACAAATTTTCACATTTTTACCTGAATATGCAACACTCTGACGAATTTGATCGTAAACACGACCAGTTGAAAAGTTAGCAAAGGTTCCTGTAAATGGAATTTTACCACCAATAGTTAAACCAGCTGCTAGTCCAATCATGTTGGCTTCCGCAATACCGACTTGAAAAAAACGTTCGGGATGGTTCTTTTTAAAATCATCCATTTTTAACGAACCAATTAAATCCGCACAAAGAGCCACAACATTTTCATTGGTTTTTCCTAGTTCGGTTAATCCAGCTCCAAAACCTGAACGTGTATCTTTATTTCCTGTGTTTGTATATGTTTTCATATGTATGTCCACCAAAGTGGAAGTCTTTTTAATTAATAATCGCCTAAAGTCTCTGGGTTTTGTTCTAAACCTATTGCTAATTGCTCGTCATTAGGAGCTTTTCCGTGCCATGCATGTGTATGCATCATAAAATCGACACCATTACCCATAACGGTTTTTAGTAAAACACAAACGGGTTTGCCTTGTCCTGTTTTAGATTTTGCTTCAGCCATCCCTTTTAATATAGCGTCTATATTATTACCGTCCTCAATCTCCACAACCGTCCAATCAAACGCTTCAAACTTGGCTTTTAAACTGCCCATTGGTAATACATCATCCGTAGAACCATCAATTTGTTGACTGTTTAAGTCGATAGTTGAAATAATATTATCAACCTTATTACCGGCTGCGTACATTATAGCTTCCCAGTTTTGACCCTCTTGAAGTTCGCCATCACCATGTAAGCTGTAAACTAAATGAGTATCATTATTTAATTTTTTTGCTTGTGCAGCCCCTAAAGCAACAGACATACCTTGACCTAATGATCCGGAGGCAATACGAATACCTGGTAAACCTTCGTGTGTAGTTGGGTGTCCTTGCAAACGGGAGTTAATTAATCTGAATGTATTTAATTCATCTACTGGAAAATAGCCTGAACGCGCTAAAACACTATAATATACCGGTGAAATATGACCGTTTGATAAAAAGAATAAATCTTCACCAAAACCATCCATATCAAATCCGTCCTTACGGTCCATGATATCTTGGTAAAGTGCTACAAAAAATTCGGCACAACCTAATGAACCTCCTGGGTGTCCAGAGTTTACCTTGTGTACCATACGTAAAATATCTCTACGTACCTGGGTTGTTAAATTTTCTAATTGTTGTGTGTTTGACATGTGTGTGTTGTTATTTTTATGTTGCAAAAATAACGCTTTATCTAGATTTATTATAAGAGTTTAAGTGCATTTATTAACGATTTCAATGCATTTGCTAACAATTTTGTTTTTATTAAGAAGTACATCGTAATATCTTATTTATATTTGCCCTCTCATGATAATTTGAATATGACATTTGACTTAAAAGCAACAGACCCGAAAACAAAAGCAAGGGCCGGAAAATTAACAACGGACCATGGTGTAATTGAAACACCAATTTTTATGCCTGTAGGAACCGTTGCAACCGTAAAAGGTGTGCATCAGCGTGACCTCAAGAATGAAATTAATCCCGATATAATTTTAGGAAACACCTACCATTTATACTTACGTCCACAAACAGATGTATTGGAAAAAGCGGGTGGAATACATAAATTTATGAATTGGGACCGGAATATTTTAACCGACTCTGGTGGGTACCAAGTATATTCCCTATCTGCAAATAGAAAAATTAAGGAAGAAGGGGTTAAATTTAAAAGTCATATTGATGGAAGTTACCATTTCTTTACACCTGAAAACGTCATGGAAATTCAACGTTCTATTGGTGCTGATATTATTATGGCTTTTGATGAGTGTACACCATATCCATGCGATTATAGATACGCCAAACGATCCATGCACATGACGCATAGATGGTTGGATAGATGTATTAATCATTTGGAAAAAACACCACTAAAATACGGGTATGATCAAGCTTTTTTTCCAATAGTTCAAGGAAGTACGTACAAGGATTTACGAAAACAATCGGCAGAATATATTGCCAATGCAGGAGCAGTAGGTAATGCTATTGGAGGATTATCGGTTGGTGAACCCGCCGAAGAAATGTACGGCATGACAGAAGTAGTAACTGCTATTTTACCTGAAGATAAACCCCGATATTTAATGGGAGTTGGAACGCCAATTAATATTTTAGAAAATATAGCCTTAGGTGTTGATATGTTTGACTGTGTCATGCCTACTAGAAATGCACGAAATGGGATGCTTTTTACGGCTCATGGTTCCATAAACATTAAAAACTTAAAATGGCGTGAAGATTTTTCGCCTATTGACGACATGGGAATCACCTTTGTTGATACCCAATATAGCAAAGCCTATTTAAGACATTTGTTTACGGTTAATGAATTGTTAGGAAAACAAATTGCTACCATTCATAATTTAGGTTTTTATATGTGGTTGGTTCGTCAAGCGAGAAAACATATATTAGCAGGAGATTTTGCCACTTGGAAAGATAAGATGGTAAAACAAATGGATAACCGCCTTTAATTTAGAAGCTACAGAAATTGAAAATATTAGATTGGTATATATTAAAACGTTATCTCTTTACATTTTTTGTTATGTTGTTACTGTTTATTCCAATAGGAATAACGGTTCACCTAGCCGAAAAAATTGGTAAAATTTTAGAGAATGAAGCACCTTTTGGTGAGGTCATGCTGTATTTTCTAGATTTTACTATTTACTTTGCACATCTATTATTCCCGTTATTTTTATTTTTGTCTGTTATTTGGTTTACCTCCAAATTAGCAAATAACACAGAAATTATCGCCTTTTTAAGCTCTGGTGTTTCTTTTACTCGTTTTTTAAGACCCTATTTAATTGGCGCAACTATCGTTTCAATTTTGGCTTTAATTTTAGGTTTATATTTAGCGCCGGAAGCGAGTAAGGGTTTTAATGATTTTAATTACAAGTACTTAAAAACGAATAAAAGTCCTATAGATAATCAAAATGTTTATAGGCAGATTAATGACAACGATTATATTTATGTAAGTAGTTTTGATACAAAACAAAAATTAGGGCAAAATTTCACTTTAGAACATATTGAAAATGATCGAGTGATTTACAAAATTACGGCAAATACAATTCGTTATGAAGAAGAAGACTCTACCTACAGGCTAACTAATTACGTAAAAAGAACCATAGGTGATGGTGATGATATTCTGGAAGAAAGCCGTCGGAAAAATGTTCATTTTGATTTTGATTTAGAAGATTTAACACCTGTAGAATATATTGCGGAAACCCTTCAATATGGCGAATTAAATAGGTTTATTGAAAAAGAAGAGGCACGTGGTTCATCTTATATTAGCCGTTACAAATTAGTGAAGTATAGAATTTGGAGTTTACCCGTTTCCGTATTTATTTTAACCATTATTGCCCTTTCTGTTTCATCTATTAAAAGGCGAGGAGGCATGGGCGTAAACCTGGCGTTTGGTATTGGTATTGCCATGGTATTTGTATTCTTTGATAAGATATTTGGTGTGTTGGCATCGCAATCAGATTTCCCGCCACTTATTGCTGTGTGGTTTCCAAATATATTATTCGGTATATTAGCTTCTTACCTCTTGTATAATGCTAAACGATAAATTAAAAAACTACGCACATTTACATCTGTTGGTTTTTATTGCTGGATTTACAGCTATACTAGGACAGTTAATTTCTATTGAGGCAGTTTCTCTTGTTTGGTATCGCATGCTTATTGCCCTAATTTTTATGGGTGTTTATGTCTATTTTTCCAAAGCAAAAATTAGAATATCACGTCAATCTATGCTCATGCTAGGTTTTGCGGGTATTGTTATAGCCTTACATTGGATTACGTTTTTTGCAGCAATAAAAGTGTCTAACATATCTATTACTTTAGCCATGTTTTCTACTGGAGCCTTCTTTGCTTCCTTTATAGAGCCCTTAATTTATAAACGAAAATTGATAGGATATGAAATCCTATTTGGGATTCTCGTTATAATTGGGGTTTTTGTAATCACACAAAGTGAACTTCATTATTGGTTAGGTATTGTTTTAGGTATTGTTTCAGCTTTCTTATCATCACTTTTTGCTGTTTTAAACGGTAAGTTTTTAGAGAAGCATTCGGCAACGGTCATTTCATTTTATGAGTTTATTAGTGGAGTCATTTTTATAAGCCTGTATTTGTTTTTTGCCGGAAATGGTTTTTCTTCAGAATTTTTCGCCCTCCATCTATCGGATATAACCTACCTTTTAATTTTGGCTTCCGTATGTACAGCCTATGCATTTATAGCTTCGGTATATGTAATGCGCTACATAAGTCCATTTACGGTTGTGTTAACCTATAATTTGGAGCCCATTTACGGCATCATTTTGGCCATACTTATTTTTCCGGAAAAAGAAAAGATGAGCACTAATTTTTACATTGGAGCTTCCATTATAATTAGTGTTGTAGTACTTAACGGCATATTAAAAAATAGAAGAAATCGTCGGAATAAAGTAACCATGGTGTCATAAAATTAATAATGCTTTTACCATGTAATTGGTAATTAGTACTTTTGTAAAAAGCGTTATGCATGCCTAATATTTCGTCTTTTTACTTCGGTTTAAAATGAAAAAAATATGTAGGTTTGTAGGCTAACTAATTTAAATTAAAAATTCCTATGGAATATTTAGAATTTGAACTTCCTATTAAAGAACTTGAAGAGCAGTTACAGAAATGCGAGATAATAGGTACGGAGAGTGAAGTAGATGTAACCGAGACTTGCAAGCAGATTGAAAAGAAGTTGATTGCTACTAAAAAAGATATATATAAGAATTTAACGCCTTGGCAGCGTGTACAAATGTCACGTCATCCAAACCGTCCATATACATTGGATTATGTAAAAGCACTTTGTGGTGAATCGTTTTTAGAGCTTCATGGCGATCGAAACGTTAAGGATGATAAAGCCATGATTGGTGGTTTAGGTAAAATTGGTGATCAAAGTTTCATGATTATTGGCCAACAAAAAGGGTATAATACCAAAACACGCCAATACCGAAACTTTGGAATGGCCAATCCTGAAGGTTACAGAAAAGCATTGCGTTTAATGAAATCTGCTGAAAAATTCGGTATTCCTGTCATTACCTTAATTGATACACCAGGTGCTTATCCGGGATTGGAAGCGGAAGAACGCGGCCAAGGAGAGGCAATTGCTAGAAATATATTAGAAATGACACGCTTAAAAGTACCAATTATTACCGTTATAATTGGTGAAGGTGCCTCGGGTGGTGCGTTAGGAATTGGTGTAGGAGATAAAGTCATGATGTTGGAGAACACCTGGTATTCCGTAATTTCACCTGAATCTTGTTCGTCTATCCTATGGCGCAGCTGGGAATATAAGGAATTAGCAGCCGATGCCTTAAAATTGACTGCTACAGATATGAAACGAATGAAATTAGTAGATCAGATTATTAAGGAACCACTTGGTGGTGCTCATAGTGATCGTGAAACAACTTTTTTATCGGTTCGTGATGCTATTTTAAAATCTTTTGAGGAGCTTAAAAACTTATCACCAAAAGAATTAGTGAAAAATAGAATGGATAAATATATGAATATGGGTGTTTTTAAAGGCTAATCCTTTTCATACTATACAACTTTAAAATCTGAAATTTTTTATTTCAGATTTTTTTATGCTTATTAACAATATAATCGACTTATTAACAGTTAAATTGTTAACTTATGGTTAACAACGAAACTCTAAAACTGCTATCATTATAGCAACCTTTTAATTACTTTCGCTCCTATGAAACAACCGAATCAAATAAAGGGATATCCCGTAGACAAAAGCACTTTAATCAGTCTTGAAAAAGGTAAAATACCACCGCAAGCTATTGATTTAGAGGAAGTTGTGCTTGGAGCTATGATGATTGACAAAAAAGGTGTTGATGAGGTTATTGATATTTTAAGTCCTGATGCATTCTATAAAGAAGCACATCAACATATTTTTGAAGCCATTTTTCAGTTATTTGAAAATAGTGAGCCCATTGACTTATTAACCGTTTCAAGTCAGTTAAAGAAAAATTTAAAACTGGATGTTGCTGGTGGCGATTTTTACCTGATTTCACTTACACAAAAAGTGTCATCTTCTGCACATATTGAGTTCCATGCCCGTATTATTTTACAGAAATTTATTCAACGAAGTTTAATAAAAATTTCGAGTGAAATTATAGAAGACTCATACGACGAAACGCAAGATGTTTTTGATTTATTGGATAAAGCGGAAGCTAAATTATACGAAGTCACACAAGGAAATATTAAAAAATCTAGTGAAACCGCTCAAAGTTTGGTAATTCAAGCCAAGAAAAAAATTGAAGAAAT
The DNA here is from genome assembly GCF_042657385.1 of Bizionia hallyeonensis. Lineage (NCBI taxonomy): Bacteria > Pseudomonadati > Bacteroidota > Flavobacteriia > Flavobacteriales > Flavobacteriaceae > Bizionia > Bizionia hallyeonensis. Next base: position 12,520 of record NZ_JBHSLA010000005.1, on the reverse strand, counting down.
TTCTAATAAAGACGGCTTAAGTGGTATTCCAACAGGTTTTACCAAATTGGATAAGTTAACTTCGGGATGGCAAGAAAGTGATTTAATTATCGTGGCAGCCCGTCCTGGTATGGGTAAAACCGCTTTAACCTTATCTATGGCCAGAAATATTGCTGTGGATCAAAATATTCCTGTGGCTTTCTTTTCTTTAGAGATGGCTTCAGTACAATTAATTATGCGTTTAATTTCGAGTGAAACAGGTTTGTCTTCAGAGAAATTACGTACAGGTAAACTAGAAAAGCACGAGTGGGAACAATTAAACGTAAAAGTTAAGGGTCTGGAAAAAGCACCTTTGTTTATTGATGATACACCATCCCTTTCTATTTTCGATTTACGAGCAAAAGCCAGACGTTTAGCATCTCAACATGGTATTAAATTAATCATGGTGGATTATTTACAATTAATGACGGCCGGAGGAAGTCAGAAAGGCGGAAACCGTGAACAAGAAATTTCTACAATTTCTCGAAACTTAAAAGCTTTGGCTAAAGAATTAAGTGTACCAGTAATTGCTTTATCTCAATTATCGCGTGCTGTTGAAACGCGTGGTGGAAGTAAACGCCCGTTACTATCAGATTTACGTGAATCTGGTGCTATTGAGCAGGATGCGGATATTGTGAGTTTTATTTACCGTCCAGAATATTATAAAATTGATGAATGGGATGATGATGAACGTTCGCCAACAGAAGGTCAGGCCGAATTTATTATTGCCAAACACAGAAACGGTGGATTGGATAACATCCGGCTGAAATTTATTGGTAATCTTGGTAAGTTTGATAATTTAGATGATTTTGATACACCATTTGATCATGAATTTCATTCCAAAATGAACGAGGCCGCAAATGATAACACATTTAAAGCAGACCATTTTCCATCGCCTAATGATGCCTTTGGTGCTCCAGATGATAATGATGTTCCTTTTTAAACTCGACGGATTGGCGCAACTCATTTTAAACATTTTCTTTCTAATTTTAAAAACTTAAAATTGTCCTAACTTTTAGCAGGCATACCATGTTTTTGACTTAATTTTGCAATTCCATTTAATTGTGGCTTTTATATGAACCAGTTGCGTACTACAAATATATTATTATCCATCATCGTAATTCCGTTGGTGTTTTTTTTACTGAAAATACTTTCGTTTATATTTATTCCGTTGATTTTCTCCATGTTTATTGCCTTACTATTTTTACCGCTCATGCGTTGGTTAGGTAGAAAGAAAATTCCAAGAGCAATAAGCATAATAATAGTGGTTCTCTTAATAGCTATTGGTTTAAAAATTGGTCTGGAACTCGTTAAAGTTTCAGGTCGTGAAATCTTAAATTCGGAAACGGAATTTTTTGTAAAGGCTGAAGAAAAATTTGATGCCCTTTTACTTATGAGGAATGAAACCTTTGGAATTGAGGTTGATAGTAAAGAAAGCTTCTTTAAAAAATTCATTCACGAGGAAACAATTGGGGTTACTATTGATTTTGTTCGGAAAACTTTAACGATGATATTAATGACCATATTTTTTGTTGTCTTATGGCTAGCCGAGTCTATTAATATTCAAAAAGTACTGAATAACACGTTACTTAAACTGAAACACACCTCCGTAAAAACCTTTATTAAAATTGAAAATGATTTAATGACGTTTGTCAAGGTTAAATTTGCCGTTAGTTTAGCCACTGGAATTGGAACCGGTTTGGCTTGTCTGTTTTTTGATGTTAGCTTTCCTATATTCTGGGGTTTATTTGCCTTTTTAATTAATTTTGTTCAAATGGTTGGTTCCATTATTACAGTGGTTTTATTATCAGCATTTGCTTTTATTGAGTTAGATCCTACGAGCATTTTATTCTTCTTTGTGGTTTCAATCACAGGTGTTCAGGTTCTTTTTGGTTCTATTCTTGAACCGGTTTTTATGGGAAAATCGTTTTCATTAAACGTTATTACTGTTTTGGTTATGCTTATGCTTTGGGGGTATATCTGGGGAGTACCAGGTTTAATTATGGCTATTCCAATCACTGTTTTCTTAAAAATCATGTTGGAACAGTTTGAAAGTACTAAAGTAATTGCTAATTTATTATCGGGTAAAAACTAGACCATTATCGAGGTTAAAATTATTTTAAATTAATTTGAAAGGTCTATATTTTCAGTATCTTTCAACTATGAAAAAGTTAACCGTTCTCTTACTGTTTTTGTTTACCTTAAATAGTTTTGCATCCTATATTTTAATTCCTATGGATGCCGAAAGCCAGAAAAACCATCTCAAGGCTTACGGTATTACCTATTGGACTCTGGATAATCAACTAAAAGTAAATTGGTTGCTGAATTATAGAGGTGGGTCCTTTTTGCTCCCCGATACGGAGCGCATTCGTCGGGAATGTCAAATCCGTGGTGTGTCTTTTGAAGTTCTTTCGGATTCTAAAGCAGAAGCTATTCTTACTGAAATTAGCAGTCCGAGTAAAAATATGGAATCGGTTGTGCTTGAAAAAGCACCCAAAATTGCTGTGTATTCACCAAAAGGGAATTTACCTTGGGATGATGCCGTAACTATGGTTTTAACCTATGCTGAAATTCCTTATGAAACAATTTATGATGAGGAAGTATTGAATGATGCCTTGTTATTATATGACTGGTTGCATTTACATCATGAAGATTTTACGGGGCAATACGGAAAGTTTTACGCCAACTACAAAGCGGTTTCTTGGTATATTGAAGAAAAGAAAGCTGCCGAAGCTCTGGCAAAACGGCTAGGCTATGATAAGGTTTCCAATCAGAAATTAGCGGTTGCCAACAAGATTAGAGATTATGTTATTGGCGGTGGCTTTATGTTTGCCATGTGTAGTGCTACGGATAGTTTTGATATTGCATTATCTGCCGATGGTGTTGATATTTGCGAACCCATGTTTGATGGCGACCCTAGTGATGCTAACTATCAAAGTAAAATTGATTATGCTAGAACCTTCGCATTCAAAGATTATATTCTAGAACGGGATCCTAACATCTATGAGTTCTCCTCTATTGATATGACAACAAAACGTAGAATACCAAAAATGACGGATTATTTTACGTTAATGGATTTTTCGGCAAAATGGGATCCAATTCCAACTATGTTAAATCAAAATCATACAGCTTTAGTTAAAGGCTTTATGGGACAAACTACCTCGTATAGTCGAGATCAAATAAAGGCAAATGTGTTAGTTTTAGGTGAAAACAAAACCAATGGAGAAGCCAAATACATACATGGAGTTAAAGGGAAAGGTTTTTTTACCTTTTATGGTGGTCATGATCCCGAGGATTATACCCATAAAGTTGGTGATCCGAAAACGGAATTGGACTTATATCCAACATCACCTGGATACCGATTAATTCTTAATAACGTGCTATTTCCAGCCGCTAGGAAAAAGAAACAAAAGACCTAGAATGAAGCATACTATCGCTTTTCTTTTTTTACTTTTTTCGCTATTATCATTTTCTCAAAATGATTCCATTATAAGTTATGGTCAAAACCTGATTTATGAAAACAAGTTGGATGATGCTATTTCGTTTTTTAATTCTCATTTAACTGAACCTCAAAGTCCAGAACAAAAAATAAAATTACTAATAGGATTAGCCGATACCTATAAATTGAAATTGGATTTTAAAAAAACCAATGCGTATTTAATGGAGGCCTATGAGGAGATTGAACGAATAGAAGATCTCCAATTAAAATTTCTGTATCATGTTAAAATGATTGAGTTTTATAGAAAACGAGGTTTATTTAAAGTGGCAATAGAGCATCAAAAAAATGCAGAGTCAATTTTAAAAAATAATATGATAAATGAATTTGACTTATCTAGCTACTACAATAGGCGCGCTTCACTTTTTTCACAACATTTTGGCAATTTAGATTCTGTAATAATTTATGCTAATAAATCTTTAAAATTGGCAGAAAAGGTAAATCACAAGGATAATATATTTTATTCAAAATTAGAATTAGCTAGTGTTTATGAGCGAAGAGGAGATATAAAAGGCGCTATTACCCATTTTAAAGATTTATTAGAATATGCCAAGAATAATAATTTGGTACAACATCAAGCTGATGTTTATATTAATTATACCAATGCTTTAATTAAAGATAATCAATTAGAAAAAGCCTTACAAATAGGGTTGGAGGCTATAGATTTTACAAAAGCCAACGACTTATTATTTAATCAAATAATTGTAACGATAAACGTTTACGAAACCTATAAAAAGCTAGGTAATAATGTAAAAGCATACGATTATTTGCTCTATCGTATGGTGCTTACAGATGCATATAACAAAAAAGAGCATGATAAATTTTTATTTGAACTTGAGGAAAAGTATAAACTTACAGAAAAGGAAAATCAAATTAAAATTAGTAACCTTGAAATTAAAAACAAAAATAAAGAATTAGCTTCGAATAAAATTAATCTTTATATCATATTGGGGTTATTTTTAATAGCAATTGTTGTAACATTACTGATCACCTATTTTCTACAAAAAACAAAAAAGAGCAATAGAAAGTTACAATTACTGTCACAAGAAAATGAGTTTTTATTAAGCGAAGCCAATCACCGAATTAATAACAACTTACAACTTGTTGTTATTCTTATTTCAGATCAGTTAAAAAAATCATCACCAGACAATGCGTTCCAGCTTAAAAGTATATTAACAAAAGTAGATGCTATTTCAACCTTGCATAAGCATTTATATAAAAATAGGGATAAAAGTAAAGTAGATGTTGCAAACTATTTGAATGATGTAAAAGTTAGCTTCTTCGAGGTCTTTAAGGAGAACGATATTCAAACCGATTTCAAAATCGATTCTGTTGATATTTCTTCAGATCATGCCATGTATTTTGGCTTACTGCTTTCAGAGTTGTGTATCAATTCCATTAAACATGCCTTTGATAATGAAGACAGTAAAACGATAAATTTCAGATTGACTCACAAAGAAAACAGGATGTATTTTAATTATTCCGATACAGGTTCACGCGAAAAAAATAAAGAGGTCAAGCCAAAACTAATTGATAAAATTTGCCGTCAGTTAAAAACAGAGTATCAAATAGAAACCGATAATGGATTCTCTTTTTCATTTGAAAAACACATTACTAATGACTAGTTACCAAAACACTAAAGTCCTTATTGTAGAGGATGATGTGATTATAGCGGAATATATTGCTGATTTGTTACAGGATGAACAATTTTCTAATTTAAAAATAGTTCACGATAAGAACTCAGCTTTACATGAAATGGCTTCCTTTCTACCAGATATTATTTTAATGGATATCAACTTAAGTGGTTTAAATGACGGGATTGAATTATCAAAATCTAAAAACACGAACGCAACGGTTATTTTTATCACAGGACAGTCTGATTTTGCATTAATGAATGAAGCCTTAAAAACGAATCCAGATGCTTATTTAACAAAACCCATTAAAAAAGTAGATGTTTTGGCATCCATTAGTTTAGCTATTCAGAAAAAACAAAAGCAAAGTTTTCAGTTTAAAGATGGATATGACATTGTGAATTTAGAATATGATGCTATTAAATACATTATGGCTGACGGTAATTATAGTAATATTTATACAACTTCTAAAAAATATACAATTAGGCAGTCCTTAAGTACTATTTTTAAACAACTACCATCAGATATATTTAAACAAACCCATCGGTCATATGTTGTAAATAAAAGTAAAGTGCTTCGTATAACAGCCTCTTCCGTATTTGTTAATGATGTAGAAATTCCATTATCCCGAACCTATATAAAAGGCTTTAAGTAGTATTTTACATACAAACAACTGTATTTCACCCCTGTTTATTTGCAGTTCGTGGATAAAAATTTAGTTTTGGTCGACAATTAATTCAAACTAAATTTTTTTATGAAACTAAAATTACTTTTAATTTTTGCTGTATTGTTTGTAACTGCAGCTTCCGCTCAAACCTTTTCTGTAGGTGGCGTTAATTATTCTGTTATTTCAACAACTAACAATACAGTGGGTGTTACTTCGTCTGCAAGTTATGTGGGGGAATTAATAGTTCCTTCAACAGTTCAAAACGCTGGTGTTAGTTATACTGTCGTTTCAATTTTAGACTCGGCCTTTGAAAATAGCACAACGTTAACTTCAATTACAATTCCTAATACCGTGACTGAAATAAGGAATAATGCGTTTCGATTTTGTACAAACTTAACCTCCGTAGATATGGGGGATTCTGTTACAAGTATTGGACAGCTTTCATTTAATGCGTGTTTTAGTTTAACTTCTGTGGTTATTCCTAGTTCAGTCACAAATATTAGTATTAATGCATTTGAATTTTGTAATACTTTAACATCGGTTACAGTCGAATGGGTAACACCGTTGTCTATTAATAGCAATGTTTTTACAGGTGTAAATATTGGTATGGCAACTTTAAGTGTTCCTGCTGGAACAGTAGCAACTTATCAAGCAGCATCAGTTTGGCAAAATTTTGGGACTATTTTACCACCACCACCAGCAACCCATTTAAATTTTGACGGTGTTAATGATCAGGTTAGTATTCCAAATGAGGCCAATTTCGATTTTACAAATCAAATGACTGTAGAGCTTTGGGTGAATTCAAGCGTGATGCCGCAACAATGGGATGCTTTAGTGGTAAAAGGGGATGATAGTTGGAGGTTGCATTTAAATGATTCAGGAACTGTGAATTTTACATGTAGCGGCGTAACACCTGTACAAGAAATTAATTCAATTTCAAATATAAACGATGGTAATTGGCATCATATAGCTGCAACTTTTGGTGGTAACGCTATTAAGATTTATATAGATGGTGTATTAGAAACTCAAGCTCCCGCTTCTGGTATTATTAATAACAATGCACAGACGGTGTTAATTGGAAACAATCCAATATATCCTGGTCGTTTTTTTACAGGTAATATGGATGATATCCGTATTTGGAATGTTACTAGAACAGCAGAACAAATAAATGGTTCAAAAGATTGTGAATTAGATGGCACTGAAACAGGTTTAGTTGCGTATTACAATTTTAACCAAGGGCTTGACTCAGAAGATAACACTTCTGAAACGACATTAACAGACCATACAGCAAATGCTAACAATGGAACCTTAAACAATTTTACTTTAACAGGAAGCACATCTAACTGGTTAGCAGGTTCTCCTGTAACAACAGGTTCAATAATTCCTTCTGAAGCGACAGTTACGACTCCAGTAACGTATACCCAAAACGATACAGCAACTCCTCTAACAGCAACAACAGGTTCTAATGGTACAGGTTTATTATGGTACACTATGGAAACAGGAGGGACTGGTAATGTAAATGCACCAACGCCAAGTACAGATGCTGTTGGTTCAACTACTTATTGGGTGTCAAGTACCAATGATAATGGTTGCGAAAGTGAGCGTGTAGAAATTGTGGTTGAAGTGGCAATACCAGCAGACCATTACCGTATGGGTACATCTAATAATGGAGCATCAAATGCCTTTTATATAAATGATGTCGATGGTGGACTTAATTTACCAAATGCATTTACCGTAGAACTTTGGGTTAAAACTTCTGAAGCTCTTTACATTTTAACTGGTATTGATGAAGTTGAGATCAATAATTTTTATACGTTCAATGTTGATCAAGATAATAAATTAAATTTTCGAATTTCGAATTTTTATGATTACCAAGAGCAATTTGTATCTAATCTAGCTTTAACTGATGATGATTGGCATCATATAGCCTTAAGCAGAAACTCATCTAACTCATACAGCTTTTATATAGACGGTATTTTAGATAGCACTTTTACGCCTATGGTACCTGTTGAAGAATTTAATATATCCCAAATTGGTTCTGGAAATGCAGCTATAGATGAGTATAGAGTATGGGACCTACCAAGAACAGAGGGGCAAATTAATGCAAATAAAAACTGTGAATTGCAGGGTACGGAATCAGGGTTATTGGTTTACTATAAATTTAACCAAGGTTTGAATGCTGTAAATAATACTAGTATTACCACTATATTTGATGCTACAGCAAACCAAAATAATGCAACTATAAATAACAATTCGGTGTTAACAGGTCAAACCCAAAACTTTTTAGCTGGATCACCTGTAACAAGTGGTTCTACTATACCAAATATACCTACAACTACAACTTTAATAACCTATGAATTAGGAGATACTGCCAACCCATTAACAGCAGCAACCGAAGGTACAGGTTTAATGTGGTACACCACAGAAACTGGAGGGACTGGTTCAACAACAGCTCCTACACCAGATACATCTACAGTTGGATCAGCATCCTATTGGGTAGCTAGTACAAATGCAAATGGATGCGAAAGTGCACGTGTAGAAATTGTTGTAAATGTTCAAGACACTTTAGGTTTAGAAGAGGTGGAAGCTTTAAAAAATATTCGCGTGTATCCAAACCCAACAAGTGGTCATGTTTCCATTAGCTTTCCGAATGCATTGGAATCAAAAATTTCACTTTATGATTTGAACGGAAGGTTATTATTGAATACAACAGAAACGACCACGAAATCTAGCATAGATTTGAGCAACTATGAGGATGGTGTTTATCTTTTAAAAATAGAAGTAAATCAAAACGAAATTATTAAAAGAGTTATCAAGTACTAATGAACTCAATAATTAAACAGGCTATTTAGGTTAAGTTGAAAACAGCGACTATCAGAATTGATATCGCTGTTTTTTTTATGAATGCCTCTATGTGATATATTATAAAATAGAAATATGAAAAGCCGTGTTATATTGCATTCACATACAAAGTGCTGCATTTCAAAACGTCTTTTTTGTGAGGAGTAAATTTAGTTATAGTTTAGTTCTGTAAAGCTATTACAGTCAATTTATCATGGGTTTAAATACTCAACATTAATTAAATTAAGGGATTTGATTAATTAGCATGAGGCAGCGATATTCAGTTTTGGATGTCGCTGTTTTTATTTTAAAGCATAAAAAAATCCGATTCAATTAAGAATCGGATTTTTTATAAGCGAAATATGTTTTACAATAGGCGAAACGCCTTACTTTACTTTCTTTACTACAGCTGCAAATGCATCTGGGTTATTCATGGCTAAATCAGCTAAAACTTTACGATTTAATTCGATATTGTTAGCTTTCATTTTACCCATAAACTGTGAGTAAGACATACCATGTTGTCTAGCTCCAGCGTTAATACGTTGGATCCATAATGTACGGAATGTTCTCTTTTTAACTCTACGGTCTCTGTACGAATATTGCATCGCTTTATCAACCGCATTTTTTGCTACTGTCCAAACGTTTTTACGACGTCCGAAGTAACCTTTTGCTTGTTTAAGCACCTTTTTTCTTCTGGCTCTTTTGGCAACAGAATTTACTGATCTTGGCATAATTTTAAATTTTTTTGTAGTAGGCGATCTTTTTCAGATACTTTTTTGAGCCTAACTCCAGGGTTTATAAATAATTCTAACCGAACGTTTTTACAATTATTTTAATCGTAATTGTTCCTTAATGCTGTTAACATCATTGTCATGTACTAACGTACTATGAGTTAATGCTAACTTACGCTTTTTAGATTTCTTTGTTAAGATGTGACTCTTAAAAGCGTGCTTTCTTTTAATTTTACCAGTACCAGTAATTTTAAATCTTTTCTTGGCACTAGATTTGGTTTTCATTTTAGGCATTTTTCTTCCTAGTTTAAGTTATTTCGCTTACTATCTTCAATCTGTCTCGAAGCGTCGAGAACAGCATTTTTGTTATTTTGATTTTTTTGGAGCAATAAACATCGTCATTCGTTTACCTTCCAGCTTCGGCATTTGTTCTACTTTGCCTAAATCTTCTAAATCTTGCGCTAAACGCAATAATAGAATTTGTCCTTGTTCTTTAAAAACAATGGATCGGCCTTTAAAAAATACAAAAGCTTTTAGCTTTGCACCTTCTTGCAAAAACTTCTCGGCATGTTTCTTTTTAAACTCGTAATCATGATCATCAGTTTGAGGACCAAAACGAATTTCTTTTACAACAACTTTTGAAGCTTTCGCTTTTAAAACCTTTTCACGTTTCTTTTGTTCGTAAAGAAACTTTTTATAATCCATCACTTTACAAACAGGAGGATCTGCTTTTGGCGATATTTCAACAAGGTCAAGCCCTTGCTCATCAGCTATTGCCAATGCTTCTTTTGTTGGGTAGACACCTACTTCAACATTGTCACCTACTAAACGCACTTTTTCAACCCTAATTTTAGTGTTGATTTTGTGCTGATCTTCTTGATTTACTCGACGAGGAGCTTGTCTTCTTCTACGTATTGCTATGGCCTTATAATTTTAGTTTAACTTATTTTTTATTAAAATTTCTTTAATGTTTTATTGACTTCTTTGTTCAACAATTCAGTAAACTCTTGTACAGAAATCATGCCAAGATCTTCACCTCCATGCTGACGAACAGAAATTTTATTTTCTTGTTCTTCGTTCTCACCAACAATAATCATATATGGTATCTTCTTCATTTCGGCTTCCCGAATTTTCTTACCCATCGTTTCGTTTCTATTGTCAATTAGGGCGCGAATTTCGTCATTTTCTAGCGAATTTAAAACTTTTTTCGCGTATTTTTCATATTTTTCACTAATAGATAACACAATTACTTGTTCAGGCACCAACCACAATGGGAAGTTACCTGCGGTGTGTTCTAGTAAAATAGCTACAAATCTTTCCATGCTACCAAAAGGCGCACGGTGAATCATGACGGGTCTGTGTAGCTCGTTGTCACTGCCTTTATAGGTTAATTCAAATCGTTCTGGTAAATTATAATCGACTTGAATGGTGCCTAGTTGCCATTGTCTTCCAAGGGCATCTTTAACCATAAAATCTAATTTTGGACCATAAAAAGCAGCTTCGCCTGTTTCTACAACATAATTTAAGTTTTTGTCCTTGGCGGCATTTAAAATAGCGGCTTCTGCTTTTTCCCAATTCTCATTACTTCCAATATATTTTTCAGGATTTTCAGGATCGCGTAAAGATACTTGTGCTGTGAAGTTTTCAAACCCTAAAGATCCAAAGACATACAATACTAAATCAATAACATCTTTAAACTCTTTATCTAATTGGTCTGGCGTACAAAATATGTGCGCATCATCTTGAGTAAAACCTCTTACACGTGTTAAGCCATGTAACTCTCCACTTTGCTCATATCTATAAACGGTTCCAAATTCAGCAAACCGTTTTGGTAAGTCTTTATAAGACCACTGAAAACTATTGTATATCTCACAGTGGTGTGGGCAATTCATGGGTTTCAATAAAAACTCTTCGCCGTCTTTAGGTGTTAGTATAGGTTGAAAGCTATCTTCACCATATTTCTCATAGTGTCCAGATGTTACGTAAAGTTCTTTCTGTCCAATATGCGGTGTAACAACCATTTCATAACCAGCTTTTTTCTGCGCATTTTTAAGAAAATTCTCTAAACGCTCCCGCAATGCAGCTCCTTTTGGTAACCACAATGGTAAACCTTGACCTACTTTTTGGGAGAATGTAAAAAGTTCAAGCTCTTTTCCAAGCTTTCTATGATCGCGTTTTTTTGCTTCTTCTAATAAGTGAAGGTACTCTGTTAATTCCTTTTGTTTAGGAAATGAAATCCCATAAACACGTGTTAATTGTTTATTGTTTTCGTCACCTTTCCAATAAGCGCCAGCAACACTTAATATTTTAACGGCTTTGACAATTCCGGTATTAGGAATATGGCCACCGCGACATAAATCTGTAAATGTGTCATGATCGCAAAATGTAATTGTGCCATCTTCCAAGTTCCCTATTAAATCTAATTTATAATTGTTTTTATCTCTATAATAAGATAGCGCTTCTAGTTTGGAAACTTCCCGCATATTGAATTCATGTTTTCCACGTGCTATTTCTAACATCTTATCTTCAATACGCTTAAAATCTTTATCAGATATGGTTTCTTCGCCTAAATCAATATCATAATAAAAACCATTTTCAATTGCCGGACCAACCCATAACTTAGCAGTAGGGTAGAGTGTTCCAATTGCTTGAGCTAATATATGTGCGGATGAATGCCAAAATGCTTTTTTACCCTCATCATCGTTCCAGGTGTATAAAACAAGAGTACCGTCGGTTGTTAATGGGGTTTTGGTTTCTACAACCGTATCATTAAATTTTGCAGAAATAACGTTTCTAGCTAATCCTTCGCTAATGCTTTTTGCAACGTCCATGGAAGTTGTTCCCTTCTCAACTGACTTAATACTGCCATCTGGCAATGTAATATCTATCATTATATAGTATGTAATTATGAAAGGACAAATATAACAGGATAAATTTTTACATACAATATATATATAGGTATAAATTTAAAAACTACTTAGTAAAGCCGCTACCTTATATAATAGGTTATGTCTGGAACTTCTTCCTATAAATACGTAATAATTACAATATAATATTACCCGATATATACGTTGATTTGGATTTGTAACTGGACAAAAAAGAACACCTGATTTAAACAAATCCTGCGCCAACGGCA
>NZ_JBHSLA010000004.1:19474-311401 GCF_042657385.1 Bizionia hallyeonensis | reverse complement strand
CATTCCGAACAGAGTAGTTAAGCCCGTTAGCGCCGATGGTACTGCATCTCGTGGGAGAGTAGGTCGCCGCCTTTTTTAAGAATCCCGATTCAATACTTGAATCGGGATTTTTTTTGTTTTATAAAGTTTCGTTTTAATCAAAAAAATAAAGCGCATCATGCGCTTTATAAATAATTGATATAAAATTGTAATTTAAAATTAGTTGAACATACTATCCATTATTGTTTTTAATCCTTTAAAGGCAAAGAATATAGCAAGGCCACAAATTATTATACCCACTATTAGTAATGGTATATATAAGGCTTTTTCTTGATTGCTAAATGCTATATATAAAAGAGTAGGCCCTAAAAACATGCATAATAATGATACTCCCATTTTTTTAATACCCTTTAAAAGAACATCTTTATCCGTGTGTTTTGTTTCAGTTTCCATTTGTATAATTGTTTATTGCTGTTCTCACATTTTTATATGTGTTTAATAATTGTTGAGCCGTTACATAGTCTATTTGGAGTTCTTCCATAATCATCTTTATTCCGCGTTCAACCAATTTGACATTACTTAATTGCATATCGACCATCTTATTTCCTTTAACATGGCCCAGTTGAATCATGGTGGTGGTTGTAATCATATTAAGAACTAATTTTTGAACTGTACCTGCTTTCATCCTAGAACTTCCTGTAACAAATTCTGGTCCTACCACAACTTCAATAGGATAGTTGGAAACTAAAGATAGGGGACTGTTTTTATTACAAGTAATACAGCCAGTAAGGATTTGGTTTTTATTACACATTTCCAATGCTGCAATAACGTAAGGGGTGGTTCCTGATGCTGCAATACCAATGACAATATCTTTAGATGATATATTAAAGGCTTGCAAGTCTTCCCAACCTTGAGTTTTAGAATCTTCAGCATTTTCAACAGCTTTTCGAATGGCTTTATCTCCACCTGCAATAATCCCTACCACTAAATCGTGTGAAACTCCAAAAGTTGGTGGACATTCTGATGCATCTAAAATACCTAACCTACCACTTGTTCCTGCACCAATATAAAAAAGTCGACCTCCAATTTTTAGTTTTTCAACTATTTGCGAAACTAAGGCTTCTATTTGTGGCAGTTCTCTTTCAACCGCCAAAGGTACGGTTTGATCTTCCGTATTAATATGCTTTAAGATAGCAGATACGGACATCGTTTCGAGGTGGTTGTAATTTGAATCTTTTTCAGTTGTTTTTATAAAATCCATAGCTTCAAAATTACAAAATATAATCTGTAATTATAATATGGAACTTGCTCTATTCAATGGTATAATTAATTTCAGCCACTTCAGATAACCTGAAATATCCTAATGGATAATTATTTTGATTGGTTGTATTTATGCAATTCCCGCGAACAGTAGCAGGTTGTGTTTCAAACGGACCACCTCCTCCGGCACCAGTTTGTTGCAATAAAATAAACATAAATTCATAAAACCGTTCGGATACACCATAATTTCTTATGATAACAGAATCGTTAGTGGTTAAATCTTCTTCAACATAGAAACCAAAAATCTGATTTCCATTTACAAATTCATCTTTAAAGGTATCTAATGTTTTATTTACCGGTATACTTGGAATGTACTCAAAAAAGTAATAATTTTCTTCGTTAGCTGGGTCTGTAAAGTATGCTTTAATTTCTGTTTCTTCACCAGTAATTCCGCCTTCTAAATTTTGTTCAACAAAATCAAATTCTGGTACAGCTAAAAGTGTTTCAGTAGCTGAATATATTTCATTTTTATAATTAATAGTTAGGTAATAGTCTGTATTTAAAACAGGAGTGAAATTTGAATTTAAATATAAACCAGTATTTCCATCTTCAACAAAAATAAAAACGTTATTATTAGAATCAGTAATAAAAACCTCGGCATCATTAGCTGGAGGAACTGAAGAATCAAAATAAGGAGCCGTTAAAGTAAGTTTTATGGACTGCTCATTACCTGAAGTTCCTTTTATCCAGTTTATGGAAGCATCGATTACTAATCTCGGTTCAGAATTAGGTACATTTACATCTATTACATCTTCACATGAAAAAAATGAAATACTAATTAGTAGTAAAATGATAATGTTCTTCATAGAATTAAAATTTAAAATTATAAGTAACCGATGGAACGATACCAAAAATTGATAATCGTGTTGCTTCATTTACACCGGTGTCTCTATTTTCTGAAAAGGTAATAGAAGCCGCATTATATCTATTATAAACGTTATAAATTCCGAAGACCCATTCAGCTTGCCAACCCGATGATTTTTCTGGTTTTGGTATGTAAGTGGCAGATAAATCCAGTCGGTTATAGGATGGTAATCGAAATTCATTACGCAAGCCATAGTTTGGTATGGAAATGCCATTGTACTCATATTGTGCATTGGGATAGGTTACGGGTTGACCTGTTTGAAGTATGAAATTAGCATTAAATCGCCATTTCTGTGTAAAATCATAACTAGCGGTAATAGAAATGTCATGCGTTTTATCATAGGCTGTTTTATACCACGCGCCATTGTTTATTCCTGGTTCATTTTCAGTTCTGCCAGGCGTTCTTTGTTCTGATTTTGATAAGGTATAAGCAATCCAACCTTTTAAACGCCCGGTATTTTTTCTGAAAAGTATTTCCATGCCATAAGCTCTGGCTTCACCATTTAAAATAACTTGTTCTATGGCATCATTCGCTATTAAATCTGCACCATCAATATAATCTATTCTGTTTTTTACTGTTTTATAAAATGTTTCTAGCTCAAGTGAAAATACATCGTTCTTAAAATTTCTGAAATAACCTAGGGCTACTTGATCTAGTATTTGTGGGTCGGTGTACATACCGCTAGGCGTCCAAATATCTAATGGCGTCGGTGAACTCGTATTAGATAATAGATGCAAATATTGACTTAAACGGTTGTAACTTGCTTTGATAGATGAATTATTTTGCAATTGATAAGCAATGGCTAAACGTGGCTCGAAATTGCCAAATGATTTTAAAACTTTACTACGTTTGTACTTTTCAATGCCTATAGGTTCTGCTTTTTCGTAAATTTGTAACTCTTGGTTAAAAACGACCGGCTCATTATTGGCATACATATTTAATTCATCCTGTCCTAGTCTTAAAAATGTACTATAGCGCAAGCCGTATGATAATTGAATCTTTTCGGATAATTTCTGCTCAACATCTAAATAAAGTGCATTTTCAAAAGCATATTTATCAATTAGTTTATCTGGATTAATGCCCGATTCTTCTGATGATGGTTTTATTTCTCCAGGATTAAATTTGTGATAAATGCTGTTTAGTCCATATTGGAGTGTTATATTATTATTCAGATAATGTTTGAAATCATATTTCACATTAAAATTGCGAATACCAGAATCCCAGTTAAATCCTATAAAATTTAGATCTAACCCGTAGTAATAATCCGAATAGATTAAAGATAAATTTGAAAATATTTTATCAGAAAATAAGTGATTCCATCTAAAGTTTAAAACTGTATTTCCATACGTGTTTTCAAAACTATCACTAAAACTCAACACATCACGGCCAAAATATCCTGATAAATAGATGTTATTATTATCGTTCAATCTGTAACTAATTTTAGTATTTAAATCGTAGAAATAGGCTTTATTATCTAAATCAAAAAGGGGTAAAAACAAATGCGCATACGTAGCTCGACCTCCTAAAAGAAAGGAACCTTTTCCTTTATTAATTGGGCCTTCGGCTAAAAGTCTACTGGATATTAAACCAATGCCACCGTTCATGTGAAATTTATTTTTGTTTCCTTCTTTTTGATAGATGTCTAATACGGAAGAAACGCGTCCACCATACCTTGCCGGAATACCACCTTTGTAAAGTTTTAAGTCTTTTATGGCATCTGGATTAAAAACAGAGAAAAACCCGAATAAATGTGATGAGTTGTAAATGGTTGCTTCATCTAAAAGTATTAAGTTTTGGTCCGCGGCACCACCACGTACATTAAAACCTGAAGCACCTTCGCCAGCTGTAGTAACCCCTGGAAGTAAGGTGATAGCTTTTATAACATCTGCTTCACCAAACACAACAGGAATTTCTTTAATGGTTCCGGCTGACATAGCGTTTAAACTCATTTGGGGTTTTCTTATATTGAGTTTTTCTACATTTTCGGTGATAATGACTTCATTTAAGCTTTCTACGGATTCTGTTAATGTGAAATTTTTAGTGATATTTTCAGAAAGGGTTATGGTTTCCAAAACCTCACTATAACCTAAATAACTAATTACAACGCGATATGTGCCTTCAGGAAGGGTTATGGAGTAAAAGCCATATTCGTTGGTGGTTGCTCCAGTTTTTAGTTCGGGAATTAAAATATTAACACCAATTAGTGTTTCGCTACTTTCTGAATCTGAAATTACACCATTTAGAGTGAATTTATTTTGAGACCAAATAGAATTGATACTGAATGTAAAAATCAGAATTAACCAGAATATACGTATGTTCATTACCGTCAATTTTTATTAAAAGTATAAAAAAAAGCCCCTTAAAAAGGAGCTTTTTTCATAAAGTTTGGAAATATTATAACGCTTGTAATATTTTGTTTAATGTTTCACTTGGGCGCATAATATTGTTTGTTAAATCATCATTTGGTTCGTAATAGCCACCAATGCTGACTTGTTTTCCTTGTACACTATTCAATTCGTTAATAATGTTTTTTTCTTCGGCCTTAAACAAAAGTGCTATTTCTCCAAAAGTATTCTTCATTGAAATATCCTTTTCTTGGTTTGCAATTGCTTCTGCCCAATATTTAGCCAGGTAAAAATGGCTCCCTCTGTTATCCAATTCGCCCACTTTTCTAGAAGGTGACTGATTGTTATCCAAAAGTTTTTCCGTTGCTAAATCCAAAGCTTCTGATAATATGAGTGCTTTTGGATTTTTAGTAACTTCAGATAAATGCTCTAAAGAAACAGCTAGAGCTAAAAATTCACCTAAAGAATCCCATCGTAAATGATTTTCTTCTAGTAATTGTTCTACATGTTTTGGAGCAGAACCACCAGCACCGGTTTCAAATAAGCCGCCACCATTCATTAATGGTACAATAGATAACATTTTAGCACTTGTTCCTAATTCTAAAATTGGAAATAAATCAGTTAAATAATCACGTAATACATTTCCAGAAACTGAAATGGTATCTTCTCCAGCTTTAACACGCTTTAAAGTAAAATTAGTCGCTTCAATTGGTGATAGTATTCTGATATCTAAACCAGATGTATCATGATCTTTTAAATAGGTATTTACTTTTTTAATTAATTCTGCATCATGTGCGCGCTTATCGTCTAACCAAAAAACGGCTGGTGTTTGCGAAGCTCTTGAACGATTTACAGCCAATTTAACCCAGTCCTGAATGGGAGCATCTTTTACTTGACACATTCTCCATATATCTCCAGCTTCAACGGTGTGCTCAATTAAAACTTTATTATCTGAATCCACAACCGTAACTGTACCATTGCTAGCAATCTCGAATGTTTTATCATGCGATCCGTATTCTTCAGCTTTTTGAGCCATTAACCCAACATTTGGAACGGTTCCCATGGTCGTTGGATCAAAAGCGCCATGTTCTTTACAGAAAGCAATAGTAGCCGAGTAAATTCCTGCATAACTACTGTCTGGAATTACCGCTTTTGTATCTTGAAGCTCGCCATTTTTATTCCACATTTTTCCAGATGTACGAATCATAGCAGGCATGGATGCGTCTATAATTACATCACTAGGTACATGTAAATTGGTAATACCCTTATCGCTATTAACCATGGCTAAATCTGGGCGACTATTAAAAGTTGCTTCAATATCAGCTTCAATAGCTTTTCGTTTGGCATCTGGTAATTCCGATAGGTTACGAATTAAATCTCCAAAACCATTATTAACATCGACTCCTATTTTATTGAAATCGTCTTGATATTTGGCAAATACATCCTTAAAGAAAACACGTACAGCATGACCAAAAATAATTGGATCACTCACCTTCATCATAGTCGCTTTCATATGTAATGAAAACAATACGTTGGTTGCTTTAGCGTCTTCAATTTCAGTTTCTAAAAAGTTTAAAAGTGCTTTTTTGCTTAAAACCGTTCCATCAATAATTTCGCCTTTTAATAATGGGAAATCATTTTTTAGAATTGTTTTAGTACCACTTAAATCTGTATGAATTATTTTGACGCTGGTTGCCGCATCCAAGGTTACTGATTTTTCATTATGTGCAAAATCACCTTCACTCATGGTGGCAACATTTGTTTTTGAATCTTTACTCCAAGCACCCATAGAATGCGGATGTTTTTTAGCAAAATTCTTTACTGCCTTTGGCGCACGACGATCGGAGTTACCTTCGCGAAGTATAGGGTTTACAGCACTACCTTTTATTTTATCATAACGACTCTTTACGTCTTTATCTTGATCATTTTTTACTTCTTCCGGGTAATTAGGTAATTTATAACCTTTATCTTGAAGCTCTTTTATAGCACTATTTAACTGTGGAACAGAGGCACTAATATTTGGTAATTTAATGATGTTGGCTTCAGGTCTTTTAACTAAATCACCTAAAAAGGTAAGCGCATCGTCAACGCGTTGGTCTTCTGTTAAAAAATCCGGAAAATTTGCTAAAATTCTAGCAGCCAAAGATATATCTTTTGTTTCTATAGTAATTCCAGATGGTTTTGCAAAGGCCTTTATAATTGGTAAAAAAGATGCCGTTGCTAATGCTGGTGCTTCATCTGTTTTTGTGTAAATTATAGTAGAAGAGTTTGTCATTATATTTTAGTTTTGGTACGTTATTTAACAGCGCAAATATACAAAATCTTATAGGAGTTTTATGCGGTTTATCCTGATTGATTTTTATCAATACGGCATGGCTAGTATTACTTAAGTAGCTATTGTTACTGTAAGTTATTTAAAACTCAACATTCAATAAGTCTCCGCTTATTTGTAAAACGGTTAGTTCGGCAAGCTTGGCATCATATTTTGCTTGATTTCTGCTTAATTCCGCATTCCGAAGGTTTAATTGTGCTTGCCTAAACTCAATAGAAGTAGCTTGTCCCAGTTTAAACTTTTCTTGAGTTCGATTAAAATTATTTTCGGAAGTAATAATATTATCTTGTTGGACATTAAAAATAACTAGCTTATTTTGATAATCCTCCCAAGCATTATAAAAATCGCGTTCAATGGTGATGATTAGTTGCTCTTTTTGCAATTTTTGATTGTCTAAATTAATTTTGGTGTTTTTTACTTGCGTAATAGTGCTTCCGCCATCAAATAAATCCCAAGCTAGATTAATACCTCCTGAAAGACCTGTGTTTAAAGTTGTTGTTGCAAAAGAAGCTGCGTTGTTATTGTTTTTATTCCAACCATAGGAACCAATTAATCCAACTGTAGGTAAATATTGCGATTTTCGAGCTTTAATGTCTATTTCGCCAATAGAAATATTTTTTTCTGCTTGCAACAGCGCCACATTATTTGCTTTTGTTTTAGATAATAATTCATCCTTATCTAAATCTAACAAAAACTTAAGGTCTGTTTTAACATCAAAGTCCCCAGCAATTTGATTGCCGATTACAACATTTAAATCTCGTTTTGTATTTTTTAATTGTTGTCTAATATTTATAAGATTTATACTATCATTATTAATATCCACTTGTGCATTTAAAACACCTAGCTTCGTGTTTTGACCATAATCGAATTGATATTCCGCTCTTAATAATCTATCCTTTGAAATATTTAAAGTTTGATCTAAAGCTAATGTGTTTTCTGACGTTTTAGCTAGATTGTAATAAATAGTAAATAGTTGAATGATGACGTTTTCAATAGTTTCTCTTGCCTCTAGTTGCGATAAAAAATATTCTTCTTTCAAACGTTTATAATTATACTGTCTTCCCATGCCATCAAAAACAACATAATTTAAATTAACCGATGCATTATAACGCGAGCTTTCTGCACCATTTAAAATAGTAGATTCCCCATTAGCAAATTGGGCTTCCGTATTATCTAAATTATATGTAGCGCCAGCATTACCCGTTACAGTTGGTAGATATCCAGAATTTAAGATACTGGTATTATTTTCGGCAATTTCTAACGAGTTATTGGTGATTTTTATACCATAATTATGCTCTAAAGCCATGGAAAAAGCATCTTCTGGATTTAAAATCCTCTGCGAAAACAATGGTAATGACAATAATAAAAGACTGTATATTATGACGTTTTTAGTGCTCATTTTCTTCTTTTTGTTCTTTAATAGCGCGTTCAACTTCTTCTTTTGTTACGGCTTTATTAGAATATAACCATTTAGCATTTTTCTTAATACTATTATTAAATGATAGAAATAAGGGTAAGACTAATAAGGTTAATATAGTGGCATAGGCAATTCCGAAAGAAATTGATATTGCCATGGGTTTCAAAAATTGTGCTTGTCTACTTTTTTCTAATAACAAAGGTGCTAAACCAGCTATGGTAGTTACCGATGTTAAGAAAATAGCTCTAAACCTTGACTTTCCAGCATCCGATAGGGCTAAATCGAAAGACATGCCGTTTTTTAAATTTGTATTGAATTTGCCTATAAGAACTAACCCGTCATTCACCATTATTCCAATTAGTGCAATTATACCTAATAAGGATAATACGTTTACCGGAAAGCCTAACAGCCAATGTCCCCAAGCTACGGCGGTTAAACTAAATGGAACTAATAGCAACAATAATAAAGGTTGACTGTAGCTTCTGAAAGTAAAGGCAATGGTAATATAAATAAGCAATAAAATGATAGTTCCTGCACTTGAAATAGATGAAGATAACTTTTGGGCCTCCCGATTTTGTCCTTCAAAGGCAGCAGAAATTGTTGGATATTTAGATTGTAACTCTGGAATGGTTGTTCTCTTAATTTCATCAAGAATATCTGTAACACTGGTACTTGGATCTTTTAAATCTGCCGAAACTCTAATTTCTCGTTTGCCATCTAAATGATTAATGGCAACATCGCCACGGACAATAGTATAGGTTGCAATGTCTTTTAACGCAATACGACTGCCTGTTGGCGTTACAATACGCATATCCTCCAAATCGTTGATAGATTCTCTATTGGGACGATCATAACGCACCCATACTCGAATCTCATCTTGACCTCTTTGAAAACGTTGAACTTGAGAACCGAAAAAACCAGCACGAATTTGTGCCATTACTGTGCTAAGGTCCAAACCTATTAAATAGGCGGTCTCTTTTAACTCAAGTCTAATTTCCTTAATACCAGCAGGATCATTGTCTTCAATATCTTTGAGTAAAGGGTTTTCTTCTAAAATATTTTTTAACTCCACTTTAGCGGCTTTCAGTTCCTCAATATTATTGCCTAGTAGAGCTACGGAAACGGGACTACCACCAAAATTTCCACCAGAACCATAAATCAATCGTTCGGTACCAATTACCGGACCTACTAACTCACGTAGCCTATTTGCTACCATGGAAGCGTTGATTTCGTCAGGCCTTTCTTCTCCAGGTAACATGTTTATAACCAATTGTGCGCTGGAGCTACTATTTAAGGTTAGTATGGTATTTTCAAAAAGCTCTTTATCGGAATCTTTTAAAAACTTTTCAGAGAACTCTTTATTTACTATAAACGACTTTTCTTCTATCATTGAAATAATAGAATCGGTTATTTTTACATTGGTTCCGTTGGGCATATCTAATTCAATGGAGATACGGTCACTTGCTATGGATGGGAAAATTGTAACACCAATAACACCGCCACCTATAGCGCCGAATGTTAAAACTAAAAGAGCCACAAAAATCCCTAAAGACAAGATTTTAAATTTTAAAACAAATGATAATGCTGGCGAATAGACTTTGTCTCTTAAAAACCTCATGATTCGATCTCCGAAAGCATTGATGCCACGCATTTTGGCAAAAAACTGTTTTGTTTTTGAAGGGTTTTCTTGAGGAGTTTCTTTTCTTAAGGCTTTAGAATGGGCTAAATGCGCGGGTAGAATTATTAAAGCCTCTACTAAAGAAACGACTAATGTTAAAATAACGACAACGGCAACTTCGCTGAAAAATTCACCAATTCGACTGTCTAAAAACAGAAATAATGAAAAAGCTAGGATTGTGGTTATAATAGCCGATACAACGGGAGGTATAACTTCCATGGTTCCATCAATAGCTGCTTGGATTGGTGTTTTCCCTTTTTCGTAATGCTGATAAATGTTTTCTGCAATTACGATGGCATCATCAACTAAAATACCAATAACGATAATCATTCCAAAAAGTGACAGTACGTTTATAGTAACATCAAATTGTCCCGCAAAAATGAACATTCCTAAAAATGAAAGAGGGAGTCCAAATGCCACCCAAAAGGCCAATCTTGTGTTTAAAAATAAGGACAGAAAAATTAAAACTAAAAACATACCAATCATGGCGTTTTCAGATAAAAGCTTGGTTCGTTGGTTTAATGTAATGGATAAATCTCTAACGATGTCTAACCGGACATTTTCATGTTTTTGATTGTACTCATCTATATAAACCTTAACTTTTTCGGCAGAAGACATAAGATCTTCATTATTTGTACTAGTTACAGAAATATTTACCGATAAATTTTTATTGAAAAAAGTAGCATTTGGTGTTTCCGAAAAACGATCTCTTATAATTGCCACGTCCTTTAAGCGAACCGTTTTCCCATCTTGTGTTGCTTTTACAACAATGTTTGAAAGTTCGTCGCCATAATAGGAACGGTTGTTGGCGCGAATAAGATACTCCTCGGCATCCGTTTTTATATTTCCTCCAGTAATTAGAATATTAGATGAAGCTACTGCCTTTGCAACATCGGAAAATGTTAGATTATATGCTAATAGGTTGTTTTCATTTACGGCAATTTCTATTTCTTCTTCTGGATACCCAGTAACAGTTACTTGCGAAATACCATCAATAGCTCGTAAATCATTCTCAACCTGTCTCCCTATTTGTTTTAAGGTTACTAACGGTACATTATTTCCACTTAAAGCAAAAGATATGGTTTCCCGAATGGCTTCTTGTTTCGAAACAACCAATGGTTCCATGCCGGTTGGAAAAGAAGGTACACGATCCACGGCGTTTTTAACTTCTAATAACATGAAGTCAATATTTTCACCTTTTTCAATTTCAACAGTAATCGTTCCACTATTTTCTCTGGAGGTGGAAGTAACGCGATCTATGCCTTTTAATCCTTTAAGATTATCTTCAATTTGCAGCACAATACCTTCCTCTATTTCTTGAGGCGAAGCGCCAGGATAGATAATGTTTATGTTGATTATTTTAGATTCGACAAGGGGGAAAAATGACGATTTCAAAGACATAATCCCTAATATACCAAATGCAAAAAAAGCTATAATGAAGACATTAACAGCTACATGATACCGAATAAAATACGTAATTATTTTTCTCATAATTTATTGGCTATCCCTTGAAGTTTTATTTTCAGTAAATGGCTTTACAAGCATTCCGGCGTAGGCACCTGGAACTGGTTTGTTTAAAATAACGGTACCATTTGGAACATTTTTTAAAACAACGGTTGTTTCCGAAAAGAAAACAGGTGTAACATTTAGTATATCTAGGGTGTTATCCTTAACTATAAAAATCTGATTTCCATCTAACATTAAGTTTCTATTTATTTCTATGGCAATTTCCTCTTTTTTAGCATTCAAGCTTGCTTCTAGATACATCCCTTCTTTAAGTTGTTCATTTTCCACTTCAATATACGCCGTAATGGTTTGTGTTGCTGCATCAATACTTCCATTAACTCTGGAAATTTTTCCTTTATAACGCTCGGTATGTTCTATGTTTTGTAATTCAACGTCTTCGTTTACCTTTAAAAGGCTGGCGTAGGATTTACTCAAAGCTATTTCCATTTCATAAACGGTAGGATCAATATATTCACCTAGTTTTTGTCCAATTCTAATTAAGGCACCTTCCGTAATTAGGGCTTCCGTGAGAATACCATTAAAGGGCGCTGAGATATTATACTTTGCTAAACGCTGTTCTAAATTTTTAACATTGTAATAATTGGACACAATACCACGGCCTGTAATGAAATAATTTTCTTTATCTGATGTCATTTCAGGAAGTTTTGGGGTGGTTTTATTTAAATCGAAACTATTTAAATACGTTTGCCATTTCTGAAACATGTTAGGGAAATCTAATCGTAAATCAGGCATAATAGCTGCAATTGTATTGTAAAGGTTACTTTTTGCCGATTGTACACTAGCATAGTATTCAGATGCATCAATCTTAATGAGTGTTTCGCCTTTTTTATAGTATTGGCCTGGTTTAAATAGTTTGCTTCCAGGTTTAAAAATTCCTTGAACTTCAGCATATAATTCCACACGCTGCTTGGCCACTAAACTGCCATTAGCGGGAATTAAAATAGGAATAGTGGAGTTTTTAACGGTGTCTGTGTAGACCGTTTTTATAACTTTTTCTATAACCGGTTTGGGTTTTGTTTTGCTGTCTATTAAATGTTTGGCAATAAAAAAAGAGCCTAATATAAGTAAGACTCCTAAAATTGAAAGTATGATATTTCGCATTTGAAATGGGTTGGTTGCGGTTGTTAGACAACAAAACTATCTTTAAGTTTAATTTAGTAGTCTTAAAAAAATCATAAAAAACCCAATTGTGCATGCCATAAAGTATAATTACACAGTATATTATTCTATAATAAGTTGGTAAGATTTTAATAGGCCTAGTACATTTTCTTTCGAAAATTTAGCTGATTTTAAAGTATTGAATTCAGGACTCATTGTAATGTTTTGAGATGTTGAAAAATCGGCATGTGTTAGGTTTGATTTATAGAAAATAGCCTGGTCCAAATTGCAGTCTAAAAAACTGGCGTAGGAGAGATCTGTATCAGAAAAATCTGTTTGTTTTAATGAGCAGGTATGGAATTGGGTATTTTTTAATTTCAGATTATTAAATGCAGATAGATTTAATAGGCAGTTTTTAAAAGAAAAAGACATTAAAAAAGGATTACATGTATTAAAAAGTACACCAAGTATTTTGCAATCGGTAAATATTACATCTTTAAATGTGGCATCCTTAACTTTGGTAGAACTTAAATTACAGTTAAGAAACTCACATTCTGTAAATGATAAATAGGATAGAAATGCATCTGAAAAATCACAATCTATAAATTGACAATTATCATATTCACCCTTGGCAAGAGGCTCCTGGGTGTAAGTTTGTTTTTTAAAGGTTTGATCGCAGATGTAGGGCAGATTCATTGTTGTTTACTTTTTTCAGCTCAAAACTACTTAAAATAACGGTTTATTAAAAAACAAAAGCCATATCATATCAGACGAACGTCTGGTTTGACATGGCTTTCTTTGAAATAGCTGAACATGATCTATGCAATCTTACAATTACAGGATGTAGAAATTATCTACATGTTTCAATTCAAGGATTACTATTTCCAAGGGAAACATTTCTAAACGCAACTTTCAAAATGTATTGACCTGTTGCAAAAATGTCTCGATTTACTGTTTTTCTTGATGTTTTGTCTGTGTTGAGATTCATTTACATGAACTACAAAGACTCAAAACATTGTTTTCTAGTCTAATTCTCACTTTCGTTTCTAAAAGACAATTAAAAACTTTCAACTTTTATCACTACTAACTGCAAATACATTTAGCGTTTTAAAAAGTATCATGATTTTTTAGTTACACACGTAAACGTGTTTACCGCAAAACCTCAAAAAACAATAAGATTTAAAGAACGTATCTTTATTGAAATAAAAATAAATTTGTTTTTTTAATACAAAACCAACTTGGTTGTCTTTTAATTCTTGTACTAATATAAGGCGAGATTCTTGTTTTTAAAAACTTTTAAGGTTTTAGATATCAACAACTTATAAACTGGAGTTATTAACTTTTGTTAATAAAAAAAGCCCTGTTTTTACAGGGCTTTCCAACGTTATCAACAAAGTATTAACGTTTCATACTTTCTTTGATTCTAGCTTTCTTACCAGTTAAGCCTCTAAAGTAGTAGATACGTGCACGACGTACTTTACCACGTTTGTTAACTTCAACTTTTTGTAAAGCTGGCATATTGATTGGGAAAATACGCTCTACACCAATAGTTCCAGACATTTTTCTGATTGTAAATGTTTCAGAAGAACCTGTTCCTCTCTTTTGAATAACAACACCTCTAAAGAACTGTGTACGTACTTTTTCGCCTTCTCTAATTTCGTAATAAACTGTAATTGTGTCTCCAGCACTAAACTCTGGAAAATCTTTTTTAGGTACAAACTCTTGTTGTACAAATTTGATTAAAGATTCCATATCTTTTATTTTTATCTTAATTAATCCGAAACAACATTCACGATTATCGCCAGAGGTTAACTCGAAATTGGCTGCAAAGATAACTAATTATAAATAACTTGCAATTAATAATTTCACTTTTTAAACGATGAAAAATTAGCCTTTATTTTTCGTCTAATAAATCGGGTCTTCGCGTTTTCGTACGCTCGTATGCTTGCTCTTCCCGCCATTTTTCAATTTTTGGAAAGTTACCGCTAAACAATAATTCGGGTACTTTCCATCCTTTGTATTCCCGAGGTCGTGTGTAAATTGGTGGTGCTAATAGATTATCCTGAAACGAATCGGTAAGCGCCGATGTCTCATTTCCTAAAACTCCCGGGATTAAACGAATAATAGCATCACATAATACAGCCGCACCTAATTCTCCTCCAGAAAGCACATAATCGCCTATGGAGATTTCGCGTGTAATAAAATGATCGCGAACGCGTTGATCTACTCCTTTATAATGGCCACACAAAATTATAATGTTTTCTTTTAATGAAATTTGGTTAGCAATACCTTGATTTAAGGTGTCGCCATCGGGTGTCATATAAATAACCTCATCATAATTGCGTTCAGATTGTAATTGCGAAATGCATTTATCAATCGGTTCAATCATCATAACCATGCCGGCTCCGCCGCCAAATTGGTAGTCGTCTATAGTTTTATAATTATCGGTTGTATAATCACGTAAATTGTGGAAATGCACTTCTACCAAGTTCGCGTCAATAGCACGTTTTAAAATAGAAGCTTCAAACGGGCTCTTTAACAATTCTGGTAAAACGGTAATAATATCGATACGCATGATGGCTGTTTTGAGCTGCAAATATACTTGAAATGTTTTGGGATTCTGAATTTTTATAGATTGATAAATCAACTAAATCTTAAAAGCAAAAAAATCTACGAACGCAAGTTGTAGATTTTTTTATATTGAATTGAAAAAAAGAATTTTTTAATTAATTCCTTTTTGTTTATTGAGTTCATCTTGAAGTTGGCGTCTTACTTTTTGCTCACGCTCTAATGCTGTGCGTCTGTGTTCATCAAATTCATCTTCTGTTTCGGAAAGGTTTTTTTGAGCTTCACGAGTTATGGCATTGCTATTTTTAAACTTGTAGATAAATAGGAGTAATAGTGCTAGTAATAAACCAACAATGGACCACATGAGAATATTATAATTGGGCTTGGTCATTTGTAAACCAAATAACTCCATGTTATTTTTTTCGTTGGTCGTTTTATTTAAGGTGTCTTCGGTGTTTTTTAGACTGCTTTTTAAGCTTGCTATTTCACTATTCTGATTAGAAATAGTTCCTTCGGCTGTGGCTAATTCGGAATGGATAGATTTTAAGGAATCTAATGTATGTGCTTTCAAGGTATATAACCAGTTCTTTTTAACTACTTTATAATCTTGATAATTGTTAGAACGTTGAATGACGTACTCAAATTGGCTATCTATGGTACCGCTTTCTAAAGATAATTGGTCATCGGTTTCTGTTGCATCCTGTGCATTTATTGAGGTGTAACTTGCTATAAATAAAAATAATAGAAATTTTTTAAGACTGTTCATTTTGTAGTTGTAAAGAAATATAGTTGCTAAAATAAGAAAATATGTTTAGTATAAAACACAATACTCAAAAAGCCTCACGTATGGAGGCTGAATTATATACGAATAGCTTTATAATTTAGATGTTGAACTTGCGTTTTTTTTCAAAAAAAAATCTCGCTTAAATAAAGCGAGATTTTAATTTCAAATACTTTTTAGATTAGTAGTATGTAAAGCGTCTTACTTTGGCAATATATTTTGCTAATCTAATAACTTGATGGCTGTAGCCATATTCGTTATCATACCATATATATAGTACTGCATTTTTTCCATCAGGACGGACTATAGTTGCCTTACTATCAAAAATGGCGGGTGCAGAACTTCCAACTATATCGCTAGAAACTAACTCATCACTTAATTCGTACTTTATTTGTTCCACTAAATTACCTTCTAAAGCATATTTCTTTAAAGTGGCATTAATGGCTTCCATTGAAGTGGCTTTTTCTAAATCCAAATTTAAAATGGCTAAAGAACCATTAGGCACAGGTACACGAATAGCGTTAGAGGTTAACTTACCTTCTAAACTTGGTAATGCTTTTGAAACAGCACTTCCTGCACCAGTTTCTGTAATAACCATGTTTAATGCTGCAGCGCGACCACGACGGTATTTATTATGGAAGTTATCTACTAAATTCTGATCGTTTGTATAGGCGTGAATGGTTTCTAAATGACCACTTCTTACGCCGAATGTATCTTCAATAGCCTTTAAAATTGGTGTAATGGCATTGGTTGTACACGATGCGGCAGAAAAGATATGTACTGTATCTGGATTGTGCTCTTCGTGATTGACACCATGAACAATATTAGGGACACCTTTACCTGGTGCTGTAAGTAATACTTTCTCTGCTCCTTTAGATTTTAAATGTCTACTTAAGGCTTCATGGTCTCTAAATGCACCTGTGTTGTCTATAACTAATGCATTATTGATACCATATTTTGTGTAATCTATATCTTCTGGCGCATTGGCTGAAATGATGTTAACCGTAGTGCCATTAATAATCAACGCATTGTTGTCAAGATCGGCAACAACAGTTCCCGAAAAATCACCATGAACAGAATCATTGCGTAATAAAGAAGCTCTTTTTTCTAAAACCGTTTTATCTATTTTTCCACGAGTAACAATAGCTCGTAAACGCAACTGACTACCTTTACCTGTTTTTGTCATTAATTCACGTGCCACTAAACGACCAATACGTCCAAAACCATAAAGAACAACGTCTTTTGGTTGGATAGGGTGTTCGGTTTTAGCGCCTTGTAATCTATCAGCAACAAAGGCTAAAGCATTACTAAATTTCTTTTCTTCTAAATGGTATTCATAGGTTAGTTTACCAATGTCCAACTTGGCAGGTGGTAAATCTAATGTTTTAATAGCTTGCGCTATTTCAACAGAATCGAAAATTGAAATTGGTTTTTGAACAAATTCGCCTGCATATTCGTGTAAATTTAGAATTTCACTGACGTTGCGGTCAATTAATTGATTTCTAAACAGGACCAGCTCGATAGATTTGTCATACCAAAGATCGCTAATAATTTTAATAAATTCTACCGTAGCTCTTCGTCTATCGGCTTGAAATGCTAATTCGCTTTCATAAGTCTCGTTAAAACTCATTGTGTAATAATTTTAGTGTGTTGTTAATTTTTATCTATCCAAGCTGTTTTTAAGGCTCTTGAATCTGCGTGCAAAAATAGTACATTTCAACCGTTTTTATCGTGTATTTTATATAAAAAAATCCCTAAAACATATATAAATGTTAAAGGGATTTTTTTGGTTTGCAGCCTGTTACCTGAAAATAAAACTTTGCTTTTGGCCGCGTGTATTTATAATGCTTATTTTTTCGATATTCTTATCTAAAGCATTTCCATATTTCTTTTTTAAGATAGAAATATCGTCAATACTATTAATTTGAATATCATTTATATCCGTAATAATATAGCCTTTATTCAATCCAATTTTTTGATATAGCCAGTAATTATCGCTTTTGGTTACCAACACACCATGATCTATTTGGTATTGCTCTTTAATGTCTTTTGAAATATTTTTTACTTGAATATCTAAAAATTCAGTAGTTAAAATCTCAAATTTCGATAAGGTTACTGGAATAGCTTTTTCCGAATTGTCTCTTAAAACCATTACATTCACAACATCATCAGGACGTTTGGTGCTTAAATAACCTGTTAAATCGGCAAATTTTGAAATCCTTACATTGTCTATTTTAGTTATAATGTCGCCTTTTTTAATTCCAGCTTGCTCGGCGCCTGATTGTGCTTCAACAGCACCTACATAAAATCCTTCCGTTAAATTAACGTCCAATTCTTCAGACGATTTTCCATTTAAACTAATACCACTAACGCCCAAAATGCCATTTTGAACAATACCAAATTCCATTATATCTTCTACCACTTTTCGTGCAATATTGCTAGGAACAGCAAACGAATAGCCAATATAGGAGCCTGTTTGTGAACTAATTGCAGTGTTTATACCAATTAACTCACCATTACTATTAACCAAAGCACCTCCCGAGTTTCCTGGATTTACGGCCGCATCAGTTTGGATGAATGATTGGTAATTTTGACCGGATAAATCGCGTGATTTTGCCGAAATAATCCCAGCCGTAACCGTTGATGTTAAATTAAATGGATTACCCACTGCTAGTACCCATTCGCCAATTTTAGCCATATCGGAGTCGCCAAATGTAATATATGGTAAATCTTCATCCGCTTCAATTTTTAATAGCGCGATATCCGTTTTTGGGTCAGTTCCTATTAAAGTGGCTTGATAAATCTTATTGTCGTTGGTAGTAATAGATAGTTCTTTGGCACCAGCAATAACGTGATTATTGGTAATAATATATCCGTTTTTATTAATAATAACACCACTTCCAGTTCCTACTTGTGCTTTTTGTGAACGTCTACCATAAAAGTAATCTTGCATGGTTGTGGGTGCCGAAACAACAGCTGTGTTTTTCACGTGCACAACGGCATGCACGGTTTCTTCTGCAGCATTTACAAAATTGGGAACACTTGCCGAATTTAATAAATTGGTATTATTAAAACTTGTTGGCAGATAAGTAGTTTGCTCTTGTTGCGGTTCAGTAGTCGTTATAGAAGCTTCTGGTTCTAAAAATACTTTATAAGCGGATAAAGTTAAGGCACCACCTAATACGGAAACAAATACAAGCGTTAAAATCTTTTTCATAATCTATAATTGTTTTAATTAAATGAATAACGATTAAAATTAATTTATTATTGAATGGCTTTTTCAAGTTTAACTTTTTTTAACGTCGACTTTAACGCCTAATTAACATAGAAAAAAACCACCTTTAATTCATATATTTGCCCTGCTTATGATTTATACATTTTATAAATATCAAGGAACAGGTAACGATTTTGTCATGATTGACAACCGTCAACTTATATTTGACAAAAACAATACCAAAGCCATTAAAAAGCTATGCGACAGACGTTTTGGCATAGGAGCTGACGGATTAATTTTGTTGGAGAATCACGATACATTAGATTTTAAAATGGTGTATTACAATTCTGATGGAAACGAAAGCTCTATGTGTGGAAATGGCGGGCGTTGTCTTGTAGCCTTTGCTAAATTTTTAGGTATTATTAAAAAAGACACACAATTTATGGCGGTTGATGGTAAACATGATGCCATAATTGAAGCAGATTTGGTAAAACTTCAAATGCAAGATGTCCCACATATAAATATATTTGATACCCATGTGTTTTTAAATACAGGGTCGCCACACCATGTGCAGCTAACCACTGATTTAAAAAATATCGATATTAAAAAGATAGGTTCAAACATTAGATATGGGGAGCCTTATAATGAATTAGGAACGAATGTAAATTTTGTTGTAAAAAATTCAGAGACTAATTTTTCTGTTCGAACATACGAACGTGGTGTAGAAGATGAAACCTTATCCTGTGGTACGGGTGTAACAGCTGTGGCATTGGCCATGCACGCCATTGGTGAAACGGAAAAGAACCTCATTTCGTTAGAAACGGAAGGTGGTGAACTACAAGTTTCTTTTGATAAAAACGATTCTAAATATCAGAATATTTGGCTTATTGGTCCAGCAACGCAAGTTTTTAAAGGTGAAATAGAATGTTAACATTACAAGGGAAACATATGTATTTGCGCGCATTGGAACCAGAAGATTTGGATTTCATTTATACCATTGAGAATGACGAATCCATTTGGGAGTTAAGCAGTACACAAACACCTTATTCACGATATTTAATAAAACAATATCTTGAAAACGCTCATAAAGATATTTATGAAGTAAAACAGTTACGATTAGTAATCGCGAATGAAAATCATGAATCCATTGGGTTGATAGATTTATTTGATTGCGATTTCAAAAATAAACGTGCTGGTATTGGTATTCTTATTTATAGTAAATCGGATCGGCAACAAGGTTTTGGAAATGAAGCTTTAAAACTATTAATGTCGTATGCAAAAACGCATTTAGATTTACATCAGCTGTTTTGTAATATTTCAGAAGACAATATTATGAGTTTAAATCTGTTTGAAAGCAACGGATTTATAAAAATAGGATTAAAAAAAGATTGGAATTATGTAAACGGTTCCTATAAAAACGAATATTTCTTACAACGAATTTTTAATTAAATGTATATCAAAAAAATACTTTGGGCTGTTGCTCTTATCGGATTATTAGTAGCGGCTTACTTTGCGTATTTTGTGTATAGCACTATGTTTTCACCCAATACGGCTTTTAATAATGATGAAGCTTATATTTATGTTCCCACCAATGCATCATATTCAGAAGTACGGGAACAATTACAGCCGCTTTTAAAGGATATAAGTTCTTTTGACGCACTTGCCAAGCAGAAAAAATACACCACGAATATTAAGGCTGGACGTTATGCAATTAAAAAAGGCATGAACAATAATGATATTATAAATTCCATTCGCAGTAAAAACTTACCCTTTAATTTGGCGTTTAATAATCAGCAATCCTTGGAAGATTTAGCCGGCCGCGTCAGTATGCAAATAGAAGCAGATAGCGTGTCTTTAGTTACTGCCATGCGCGACCCAGAGTTTTTAAAAGCTAATAATTTTTCCAATGCAACGGCGTTAGGAATGTATTTACCTAATAGTTATGAGTTTTTTTGGAATACATCCGCAGAACAATTTCGGGATAGGATGCTAACGGAATACAAACGGTTTTGGACCGAAAATAGATTAGCAAAAGCCAAAGCATTAAATTTAACGCAAAATGATGTAATGACGTTGGCCTCCATAGTATATGAAGAATCCAAACAAGCGGAAGAACAACCACGTGTTGCAGGTGTTTATATTAATAGGTTACGAATTAAAATGCCACTACAGGCAGATCCAACTTTAAAATATGCAGCATACCAATTGCCAGAATATCAAAACACCATTATAAAGCGCGTGTTAAATAAACATAAAGAAATCAATTCGCCTTACAATACATATATGTATGCAGGATTACCTCCTGGATTAGTTACCATGCCAGATATTTCTGCCATTGATGCCGTTTTGAATTACGAAAAACATAGTTATTTATATTTTGCTGCTGATGCCAAGCGCTTAGGTTATCATAAATTTGCTAAAACCTTAAGTCAGCATAATGCAAACGCACGTGAATATCATAGTTATCTGTCTAAACAGGGTATTTATCAATAAAGCTTGAAACACATAGTTTTACATATCGCTTTTGGACTTATGTCTTTGACATGTGTTTCCCAATCAGCTCTCAATTCTTTTTTAAAACCAAGCGATACTTTAAATAAACCAAGACGAAATGCGGTTATTATATCAGAAGCTGCGCTTGGAACTGTTTCTCTGTTAGCTTTAAATCAGTTATGGTATGCGGACTATCCGCGTTCTAATTTTCATACGCTAGATGATAATAGCGAATGGTTACAAATGGATAAATTGGGACATGTGTATTCGGCTTATCAATTAGGTAGAGTAGGAGCTCATATTTTAAATTGGAGTGGTGTTAGTAAAAAAGATCAACTTGTTTATGGTGGTACTTTAGGTTTTACATTTCTAACAGCGGTTGAAGTTTTAGATGGTTTTTCAGACGAATGGGGATTTTCTTGGGGCGATATGGCAGCTAATGCAGCAGGAACCGGATTGTTTATAGGTCAAGAATTATTGTGGGATGAACAACGCATAACCATGAAATACTCCTTCCATAGAACGCAATACGCATCTCAACGACCGGACAAACTAGGTAATGGTTTGGCTGAAGAGTTTTTAAAAGATTATAATGGTCAGACCTATTGGTTAAGTTTCAATATTCATTCCTTCTTCAAGCATAGTAAAATTCCAACTTGGATAAATGTAGCATTTGGTTATGGTGCAGAAGGCATGTTAACCGGAAGTAATGAAACTGTAAATGACATGTTCCAAAACCAAAATAGGGTTCGACAATTTTATGTAAGTTTGGATGTTGACTTGACTAGAATTAAAACAAATTCTCACATATTAAAGACCGTTTTTGATATTTTCAACACAATAAAAATACCATTTCCAGCTATGGAGTTCAACGAAGAAAATGGTATTCGCTTTCACGGAATCTACTTTTAGAAACACTTAATCGATTAATTGTCAGATATTAAAAAAAAGTTGTATATTTGCACGCTGAAATTTTACAACCCATTCCCTCAAGGAAATGAGTTAAAAAAATTCAAAAATTATGAGAAAAAGTATCTTAAATTATCTAGTACTAGTACTTATAATATGTGTCTTAATTGTAGGTTCGTTTACATCGAACAAGACCATAACAGAAAATGATTATTCAGTTAATGATTTAGCATTTAATACTGTTGAAACTTCTGAAATGTCATTTGACCACATCTTACCGTTAGAAAAAACGTACAAACCGTTTTCACCAACTTTAGGAAAATCATTCGTTGGGTTTAAAGAGGCTTTAGGCTTTAAAGAATCTAGAGGTGATTATTTTATAGTAAATACCTTTGGTTATTTAGGTAAGTACCAATTTGGCAAGGAAACATTAAAAATGATTGGAATCCATAATCCAGTTCACTTCTTGAAAAACCCGGAAATGCAAGAAAAGGCATTTGTGGCCAATGCAGAACGTAACAAGTGGATTTTAAGAAAGGATATTAAACGTTTTAATGGGCAAACCATTAATGGTGTTCTAATTACTGAATCAGGAATTTTAGCGGCTGCGCATTTAGCTGGTCCCGGAAATGTGAAAAAGTACTTAAGAAGCTATGGTGAACAAGGTTTTACCGATGCATACGGAACGTCTATCCAATATTATATAAAAAAGTTTTCTGGATATGATACTTCTAAAGTAAAACCAAATAGAAAAGCAAAAGTAAAGTTGACAGCTTAAAAAATGTCAACTTTTGTGAATTATAAATAGTGCAGGTCTTTTATGTAGGTCTGCACTATTTTTTTTCCATGCTTGAACAGACTGTGTTTTAATGAACTCAGTTGGTAAGGTAATATCACAGGCAATGCAAACATCGGTATCGGGATGGAGCACCTTGCAAATATCTTCTAACATGGCATTATTTCGATAAGGTGTTTCAATAAACAACTGCGATTGATTTTGTTGAAATGACACACGTTCCAATCGTTGTAATTCAGCTTTGCGCTCTTGTTTGTCAATAGGTAAATAGCCATTAAAAGCAAAACTCTGGCCATTCATTCCAGAACCCATAACTGCCATAATTATAGAGGAAGGGCCAACTAAAGGAACAACTTGAATGTTTTTTTGATGCGCAATTTTAACCACATCTGCACCAGGATCTGCAACAGCAGGACAACCTGCTTCGGATAGTAATCCTACGTTTTTACCTTTCAAACACGGATTTAAAAACTCTGGAAGCTCTGTGAATTCGGTAAACTTATTAAGTAAAAACAATTGTAAAGACGGCTGACTTTTTTCTGGAGCTATACTTTTTATAAAGCGTCTGGCTGTTTTTTCATTTTCAACAATAAAAATATCAAGGGCTTCTATGGTGTTTTTAACAGTAATTGGTAACACATCTAATGGGTTGGTATCGCCAAGGGTTGTAGGTATTAGAAATAATTTTCCGAGTTTGGTGGTCATTAGTCTATAATCAGTTTTTTTGTGGATATGTTTTGATTGGAGTCGCTTATTTCAATAAAATATAAACCACTGCTAATAGATGAAACAGAAATATTAACGTGTTGTTTATTAATATTTGAAATGGTTTTTATGCGCTTGCCATGAACATCATAAATTACAACTTCTGAAAGCGTATTAGAAGCTGAAAAGGCCAGTGTCTGTTGCTGGATTGGGATAAACTTTAATGGTTTTTAAATTGTTTTCGGCAACACTTAAATTAGTATCTATTATTTTAAAAATTTCACCAGTACTGGCAGCTGCAATGTATAATTCGCCAGCCATATCTTCGCCAAACGTGGTCCAACCTTTGTTGTTAAAAGGTGTTGTAAATGCCATGTTCCAAGTGTTGTTTTCAAAAATGAGTGTGCCAATTTCGTCACTACAATAATCAGCAAAGAAGTAGGTGTCTACAAACGCTGGAAATTGGCTGCCTTGATAGCTATAGCCACCTGTAATGGAGCATTTAAATTCGCCACTACTTGAATGGGTGTATTGTGAAACTGGAAAAACCATGGTGGAGGCATCGGCACAACCACTTGTATTATAGGGGGCATTTCCTTCATAACAACGCCATCCGTAATTAATTCCGCTCTCTGTGGTGCTTACTTTGTTAATTTCTTCAATTTCACTTTGGCCAACATCGGCAATCCACAACTCGTTATTGGTTCTATCAAACGAAAAA
This sequence comes from Bizionia hallyeonensis, assembly GCF_042657385.1. Taxonomy (NCBI): domain Bacteria; kingdom Pseudomonadati; phylum Bacteroidota; class Flavobacteriia; order Flavobacteriales; family Flavobacteriaceae; genus Bizionia; species Bizionia hallyeonensis. The sequence continues at coordinate 286,653 of NZ_JBHSLA010000004.1, read as the reverse complement.
CGCCAAGGGTTACGTAGTCCGTAAGCCCAAATTTCGTCTAAAGCGTTGGAATCAGAAATAAAAGGGTTGTCTGCGGGAATAGCATAGTTTAACCCATTGCTTGCATTGTTAACATCAATGCGTAAAAGTTTTCCTAACAGCGTTGTTAAATCTTGCGAGCGATTGCCAGGGTCGCCACCAGAACCACCATCACCCGAAGCAATGTATAAAAAACCGTCTTCACCGAATGCTAAATCGCCGCCATTGTGGTTGCCAAAAGGTTGGCTAATGGTCATGAATATAACTTCTGAATTAATATTGGCCATGTCGCTATTTGCTGGGTTAGTGGTAAATCGCGAAATAACGGTATCGCCAGCGTTATTTATATAATTAACGTAAAAATAGCCGTTGGTTGCATAATCGGGGTGAAAAGCTAATCCTAATAATCCACGTTCACCACCGCTATTACTCACTAAACTGTTTATATCCAAAAACGGTGTGGAGTTAACGGTTTGTTGTGCATTGATAATTTTAATAACACCTGCTTTTTCAACAATGAATAAGCGATTATCATTGGCGTGCTTTATGCCAACAGGATTGTTAAATCCAGCTGCATATAAATCGATTCCTACTTGTTGTGCGTAGGTTGTAATCGTAATTAATAAAAATACAACAAGGGTTAGGCTCTTTTTCATTTGTTTTAGGTTTCTGTGTTAGCACAAATTACAAAAAATAACCAACCGACTCATTATTTTAAAATATTAAATAGTGATATACAATTATTTAAGAAGTTTTTGAGAGAGTATTAAGCACGCTTCATCCAGCATTTTGAAGGTGTTATCAAAACCTTGGATGCCGCCAGTGTACGGATCTGGGACACTATGATTTTGATTGGGATATATTTCGTTTAATATGTAGTGTACTTTGGCAATGTCATTGGCATTTCTGGCTAGTTTAACAACATTTTCAAAATTGGAATTGTCCATTACATAAATATAATCGAAGTTGTCAAAATCGGCAACACTAAACTGTCTTCCGCGTTGTGTTGTAATATCTAATCCGTATTTTTTAGCAATTTTAATGGAGCGCGGATCTGGTGTATCACCAACATGGTAATTTCCTGTTCCGGCCGAATCTACTAAAAAACCAGTATCTGGTAGTTTCGATTTTAAAATGCCTTCAGCTAGAGGTGAGCGGCAAATATTGCCTAAACAAACCATGAGTATTTTAGTAATATTTGGATCCCGAGACATCGGAAATATAATTTAGAGGATTAAACAGACAATTTTTTAGTTAAATCGTCTACATATTTTTTAAATTGCTTATCGGTAGATGATAAATTATCAACCGTTTTACATGCATGTAATACCGTTGCATGATCACGTTTTCCAATTTGTGAACCAATACTTGCCAATGAAGCTTTCGTGTATTTTTTAGCAAAAAACATGGCTAACTGACGTGCTTGAACAATATGGCGCTTTCTAGTTTTAGATTGTAATGTATCCACATCCATTTGGAAGTAATCAGATACAATTTTTTGGATATAATCTATAGAAACTTCACGTTTAGTATTTTTTACAAACTTTTCAACCACTTGTTTGGCTAAATCTGCAGTAATTTCTTTTTTATTGAAAGAAGACTGTGCAATTAATGAAATAATAGCACCTTCTAATTCACGAATATTAGTTTTGATATGTTTGGCAACATACTCAATAATTTCTTCTGGCATTTCCACACCATCTCTATAAAGTTTGTTTTTCAATATAGACACACGGGTTTCAAAGTCTGGGCTTTGTAATTCGGCAGAAAGTCCCCATTTAAAACGTGATAATAAGCGTTGTTCAATATCTTGCATATCAACAGGTGCTTTATCACTCGTTAAAATAACTTGTTTTCCGTTTTGATGTAAGTGATTAAATATGTGGAAAAAAACATCTTGCGTTCCTGATTTGCCTGATAAAAACTGAACATCATCAATAATTAAAATATCAATTATTTGATAAAAGTGAATAAAATCAATTCGGTTATTTTTCTTAACCGCATCTATATATTGTTGCGTAAATTTTTCTGCTGAAATATATAAAACCGTTTTTTCAGGATATTTGTCTTTAATATCCACACCAATAGCATGGGCTAAATGCGTTTTTCCTAAACCAACACCTCCAAAAATTAATAATGGGTTAAAGGATGTTCCACCTGGTTTTGCCGCTACAGCTAAACCTGCACTTCGTGCTAATCGGTTAGAGTCACCTTCTAAAAAGTTTTCAAAACTATAATTGGGGTTTAATTGCGATTCAATTTTTACATTCCTAATGCCAGGAATTATAAAAGGGTTTCGCAATTCTGGATTTTTATTGTTTAAAGGAATATCTACGTCTTGCGCTTTAACCGATGAACGATTTGCACTAGGAATTCGCTCTGTAAAAGGTTGCTTGTTGCCATAGGTGTTTTCCATTTTTATAATGTAAACTAATTTGGCATTTTCTCCAAGCTGCTTGGTTAAAGCAACTTTTAAAATTTTAACGTAATGTTCTTCCAGCCATTCGTAAAAGAATTTACTTGGGACTTGAATACTTAGTGCGTTATCAGTGAATTTTACTGCGACTATAGGCTCAAACCATGTTTTATATGCTTGCGGTTGAATATTATCCTTAATAAATTCCAGACAATTTCCCCATACCGATTGCGCAGTTACACTCATTATAAAATTACAAATTTATTCGTTAGTAGTTTATCGGGAAAATGAAATTCCCTTATTGATCTTTAGCTTGGCAAATATGTGAACAAAAATCTTAAAAAAAAAATGAAACTCTATTGAATATTAAGATATTTTTTCGCATACTTAATGCATTGCCTAAACTACAAAAAAATATTCAAATAAGATGTTCTTTTACGATGAAATACCTATAAGAGTGAGATATGGTGAAACCGACCAAATGGGAGTGGTTCATCATGGGAATTATGCGTTATATCTGGAAATGGGTCGAACGGAATGGCTCCGGAAAATGGGTCTCTCTTATAATGAAATGGAAAAAAGTGGTGTTATGCTCCCTGTAATTTCTATGAGCTTAAATTATAAGAAGTCAGCCCTTTATGATGAGGTTATTAAAGTAAAAACACAGCTTAAAAAAAACCCTTCAGTGAAGATAGAATTTGACTATGAAATTACAAATGCGGCAGGTGATGTTTTGGTAACTGCAAATACCGTTTTAGCGTTTATTGATATGAATAGTAAACGCCCCATGAAGTGTCCAGATTATATTTTGAAGAAGATAGAATTGTTTTAATCACGTTCCGTAATAGATACTTCGTAAATAGCTTCAAATTTTTCTGATATTTTTTTGCTCTCCTTAAGGCGAACGGAAATAATAATTTGACAATCGAGTTCTAATGTTTGGTCAACAATTTTTAAATTGTTCTCTTTTATAACACGCATTACTTTGTTCATATTCTTATAGTCAAATCGGATAAGAAATTGCTTGTTTATAGTGCGCTTAACAATTTTTGATGCTTCCAAAGCCATTTGAGCTGTTGTTTTGTAAGCATGTATTAAGCCTCCAACGCCTAGTTTTACACCTCCAAAATAACGAACAACCACAATGAGCACATTTGTAACATTATAGGATTGAATTTGCCCATAAATAGGCATGCCTGCGCTATTATTAGGTTCGCCATCATCATTGGCTCTAAAATAAATTTGGGTCTCATCCATACCAGTTTGGTACGCATAACACCAATGTCCCGCTGTATGATGTTTTTTCTTTAAAGTATCTAGGTGTTCCTTAACATCATCTTCATGTTTTATAGGAAAAGCATAACCAAAAAACTTGCTGTTTTTATCTTTAAATAAGACTTCTTCAGAAGGTTTTGAAATGGTTTTATACGTGTCTTTTAGTGTCATTTACAAGGCGGTTACTAACAAAATCGAAATTACGGCTAAACTAATACCTATCCAATTTTTTGTAGAAAGCTTTTCTTTAAATAAGAATAAACCCAAAAGCGAGGTAAGCAAAATAATAGCCACATTGTTAACGGTAAAAATGGTGGAGCTTTCTAAAGTTTCGTGATCTAAAGCTTTTAGAATGTAATAAATAGATGCGTAGTTAACAATTCCTAAAGCCAAGCCGCCAATTAAACTTTTAGGGTTAAATTTAAACTTACCTTGAAGTTTTTTAATGAGTATCGTGCCTAAACCAATTAGAGCAGCAAAACCAAAAATGGTTGCCGAAAAGATAGGAATACCATTATCGGGTAAATAGGTTGTTTCAATATATTTAATGGAGGTATCTATAATTCCAGAGCCAAAAAATATAATAATAGGATAGATGTAATAGGCTTTATTTTTAATACGCGTTCCCGATTTCATGGATGATAAATACACAGCCAATAAAGCGGCAACAATACCAATAATTTTAAATAAACCTGCGCTTTCTTTATATACATAAATGCCAAAAACTACGGGAATAATCACGCTCATTTTTGTGGCAACACTGGCAACCGATAAACCGACACGTTGGGATGTAATAGCCATAACATTAAAAATGGCGATGAATAAAAAGCCTAAAAATATGGCGCCATAAAACCATTCGGTAGAAATAATGGCGTGGACATTTATAGGATCTTCATAGGCAATTACTCCAATAGAAAATGCTGTAATATAATTGAAAACAATAGCTTGTAACGTGTTTACTTGGTGCCTATCAAACAACTTAAATAGCACAAAAATAATGGTGGACGCTAATATGCTTAAAAGTAAATAAATCAAAAGAGGTCTTTTTTAACGTTGAATAAATTAACAATATCATCTGTTTCGGGGTTAATGTGCCAAGTATGAATACCTAATTGCGAAGCAGCATGTATGTTTTCTTCCGTGTCATCAATAAACAAACACGTTTTAGGATTTAAATTATTCTGATCTAAAACAAATTGATAAATAGAATGATTGGGTTTTCGTAATTGGATTTCATGCGATAAATAAAATTGGTCAAATTGCGATTTAAAGTCGTCATAAAAAGCAACGCGCTCTTGAATCCATTTAATATGAAGCGCATTGGTATTGCTTAATAATATGAGTTGGTATTTTTTATCGGATGCCAATTGTTTTAAAAACGCTAATCTATGTGTTGGGAAATCTTTTAAAATATAATTCCAAGCATCTAAAATCTCCGGTTCACTTAAATTAGGAAATTCATTTTTGTAAAAAGTAATAAATGCTTCGGAAGATATTTGGCCTTGCTCATAAGCTTCGTTGCAAGCAATCATTTCAGGCGAAAATTCTTTTAATTGAAATAGATTTAGAGCGTTTTGCATAGCGCCAACTTTATCTAAATTGATGAATACATCGCCAAAGTCGAAAATAAGTATTTTAATCATATCATATTTTTGAAAATCCGTAACGTATCATCTTGGATAGACATTTCTTCTAGTAATTCACCAGAAAAACTAGGCGCTTTTGTGCCTTCTGTAAATGTCGTTTTCCCTGTAAATATACGGGCTTCATCCCATAAGTTTTCATCAATAAAGGTTTGAAGTGTTCGTGCACCACCTTCAATAATTACGGATTGAATGTTCTTTTTATGTAAAAACTCACCAATTTGTAAGGCAAGTGGTTTGTTAAAATCGACATCGCTTTCCGTAATCCGGATGGTTTCAGCTTCGTTATTAAAAACGGCGAAATCATTGGAAAGTTTCTGCTGTTTATCCATTACAAACCGAATGGGATTTTTACCTGTCCAATCTCTAACGGTTAAGCTTGGGTTATCTGCCAAAGCTGTGTTGGTTCCTATTAAAATGGCTTGTTCTTCAGTGCGCCATTTATGAACTAATTGACGTGAAAATTCATTGGTAATCCAAACGGGTTTTTGTTCGTTACGAATTTTTGGTGCTATAAAACCATCAGCAGTTTCAGCCCATTTTAATATAATATAAGGCCGTTTCTTATTATGAAACGTAAAAAAACGCTTGTGATGTTCTTTACAGGAATCTTCTAAAATGCCAACGGTAACATGACATCCAGCTTCTATTAACTTTTTAATGCCATTACCAGCTACTTTACTATGGGTGTCTGTCGTTCCAATAACAACATTTGGAATGTTGTGGTTTATAATTAAATCACTACAAGGTGGTGTTTTCCCGAAATGGCTACAAGGTTCTAAAGTTACATATAGCGTGGCCTCTTTTAAAAGTGTTTTGTCTTTAACTGACTGAATGGTATTAACTTCAGCATGTGGTCCGCCAAAGGGACTTGTATAACCTTCGCCAATTATTTGATTTTTATATACAATTACCGAGCCTACCATAGGGTTTGGAGCCGTAGTTCCCAATCCATTTTTGGCAATTTCAATGCAACGATTTATGTATTTTTCATGTATCTTCATCCCAGAATTTCAAGATGTAAAAATAAGACATTAAAGTGAGTCAAAATAATATTGTTATTAGAGAAATTACCCAAGTAGATAATGCGCAAATTGCAGCTGTTATTCGCTCTGTTTTTGAGGAGTTAGATGGACCTAAAGTAGGAACAGCTTATGAAGATGCGGCATTAGATGTGATGACGGAAACCTATAACAAACCTAAAATGGCTTATTTTGTTGTTGTTAATAACCAAAAAATTATTGGAGGTTGTGGCATTGCGCCTTTAGAAGGAGCAGCTGAAACTGTTTGCGAATTACAAAAAATGTATTTCTTACCCGAAGCCCGCGGTTTGGGTTTGGGCTCTAAAATGATTGCTGTTTGTCTGAAAAAAGCACAAGAATTTGGTTTTGAATCCTGTTATTTAGAAACCTTACCATTTATGGTTGGCGCACAAAAGCTTTATAAAAAGGTTGGTTTTCAGCCTTTGTCTGCTTCCATGGGAAGTACAGGTCATTATTCTTGTAATGTTTGGATGCTGAAACAATTATGAACCAAGGAAATATACAAACAATTATATTTTGATTTTAAAAGAGATCCAAAACATATTTCATCAAGAACTCGATTCCATATATGGAACCGATGAAGTGGGCAGTTTTTTTAATATTCTCATCGATTTTTATTTAGGATTAAACCGAATTTCATTAGTTCTAGAGCCAAATTACACCATAACGAAAGAAGAGGAACAACCGCTATTTGAGGCTTTAAGTCGATTAAAATTAGAGGAACCCATTCAGCATATTATCGGTAAAACCGAATTTTATGGATTGCCATTTAAGGTGAACAAACATACTTTAATTCCCCGACCAGAAACCGAGGAATTGGTAGATTGGATTTTAAAATCGCTTTCAGGAAAAAAGGATCAACCATTAAAATTATTAGATATTGGCACAGGAACGGGTTGTATTGCTATAAGTTTGGCAAAGCATTTACCAAATGCACATGTTTATGTTGTAGATGTGAGTCCAGAAGCGTTACAAGTGACTCGAGAAAATGCGAAATTGAATAACGTTTCTATTACATGTATTGAAGATAGTATTTTAGATATTCAAAATGACATATTGAAATCGGCAACAGGTTTTTTTGATGTGATAGTGTCTAATCCACCTTATGTTCGTGATCTTGAAAAAGTAGAAATAAAAAATAATGTCCTACAGCACGAGCCTCATTTGGCTTTGTTTGTAAAAGATGATAATCCGTTGCAATTTTATAACGCAATTTCCGACTATGCTATGAGAGCTTTGAAGGAGAATGGTTTGCTGTTTTTTGAAATTAATCAATATCTTGGCGCCGAAATGAAAACCTTACTGAAAACGACACTATATAAAGACATTGAATTAAAAAACGATATGTTCGGAAATAAGCGCATGCTAAAAGGAATGAAATAAGTTTATGAGTATACAAGAACAAATAAAAGCATTACGAGACGAATTGCGTCAGCATAATTACAATTATTATGTACAAGACAATCCCACTATTTCTGATTTTGAATTTGATGTAAAACTCAAGCAACTTCAAGAACTTGAAGCAAAACACCCAGAATTTTATGATGCTAGTTCGCCTACCTTACGAGTTGGTGGTGAAATCACCAAGAATTTTGAAACGGTTGCTCATGAGCATCGTATGTATTCCCTAGAGAATTCGTATTCTAAAGAGGACTTGCTAGATTGGGAAACGCGAATTAAAAAAATGGTGGATGGTGCTATTAGCTATACCTGTGAATTAAAATATGATGGAGCATCTATCAGTCTCACTTATGAAAATGGTAAATTACTAAAAGCAGTCACAAGGGGTGACGGTTTTCAAGGTGATAATGTAACGGCTAATATTAAAACCATTAAGTCTGTTCCCTTACAATTGAAGGGTGATTATCCGGAGAAATTTGATATTCGCGGTGAAATAGTTTTACCTTTTGAAGGCTTTATTAAAATGAATGAAGAGCGGATAGAAATAGGAGAGGAACCTTATAGAAATCCACGAAATACAGCCTCTGGTAGTTTAAAGTTACAAGATAGTAGTGAAGTTGCTAAACGACCGTTAGACTGTTTGTTGTATAATATTACAGGAAATAATCTCAATATAAAAACCCAATTTGAAAGCTTGGAAAAAGCACGCTCTTGGGGATTTAAAGTTCCTGAAATAGCAAAAGAAGTAAATTCCATGGATGCGGTTTTAGAATTTATTGCGCATTGGGATATTCATCGACACAATTTGCCTTATGAAACCGATGGTGTTGTTATTAAGGTGAATGATTTGCAACAACAAGAAGAATTAGGCTATACGGCTAAAGCACCACGATGGGCTATGGCTTATAAATTTAAAGCCGAACAAGTTTCTACCCGACTCAATGAAATTACATATCAAGTTGGTAGAACGGGAGCTATTACACCGGTTGCTAATTTAGAACCTGTAGAATTGGCTGGAACTACCGTAAAACGAGCATCACTGCATAACGCAGATCAAATTGAAAAATTAGATATTCGTGAAGGTGATATGGTTTTTGTTGAAAAAGGCGGCGAAATTATTCCTAAAATAATTGCTGTCGATTTAAGTCAGCGTCCAGCAGATTCACAACCCACTCAGTATATTACGCATTGTCCAGAATGTAACACCGCTTTAGTTAGGCAAGAGGGGGAAGCACAACATTATTGTCCAAATTATAATGGTTGTAAACCACAAATTATTGGTAGAATCCAACATTTTATTAGTAGGAAAGCAATGGATATTGATGGGTTGGGAGGAGAAACTGTTGCCTTATTAGTTAATGCTGGATTGATTTTAAATTATTCGGATTTATATGAATTAACCATAGAAGATATTTTGCCATTAGAACGGATGGCACAAAAAAGTGCCGAAAATTTATTAAATGGTATTCAAGCCAGTAAAGACGTTCCGTTTGAACGTGTTTTATTTGCTCTAGGCATTAGATATGTAGGTGAAACTGTAGCTAAAAAATTAGTAAAGCATTATAAAACAATTGGCGCTATAGCGAATGCAACAACTATTGATTTAGTAACTGTTGATGAAATTGGTGTACGAATAGCAGAAAGTGTGACCGATTTTTTCCAAACACAAACAAATATTGAAATTGTTGAACGGTTAATACGATTTGGTGTGCAAATGGAAATTTCAGCCGAAAAATTAGCCAATCAAACCAATAAATTAGAAGGTCAAGCGTTCGTAGTATCAGGTGTTTTTCATGTCGTTTCTAGAAACGAATTAAAGAAACTGATTGAGGATAATGGAGGTAAAGTATCATCATCAATCTCATCTAAAACAAATTTTGTGGTTGCTGGTGATAATATGGGGCCCAGCAAAAAAGAAAAAGCAGATTCTTTAGGTATTTCCATTATATCGGAACAAGATTTTTTAAGTATGATTTCATGATGAATATGTGATTTCATCGATAAAATGCCAAAATTTACGATTAATCGCAAATTTTATATTTATATTTGCCATTTAATACAATAGTTATTAATGAAGATTACCAATATTATAATATTTTTTATAATTGCTTTGTGCGTGTTGTTTGCCGTTTTTCAATTTAGTGGTCAAGAATATCTTTCAAGCGGAAGCAAGTCTTTAATTGTACCATTTTTTACGGTGTTATACTTCATTAACGTATCTGAAAGGTCTAAATACTTTTCATTATTCCTTGTTTTATTCTCTATTGCCGAACTTTCGACTATTCTAGATTATTTCAGTTTTGATTGGAGTCAACATAGATTAGACATGTATTACTTGCTAGGAAACGCTACATATATCTTGGCTTATGTCTTTTTAATTCTAGAGGTTTTCAAAACTATAAATTTGAGGAAAGTTTTGAAAAGCTATTTGATACATGTCGTTGTTTTGCTGGTGCTGAATATTTATATAATTTATGTTTTAATAACGATTGTTAATCCAGAATTTCAAATTGATTCCTCGGGTTATTTAATAGGTGTTGAGTTTGTTTATAATATTGTTATGCTCTTGTTATTGACTATTTCTTTAATTAGTTATTTTTATAACGACAATAAAAAAACCTTGCTCTTATTTTTTGGTTCTGTTTGTATTGTTTTTTCAGAAGTGATCCAAATTGCTTATTTCTACATAGCAGATCAGGATGTGCTCAATATTGCCCAAACCATATTATTTGTTTTAGCCTTTTGCTTCTTTTACTTTCAATCTAAAGTGAAAAACAAGAAAGTGCATTTCTTTGCATAGTTTACAAAATTCCTTTTTTCAATAAAAAATTCCTTTTACATGTGTTAATATCGTGTCTAAAATTGATGGATATGCCAAATTTTAACATATTATTCGATGAAATGCACGTTTGAAACGATAAACTAACTTTTTTTTGCTATATTTGTTTCAACCTACTTATGAATATCTACTGTGAAAAATTGGCTACAAATTAGTTACAATAGGAATCTTGTATTCGTTCTGTTTTTTCTTGTATTTATAAATGTCTTCGCAATTTTGAGCGAAAATGATTTACTGATTCAAGTAACGAAACCAATGTTTATTCCTTTTTTGTTTATGTATTATTTAATTAAAAATAAATACATAAATGCGGTTATGATTACTTTTCTCGTGTTTTCCTTTTTGGGAGATTTTTCGTCTGTATTCTTTTCAGACCCTTTTATGGTAAGTCTTTCAAGCTTATTTTATTGTATTAGTTACTTTACTTTAGGCTATGCAGCGGTTTCAAGAATTCGAATTTTTAATATAGATAAGGTTGTCGGTATTTGCTTACTGCTCGTGATTTCTATTAACGCGTATTTAATGTATCAACTATTTACGGTTTTACAAATACAAATTTCGGATACGACAGAAGTTGCATTATTTGCTGTAAAAAGCATTGCACTCATGGCTTTAGTTTTTATGGCGTTTGCTACGTATTTAAATAAAGATACGAAAGCATCTATTCTATTTTTGACTACAGCGCTTTGCTTTGTTTTTTCGGATGTACTTTATTATATCAGTAATTACTATGTGTATCACGATATGTTTGTCGTTTTAGATAGACTTTTACATGTACTGGGGCTGTTCTTTTTATTCGGTTATATTATTGAATATAATAGAAAACGAAAAAAACGCTTAGTACTAAGCAAGGTTTCAACTACGGCAGAAACGATTGGCGTTTAAACAATGATGGAAGTTCCAGTACTGGTCATATTTTTATCTTTATCAAAATAAAACTCTATTTTCCCGAGGTTAATCCCGAAGCAACCAACTTGGTTAACAAGCATATTTTTGCCTAAACTGTTTTTAACAACCGTTGGTTTTGATAAAAAAGTATGTGTATGACCACCAATTATTAAATCTATATCTTTTGTTTTTGCGGCTAAACTTAAATCGCTAATTTTATCAGAATTGTTTTTGTAGTAATAGCCCATATGAGATAAGCAGATTACTAAATCACATTTTTCATTTTCTTTTAAAATACGCGTCATATCTTGACTTATTTCAACAGGATCCAAATATTTGGTTTCCTTATACATAATTTTGTCTACCAAGCCAGCAAGTTCAATTCCTAAACCAAATACACCTATTTTAATACCATTTTTGGTAAACGTTTTATAGGGTTTTACAAACCCATCCATTATGGTGTTTGAAAAATCGTAATTGGCAGATAGAAAATCGAACTCCGCGTGCGGTAATTGTGCATGTAAGCCGTTTAATCCATTATCAAAATCATGGTTTCCAATAGTAGCTGCATCATATTTTAACTTACTCATGAGTTTAAACTCCAACTCACCACCATAATAATTAAAATAGGGTGTCCCTTGAAAAATATCGCCTGCATCCAGTAATAATGTATTTGGATTTTCGGTTCGGATGGCATCAATTAATGTGGCACGTCTGGCAACTCCACCTTTATTAGGGTTTCGGCCATCTTCAGGGCCAAACGGATCAATATGACTGTGTACATCGTTGGTATGAAGTATCGTGATTTTAGTTGTTTTTTCAGGTGAAGAAAAGGACGATAACCCCAAACCGCCTACAGTTACAAAAGCGGCAGAAGCGGATGTTTGTTGAATAAATTCGCGACGTTTCATAGGATTAATTTTTTAATTTAATAAAGCGGTTGTCAATAACAGGGCTAATTGTGTCTGTCTTTTTAAAGTAATCTATAAACGCATTTCTAATTTTATAATCTAAAATTTCTATAGATTCTTCAGGTTTAAAAAAGGTCATATGATCACCACCATTATATAGGTAATCGTTGGTTGCCACGTAATAGGTTTTGTTAACATCAATAGGGTTGCCGGAAATAGTTGCCTCTTTTACACTATAATCTGCATCTAACACTAAATTTAGTTTTGCAATGGGGTGCGCGCGTTTAGCTTTTGATAAGTATTCTGTCATTAAGTTAATTTGACTACCTTTTATACCTACCACAACAATACTATTTTCAAACGGCATAATTTCAAAAGCTGTTCTTGCCGAAACTGGGCCTTTGGAAATTATAGCACGAATACCACCATGATTTAGTAGAACCATATCAATGTTTTTGCCCGTCCTTTGGAAGAAAACAGGATTGGATTGCTCATAGATAACATCAGCAAACAAATTTCCAATAGCCGTATTGAATTCACCATCGCTCTTAGAATATGTATCAACGGCATAGCTTAACACACTATCTAAATCATTATTTACATGTTCGCGATAGGGTTTAATAAAGGCCTCAATGTCAGGGTCAGATTTTAGGGAGTCGGTAATGGTAATTTGTTCCCCTTTAATCTGTTTTAATTGCCAGGTATCATGCTTACAATTAAATAATGTAAGCCCTATAATTGTTAGGAGTAAATGCTGTAATTTCATATGTATAAACAAAAAAATTAATACGCTTATGTACGTACTTTTAGTATCTTTGTGTAAAGCATAAAGATATAATGATTTTAAAGGGTTTTAAAGAAAATTCTATTAAAAAACACTTACAGTCTATTCTGAACAATTCAGAAGGCACTTCAAAAGCACAAGTAATTGAAAGTGTTGGTATTATTGTTAATGCCGATGAGGTGACAAACTTAGCAATGTTTGATACTTTAACTTCAAGTTTGCATATTTTACCAAACAAATTAAAAGTTATTGCCTATACGGAAGCTAAAAACACAGAGTTACTTTCTTGGGAATCCTGTTATAGCCCTAAAGATATAGGATGGAACGGAACTATACTAAATACGGAGTTGGATACGTTTTTAAATACTAAATATGATTTACTCATTAGTTTTTATGCAACGGACCTATTGCATTTAAAATTGCTTACAGCCAAATCTGAAGCCTATTTTAAAGCGAGCATTTTTCAGGAAGATGAACGATTAAATGATTTAATTATTCAAACTCCTCTAAACGATTTTGATGCTTTTAAAATCGAATTACTAAAATATTTACAAGTTTTTAAGACACTTAAACATGAAGCATAAATTAACTGGAGCAGGAATAGCTATTGTTACACCTTTTAAAACCGATTTATCTGTAGATCACGAAGCCTTAACACGTATTGTTAATTTCAATATTGAAAACGGCATGGATTATATTGTTATTGCTGGTACAACCGGAGAGAGTGTCACCATTACTTCGGCAGAAAAACAAGCAATTATTAATACAATAGTAACAGCTAATAACAAGCGAGTGCCATTGGTTCTTGGAATTGGAGGCAATAACACCGCTGCGGTAATTGCAGAAATCCAAGAGACTGATTTTTCTGATATAGACGCTATTTTATCAGTATCACCTTACTATAGTAAACCAACGCAAGCAGGAATTAGTGCGCATTTTGAAGCCATTTCAAAAGTCAGCCCAAAACCAATAATATTATATAACGTGCCAGGAAGAACCGGATCTAATATGCTTCCGCAAACTATTATTGCGTTAGCAAACTCCTGCACGAATATTGTGGCAGTAAAAGAAGCTGCTGGAAATATGGGGCAATACCTACGTTTATTAAATGATAAACCAACTGAATTTATGGTTATTTCTGGAGATGATGATTTAGCTTTGCCTGTAACCCTTGCTGGTGGTTCTGGTGTTATTTCTGTTATCGGCCAGGCATTCCCTAAAGATTTTGCACAAATGATTCATTTAGGATTAGAAGGTAAAAATAAGGAGGCTTTCAAGTTGCACAATAAGTTAATGGATATTACGAGTTTCATTTTTTCGGAGAACAATCCTTCAGGGATAAAAGCCGTTTTAAACGCCATGAAATTATGTCAATCAACGGTTAGACTACCATTGGTTGAAGCAACTGATGAACTAAAGAAAACTATAACAGGTTTCGTTAATACCTATGTATAAGCGTTAAATAATACTTAATCCTAATGATTACCTTATTTTAGCTTGTATTTTAGCAAAATAAATATTTTTAAAATCCATTTTATTACCTTAATTTTGCCAACTGTATTAAAACTATGAAGAAATTTCTTTACATAATTCTAACTTGCACACTTTTAAGTTCTTGTAGCGAATATCAAAAGGCCTTAAAGTCAGTTGATTCGGGAACCAAATATACGGTAGGTGAAAAACTATATAATGCTGGAAAGTATGCCAAAGCAAATAAATTGTTTGAACAAATACTACCCGTTTATAGAGGGAAACCCCAAGCTGAAAAATTATCATACCTGAATTCTAAATGTTATTATGAGGAAGAAGATTGGTATTTAGCAAGCTATCATTTTGAGCGTTTTGTGGATGCCTATCCAAACAGTGAAAAAGTGGAAGAAGCTGCATTTTTAAGTGCTAAAAGTGCTTATATGTTATCGCCGGTTTTTTCTAAAGAACAGCACGAAACCAAAGAAGCTATTGATAAATTTCAAAGCTTTATTAACCTGTATCCAGAGTCGGAATTCATACCTGAAGCTAACAAGTTAGTGAGAGAATTGGATTTTAAATTAGAGAAAAAAGCGTTTGGTATAGCCAAACAATTCAATACTATTGCGGGTTATACACGAGATTTTAATGCCCCAATAAAAGCGATTGATAATTTTATTTTTGATTTTCCTGGAACTATTTATCGTGAGGAAGCATACTTCATAAAATTTGATTCCGCTTATCAACTAGCTATTAACAGTGTATATAGTAAAAAAGAGCAGCGTTTAGAAGATGCAAAATCCTATTACTATACCTTGAAAAGATCATATGCTAATTCAGAATATTTAGAAAAAGCAGATAAAATGATTGAAGAAATTGAAAAAGAATTAGAAAATTACAGTACGAAAAGTTAATAAACTTACATATGGATTTAAAGAAGATTAATGCGCCAGTAAACACAACAACTTACAATAGAAACAAAGTTGATGCACCTACGGAAAATATTTATGAAGCAATTTCAATAATATCAAGACGCGCAGAACAAATAAATTCTGAAATTAAGAAAGAGCTAATTGAAAAATTAGAAGAGTTTGCTACTTACAACGATAGTCTAGAAGAGATTTTTGAAAATAAAGAGCAAATTGAAGTTTCTAAATTTTATGAAAAATTACCAAAACCACATGCATTAGCAGTTCAAGAATGGTTAGATGGTAAAATTTATTACAGAAACACAGAGGACGATTCTAAGGAATAATAACTATATGTCACTATTAAGCGGTAAGAAAATATTACTAGGCATTAGTGCTGGTATAGCCGCTTATAAAACAGCGACATTGGTTAGAGCTTTTATAAAAGCAGGTGCAGACGTAAAAGTCGTTATGACACCTGCTTCTAAAGACTTTGTTACACCTTTAACATTGTCCACACTCTCCAAAAATCCGGTACATTCATCATTTACAAATCCAGATGATGATAATGAAACTTGGAACAATCACGTAGAATTAGGTCTTTGGGCCGATTTACTTATTATTGCACCAGCCACAGCCAATACCTTGTCTAAAATGGCTCATGGTGTTTGCGATAACCTATTATTAGCAACGTACCTTTCAGCTAAATGTCCCGTTTATTTTGCGCCTGCAATGGATTTGGATATGTATAAACATCCTTCTACTTTAGAATCATTTAAAGCCTTACAAAACTTTGGAAACATTATGATTCCTGCTACCAGTGGCGAATTAGCTAGTGGTTTAGTAGGCGAAGGGCGTATGGCAGAACCTGATGATATTGTTGCATTTTTAGAAAATGATATTTTAAGTAAATCACCACTTCGCGGTAAAAAAGTATTAATTACGGCTGGCCCTACCTATGAAGCAATAGACCCTGTTCGCTTTATAGGGAACCATTCCAGTGGAAAAATGGGCTTCGAAATAGCAAAAGCTGCTGCTAATTTAGGAGCTGAAGTTATTTTAATTTCTGGTCCAACACATCAAAAATTAGCGCATAGTTTTGTAACCATTATTCCCGTTACATCTGCGGATGAAATGTATAACGCAGCACATAGCTTTTTTAAAACTGTTGATATTGCCATTTTAGCCGCAGCTGTTGCCGATTATAAACCAAAAATTGCTGCGACTGAAAAAATAAAAAAGAAAGAAAAAACGTTATCTTTAGAGTTAGAAAAAACCAAAGATATTTTAGCGTCTTTGGGACATATAAAGGAAAAACAGTTTTTAGTCGGGTTTGCTTTAGAAACAAATAATGAAATTGAAAACGCGAAAGGTAAACTAAAGGCCAAGAATTTAAATTTAATTGTGTTAAATTCGCTTAAGGACAAAGGTGCTGGTTTTAAATCTGACACAAACAAGGTAACACTTATTAATCGTAATGAAACCATTACAACGTTTGATTTAAAGTCTAAAGAAGCCGTAGCCGTAGATATTTTAAATGCTATAATAAACCAATTGCATGCATAGATTTTTTGTATTTTTTTTAGTCATTTTATCCTTTTCAACCTATAGCCAAGAGTTAAATTGTAACATTGTGGTAAATGCCCAATTTACAGGTAATGAAAACTTGCAGGTCTTTAAAACGCTTGAAAAACAACTAAAAGAGTTTGTAAATAATACAAAATGGACTAATAAGGAATATGCTTTTCAAGAACGCGTAGAGTGCGGTATGTTTATTAATATTACCGAATACTCCGGCGATGTTTTTAAGGCTACCATTCAAGTGCAATCATCTCGTCCGGTTTACGGGTCTACTTACGGAACACCCATTTACAATATTAATGATAAAGATTTTACATTTCAGTATGTAGAGTTTGAAAACTTACTTTATAACGAAAATCAGTTTGAATCCAATTTAGTTTCTGTCATTGCCTTTCACGTTTACATGATTTTAGGATTAGATGCCGACTCGTTTCAATTTGAAGGAGGAGATCCGTATCTTAAACAAGCACAAACTATTGTAAATTATTCGCAACAAGAAAATGCAAAAGGCTGGAAACTTGAAGATGGTTTACAAACACGTTTTGCTTTAATTGATAATTTATTATCGCCTACATTCAAGGAATATAGAAAGGTTATGTACGACTATCATCGCTTGGGCTTAGACACCATGAGTGAAGACCAGAAAAAGGCTAAAACTATTATAGCAAGTGCTATTGAGGAGTTTGAAGCCATGAACAGACGTCGCCCTAATTCCTTTTTATTACGAACATTTTTTGATGCCAAAGGCGATGAAATTGAACAGATATTCTCAAGTGGTCCTAATGTTGAAATAACCAAGTTACTTTCAACATTAAACCGTGTAGCGCCTATGTACTCAAGCAAATGGCGAAATATTAAATTTTAAGAAATTCTCTTAATAAGAGTATTGTAAAAAGTAGTTGTTATTATTTTAGTAACCATTTAATCTAAAACACTTTGCTAACAGCTTTATCCATAAAAAATTACGCATTAATAGATAATCTTCAGGTAAATTTCAACCAAGGATTGACAATCATTACGGGTGAAACAGGTGCTGGAAAATCTATTTTATTAGGTGGATTATCTTTAATTTTAGGTAAACGAGCCGATTTAAGTGCATTAAAAGACAGCGAAAAAAAATGTGTTATTGAGGCTGTTTTTGATGTTTCCAATTATAAACTTCAAGCCTTATTTAAAAAATTAGATTTCGATTATGATGCACAAACCATCATTAGACGGGAGATTTTACCATCTGGTAAATCGCGCGCTTTTGTAAACGATTCTCCAGTAAACTTAAGCGGACTGCAAAGCTTGGGAGCGGAATTAATTGATATTCACTCGCAACATGAAACCATGCAATTAATGGATGATGCGTATCAGTTTCAAGTTATTGATGCGTTGGCTAAAAATAGTCAGGAATTACAGGATTATAAAATTGCTTTAAAAACGTTTAAAATACTTCAGAAAGAATATGATGAGCTTTTAAAGTTCCAGGCAGAAGCTATTAAAGAACACGATTATAATTCCTATTTGTTAAAAGAATTAGTAGAGGCTAATTTAATAGAAGGCGAACTTCAAGAGTTAGAAGAAACTTATGAAACACTGAACAATGTTGAGGATATAAAAGAGCAATTAGCACACGTTAATCAACTGCTAAGCGAAGAACAAATAGGCGTCATGTCAGCCTTACTTGCAGCAAAAAATAGTCTGCAAAGAGTTTCGAAATTTTCATCTAAATATGAAGATGTTTTTAATAGAATCAATAGTAGCTCCATTGAAATTAATGATATTTTCACGGAAATCGAAAGACTACAAGACAATCTAGATTTAGATCCAGAACAGTTGTTGTTGGTTAGCAATAAATTGGAATTACTAAACACACTTCTTAAAAAACATTTTGTAAGCAATGTTTCAGAACTTATTGTCATTAAAAATGATTTATCGGAAAAGGTAAGTGTTACCGAAAAACTGGATGATACTATTGCAGATAAACAAAATGATGTTGCAGTTGCTAAAAAAGCTATAGATGCCTTGGCAAATACCATTCATAAAAAACGCTTGGCTGCTATTCCAGGTTTAACTAAAGAATTAGAAGCTATTTTGCAGCAATTAGGAATGCCTAATGCCAAATTTAATATCACGTTGAACGCTACAGAAACCTATCAGTCAAATGGAAAAGATAATTTATCGTTTCTATTTTCAGCCAATAAAGGCGGTGCATTTAACGAACTTAAAAAAGCAGCGTCAGGAGGTGAGTTGTCACGAATTATGTTAGCTATTAAGTCTATATTGTCCAATTATGTGCAATTACCATCCATTATGTTCGATGAAATTGATTCTGGCGTTTCGGGAGAAATTTCTAATAAAATGGGTGAAATTATGCGAAACATGAGTCGCAGTATGCAAGTTTTTACCATAACACATATTCCACAAATTGCAGCTAAAGGTAATACGCACTTTAAAGTTTATAAGGAAGATGTTGGTGAGGTTACCCAAACTAATTTAAAGCTTCTAAACCATGATGAACGCATTGTAGAAATAGCACAAATGCTTGGAGGTATAGAAATTTCCACTTCGGCAATGGCACATGCTAAACAATTGTTGAATTAATACTATCTTTGAAAATCATTAAACACGAATCAACACGAGAAACTATGTCATATAATTTATTAAAAGGAAAAAAAGGAATCATATTTGGAGCTTTAGATGAAAATTCAATAGCTTGGAAAACAGCAGAACGCGTGCATGAAGAAGGTGGTATATTTGTATTAACCAACGCGCCAGTTGCTATGCGAATGGGACAAATAAACCAATTGGCTGAAAAAACAGGTTCTCAAATTATTCCTGCTGATGCTACATCTGTTGAAGATTTAGAAAACCTAGTTGAAAAATCTATGGAGATTTTAGGCGGTAAAATAGATTTTGTTTTACACTCTATTGGAATGTCTATCAACGTTAGAAAAGGAAACCATTACACGGATCAAAATTACGATTGGACACAAAAAGGAACGGATGTTTCGGCAAATTCTTTTCATAAAGTCATGCAAACACTGTATCAAAAAGATGCTATGAATGAATGGGGAAGTATTGTTGCATTGACATATATGGCAGCTCAACGCGTTTTTCCTGATTATAATGATATGGCAGATAATAAAGCCTTGTTAGAAAGTATTGCACGTAGCTTTGGTTATTTCTTTGGTCGTGATAAAAAAGTACGCGTTAATACCATTTCGCAATCTCCAACGCCAACAACAGCTGGAAGTGGTGTAAAAGGGTTTGATGGTTTTATTTCATATGCAGAAAAAATGTCACCACTAGGCAATGCAACCGCTATGGATTGTGCAAACTATACCATCACAATGTTCAG
This sequence comes from Bizionia hallyeonensis, assembly GCF_042657385.1. Lineage (NCBI taxonomy): Bacteria > Pseudomonadati > Bacteroidota > Flavobacteriia > Flavobacteriales > Flavobacteriaceae > Bizionia > Bizionia hallyeonensis. The sequence goes on along the minus strand of NZ_JBHSLA010000004.1, from coordinate 266,133 downwards.
TGACTTAACACGTAAAGTAACCCTTCAAAATTTATTTCACGATGGTGGATTTAGTAATATGGGTGTTAGCGATGCTGTTATGGAAACCTTTACTAGAGAATAATATTTAAAGTAACATTATATAAAGCGCCATTCTTATAACAAAGAATGGCGCTTTTTTTTGTAAAAATTACGAGAATAGATTAGTGTGTTTTATTTGTTATATTAGTAAGTCATTATTTAACTTAAATTCTTATGAATAAAGGCTGCTTTTTAACTGCTTTTCTGCTTATTACTTGCTTTTTACAAGCACAAGTTAGTTTTGTAAATGAAGCCACCAATTTAGGATTGGTAGTCACAGCAGGTCAAACCTATTTGGGAAATGGTATTTCATTTTGTGATTATAATAATGATGGTTGGGATGATATTACAATGGCCACCCAAGAAGATTATAAAATCATTTTTTTTAAGAATGTAAATGGCATTTTTGAATCTGATAATTTAAATATTCCGCTGAATACAAGTCAACAAAAACAGGTTGTTTGGGTGGATATTGATAATGATGGTGATAAAGATTTATTTGTAACATCAAACACCGAAGGTAATAGGTTATACCTCAATAATGGTAATTCTAATTTCGTAGATATTACCATTACGGCAGGTTTGCCAACAGGAAATTTCGAATCTTATGGAGCTTCTTGGGGCGATTATAATAATGATGGCTTTTTAGATGTTTTTATTAGTAACCGAAGTGAAATGGATGCTCAACCTAATTATTTTTATGAAAATAATGGTGATAATACATTCACAGATGTTACCGCGCAAGCCGGATTTGATAACGATAGCCACATGACTTTTTGTTCGGCATTTTTCGATTATAATAATGATGGCTGGCAAGATATATACTTATCAAGTGATAAGTATTTTAATCAGAATTTTTTGTACCGTAATAATGGGGATGGCACCTTTACAGATGTCAGCACATCTTCTAACACCGGTATTTATATTGATGCTATGACTACAACTATTGGTGATTTTAATAATGATGGTTGGTTTGATATTTATATAACCAATACACCAACAGATGGAAATGTGTTATTTAGAAATAATGGTGATGGTACCTTTACCGACCTCGCTATATTTTCAGGAACGCGATTGCATAGCTACGCGTGGAGCGCTGTGTTTTTAGATGCAGATAATGATATGGATGAAGATATTTATGTAAGCTGCGAATATGATGGCTCAAACCCACCATTTAGATCGTCTGCTTTTTATAAAAACCGAGGAAATAATACCTTCCAAAATTCTTTAGATTCTGGTTTTGTTGGAGATGCGGCCAAAAGTTATTCAAATGCTGTCGGCGATTTTAATAATGACGGGTTTCCAGATATAGCGGTTAGCAATATTAATTATCAAAACATGTATTTATGGGAAAATAAAACAATAAATGCTAATAAGTGGTTAAAAGTTAAGTTAACAGGTGTGTTAAGTAATAGGGATGGCATTGGTTCTCGTATTGAAATATCAATTAATGGAAACAAGCAATATCGTTACACACTTTGTGGGGAAGGGTATTTAGCTCAAAATTCAAACACTGAAATATTTGGTGTAGGCACGCATGACGTTATTGATTATGTGAAAGTTACGTGGTTAAGTGGTACTGTTGATTATTTAGAAAATGTAAATGCCAATCAGTTATTAGAAATTACGGAAGGAAGTTATAGCCTAGGTTTAAACAGTGAGTTTAAAAATGGGTTTTCATACTATCCTAATCCAGTTCAAAATACGATTATGCTAAAAGCTGAAAAGACTATTAAATCTATTTCATTATTTACTGTTCTAGGGCAAGAGGTTTATAGAGGTTCTTTTAATAATCTATATGCGGAAATAAATATGTCCAATTTAGATACGGGAACTTATTTTGCCCAAATAGAATTTAATGATACAATAGAAACATTTCAAATACTAAAAGATTAATTTTTTAGGTAATCTCCATGAGTCTTTTTTTTTTTTAGAAATAAAAAGGAACCTTGTTAACTATTTCTGATTTAATTGTTTGGATAAGAGGTAGTTCTTTACTACTTTAATGGCTAATTAATTAAAACTAAAGATTATCATGAAAAAAATTACATTTATGTTTTTTGTTTTCAGTTTATTTACTGTAGTAAGCTATGGTCAATATTTAACTGAAGGATTTGAAACGGCTGTCCCTCCAGCAGGATGGACTTTAACACAGGTAAACACGAGTGAAACTTGGACGCTGTCTACAGCTATAGTTCCTAATTCCGGTGCAGCATCAGCACAAGTTGTTTATGACCCCGCTCTTGTTCCGCAGGACGAATCGTTAACTACTCCCGTTTTAGATTTATCCGCTAGTGTAAATCCAAGATTAAAATTTTGGTTTAACATGAGCTACTTTTGGGCTATTGATCCAAATGAGAATTACGACTTCGTCGTAAGTGCAACAGATGGTACAACAGAAACTGTTTTATGGCAAGAGGCTGATTTTGGTGTATTTGATAACTTTGTTTGGTATGAAGTTGAATTAAATTTAGCAGCGTATGCTGGTCAAAGTAATGTTCAAATTATTTTCAACTACAACGGTGTTGATGGTGCATCTTTAAATTTGGATGATGTATTAGTTGAAGAAACACCAACCTGTCCAACACCCACTAATACAGTGGTTGTGCCAACACAAACAACAGCAGATGTTAGTTGGGATACCGTGGTAGAGGCTACACTAGGTTACGAATGGGTAATAATGGCATCTGGTGCGGCTCCAGAAGTTGCAACAGCAATTGCATCTGGTACCACTGGAACAGGTGTTTTAACCGATAGTGCTTCGGGATTAACGCAAGCAACAGATTACGATTTTTATGTGCAAGCAAATTGTGATACGAATGGCTTAAGTAATTGGTCTGCCGTATTATCTTTTAGAACTTTAGCTCCTGAGCCAAATTGTGCAATTAATCCAACGCCAGCTGATGGCGCCGTGGATGTAGCTACAGGAAATGTTACTTTTTCGTGGGAAGCACCAACAACAGGACCTACGCCAACTTCATACAATTTATATGCAGGAGAAACACCAGCAGGCGATGATTATGGTTTAATAGGAAACTATACAGATACTAATGCTGCGTTAACGCTAACAGGTTATGATACATTGTTATATTGGATAATTAAACCAGTTAATGAAACAACAGAAGCAACAGGTTGTCCAGTATGGAGCTTTACAACCGGATCTGCGCCTGTAGGTGCCGTTTGTGAAGATGCTATTGTAGTTACATCAGTACCTTATAACACCACGGATAATACAAGTGCTTATGGTAATGATTACATAGGAGCGGATGTACCACCATTAGCGGGTGCGCAATATACGAATGGAACAGGTAGTGCGTCTTATATTTCTGGAGACGATGTGGTATATGAATTTACTCCAGCTACGGATGGAACTTATAATTTTGATTTGAGTGATACAGAAGATGGTTGGATTGGCTTTTGGTTGTTTGAAGGCTGTCCGTTTACGTCCGTTGTAGCATATCATACAGCAACCGCAGGAACTACCTATAGTTTACCAGCTATTACGCTTACTGGAGGAACTACTTATTACGTGGTAATTTCCTCATGGCCAGCACCTCAATCAACCTCATACACATTGGATATTACACAATTAAACTGTACTGGAGCTTCTGTTGCAGAATCATCCACAAATATTGATTGTACAAATAACCAATATTTTGTAGATGTTAATATAGATGCCGTAAATGATGGAACTGAAATTAGCGATGGAACAACAACCTACCCTATAACAGGAACAGGTATAACACAAGCAGGTCCATATCCTTTTGGTACAGCTGTAGATCTAACATTAGTTCATTCGGATGCCGCCTGTGATATTGATTTAGGCAATTTTGTTGTTAACGGCTGTCCTCCAGTAAACGATGTTTGTAGTGGTGCCATAATGTTAACACCTGGCGTTGTTTTTACGGATAACCCTGTAATTGGTAGTAATGAATTCGCCACAACATCTTCTGGGGAACTTGCGCCAGGCTGTGCAAGTTATAACGGAGGTGATATGTGGTATTCGGTAGTGGTACCTGCAGACGGTAATATTGTTTTGGAAATGAATGCTAACCCAACCGGTGGTGGTGGAGATGCTGGAGGAGCAGCATATTCAGGTGCTTGTGGTTCGTTGGTGTTAATTGAATGTAATGATGATGATAGTGATGATGGTTTATACCCGTTGGTTTCTATTTCAGATCCTTCATTAGCAGGAGAAACTATTTATTTCAGAGTTTGGGAATATGGTAATAATGCAACCATTAACTTCCAGGTATCTGCTTATAGTTCTACCTTAAGTGTTGAAGATTTCCAACAACAGGAATTGTTTACATACTATCCAAACCCAGTAAGCAATGCCTTAACATTAAACGCACAACAAAATATTCAAGATGTTGCAGTTTATAATATGTTAGGTCAAGAAGTATTACGTGTAGCACCTAATACAGTTTCTGCCGATGTTGATATGACATCTTTACAAGCTGGAGCATACTTTATGAAGGTCATGATTAATAACATATCTGAAACAATACGAATTATTAAAAATTAAAAAATAGTTTCAAATATTAATTTTAAAAACCACCCAACTGGGTGGTTTTTTTTATTGTTTAATTACATTTGTTAAATGGAATTAGCATTTTCTTTTATTATACCTGTTTTTAATCGACCAAACGAGATTGATGAGCTATTGCAAAGCTTTAGCAACCTAAACAGTAATGAAAATTTTGAAATAGTTATTATTGAGGATGGATCTACCTTGCCATCAAAAAATGTTATTGCCAATTTTCAAGATCAACTAAATATTACGTATTTGGTTAAAGAAAATTCCGGGCCAGGTGATTCCCGAAATTATGGGATGCAACATGCCAAGGGTAATTATTTTATCATTTTGGATTCTGATTGTATTTTACCTCCTAATTATTTAAATATTGTTAAATTATTTTTAACGGATAATTATGTAGATTGTTTTGGCGGACCAGATGCAGCCCATAGTTCATTTAGTAACCTGCAGAAAGCTATTAATTTCTCTATGACAGCGTTTATTACTACAGGTGGAATAAGAGGAAATAAAACACAAATAAATAAATTTCAACCGCGAAGTTTTAATATGGGATTGTCTAAAAAAGCCTTCCTTAAAACAGGTGGTTTTGGAAATATTCATCCAGGTGAAGATCCTGACTTATCTTTAAGACTTTGGAAATTAGGATATGAAACAGCGTTAATTCCAGAAGCTTTCGTATATCATAAACGACGTATTTCGTGGTCCAAATTTTATAAACAGGTCTCAAAGTTTGGATTAGTTCGACCTATTCTAAATGTATGGCATCCGGAATCAAAAAAAATCACATATTGGTTTCCTACTATTTTTATTTTAGGTTTTGTTTTAGCTATAGTTTTAGCCGCTTTAAACTGCATGCAACTCTTATTACTTTATGGTACATATTTTTTAATCGTATTTTTAGTTGCTTTATTTAGCACGCGAAACTTCGTTATAGCAATTCAAGCAATATGTGCTACGAGCATACAATTTATTGGGTATGGTTATAGTTTTATAAAATCAATTACTATATTAAAGGTAAGTGGTAAAAAGCCAGAGGAAATTTTTCCGGAATTATTCTTTAAAAACAAATGATTAATACTCTAAAATCTAAATTGCTAAAGGCTATAAAGAATAAAAGAATCAATGTGTTCTTTTTATTCTTAATCATGTCTTTTAGTGTACTTATTTTACTGAAGCTTTCAAATACCTACGTTAACACCATCACATTTCAAATTAATAAAGTGAATGTGCCAGAAGCTCATGTTGTTTTTGATGATCATCAAAAGACTTTGCGAGTAGGCTTAAAAGCTCAAGGTTTTAATTTGTTGAAGTACTATTTTAAGAAACCCAAAATTAATATCGATTTCAGTCATAACATTACCAAAACCGATAGTCTTTATATTTGGAATAAAAATACGGCCTTCCTAGATGTAATTTCACAATTTGATAAAGCCGTTGAGGTTGTAAATATTAATCCAGATACATTATATTTTAAATATGATTTAAACGCCATTAAAAAGGTGCCAATTAAAATAAATGCTAAAATTAATTATGCTATAGGCTACGACATTTTAGAATCATTTGAATTAAGTCCTGATTCCATTAAAATTATTGGACCTAACGTATTGGTTTCGGCCATCGATTTTATTGAAACAGATACGCTCAAACTTCAGGATGTTAAAGAGAATATTATTACCACTGTTTTATTAAAGTTACCCGAAAATCAAAATGAATTAGAATTTTCTAATAAACAGACTCATGTAGCCGCGACGGTTACAAAATTTACAGAAGGTAAATTAAAAATTCCAGTTACTATTATTAATGTACCTGAAGATATTAATTTGAAGTATTATCCAAAAAAAATTACCGTTTCTTATTATACAAGTTTATCAAACTATAAATCTATTACAGCATCGGACTTTGAAATTGTTTGCGATTTTTCAGAAGTGTCTAAAAATCAAACGTTTTTAATACCAAAGTTAACAAAGCAGCCAGAAGTTTTACGGCATGTAAAAATAAATCATGATCAAATAGAATATATTATTACGGAATGAAAATAGTAGGTTTAACTGGCGGAATTGGTAGTGGTAAAACCACTGTAGCTAAATTGTTTGGGCAATTAGGTGTTCCAACTTACTTTGCAGATGACGAAGCCAAAGCACTGATGAATCGTTCAAAAGTAATTAAACGCAAACTCATAGCATTATTTGGAGACGAAGCCTACAAAAACCAAAAATTAAACCGACCATTTTTAGCAGAAGCCATCTTTAATGATAAAAATTTGCTAAAAGCTATGAATGCCATTGTACACCCTAAAGTAGCAAGCCACTTTAAAAAGTGGACAGAAAAACAACAAACGGATTATGTTTTAAAAGAAAACGCTATTTTATTTGAACATGGAGGTGAAAAAGATTGTGATTTTACCATATTGGTCACTGCACCCGAAAGCATCAGAATTGAACGCGTCATAGCACGTGATCAAAGAACCAAAGCACAAGTACAGGCCATAATAAATAACCAACTTCCCGAACAGGAGAAAATAAAAAAGGCCACCTTTGTTATTGAAAACACAGACTTGAATGCGACTAAAAAGCAGGTGATTAAAGTGCACCAGAACCTTATAAAAGCTATACAAACACCTTGAATTTTAACATTTTTGTTAATGTAAGGTTAAATGCTAAGATAGCTAAATGTTAAAATGTTAATTTTGAACGATGAGCAAAAAGTTATTCATCATATTGGTGTTATTAATGAGTTTATCGCTTGTTGGTATAATATTTGTCCAAGCTTACTATATTAATAATTCCATAAAAAACGAGGAGGATCAGTTTAATTTTAATGTAAAAAAGGCATTAAGTTATACCTCCCGTGAAATTGAGGAAAAGGAAGTGCTTAGTTACTATAACAAGTATCAAACACTAATTGATGAAAAGAAACAAGCGGATACCGTAGCTATTTCAAAACTATTCATCGTTTCACAAATTAATGATACAAATGAAACTTTTATATATAGAAGTGGCATTTTAGAAGAAAACCATAAGTTATCTTCGTCGCTCTTTGACATCGGTTTAGATAGCCTTAATATTAAGCGTATTATAGGAACGTCAGAAACTAAAATTTTTAGTAATCAACCAACGCTGGATAACGATTTGCCAGAAAACCCTATTTTAAGTTTAATGAAATCGGGACGGATTACGCCAGCAGAACGGATTAGTTTTGATGAAGCGTTTAAAGATTTAAGCAGTAGAATACCTATTCATAAACGTGTTTACGATGATGAAATTCGCAGATTACTATCAAAAAAGCTTAAAGAAGACAATATTGAATTGGATTATGAGTTTGCTATTTACAGTAATGATTTAGCAACTAAAATACAAACAGATAATTTTGAATTACAACCAGGAACGTTTAGTGTTTCTATTTTTTCAAATGAGAATAATAACAATAATTATAAGCTATTAGTTAATTTTCCAACACGGAATAAGTTTATACAGTCATCCATTATTAGAATGACATTATTGTCCATAATTTTCACATCTATTATTATCATTGCCTACTCAAGCGCCTTATTACAGTTATTCAGGCAGCGTAAAATATCTGAAATAAAATCAGATTTTATAAATAACATGACGCATGAGTTTAAAACACCAATTGCAACAATTAATTTGGCCTTGGATGCCATTAAGAACCCAAAGGTTATTGATGATAAAGAGCGTGTGGCTCGCTATTTACAAATGATACGTGACGAGAATAAACGTATGCATGCGCAAGTAGAAAACGTATTAAGAATATCTAAACTTGAAAAAAACGAACTAAATATTAGTAAAGACCGTGTGGATCTCCACGAACTAATTGAAGATGCCATTACGCATATTGAATTAATAGTGGAAGACAGAAAAGGCTACATTCATACACATTTGAATGCAGAACAATCTTCAGTTTTAGCAAATGAAACACACTTTACAAATGTTATCGTAAATATTCTGGATAATGCCGTTAAATATTCTCCAGAACCACCAAAAATTGATGTTTACACCGAAAACGTAGGAACAAACATCTTGTTAAAAATTAAAGATCAAGGCAGTGGAATGAGTAAAGCTGCGCTAAAGCATGTGTTTGAAAAATTTTATAGAGAACACACGGGAAATATACATAATGTAAAAGGACATGGTCTGGGATTAGCATACGTAAAACGTATGGTTGAAGATCACCAAGGACACATTTCCGTAGAAAGTGAAAAAGAAAAAGGAAGTACCTTTATTATAAAACTTCCATTAATATCGTAAAAGCTATGACAGAACAAAACAAAAAAATCTTATTAGTAGAAGATGATCCAAATTTTGGAACCATTTTAAAGGATTATTTAATGATGAATGATTATGACGTTACACATGCTAAAAACGGTATGGAAGGCTTCGAAAAGTTCAAAAAAGATGATTTCGATTTGTGTATTCTAGACGTGATGATGCCATATAAAGATGGTTTTACGTTAGCAAAAGAAATTCGTGAGAAAAATACGGAAGTGCCTATTGTTTTCTTAACAGCTAAAGCTATGAAAGAAGATGTTTTAAAAGGGTACAAAGTAGGTGCTGACGATTACCTAAATAAACCATTTGATAGTGAAGTATTGCTGATGAAAATTAAAGCAATCATGCAGCGTAAAGCTACTGAAACGGTTGCAGATAGTAAACAGTTTCAATTTACTATTGGTGGGTTTGAATTAAATTCGAAACTACGTTTTTTAACCTATAATGGTGGCGAACAAATTAAATTATCACCTAAAGAAAATGAGCTTTTACGCTTATTAGCTTTACATGAAAATGATTTGATGCCGCGTGAGTTAGCTTTAACAAAAATCTGGCGTGATGATAATTATTTCACTTCACGTAGTATGGATGTTTACATTGCTAAATTGCGTAAGTATTTAAAACTAGACGATAAAGTAGAAATACTTAATATTCACGGTGAAGGTTTTAGATTGGTAATTAATACTGAATCAGAAGATTAATAGATCTTATCATAAAAAGAAAACCAGCTAATTAGCTGGTTTTTTTATGCGGTCATTTCAGATTCTATATCGGTAATGATTGTTTTAATATCGGTTTTGTAATCAAACCAAAGCGTATTGCTATTCCGTTTAAACCATGTAAGTTGCCTTTTTGCAAACCGGCGACTATTTTTTTTGATTTCTGAAATGGCAAAATCTAATGACCATTCATGAGCCAAATAATTAAAAAGCTCTTTGTATCCAACGGTATTTAATGCATTTAAATGAGATTTTGCTTCAAGGCTTTTTGCTTCTTCTAGTAATCCATGTTCCATCATGATATCAACACGCTTATTAATACGCGCGTAAATCGTTTCGCGTTCTGCAGTTAAACCAATGGTTATCGTTTTAAAATTTCGCTTAATTGATGATTTTTGTAAAAAGGATGAATACGGTTTTCCTGTGCCAATACAAATTTCTAATGCACGAATAACACGTTGCGGGTTATTTAAAGCTATTTTTGCATACGTGTTGGCATCCAATTCTTTTAATTGAGATTGTAGCACTTGCAAACCATCGGTTTCTAATTGTGCGTTTAATGCCGTTCTGATATTTTTATCAACTTTCGGAAATTCGTCAAGACCATTTATAACCGCATCTACATATAATCCAGATCCACCAACCATGATAACTACTTCCTGTTTTTTAAACAAGTCGGTTAACGTGTTTATTGCATCTTTTTCAAAAGCACCAACACTATATGGGTCTTCAATGGATTTATGATGAATAAAATGATGCTTAGCCTCTTGAAGTTCCGCAGCTGTTGGAGCGGCCGTTCCAATTTGCATTTCTTTGAAAAATTGTCTGGAATCTGCCGAGATAATATCCGTATTAAAATGCTGTGCAAGCTTAATGCTCAACGCCGTTTTACCTATGGCTGTTGGTCCAACAATGGAAATAAGGTATTTTCTAGGCATACTTAAATTTTCATTGCTATTTTGAAGGTTCAAATTCTAAAGAATGCCCGCATTTATGGCAGTATTTTGCCTTATCCTTGTGGTCTTGGGCTAAACAATTGGAACAGGATAGCGAGTTTAAATCTACGTCACTAGGATGCGGCGGCACGGCATTAACTACGGGCTTGTTATTAACGTCATCGCTATTCATTTTTCTTGTATACTCGGCAGAAACTATACCCGTTGGGACTGCAATAATGCCATAACCCAATACCATAATAATTGAAGCTATAAATTGACCTAGTGGTGTTACAGGAGCAATATCGCCATATCCTACAGTTGTTAAGGTTACAATACTCCAATAAATACTTCTTGGGATGTTATTAAAACCACTAGCTTCTCCTTCTACGAGATACATAATTGTACCAAAAATGGTAGCAACAATAATCACTGCAAATAGAAATACGGATATTTTAGCACGACTAGCTTTTATGGCTGTTGCCAAATGATTGGAAGCACCCATAAAGCGTGCTAATTTTAAAATTCTAAATACGCGTAATAAACGTAAGGCACGTAAGGCTACTAAAGCATGTGTGCCAGCAAAAATTAGAGATAAATATTTTGGCAGTGTAGACAGTAAATCAATAATACCATAAAAGCTAGTAATATATTTTAGCGGCTTTTTTACCGTCACTATTCGTAAAATATACTCAATAGTAAAAAGTATTGTTATTATCCACTCCGAAATATCTAAAAACATGTGGTATTGCGCATCAATGCTCTTAACACTTTCAAGCATTACCAAAAGGATACTAGCAATAATTACAATTAATAAAACAACATCAAATAATTTTCCAGCAGGTGTATCTGCCTCATAAATTATTTCATGAAGTCTACCTTGCCATCTCTTATAAGGTTTTGTACCCATAATTTTAAAAATACTAAAAGTTTATAACAACCATTTAGTTATTCAGTTTTATAATTTTCAGTTTTTTGTTTTTCCTTAAGTAACTCTTAATAATATGTTGGGCGTCACGATTGTTTTCCATAGGTGTAATTACAGATTGTAAAACATCCATATTGGTTATTTGATAATTTAAATTGAAATACCCGATACCTTTAAAAAGGCCATTTTCTATAAGAATAGCACTACGTTCATCTACCTCACGCGCACGATCAATAATAACCATATTTTGATTATTATAGCTATTTTTAGTAATTAACTGCAAAACACGTTTATTATAATCCTCCGGAGATTCTTCTTGAATGCAAGCACCTAAACATTGTTTGATGTCATAATTAAAGCAACTGTTTTTTGTTGGATAAAGTCCCGTTAATTTCTGACACAATTGAAATTCTTCTACTGCATTAAATAAGAAACTTTTTGCACTTTGTCTATTTGTAAACGTTGTGATTGGTTTTTTACGGCCATCAGCCTTATCTATCATTAAATTAATATAGCCATTAGCATCTTTAAAAGAATACAAAGCATGTGTAAAAATGTTTCGGCGTAGCGCTCTATTAAAAATGGGTTTATTTCGTTTTATTTCTTCGCTTTCTTTTAATAAAGCAACCAATTCGCTACCGGTATGTTCGTAGGTAACCGCAGCGGCATCTCGTTGAAGTTTTTTCGACTTCGTACTACTGCTGGTAAAATGCTGACTGATTCTGTTTTTAATATTATTGCTTTTTCCTATATAAATTATAGTACCTTCTGCATTATAAATGTAATAAACACCAGTAATATGTGGAAGCTCCTTAATGATATTTTTTAGGTTTGCCGCCATCTCTTTTTTTGCTTCAACTTGAATAGCATCTTTTACAATGAGCTTTTCCAAATCTCTAGAAAGTAGCATTTTAAATAATTTAACCGTTGCCATAGCATCGCCATTGGCTCGATGTCTATCACTTACAGGAATTCCCAAGGAACGAGCTAATTTCCCCAAACTATAAGAGTCTTGTCCTGGAATTAGTTTTTTAGATAACTCCACAGTACATAGCGTTTTGCGTTTAAACGGAAACCCTAATCGCGTGAATTCCGTTTTTAAAATCCGATAATCAAATTGGGAGTTATGCGCAACAATAATACAATCTTCCGTCATTTCAACAATACGTTTAGCTACCTCATAAAACTTGGGAGCTGTACGTAACATATTACTATTAATACCGGTTAGATTTACGACAAAAGGTTGAATTTCACGTTCTGGGTTTACTAAACTAATAAATTGGTCCACCACCTTATGACCATCAAATTTATAAATGGCTATTTCAGTAATACCTTCTTCATTGTATTTTCCACCAGTGGTTTCTATGTCGAGAATTGCGTAAATAAGTTTGCTATTATTTAATTTGTATTAGATGTAATTTAATTTTAAGCTTTAATAATTGCGTTCGCCAAAGATACTACTTCCTACACGAATCATATTACTTCCACAGTTTATTGCTAACTCATAATCACCACTCATGCCCATAGAAATAATTTCTAAATTGGCGTGAAGGGTTTTGAGTTCGTCAAAAATAGTTTTTAGTCTGTTGAATTCTGCTGTCACTTGATTTTGGTCATCTGTAAAAGTTGCCATTCCCATAACACCTGTGATTCGCACATTTTGAAGTTCCTTGAAGGCATTGGATTTCAACATATTGACAGCATCTACCTTGGCCATACCAAATTTAGAATCTTCTTCTGCAATTTTTATCTGTAAAAGACAATCTATAATGCGTGTCTCTTTTTTGGCTTGTTTATTAATTTCTTTAAGGAGTTTAAAACTATCCATGCCGTGAATTAAGTTCACAAAGGACGCCATATACTTTACTTTGTTGCGTTGTACATGACCAATCATATGCCAAGAAATATCTTTAGGTAAGGTTTCAAATTTATCAACCATTTCCTGAATTTTATTTTCTCCAAAAACACGCTGGCCGGCATCATAGGCTTCCATAATATCACTATTGGGCTTCGTTTTCGAAACAGCCACAAGTGTTACACGTTCGGGAATTTGGTTTTTTAGATTAAGTAAATTCTGTTTAATGGACATGGTATATATTATTTTTTCCAATTAAAATCTGATTTAATTTTATTGGCATATTCTAAGTCGCGAATAGGTATGGAAAACAAATCTCCTTGATAGTCTTCCGGAATATCAAAAATGGATATTAAACCGTAACGCTGATTTTTATAATGAATGAAACTATAGTTATCATAATTTTTATAAATGATATAATCTATAGCGTGTTCTAAATAAGCCTTTTTATAAAAGGGTTCAAAAAGTATCCAAGTCCTTTCAAAATTGCGCTCAATGCCAAAATTTTGATATTCTAACAGCGCGAAACTATTTTGAATTAATGCGAAATTTTTTCCAGTGGGATATTTATCAATTTTTCTGGTTAGTGCATATAACTCAGATAAATTCTCGAAAGCTATATCTTCAAATACTTTTTTCTGTTCTTGTTTTTGCACAGAATCCAATGTGACTTTTTGATCCAAAGCATAACGTACTTTGGAATACATGCTTGTTTTGTCTTTTAAACTATTTAACTGTTGTAAATCGGCTTGCTTTAAAAAATTAGTGTCCAACCAGATAAAATGATTTTTCAGGTACATGGTTTTAAACCAATTTGCTAAATCACCAACTGTAATAGATTCATAATAGGTTTTGCCTTCAGGTTCGTAGGCTAAATTAAAGCCATAATCTCTAACGAGAATCGTTAATTCTGCTTTAAAAAATTCTATATCACCATTTTCAAAACTTCTATCTAATAGAAAATATTTTAAATTAGTTTCATAACCATACGTTTCTTCAAGTTTTAGTATTTCACTTTTAGCTAATTGATAATTAGTATATAATGATGGATAAATGATTTCATGAATTGTTGTATCACGTTCATTTTGAGAACAGACAGCGCCTGTAATTAAACTACATATGAAAAAATAGATGTATTTCATTAAAATTCGTAAATGGTGACACCACTGCGTAACTTGGGCTCAATAAATGTCGATTTTGGTGGCATTTTTAAACCGTCGTCTGCAATTTGTTTCATTTCCTCTATAGTTACAGGAACCATACCAAACCCAACAGCAAAATCACCGCTATCCACATTATTCTTAATGTTCACTATGTCTTTCTTACCATTCATATACATAATGCGGTCATCGTTTCGTAAGTCCACAATTCCTAATATAGGCTCTAAAATGGTTTTAAAAAGAATTTGGGCATCCAAACCATCTAATGAGGTTCCGCTGCTGTAGGCCGATTTCCGTAAGTATAGAGAATAAAACTCGCCATCTAAATACATACTAAAATGATGTTTTTTAGATGGTTTATAAGGAATTGTACCACGATTTTCAATGCGATAAATGGTATCTAATTCAATTAAAAAAGCTTCTTTAGATAAACCGTTTAAATCTTTAATTAACCGGTTGAATTCATGAATCCGTAAATCCGATTCTGGAATCAAATAGCTCATAAAAAAACTATACGGTTCAGTGCCTTTATGGTTTGGATTTGCAGCTTTTAAATCTTTGTATAACAAATAAGACGATGATGACCTATGATGACCATCGGCAATATAAATATGAGGCATTTTTTTAAATTCTGCTTCTATACGATCAAGTAGTTCTGGTTTATCTACCTTCCACAAGTAATGTGTATCTCGGTATGTGGTTGTAAATTCGTATTCCGCGCGTTCCTTTTGCTTTTTAGAAATAATACCTTTTATTACGGCATTATCCGGATAGGTTAGGAGTACAGGTTCGGCATTAAAACCAACTGTTTTAAGGTAATCTTTGAAAATTACTTCACGGTGTTCAATGGTGTCCTCGTGTTTTTTAATTACATTACTTTCATAATCTACGGCGCTTACAGCAGCTACAATGCCATTAAATTCCTGATTTTCTCGATCTACAATTCTATATACATAATACGCAGGCCGCTCATCTTGAATGAAAATAGTATCCTCCTTAAATTCCAAATACCTGTTCTTAACTAAAGAATAGCGCTCAATGCCAGATATTTCTTTGTCAAAACGATAGCCAGGATTTACAATGTGCAAAAACGAAAACGGATTATCGCGTAATCGAGATTCTCGTTGTTCAGGCGTATAGCTTTGATAGGATCGTGCCGCAACAAGACTGACTTTGTCTCGCGTTGGACGAACTGCTTTAAAAGGAATTATTTTAGCCATGTTTATTTGCTGCTAAAGCGGAAATCTCATTTTATTAGTTACTAATTTCGTATTGTGCCAAATTACTTCAAGTCTTATTTTATAAACTGCTTCGCCACATGTTCGGCCTTACGACTTTCTGAATAATCATAAAAACCTTCACCAGATTTAACACCTAGTTTACCAGCTCTAACCATATTTACTAACAATGGACATGGCGCATATTTTGGGTTTTTGAAACCGTCATACATCACATTTAGAATAGATAAACAAACATCTAATCCAATAAAATCTGCTAGTTGTAATGGACCCATTGGATGTGCCATACCTAACTTCATAACCGTATCAATTTCTTCAACACCAGCAACGCCATTGTATAACGTTTCAATAGATTCATTTAGCATAGGCATTAATATTCGGTTAGCCACAAAACCAGGATAATCATTTACTTCCGTTGGGGTTTTTCCTAATTTTCTAGATAGCTCCATTATGGTGTTTGTTACAGCATCACTCGTGTTATAGCCACGAATAATTTCTACTAACTTCATAATAGGCACAGGATTCATAAAGTGCATACCAATTACTTGGCTCGGTCTGTTGGTAACTGCTGCTATTTGTGTAATAGAAATAGACGATGTGTTGGTTGCCAAAATCGTATCTTCAGAACAAGCCTCATCCAATTGCTTGAAAATTTTAAGCTTCAAATCAATATTTTCTGTTGCTGCTTCCACCACTAAACTCGCATATTCAACACCTTCTACAACATCTGTATAAGTGGTAATATTATCTAGTGTTTCTTGCTTTTGCGCTTCTGTAATTTTTTCTTTAGAAACCATACGATCTAAATTTTTAGAAATGGTATCCATGCCTCTTTTTAATGAGGCTTCACTAATATCAATTAATTGAACTTTAAAACCGCTTTGGGCAAAGGTATGTGCAATACCATTTCCCATGGTTCCGGCTCCTATTACTGCAATGTTTTTCATAAAAAAATCTTTTTATTCCTATTAAAAAAAGGAATGCTGTTAATGTTATCTTGTTTAGCTTTCAACTAATCTCGTACGGAGATGTTTGTTTTTTAAAACCTTTTGGTTTGTGTTATTATTCACTTCTTTCCGGTTGGAACATATTAAAACTGCTCTATAATCATGGTTGCTACACGTAAAGCTTCTGTGCCATCATGAAGTGTAACAATGGGTTTAGTATTGTTTTTAATAGCATCAGCAAAAGTTTCCAATTCGTCTAAAATGGCGTTATTAGTGGTTACCTCTGGATTATCAAAGTAGATTTGTTTTTTAACACCTTCCGCATTCTGTAATACCATATCAAAATCGCCTGGAATTTCTGGTGCATCTTTCATTTTTACGACTTCACATTTCTTCTCTAGAAAATCGACAGAAATGTAAGCATCACGTTGAAAGAAACGTGTTTTACGCATGTTTTTTAAAGAAATACGACTGGCTGTTAAATTGGCAACGCAGCCATTTTCAAACTCAATACGAGCGTTGGCAATATCTGGTGTGTCACTGATAACCGAAACACCACTTGCTGAAACACTTTTAACTTTAGATTTTACGACACTTAAAATAATATCAATATCATGAATCATTAAATCTAAAACAACAGGAACATCTGTGCCACGCGGATTGAATTCGGCTAAGCGGTGCGCTTCAATAAACATGGGGTTTTCAATTTTATCTTTAACCGCTATAAAAGCGGGATTAAAACGCTCCACATGTCCAACTTGTCCACGAATATTGTGCTGGGCAAGAAGTTCGCGAATTTCTTCAGCTTCTTCAATCGTATTAGTAATGGGTTTTTCAATAAAAATATGCTTGCCTTTGGCAATAGCTTTTTTGGCACAATCGTAATGCGAAAGGGTAGGAGTTACAATATCTACCATATCAACAGCGGCTATAAGCGCTTCAATAGTGTTGAAATATTTGTATCCAAATTCAGCTTCTACTTTCTTTGCATTTTCTTCATCTGCATCGTAAAATCCAACTAATTCATATTTATCAGATTGGTTTAATAACCGTAAATGAATTTTACCTAAATGGCCTGCGCCTAAAACACCAGCTTTTATCATTTTTTATCGTTTTGAACAAAAATAAGGTTTTCGCTATTTATTTCTGTGAAAATAGACATAAAATATCCGATTCTAAAATGTGGATAATTTAGACGGATTTTAATTTTAACCCATGAAATGTTTGTGTAATTTTAGACTTTAAAAAAAAGATATTTTGAAGGATACATTTAAGCATAAAGGCATGCGCCAACAGCTAGTTCAGGTTGTTAAAGATAAAGGAATTATAAATACTGATGTGCTAAATGCTATTGGTAAAATTCCACGTCATTTGTTTATGGATTCTGGTTTTTTAGATCATGCTTATCAAGATAAAGCATTTCCTATTGCGGCGGACCAAACTATTTCGCAACCGTATACCGTGGCGTTTCAAACGGAATTACTACAAATAGAAAAAGGCGATAAAATTTTAGAAATAGGTACAGGAAGTGGTTATCAGACAGCTGTTTTATGTGAGCTTGGTGCGCAAGTTTATAGCATTGAAAGGCAGCATGAATTGTTTAAAAAAACAAGTAAATTTTTACCGAAATTAGGATATCGTGCTAAAAAATTAATTTTCGGTGATGGTTATATTGGTTTAAAGGAAGAAGCACCTTTTAAAGGCATTATTGTTACGGCTGGTGCGCCGTTTGTTCCAAATCCATTATTGAGTCAATTGGCAATTGGTGGACGATTGGTTATTCCTGTTGGGGATGATGTTCAAACCATGACCTTATTTATTAGAAAAGGTATCAAGGAATTCGAAAAGCATGAATACGGCGAATTTAGATTTGTTCCTTTATTAGAAGATAAAAACTAGGTTTTTTTCTTTATTAAACTGACAACAACATATATTATTGGACCAATAGTCATTAGGATTACAATTCCCATTAATAGATAATTGGAAAAGTTACTTATAGAATCTGTTTTGTGTAAGCTGACTTGAACGATTTCAAAAGAAATGATTGCAAATAAAAAAGCAATACAGACATTTAAAAAACGAATTAATCGTGTAGCTTCTACATATAATTTCTGGGCATTTTGGGTGGTTATTTTCTGTGCATAATTAAAAATATGCGGAAATTTATTCAAATAAAAAAGCCCATAAACGGTTGCAAAGCCTATTAAATTAAGAAACCAAATACTGCTTTTATCACCATAACGGGTTATTTTTCCCGAGTGGTTAAAATGCATAGGAACTTGTTCTGGTAATTGGCTATAATTTAAAATGATATATAACAGGGTTAAAAGAAGAATTCCAAACGAAAAAACGTCTAGAAAAACATCTAATGTCGATTTTTCTAAAGTTATTCTTGGTCTATTCTCATAAAACATATCCTGATAGCTAATGTGATATAATTAATCTGGTAAATAATCTCGAGGAATTGGTTTGGTTCGGGTTTCCTGCATCCAATAAACGTTAACAATCCACCAACGTAATCCATCATTTAATAACTGAATACTCTTAATTCCACGAAGTGCCGGATAAGGATCGGTAGGACTATGGTAGGCTTCAAACGTGCTAAAAACATGAGCTATATTACCAAAAACTTCCATTTTCCGGTTAATTTCTTTTTCAAAATAGCCATTTTCTTTTAGCCACTCTTCCGAGCTTTTTTTATACTCATCAGGTGTCATAAATTTCGCTAAATGATTCCCGTCTAAACTAGGGCCTGTGGGGATAATTTTTGCACCTGGATAAAACAAGTACTTGAAATCTGCCCAATTGCGGTCGTATCCTTTTTTACCAGAATTAACATGGTATAGTTCATTAATAATAGCATCAATACTACCAACTTTTCTAGAGCTTGGGTCTAGCAGTATTTGTGCCTGAATTTGCGAAACAGTCATTAAAAAGACCATAATTATGAGGGTTTTCTTCATGAGTATACTTTAAAAGCTTTTCTTAATACGATCTAAACGGACTTTATTATCCCGATCTTTAATGGTTTCACGTTTGTCGAATAATTTTTTACCTCTAGCCAAAGCAATAACGAGTTTTGCGTAGCCCTTATCATTAATGAATAAACGTAATGGAATAATGGTTAAACCCGTATTTCTAACCTCTTTTTCCAATTTTTTTAATTCGCGTTTGTTTAGTAATAATTTACGTTCTGCTTTTGGTCTGTGGTTATAATATGTGCCGTACATATATTCTTCAACGGTCATATTAATAACAAATAATTCACCCTGTTCATTAAACTCGCAAAAACTTTCAGCTATGGACGCCTTACTAGCTCTAATAGATTTTATTTCAGTACCAGTCAATACTATACCAGCAGTGTATTTATCTAAAATTTCATATTGAAATTTAGCCTTTTTATTCTTTATGTTAATGGTGTTCTGCATAGAATTCAAAGGTAAATAAATTATGATTGCTTTTCGAATTTATGCTGTAAGTATTCATTAGATTTACGACAGAAATTAGAAATATAGTAAACATGAAACATTTAGCCTTTGTATTAATCGTTTTATTTATTGCTAGTTGTGAGTCTTCTAAAAAAGAGCTGACCGCTAACGACATTGTAAACAAAGCCATAAAAGTTGCTGGTGGTAATAAGTTGGACAGGTCGTCATATTCCTTTCAATTTAGAGATATACAATATCATGCCGCTCGTTATAATGGTTATTATTCTTTGATTAGGGAGTTTCATAAAGATTCTGTTGGGTTTGTTCAAGACTATATTGATAATAATGGATTTGAACGATATATTGATGAAAAACAGGTCATGTTAGCTGATACTACTGCAGCAAAATTAAGTGCTTCTGTAAATTCAGTGCATTATTTTGCCATACTACCTCATGGTTTAAATGATGCTGCTGTAAATAAGCAGTTAATAGGGAAGGTTACAATAAAAGACGTGCCATACTACAAAATTAAAGTCACTTTTAATGAAGAGGGTGGCGGAGAAGATTTTGAAGATGAATTCATATACTGGATTCAAACAGAAACTTTTAAAGTAGATTATTTGGCCTATTCTTATGAGGAAGCGGATGGTGTTGGATTCCGTTTTCGTGAAGCTTTTAACGAACGCTATGTTGGAGGTTTACGTTTTGTAGATTACAATAATTATAAACCAGAAGCCGAAGGTGTTTCAGTAGAAGATTTAGATGATTTGTTTGAAAAAGAACAATTAAAATTACTTTCTAAAATAGAATTGGAGAATATTATTGAGGGTTCACCACTAGAAGTAAATCCTTAATCATAGTATCTGTAAAGGTTAGGATGTACAAATTCCCATTATTACTGTCATCAATATCTTGGTAACTTTCCGTTCCTAAAAATTTATTTACAAATTTGGGTGTGGTATCACTATGTCCAACAATTAGCACGTTATTACCTCTGTTTTCGCTTAACAATTTATCAGTATCTAAAATGTTGGCATTATAAATCTGAATCTTTAGGTTGTTGTTTTTGGCTGTGGGTGAAGCGGTTTCAACAGTACGTTTATAGTCAGATGAATATATGGCCTCAAATTTCACGTTTTTAAGAACTTCAGACCAATATATGGCTCTCTGATTTCCGGTGGCGGTTAAATGCGGGTCTTTATTGTTCGGATTACTTCGGTCTTTTTCGGCGTGACGTATAAAGTAAAGTGTTGTTAATGTGGTATCGTCAGATTTTTCCGCACAACTTGATAATGATAAAAATCCAATAAGAACAAGTGCCATTAAAAACCTCATATGCATTATGATGTATGTGTTTAAGCTAAATCTAAAGCAATAGCAATCATATCTTTAAATGTGGTTTCACGCTCTTGACTTGTCGTGCGTTCTCCAGTAACTAAAGAATCTGAAATGGTTAAAATAGTCAAAGCATTAACATTGTGTTTAGCCGCAATGGTATAAAGTCCAGCAGTTTCCATTTCTACACAAAGCACACCAAATTTAGACCACTTTTTATAAGACTCAAAATTGTCTGCATAAAACTCATCTGAAGTAAAAACGTTTCCCGCTTTAATAGGAATGTTTTTACTTTTAGCTATGTCTACTGCTTTTTGGAATAAATTATAATCGGCTGTAGGCGCGTAATCGGCGCCACCAAAACGCAATTCATTAACACCAGAATTTGATGATGCTGCCATAGCTAAAACAATGTCTCTAACTTTTACATGTTCTTGATAGGATCCAGCACTACCAACGCGAATTAAGTTTTTTACTCCAAATTCATTAATAAGCTCATGGGCATAAATAGAAATACTTGGAACACCCATTCCGGTTCCCATAACAGATATAGGTTTCCCATTAAAAGTCCCAGTGTATCCAAACATATTGCGGACCTTATTGAAACATTTTGGATTGTCTAAAAACGTTTCGGCTATCCATTTGGCTCGAAGTGGATCGCCAGGTAAAAGAATGGTTTCAGCAATTTCTCCTTTTTTGGCTTCAATGTGTACGCTCATAATTAGATTAAATTTTTTGTTATTCCTTGGCTAGTTCCTCCATAATAGAAACACCTGATGATGCACCTATTCTGTCCACACCAGCCTCAATATATTTTTTAGCAGTTCCTAAATTACGAATACCACCTGATGCTTTTATTTTAGCACCATCTTTTATTGTTTTCCGAATCATTTTTACAGCCGTTAAGGTGGCGCCACCTTTAGAAAACCCTGTTGATGTTTTTATAAAGTCGGCTTTGGCATCCAAGCAAATCTGACAAGCCTTTATGATTTCGTTTTTAGATAGTTCACTAATTTCTAATATAACCTTCAGCGTTTTAGAACCAATAGCCACTTTTACATCGCGGATATCTGTATAAACATTAACGTAACTTTTACTTTTAAGCATGCCAATGTTAATGACCATATCAATTTCATCGGCACCATCTTCAATAGCTTTCTTAGCTTCAAAAACTTTGGCTTCGGTTGTCATAGCTCCTAAAGGAAAACCAACCACAGCACAAACTTTAACATTGGATTTTGTTAAAAGCTCTTTAGCTAAAGGTACATAAAAACCATTAACACAAACACTAAAAAAGCGGTACTCTTTGGCTTCATCACAAAGCGTTTTTATTTCCTTTTGTGTGGCAGTAGGTTTAAGAAGGGTGTGATCAATATAATTGTTAATTTCCATAGTCGTAAAAAATAGGTTAAGGTGCTGTAAAAATACGATTAACTGTCTATCTTTTTAACTTTATTGATAAAATTTATCAAATATTTATCAAATTTTAAATGTTTAAAGAAAGTTTAATTTATTTATAAAATTTAGTTCATTGAATCATAGCACATTACTACGTGTAATTTTCACCTATGATTTTTGTCAGTGTTTAAAGCATTTAATGAAATTACTTTTGGGGTATAATTTTAAACTTTATACCATGAAAAAAATAATTTTTAGTACGTTATTAGTGTTTGCCTTTATATTTAATGCGCAAGCGCAAGAGAATCAAACTTCCAATGATGATTACAGTAAGTGGCAAGCGCGTTTTAGGGTAATTGCTGTTATTCCTTCGCCAGGTGATGACATCCCAGGTGCAGATGTGGATATTTCTACAACCTTTGTTCCAGAATTAGATTTTACATACTTCTTTACTAAAAATATAGCTGCTGAATTAATTTTAGCAACTACCAAACACGATGTAGAAGTTGGTAATAATTTGGGAACAACGGATTTAGGTCATGCGTGGTTATTACCTCCAACATTAAATCTACAATACCACTTTTATTTTGGAGATTTTAAACCATATTTAGGTGCTGGTATTAATTATACCATTTTTTACGGGATAGATGAAGGTGATGTAGTTGATATGGATTATGAAAACACATTTGGGTTTTCATTTCAAGTAGGTGTTGATTATAATTTAAATGACAAGTGGTTTTTAAACCTAGATGTGAAGCAATTATTAATCTCAACAGATGTTGAAGTGAACACAGGAGCAGGTATTTTACCTGTAGAAGTGGATATTAACCCACTAGTAGTTGGTTTGGGTATTGGTAGAAAATTCTAATTGAATTTTTAAACCAATAGAATTGAAAAAAGCCGCATATAAGCGGCTTTTTTTATTTATGAATTTGTTTCTTCTCTAATGAGACAATGAATCCAGTTAATGGCATCACCTAAACAGTTGAATATTTCATA
Source organism: Bizionia hallyeonensis (assembly GCF_042657385.1). Classification (NCBI taxonomy): domain Bacteria; kingdom Pseudomonadati; phylum Bacteroidota; class Flavobacteriia; order Flavobacteriales; family Flavobacteriaceae; genus Bizionia; species Bizionia hallyeonensis. The sequence continues at coordinate 242,305 of NZ_JBHSLA010000004.1, read as the reverse complement.
AGGTTTATCATAAAAATTGCGTTCATATTCGGCATTCTTTCGCATAACTTCTGTTTCAGGAATTATAGCCATGGCTATTAGATTAGGGATTTTTTCGGTTTCAACATAGGTCAGCGGGTCCACGGAGTAGGAGTTAACACGATTGGATATGTAGCCAATATTTTTACCTAAAAAATGCTTTTCAATCACTTCCTTCAAGTTTGTATTATGCTCTGGATGAATTTCCATACCTTCACCTATTTGACAAATTAGAAAATCGTCGAAAACAAAAATTTCTGCACTTGGTAAATCGTAATAATGAAACATGCCCATATCGTTTGTTTTAATTTTTATCAAAGATAAATTTACGCTAATTTATTTTTTTAATCCGTAATTGTTTATACTAGTAAAATAAGCAAATATTATTGAAAGCCAAAATGTTATGTTCTTTCACAAAAAAAAGCAACGTGCATCCTGTATGGGATTTACGTTGCTTTTTAAAACTAACTAACCAACTTATTACTGAAAACGTCCTTTCGAACTTTTTATTTTCGTTTTAAGGAAACTTTAATACTCTTCAGATACTAAATCACCTTGATTTCTAAATACTAATTTATCATCAAAAGCATCTAGTAGAATAATACTGTCTGTTGAAACCGATCCAGATAGAATTTCTTTACTTAATTCATTTAAAACTTCTTTCTGAATGACACGTTTAACAGGTCGTGCACCATATTCTGGATTGTAGCCTTTTTTTGCTAAATAAGCAATGGCTTCTGGTGTGGCATCAAACGTAATGCCTTGTTTTCCTATCATTTTGGTGATTCCTTTTAATTGTAATCCTACAATTTCTGTAATGTTTTCCTCTGTTAAAGGCGTAAACATAATGGTATCGTCAATACGGTTTAAAAATTCGGGTCTCACGCTTTGCTTTAACAATCCTAGCACTTCTATTTTAGCCAGTTCCATGGCTGCATCTACATCTTTTGTAGCTTCAAATTTCTCTTGAATTATCTGACTTCCCATATTAGAGGTCATAATGATAATCGTGTTTTTAAAATCTGCTAGACGTCCTTTGTTATCCGTTAAATGACCTTCATCTAATACTTGCAATAAAATATTGAAAGTATCTGGATGCGCCTTTTCAATTTCATCTAATAAAACAACGGAATACGGCTTACGTCTTACAGCTTCTGTTAACTGACCACCTTCATCATAACCAACATACCCTGGAGGTGCACCAACCAATCGGCTTACCGCATGACGTTCTTGGTATTCACTCATATCTATTCTAGTCATAGCAGCTTCATCATCAAATAAATATTCTGCCAAGGCTTTTGCTAATTCCGTTTTACCAACACCTGTTGTTCCTAAAAATAGGAAGGTGCCAATTGGTTTCTGTGGATTTTGTAAACCAGCTCTAGAGCGTCGTACAGCATCACTAACGGCAACAATAGCTTCTTCTTGACCAACCACACGTTTGTGCAATTCGTTTTCTAATTTTAATAGCTTTTCACGTTCACTCTGTAACATTTTGGTTACTGGAATGCCCGTCCATTTAGCTACCACTTCTGCAATATCATCATAAGTGACTTCTTCTTTTATTAAAGAACTGTCACTTTGATTGGCTTGCAACTCCTTTTGAAGGGTTTCCAAACGTTCTTGTGCTTCTTTTATTTTTCCATAGCGAATTTCAGCTACCTTACCATAGTCGCCATCACGCTCCGCACGTTCCGCTTCTAGTTTAAATTCTTCAATATCGGATTTTGCGGCTTGGATATTATCTACGACTTCTTTTTCGCTTTTCCATTTAGCATTTAGTTCGTTGCGTTCTTCTTTTAAATTTGCTAAATCAGCACGTAACGTTTTTAATTTCGTTTCATCTTTTTCACGCTTAATGGCTTCAATTTCAATTTCCAACTGCATTACCTTTCTGTCCAAAACATCTAATTCTTCTGGTTTGGAATTGATTTCCATTCGTAATTTAGATGCAGCCTCATCCATTAAATCAATTGCCTTATCTGGTAAAAAACGATTGGTAATGTATCGCTCAGATAATTCAACTGCACCAATAATAGCTTCGTCTTTTATACGCACTTTGTGGTGTGTTTCATACTTTTCTTTAATACCACGAAGGATAGAAATAGCACTTTCCGTATCTGGCTCATCCACCATTACCTTCTGGAATCGACGTTCCAATGCTTTATCTTTTTCAAAATATTTTTGATACTCGTCCAAAGTTGTGGCTCCAATAGCACGCAGTTCGCCTCGCGCTAATGCTGGCTTTAAAATATTAGCAGCATCCATAGCGCCTTGACCACCACCTGCACCAACAAGGGTGTGGATTTCATCAATAAAGAGAACAATATCGCCTTCACTCGTTGTTACTTCTTTGATAACGGCTTTTAAGCGTTCTTCAAATTCACCTTTATATTTAGCGCCTGCAATTAAGGCACCCATATCTAAAGCAAAAATTTGTTTGTCCACTAAATTTTCAGGAATATCACCATCTACAATTCTATGTGCTAAACCTTCCGCGATTGCCGTTTTTCCAGTTCCTGGTTCTCCTACTAAAATTGGGTTGTTTTTGGTTCTTCGAGATAAAATTTGAAGAATACGTCGTATTTCTTCATCACGACCAATAACGGGATCTAATTTGCCTTCTTTGGCTAATTGGTTCAAGTTTTTGGCGTATTTATTCAAAGAATTATATGTGTCCTCTTGACTTTGCGATGTTACACGATCTCCTTGACGTAACTCTTCAATAGCCGCTTTTAAATGGTTTTCCGTAACGCCTTGATCTTTTAGCATTTGAGCAACTTTACTGGACGATTTGAAAATAGCCAAAATTAAATGCTCGATAGAAACATATTCATCGGTCATTTTTTTAGCAATTATTGACGCCTCATTTAAGGTTTTTCCTGCTTCGCGTGAAAGCATAATCTCACCACCAGATACTTTAGCAAAGCTTTCTAATTGCTTATCTAAAGCCTTTTCTAAAATTGAAATATTTACATTCAATTTTTTTAATAGAAACGGTAAAACACTTTCATCAATATTGAAAAGCGCTTTAAAAATATGTTCGTTTTCTATTTGTTGATGTCCAAAGCCCTGTGCAAGCTGTTGAGCTTGCTGTATAGCTTCCTGTGATTTTATGGTATAATTATTTAAATTCATAATAGTATATAATCCGTGTTAAAGGATGTGTTTTTTATGTTTTGTTATTACTAATTGTTGTGCTTGATACCTATAAGTCAATAATCTTACCACTCTATTTTTAGCGACAAAATGTCGCTTAAAGCTCGTGACGGCGTGACTTTTAGTCAGTTTGTAAGATTTGTATAGTTGTTTCGACTTACCTTTAAGATACAAATTTTAGAAATAAAAATATGGGTTTTATAAATAAATTGTTTGGCGGTTCTGGTGAGCCCAAGGAGGAAAAATTGTTGCCGTGGAAGGCTTTAAATGCAGTTGACCAATTAGATGAAATTGCTAAAAAATCGAACACCAAAACGCAAATGATATTTAAACATTCTACACGTTGTGGTATTAGTAAAATGGTGATGAATCAGTTTGTTGATGCCTTCGATGTGGATTTAAATGCGGATTTATATTATTTAGATTTATTGAAATATCGTGATGTTAGTTATGAAACAGGGTATAAGTTTCAAGTGCTTCATGAGTCACCACAATTGTTAATTATTAGAAATGGAGTTGCTGTTGCTCATGCCAGTCATGGTGGAATTAATACATTGGAATTAAATAGATATGTTTAATGTAATTCGTTAGTTTAGTAGGGATTTCAGGATATTTTTTTTGGCTATATTTGTTAGCATATTATATCTAACATTAACCCGAATTTCAATAAAAAAACTACTCTCTATCGTTTTTATTGCATTTCTAGTTTTTGCTTGCAAAGATTCAGAATCTTCAAAAGCTGTTACTGAAAACAATTCTAAATCGGTTTCTACGGTTTATTACAATGGTGATATTATTACCATGTCTGGCGAAACGGCCGAATATGTCCAAGCTCTAGTTGTAACGGACGGAAAAATTAGTTTCGTCGGTAATTCAGATGAAGCTATGAAAATTGCTGGTTCTGGTCACATTATGATAGATCTAAAAGGTAAAACCTTATTGCCAGGATTTATAGACCCACACAGTCATTTTATTAACGCCTTATCCATGAGTAACCAAGCTAATTGCTCACCATCTCCTGCTGGAAATGCCAATGATGTTGCTGGTATTGTTGAGGCTTTAAAAAATATTCAAACAGAAAAAAGTATTCCTGAAGGCGAACTTATTATGGGGTATGGCTATGATGATACGGTTATGCCTGAAGGTAAATTACTAAACCGAGACGATTTAGATGCGGCTTTTCCAAATAATCCAGTTTTGGTTATGCATGTCTCTTTACATGGCGCCGTAATTAACTCCAAAGCTATGGAGAAATTTGGTGTTTCTGATAAAACGGAAACGCCTCCAGGAGGAATTATTGTTAGAAAACCAGGAACAAATGAACCATACGGACTAATTATGGAAACGGCATTTCTTCCTATTTTTGAAAGGTTACCACAACCATCAGAAGCCGAATTAGCCCAACAAATAAAGGATGGACAAATGATTTATGCTGAAGCTGGCGTAACAACGGCTCAAGAAGGTTTGTCTCACGTATCTGATGTGATTATTCTGAAAAAAGCTGCTGAAAATAACGCTTTGTTTATTGACGTTGTTTCATATCCGTTTATAACAGAATTAGATAGTGTTATAAGTACATATGGCGTTGAAGCTTTTGGAAATTACAACAATAAATTTAAATTGGGTGGTATTAAAATCACCATTGATGGATCTCCTCAAGGACGTACCGCTTTATTTACAACACCTTATTTAACAGGTGGCCCTAGTGGTGAAACGGATTGGTTGGGTGAGTCTACTTTTTCCCAAGATGAGGTGAATATTATGTTGAAAAAGGTATATGATAATGGCTTGCAATCTACTTTTCATGCAAATGGAGATGGTGCCATTGATATGTGTATCAAAGCACACGAATTTGCCAGTAACGGAAATCCTACTAAAGAAAGACGAACTACTATTATTCATTCACAATTTGTTAGGGCAGATCAACTTGATAAATATGTTGAATATAAAATGATACCATCTTTATATACTGAACACACTTTCTTTTTTGCCGATGCACATATTAAAAATCGTGGTTTGGAACAAGCTTCCTTTATCAGCCCAATGAAAACAGCTATTTCTAAAGGGTTGAAACCAACAAATCATACCGATTTTAATGTCGTTCCAATTAATCAGTTGTTTGTTATTTGGTCTGCGGTAAATCGTGTATCCAGAAATGGCGAAGTCATTGGAGCTGATGAACGTATTTCACCATTCCAAGCTTTACAAGCCATAACAAGTAATGCAGCTTACCAGTATTTTGAGGAAGATAGAAAAGGTATGCTCAAAACAGGTTTGTTAGCCGATTTAGTAATTCTAGATAAAAACCCGCTTAAAATATCTCCAATGGAAATTAAAGATATTTCTGTTATAGAAACTATTAAAGAAGGGACTACTATTTACAAAAAAGAATAGATTTTTGTCTTGAGTAAATTATTATGAAGAAACTCTCCATGTAAATATTGAGAGTTTTTTTTTGAACTATAATTAGGCAGATTTACAAAACGTCTTCATCTTACTAATTATATGAATTTTGAATTGTCCACATCATTTCATTTATATCACTAAAAAACCCGTATTTTTGCACACTGTTTAAAAAGAAAAAGAATGAAAAAGTATTATTTAATAGCATGTCTATTTTTTATAGGTGTCCAATTGGTTTTGGCTCAAGGAATTACAGGTGAAAAAGTGGAGTTTAATGTGTCGCAATTGCCGGAAGTTTCCATTCCAGCCGATCAGCAATTTTATGCTGTAACCGTTAGTTCACCATATAATGTTACAACGGAGGATGTTATTGCGCAATCTAAAACTGATTTTCAAAATGAATTAGAAGCTTATGATCAAAAAGTAATTGATAGTGAAGCAGAATACAAAACAAAATTAGAACAGCACGAAACGGATATTACCCTGGCAAAAGAAAAATTCGAATTAGAATCGAAAGAATTTAGCGAGTTAACACTATTAGAACGATTAGCTTTAACAGATCAAGGAAAAAAACCGACATTAGTTTTACCTAATAGACCAACCTATTATAAGCCAGCAGAACCGATTTATAGAGATCCAGATTTAAATGATTACGTTATTGTTGATAACATCATTTTGGCCAGTAAAATTGTAATTAATGGTTTGGAACGTGGTCAGAATATTCTAAATGTTCAAGTAGAAATTGATAAAGTGAATTTTCAAGATAATGCCGGAAAATCTTTTGCTAATCAACCAACAAAAATTGTGGTGACGTTAAATGGCGAAGAAAATTTCAAAACAGATTTATTTACGGAATTCGAAATGATTTCTAATTACCCAACAAATAATATTAATAAGAATAGGGAAGAGAAGAAGTATTTGGAAAAGGTTATGCGAAAAATTAACCAACTTTTGAATGAGCGTTATGGTTATATCAATCAAAGAAAATCGATGTATTTGGAAGTGGTTAAAAATCGTAAAAACACTTATGACGAGTTAGAGAAAGCACATATTTATGTCTTAACGAATTTGAAGAAAATCCAAGAAGATCCAAATTCAAGAATGACCATTTCAGCCATGGAAAACATGCAGAAAGGCATTGATATTTGGAATAATGTATTGACGCTAGTGGATTACAAAGACTCCAAAGCGGATTACAATGCTAAAATAGCACAATACGTTTATTTCAACCTGATAAAACTACATGTTGCTTTAAACAGAAAGGAAGAGGCAGAGCGGTACTTAAACGATTTACAAGAAAATTTAGTGAACATTAAACTATCCTATGATGATGAAAAAACATTGGAACGTTTAGAACAAGAAATCTATAACAATTAACCTTATGAAACATACATTAGTAATTTTACTTTTTGCTGTTATTAGCGGATTACAAGCGCAAAACTTTAGTTATGGCGATAAATTTCCGTTTAATCCAGAATCTGAAAAAGAGGCTCAATTTGTTTTAGCTGATAATTATAACACCTATTTATTCAGCCAGATAAATGAACATGGCATGCAAAGTCAGCATGATATTATTTTACGCAAATTCGATCAGAAAAATGCTTTGGTGGATACGTTCAGTTTTGAATTTCCAGGCATGGGAGCAAGCGCCTTATATAACTTTTTAGGCATGTATGAACGTAATGAAAATCAAGTAGTTGCGTATACACATGGTTATACTGGTAAGACCGACAAAATGGAAGTTCATGAAATTGTTTTCGATAAAACAACGGATGCCTTTACCTCACGTTTAGTTTTTACACATGCTATTGAGTCTAATTCAAAATCTGGCGATTTGTCATTTCGTATTTCCGAAAACGGTCATTTTGCAGCTTTAGTTTACACGCCTTATGCCAAACGTAAAGAGCCGAAAAATACAATCGTCCATGTTTATAATACAACAAACGGTGATGAAGTTTGGAGCAACGAAGTGGTTTTTGATGATACAACTGAAAAGCATGTAGCCGTTACCAATTCGGGTAACGTTCTTTTAGTGCGCATTGAAAAAGGTTTTAAAGCGGAAACGAATCAAGTTATTGAAGTGACTTCTGCAGGCATGAAACAATTAGCATTTCCTGAAAAGACGGCTTTATTTGAACCTAAAGTATTTTCAATAGGCAGTCAGGATTATTTTATAGCTTTTTATGAAGATAAATCTTTTGGTGTAAGTGCAGGAAAATTCAATCGCCTTTTAATGTATAGCATTACAGATCAGAAAGTGTTGAATGATAATAAGGTGGAAGCCTTAACCCAATATAAAAGTTTAACGGGTTTTTCACCAGCAGAAATTACAGATGTCAAAATATCGGAACTCATTTTTAAGGACGAGAGCATATATTTAGTTTTAGAATCTATGTTTAAAGCCGGTACTGTTGAAAAACCTATGTACGCTGGAAGCTCAGCCACCATAGAGCAAGATTTAATTAAATATGGTGTTGGTTACGTATTACAAATGGATATGGCCGGAAAAGTTATGAATGCTACCACACTTAAAACAAGTGTTGGTATGTTACCCGAAATATCTAATTCATTAGGAATTATTAATGTTCAAGGCGATTTTTATATTAATACCGGTTGGTATTATGGATTGTATAAACCAAGTCAGTTGAATGATTTAGATGATGAATATGGGCGGAAGCTTTTTGGATATTCAACGCTTAGTGATTATGGTGTTTTTGTAAATCAATTAATGCATTATTCACCAGATAGTAGAATTTTAAAATTAGCACGTTATCATCGTGATAATACTATGTCATTAATGGATTTGAGCAATTTCCCCAATTAATGTAATTTGAGCATACCTTATAAGAAACACGGTTTATGACAATAAGATAAGCCGTGTTTTTTCGTTTAATATTCGAGGTATAAATAGTAGAATTTAAATGAGCTGTTAAGACGGAACGAGACTTTGTTTTAAAGGAAATATTTAATTTAGCATTTAGAAGTAACGGAACAACCATGAAATTTAAGATTGATAAATTTGTTTTATTTATCATTGGAACTATTATAATTGCTTATTTTTTTCCGCAATGGGGAACTCAAGATAGTAATGTTCCTATAGATACTATTAGTGTAATAGGAATTGCGCTCATATTCTTTTTCTATGGACTTAAATTAAACCCGTCACAGTTAAAGTCGGGACTTCAAAACTGGAAATTACACCTTTTAGTGCAAGGTGCTACATTTATAATGTTTCCACTTTTAGTTTTGTTATTTCGGCCATGGATTCAAAATGAGGAACAGGAAACTATTTGGTTGGCTTTCTTTTTCTTGGCGGCATTGCCATCAACGGTGTCCTCATCGGTGGTTATGGTATCTATGGCGAAAGGAAATGTACCAGCAGCTATTTTTAATGCTAGTATATCTGGAATTATTGGAATTGTCATTACGCCACTTTGGATGGGGTTATTTATTGTAAATACGCAAACAGATTTTGATTTTACCGATATCTATCTCAAACTTATTGTTCAAATTATAATACCCGTAATTTTAGGTCTTGTTTTACAGCGTTTTTTAGGTGAATTAGCACATAAATACAACAGCAAATTAACGGTATTTGATAAGGCTATAATCTTATTGATAATTTATAAGAGCTTCGCAGAATCGTTTAACAACAATATTTTTAGTGTTGTCTCTTTTTTAGATTTAAGTTTCATTTTTATAGGCGTATTAATTCTATTTATTGCGGCTTTTACGCTTACGGGATATATTTCTCGAAAATTAAAACTTAAAAAAGAAGATCAAATTACTGCGCAGTTTTGCGGAACCAAAAAATCATTAGTGCATGGCACTGTTTTTTCTAAAATATTATTTGGGAATATGGCAATATTGGGTATATTATTATTGCCATTAATGTTATTTCATGCCATACAAATTTTAATAATTAGTATAGTAGCTGGTAAGCTTGCAAAAAGCCAGGTTCTTGATGTGTAATTTTAAATCACACAGGATTAGCGCACATAATGGAAAACATAAAAAAAGCCCGCAAAAATCAATGTTTGCGGGCTTTTTCTGTTTTAAAAATGGGTGTTTTACTTATTGCTTTTGGGAGTATAAATAGGTAACAATTCTGTTGAAACTTCACCAAAACCAATTCGTGTACCTTCTTTTTCACAATAACCGCGCATGATTACCGTATCATAATCATTTATAAATTTACGCTCTGTACCATCTTGTAATTTCACCGGTTTTTCACCTCTCCAGCTCAATTCTAACATAGATCCATAAGAATCTGGTGTAGGGCCTGAAATGGTACCACTACCCATCATATCGCCTGAATTTACAGGACAACCATTAACCGTGTGATGCGCTAATTGTTGAGACATATTCCAATACATATATTTGAAGTTGGATTTGCTAACTACCGTTTCTTTAGCAGTTTTCGGCTTAATGGCAACTTCTAATTTAATGTCATAACTCTTTTTACCTTTATATTGTAAATAAGGTAATTGAGGTTTTAAAGGTTTCGGACTTTCTACACGATATGGCTCTAAAGCATCAAGCGTTACAATCCAAGGTGAAATAGACGACGCAAAACTTTTTGCTAAAAATGGTCCTAGTGGTACATATTCCCACTTTTGAATATCACGAGCAGACCAATCATTAAATAAAACCAATCCGAAAATATACTCTTCGGCTTCATTAATAGGAATCGGTTCACCTAAATCGTTAGCATCTGTTGTAATAAATGCCATTTCTAATTCGAAATCTACCAATTTACTTGGACCAAAAATAGGCGTGTCACTACCAGCTGGTAATGTTTGACCTTGAGGTCTGTGTATTGGAATTCCCGAGGGTATAATAGATGAACTTCTACCATGATATCCAACCGGAATATGCAACCAATTAGGCATTAATGCATTTTCAGGATCGCGGAACATGGTGCCCACATTGGTTGCGTGTTCTATACTTGAATAGAAATCGGTATAATCACCAATCTGGACAGGTAATTGCATTTCAATCTCATCCAAACGGAACAAAACCGTTTCTTTATTTTTCTTATTATCTTTTAATTCACTGTTTTCTGCATCAAAAATTTCAGCAATTCGGTTTCTAACCAAACGCCATGTTTTTCTGCCGTCAGCAATAAAATCGTTTAAAGAATCTTGAAGAAAAATGTCATCAGTTAACGGAATACCTTCAAAATATCCTAATTGGTGTAAAGCACCTAAATCTATAGCTGTATCTCCAATTCGTGTGCCAATCGTGATAATATCATCACGGGTAAGAAACACACCAAATGGAATGTTTTGAATTGGGAAATCGGAGTTTTTATCTACGTGTAACCAGGATTTTCTATCTGGATTGTTAGCTGTAAGTGACATAACTAAAGGTGGTTTTGTGTTTGTAAAATTCTAATCAAACCTACATAACTTTTCGTTTTTATACTAATTTATGATGCAAAATATAGCAATACTTTAACCTTTACGAAAAATTATATCTGTCAAGTAAATATATGTTTTTTGATGAATTAAACTAATGTATTTCTTATTTTTGAATTCTATTTAACAATAACCGAAATTTATGCAACGCGACGAACAGATTTTTGAATTAATAGAAGCCGAAAAACAAAGGCAGCTTCATGGTATAGAACTCATTGCATCAGAAAACTTTGTAAGCGACCAAGTTATGGAAGCTGCAGGTTCTGTTTTAACTAATAAATATGCTGAAGGATATCCTGGCAAGCGCTATTATGGTGGTTGCGAAGTGGTAGATGAAGTTGAGCAATTGGCTATAGATCGTGCCAAAACTTTATTTGGTGCGGCATACGTAAATGTACAACCACACTCGGGAAGCCAGGCAAATACAGCCGTTTTCGCAGCCTGCTTAAAACCTGGTGATACTATTTTGGGCTTTGATTTGTCTCATGGAGGTCATTTAACACATGGTTCGCCTGTTAACTTTTCAGGAAAATTATACAATCCTGTTTTTTACGGTGTTAAAAAAGAAACGGGAATTATAGATTACGATCATGTAGCAGAAGTTGCTGAACGTGAAAAACCAAAAATGATTATTTGTGGTGCATCAGCTTATTCTCGTGATATGGATTTTAAACGTTTTCGCGAAATTGCAGATAGTGTTGGTGCTCTATTATTAGGAGATATTTCACATCCTGCAGGATTAATTGCAAAAGGAATTCTTAATGATCCTTTACCGCATTGTCATATTGTTACCACTACCACCCATAAAACCTTACGTGGTCCTCGTGGAGGAATGATTATGATGGGTCAAGATTTCGATAATCCCTTTGGTTTAAAATTGAAAAATGGCAATCTGCGTAAAATGTCTTCGTTATTAGATTCTGGTGTATTTCCAGGAAATCAAGGTGGACCATTAGAACATATTATTGCAGCTAAAGCTATTGCCTTTGGTGAAGCTTTAACGGATGAGTTTATGCACTATATGTTACAAGTGAAGAAAAATGCAGCTGCCATGGCAAAAGCATTTGTGGATCGCGATTATCATATTATTTCTGGTGGAACCGATAATCATATGATGTTAATTGATTTACGTAATAAAAATATTACAGGAAAAGAAGCTGAAAACGCATTGGTAAAAGCTGATATTACCGTAAATAAAAACATGGTGCCATTTGATGATAAAAGTCCATTTGTAACGTCTGGAATCCGAATTGGAACTCCAGCTATTACTACTCGTGGTTTAAAAGAAGCTGATATGGATGCTATTGTTGCCTTGGTTGATGAGGTAATCATGAATTATGAAGACGAAGCAAAACTAGAAGCTATTGGCGACAAAGTAAATGCCATGATGAGCGACTTACCGCTATTTGTTTAAGACAATTAAAAATATAAAAATAAAAAACCTGCTTATTGATTTAAGCAGGTTTTTTTTTGTGATGTATTTTGACCTTAACAGCGTTTTTTGCGTATAATTGTTGCTTGGTTTAGTAACTAATTTAATAACTAAAAACCAAAAAAATCCACGAGGCCTATAATATATGTTTTTGTAAGCAGTTATTTCATTTCTGATTAGGCGTAACGTACAAAGTTTTTTCAAAATATGTCCTGGTCTCCGCATGTGCCTCTTTGCCATTTTCAATAGGGTATTCGTCCGTATATTCCATTAAATAACCTCGAATTATTTTTTGTCCTGAAGTCATAAATTTCCCACTAAAAGCGACAATTTTATCTAAATCAAAATTATTGAAATTTGACTTGTGTATTGTGTCGATTCTAGCATAATAAAATGTATCAAGCTTAACAGAATTTATATTCGAAAAATCTTTGTTTAAGCTGTTCGAATTATCTACAATTATTTTTACTTTGGAATTATAATCACGCAATTTAGGTGAACCACAATTAGCATATGCATAATAGTAGTCAGATACATTAATTGTATCCTTTGTTAGAAAATTAAATGTATTGTAAATAGTGTTTCTAAAGCCTAGTGTATCATTTTTAAACTCTTCTTGAGTAAAAATATTGTTTTCGCTTCTCCATGCTAGCGTGTCGCCTTTGTCTGATAAGAACCAAGCCCTATTTATTTGAGATTACCTTGAATTACAAACCATTCTCTAATTTCTCTTAATTTAGAATTTCGGTCGTATAATTCCCAAATTCCAAATCTTTGATTTTCTTTATATTGTTTACCTCTTTTAAATAAAACTCCATTGTTATATAATATATAAACACTATCAAAATTAGCTTGATGGACTATTTTTTTGAAAATTTGATTTGGATTATTTTTATAAAATTCTATTGTTTCATTCTGTTTTTCGCTGGATGAATTTTCTTTACAAGTAATAATAGTAAAAGATAGAATAAATATTATAAGTAGATTTCTTTTCATTGCTTACAAAAAACATAATGATACGTATATTATTTTCCCATTTAAAACTCCGTATGCTGATAAGCACCAGCATCTGGAGCTACTGTTCTATTTATTGTTAAGATATCTTCTGGTACATTATTAGAAAATGGATTCGCTCCAAAATTTATAGCTCCCGAATCTAAACCAATTATCATCTCATTATTTCTAACGTTTTTAAAATCCGGATCATTATTAAAGCGCATGTTTTCATAATGAGTTACATTATCAAAATCATAATTATCATCTGAAAAATTATTATTCGGATCTTGGAAGCGTACCAGCGAATTAATGAATTTAAAATTGAACATGTTTCCAGGGTCCGCAACTTCATCTAAAATAAATTCTGGATTATCGTTACCGTAAATAATGCAATTGTTGAAGTTAGCTTCTGTTAAATCGAATAATAAAATAACATCTTCGGTTTCACGGAAATTATTAAGGAGTAGGGAAGGGAACTGTCTGAAACTATTGTTCCAGTAATTAGCAATGGTACAATGCGTAAAATTGTAGCTGCCACCTTCGGTTCCTGCAAATGAGGATTGTCCTGAATTATTAATGACAACGTTTTCTGCTGCAATGGAGGTGTTTCTTCCTAAAACTCCGAAATTACTACTGTTATAAATTTGGGAATTGGTTATGGTTAATTTCGCTGTTGGTTCATTGGGATTACTATCACTTAAAATACCAACACCTGCATTTTTAATAGTTGCATAGTTAATGCTATTGTTTACGCTTCCTTGAAATAACCAAATCGTTCCCCATTGCCCAGGAACATCGCTAAATCCTGGTTCTAATCGGTCACCTTCAAAAATGACTTCGTTTTCCAGTAGGTCTTGGTCCAAACTTAAAGCACCATTCACATTAAGTGAGGCGCCTTCCGAAACCAATAACCCAGAATTTGCATGGAAATGAACACGTGCTCCCGCATTTATGGTTAGTGTTTCCCCATTAGGAACGGCTGCATAGCCATAAATAACGTATGGTTTTTCGTTTGTAAATGTGTATTCATCAGGCATTAAATAACGTCCTTGGATATCTGTTTCTAATATTTCGCCTCCTACATTTAAGGTTAGTGTTTCTATAATCCCAGTACTATTGTCGCGGTTTGGATAAATAAATACGGCATCTTTAACCAAGGTTACTAAATCCACATCTTGCATATTAGCTCCAGAATCGAATACAATTTTATCAGTATATAAAAACTCACCCGAATTTTGTAAGTTGTTAATGTCTATTGTGGTTTCGATAAAAACGAACATGCTATCTTTAGCAAGAATTTCAACATTTTCAAATGAGTTTCCAGACATACCATCTACGTTTAGTCGGTATTCAGAATTGATACCAGCTGCCAGTGTAATACTTGGGATACTAATATCTTCATTACTGCGGTTGTAGACTTTTAAATTGTATGTGCTAGAGCCAATGTTTGTAAAAACGGTGTCTAAATAAACAGTGTCTTTAGAGAATTCTAAATTACCAGTGCTTCGAGAAAATTCCAAATCTTTACGACAAGAGCTCCAAAGCATTATAAAGCCAAGGCAGAAAAGAAAGTAAATAATACGCTTCATAAGATGATATCAATTTGTTCAAAAATATAACTTTTGTATTGATGATTTCGTATGAAAACTATAAAAATTAGAGAAATATGTTTTTTACTTCATCCGTTATCCTTGTAGGCCGCATACGGTTGCTATCCATAAAACACCATGTAGTTTCAGATTTTGCTAATAATATGTCGTTATTTAATATTTCAACAACACGTGTGCATGTCACACCTTCAGAGTTTGGAACGTAAGTTTTAAGTGTGATTTCATCCTGTAAAAACGCTGGTTTTTTATAGGTAATATGGTGCGATAACATTATCCATAAATAATGATCTGTTATGGAATTAGGTGCTTTTGTAAACCAATGACTTTTAGCAACATCTTCAACCCATTGCACATACCGTACGTTATTAACGTGATTTAAATTGTCAATATCGTCTGAAGTGACTGTAATTTTAGTTTCAAATAATTGCATAGTTTTATGTTGTTTTCCGGGCAAAGCTAATGCATCCATGGAGCATAAGGCGTTTAATGGGCGTATTTTAAACTACTTTTCAGTTATTTCAACCTCAAAGAGTTTATCCCAATATTTTCCCGTTACAAAAATGGTTTTGGTGTCTGGATTGTAGGCAATTCCATTTAATACATCTAATTTCGGGTGTTTGGTTACCATATTATGAAGTGGTGTAAAATCAATCACACCTTCAACAGCACCATTTTCAGGATTAATAATTGCCACACCATTTTTATTCCAACGGTTTGCATATATTTTGCCATTAACCCATTCTAATTCGTTTAACTCTACTACTTTTCCTTTGCTATGGTAAGCTTGAATGTAACCTTCCTCGGCTAAAGTTTCTGGATTAAGCGTCCAAATTTTTTCGGTGCCATCACTCTTATATAATTTAGAGCCATCGTTACAAATTCCCCAGCCTTCTAAACTTTCGCCATATTTAAAACTGCCTGTTTTTTCAAAGGTATTCACGTCGTAAACAAAGCCTGTTCCTTTTTTCCACGTAAGTTGATATATTTTATCATTAAGTATGGTAATACCTTCGCCAAAATATTCGTTTGATAAATTGATGTTTTTTAAAACTTCACCAGTTTTATAGTCTACTTTTCGAAGCTTGGAGCCACCATATTGTCCAGTACCTTCATATAATTCGCCATTATGAAATTCCAACCCTTGTGTGTAGGAGGTTTGGTCATGTGGATATTGGTTAATAATTTTATAGGTATAAATTTTTGGTGTTTGGTTGTTTAGAATGGTAATGTTTTTAGAAAGGCTCGTTGATTCTCCATTCAAACTAAAAGATGCAACTAATTCATGAACGCCTAATTTCATATTATTAAGCGCTTGTGAAGATTGGATGTCCTTTCCGTCTAAAGTATAATTTACCGTACCTATTTCATGATTTTTAGGATTAGAAATGGACAGTTTCAGGTCATCACCAAGCGTAAAAGCATCATTTGATACATTGGTTTTGATAGAAATATCCTTTTTTGCTTCATTAATATTGGTGCCGCAAGCTGTTAAGGTGAGGCATAAAATTATGATAGTAAGAGACTTATAAAGCTTCATGAGTTGTTAATTATTTGAAGCAAGATATTTATTAAAATTCAGTTTAAAAAATCATTGTGAAAAATTTAAAAGATTGTATCTTTGCAGCGGGCAAGTCCTACACAACCAGCTCCTGTTGAATCCTCCAGGGCGGGAACGCAGCAAAGGTAGACGGTCGTAGCGGTGTGATGTAGGTAGCTTGCCTTTTTTTTGCCTTTACTTTTCCTTTCACTAATACGAAAGGATTTTTTTATAAATAAGATTTGTAGACTGTTAGTTTGCAAATCTTTTTCTTTTTATAGACTTTTTCAATAATACATTCTTAATTTTACAGGATTAATTTTATTATATATGTCTAAAGTTGTTTTAATAACAGGAGGTTCATCTGGAATTGGGAAGTCGGTAGGAGATTATTTAACGCTCAAAGGGTTTACTGTTTTTGGTACAAGTCGTTCACCAGAAAAGTACACAACTAGTAATTTTCCAATTTTAGGTTTAGATGTAAACAAATCTTATACTATAAGTGATACTGTAAATCGCGTTATTGAAAAAGCAGGTCGACTAGATGTTGTAATTAATAATGCAGGCGTTGGAATTACGGGGCCCATTGAGGAAATTCCCGAAGAAGAAATCCGAAATAATTTTGAGACCAATTTTTTTGGTCCTATTAATGTTATCAAAGCCGTTTTGCCACAAATGCGTAAGCAGCAATCCGGTTTAATTATTAACGTCACATCAATTGCGGGTTATATGGGATTGCCATATCGAGGTGTTTATTCCGCTAGTAAAGGTGCTTTAGAACTGATTACAGAAGCATTCCGAATGGAGATAAAGGCTTTTAATATCCAGATGACCAATGTAGCACCAGGCGATTTTGCAACCAATATTGCATCTGGTCGTTATCATGCACCTGTTTTAGAAGATTCACCGTATAAAGGACCTTATGGCAACACTTTGAGATTAATGGATACGCATGTAGATACAGGAAAAGATCCTTTAGAGATGGCCAAAGCAATTCATAAAATAATAAATACGCCCAAACCCAAAGTTCATTATAAAGTAGGGGAGTTTATGCAAAAATTTTCTATTGTTTTAAAGCGAATTTTGCCAGATAAAGTTTATGAAAAACTCCTAATGAATCATTATAAATTGTAATTTTACAATCCTAAATAAAGGGAACACACACAACTATATATTAATATGTCTGCAAACGCAGAATAGACAAACTTTTACTTATGAAATTTTTTATTGATACAGCTAATTTAGATCAAATTCGTGAAGCACAAGATTTAGGTGTTTTGGATGGTGTAACTACCAATCCGTCATTAATGGCGAAAGAAGGTATTACCGGACACGATAATATTATGAAGCATTATGTGGACATTTGCAAAATTGTAGATGGTGATGTTAGTGCCGAAGTTATTGCAACAGATTATGATGGAATGGTTCGTGAAGGGGAAGCTTTGGCAGAATTACATGAGCAAATTGTGGTAAAATTACCAATGATCAAAGATGGGATAAAAGCCTGTAAGTATTTTTCAGATAAAGGGATTAAAACCAATGTTACTTTAGTGTTTTCAGCAGGCCAGGCATTATTAGCAGCCAAAGCAGGAGCCACGTATGTGTCGCCGTTTATAGGTCGTTTGGATGATATCTCAACAGATGGCTTAAATTTGATTTCTGAAATTCGTCATATTTATGATAACTATGATTTTGATACTGAAATTTTAGCAGCATCAGTTCGTCATACTATGCATATTATTGATTGTGCCAAATTAGGAGCTGATGTTATGACGGGTCCATTAAGCGCTATTGAAGGATTACTTAAACATCCTTTAACCGATATTGGATTAGCAAAATTTTTAGAGGATTTCAAGAAAGGAAATTAATCTCAAAAATTATAAATAAAAAAAGCCTTAACGTTCATGTTAAGGCTTTTTTATGTTGTGCTTTTACCGGTTATTGATTAAGCAACCCAAGTAATTCTTCTTCAAACATAATAGAAAACATATTGGTATGTGCATTAACTACCTTGCCATCCTTATCAATAATCATCACTTTATTTATTGGCGAAATAGCTAATTTGTGTTTGGCTATTTCCGGTTCTTTAAACATAAACTCGTCAAATTTCGAATAATTAAATTGAGAAAGCTGTTTTTTCCAATTCGTTGAATTGGTAGCGGTTGCATTAATTGCTATAAAATCGACTTCTGGATATTTTATCTTTAATTCAGTCGCTTTTTTGTGGCTATCGCTATGAGAACGATATACTGAAGACCAAAAATAGACAACCGTTGGTCTTTTAATTATTTTATCTAAAACTAATTCTTTACCATTATAATTTAGCACGGTAATTTCAGGTAATCGTTGACCAGCTTTCAAACCTTTTAATGAATTCACCATATTGGTTACATAGTGGTCGTTCTTTTTATTTGTGTTTTTGGCGGTAAAGGATTGCAATACTTTATCATAATCGTCCGTGTTTTTACTATTGCTCATAAACTCTACTGCAGTTTGCGCTAATAATGAGTTCTTAATAGAATCATTAACCATTAAACTATCAATTAAATTCAGTTTAATTAAGTTATAGTCTAATGATTTTAAATTAAAAACGCTATCCTCTGACGTTTTAAAATGTTCAGATAAAGCTAAATTTTCAAAATGGTGTTTTAAAAAGGTGTAGTAAGGAAAGTAATCCATCAATTCGCAATAATTGTAATTAATTTCCTTTCTGTAATCATAAAAACCTTCAGGAAGCTCATTAAAATTAGCGCGTTCTGTATTGCCATAATTTACAAATGGATAAACCTCCTTACTCAAATAATAATCGTAATTAATATTACCTTTTATTAAATTGTTAAAAGTGTCAGATGATGGATTCTTGGCGTTAAACTGCTTCAATCGTCTTAATTTGTGGTCTCTTATAGAATCCAAACGACGTTCAAACTCTATAGGAGATAATTGGCTAAAACCTAAAATGGTTTTATCTTCTGCTTCACCATCTAAAAACAAATTAATTAAGTAATTGTTCTTTTTAGCACCATTTCCGGTGTACACTAACGATTCATCAAACTCCAAAGTATTAAGTCTAAACAGAATACTGTCATTAGGTTCCAATAAAACCATTTGATATTCTAATCCTTCAGAAGCCCATAAGCGAAAGGTATAAAGCCCTTTTTCAACATTTTCTATTTTATACAGAAACCGGTTGTTTTCATCCAACCGGATGGTATCCAAAATCCGTTCAGACTTGGATAGGATTACAAAACTGTTTTTAGGGTTTACAACCTCGCCACCAAAATATGCGGCACCTTCATCAGCTGTCGTATCTTTTTCACAAGATATTAAGGCAAAAGTAGATACAACTAAAGCGCAAATAAGTTTAAATTCCCTCATAGTTATGTAATCGAATAGATTGTGGACTTAATTCACAAATGTAAAAGTTGTACCTGTGACAAGCTGTTAACACGTTGTTAAATATTAATATAGTTGGTTTTGTTTCGACTTATGAAGGCTTTTTAGTACTTTTGCAAAAATTAAAAAGTAATACATGTTATCAGTTTCAAATTTATCGGTTCAATTTGGCAAGCGCGTCCTTTTTGACGAAGTGAGTACCACATTTAATAATGGTAATTGCTACGGGATTATAGGTGCCAACGGAGCAGGAAAGTCTACGTTTTTAAAAATTATTTCTGGAAAGCAGGAGCCAACTTCTGGCCATGTGCATTTAGAGCCCGGTAAGCGTATGTCTGTTTTAGAGCAGGATCACAACCTTCATGATGACGATACGGTTTTGGAAACTGTAATTCAAGGGAATAAGCCACTTCATAAATTAAAATCTCAAATAGATGCACTTTATGCGGACTATACAGATGAAAATGCTGAAAAAATTGGCGAACTTCAGGTTTTGTTTGAAGAAATGAACGGTTGGAATGCCGATAGTGATGCAGCGGCTATGTTATCTAATTTAGGGATTTCAGAGGAGCACCATTATACGTTAATGAAGGATTTAGATGGTAAGCAAAAAGTACGTGTGCTATTAGCGCAGGCTTTATTTGGAAATCCAGATGTGCTTATTATGGATGAGCCTACCAACGACTTGGATTACGAAACTATTTCGTGGTTAGAAAACTTTTTGGCCAATTATGAAAACTGTGTGATTGTAGTCTCCCACGATAGGCACTTTTTAGATGCTGTTTGCACGCATATTTCCGATATTGATTTTGGAAAAATAAATCACTTTTCGGGAAATTATACCTTTTGGTATGAGTCATCTCAATTAGCAGCCAGACAACATGCGCAGCAGAATAAAAAAGCCGAAGAGAAAAAGAAAGAATTAGAAGAATTTATCCGTCGTTTTTCTGCCAACGTAGCCAAGAGTAAACAGGCTACAAGTAGAAAGAAAATGATTGATAAACTAGATATATCGGAAATTAGAAGAACCAGTCGTCGTTATCCTGCTATTATTTTTGAACGTGAACGTGAAGCTGGAGATCAAATTCTAAATGTTCAAGGACTTGCAGCATCTATTGATGGGGAAGTACTTTTTAGTAACATCGATTTGAATTTAAATAAAGGTGATAAGGTGGTATTGTATTCTAAAGATTCTAGAGCAACAACGGCTTTCTATCAAATATTAAACGGAAATGAGCAAGCGGATGCTGGAAAATTTGATTGGGGAATTACAACCACCCAATCGTATTTACCTTTAGATAATAGTTCGTTTTTCGAGAATAATTTAACCTTGGTTGATTGGTTACGTCAATGGGCTAAAACGGAAGAAGAACGCGAAGAAGTTCATATTCGTGGTTTCCTTGGAAAAATGATTTTTAGTGGTGAAGAAGCCTTGAAAAAATCTAATGTATTATCAGGAGGTGAAAAAGTACGTTGTATGTTAAGCCGCATGATGATGATGCGTGCCAATGTGCTACAATTGGATGAACCAACAAACCACTTGGATTTAGAAAGTATTACGGCCTTTAACAATTCGCTTAAAAACTTTAAAGGAACGGTATTATTTTCAACCCATGATCATGAATTTGCGCAAACGGTTGCTAACCGCGTTGTGGAATTAACACCTACTGGTGTTATTGATAGATATACAACTTTTGATGAGTATATGCAGGATCCAAAAATTAAGGAAATGCGTCAAAAAATGTATGCTGTTACAGCATAATAATTTGTATTTTAATAAAAAATCTCTAGTGTTTGCTAGAGATTTTTTTGTGAAATTTAAAAATATATGGTTTTTAATGTGTGCCAAGTTCAGAGGTTACACTATCTACAACAGATATTGCTTCAGAGAGCTCTTCCATATTCACATAAATATCTTGCGATCCTGAAATGGAGGCGCCAAAACCAGCCAATCTACCAGATTCGCTTTCATCTTTTACGATTGCTGAAATACCAATTGCGTCTAATTTATCCACAATTAATTGGGCAATAATAAAACTGCCAGTGTATATTTTTTTATAGTCAGAATCCATATTTTAAAGGTCTTAATTAATACTTCTTAATATACGAAATAACGGTATAAATCCCTACTTTTTAAGTGTAATTATGTCTTAAAAAAGTAGCTTTTTTCTTCAAATTTGAATTTGCGGATTTAAAAAAATGTTCTAAAAAGTTCAGAACATCCGTTTATATAATTATATTTGTGTATTATTAAAATTTTTAAACTATTACAATGAGTAAAGGAACAGTAAAATTCTTCAACGATTCTAAAGGATTTGGATTTATCGTAGAAGATGACACAAACAAAGAACATTTTGTTCACATTTCTGGATTAATCGATGAGATTCGTGAAGGTGATGCAGTAGAATTCGATTTAGAAGAAGGAAGAAAAGGACTTAATGCAGTAAACGTTAAAGTAATATAATTTATATTTAACTTATTGACCGAAAAGAAAAGCCTCGAATAATTCGAGGTTTTTTTTATGTTTAAAAAACACCAATAACGCCTATTTGGTTGCTGGAAAGAGTTAAATTCCAACTTATATGCTGTTTTTTATTATAGGCGTCTGTCTTATTTAAAAAATTGTCTATACTATCAACGACTACAACACTTAAAATGGTTCCAACAGCAATGTCTGTTAGCCAATGCGCACCTTCAATTAATCGCGTAATTGGTGTTATGGAGCCTAAAGAGTAAATACCCACTTTAGTCCAAATATTATCAAACTGTTTGGCTACGGAATGCGCAAGAGTAACGGATAAAACGGTATGACCAGAGGGAAACGAATGGAAATTTGCTTCTTTAGAAAAAGGTTTAAAAACGTTATAATCAAACCCTGAACTTGGTCTTGCGCGGCCAAAAACAGTCTTGCTTACACTTTGAATAGTGCCAGCTGTAATAGCTGATGATATGATGAGGACACTGGTTTTTCTTACAGCCTCATTTTTTGTAAACAGACCAAAACCATATAGTCCTGCATTTAAAAGAAAGAACGTTTGAGGTTTACCTAATTTAAAACCAAAATCACGGCCAAATTGCGGGTAATTATCTACTTGGCTCGTTGCAATCCTGTTGATTTCTTCGTCTGCTAATGATAAAGAAAATACACCAACCGTAAGAATTGTCAGTTTCCTGAAGTCGTCATGATCCCAATGTAAGGGTCTGCTAAAAGCATATCCAATACCTTGGGCAGTCTTTTTTGAATCATATTTTAATAACTCCCAAGTAGTTTCGTCTTTCTGCTTTGCTGTACTAAATTCATTTTGAGCAAAAAGTGAAAAGCTAAATAAGCTAATTATTATATACAGTACTGATTTCAATTTTATCGTAATTCTGCACCCAATTGTTTCTCAAAACTCGCTTGTAGTTTGTTCATAATCTTATCAATTTGTTTGTCTGTCAAGGTTTTATTCTCATCTTGAAAGGTAAAACTTACAGCATAACTCTTTTTGCCCGAAGGTAAATTGCTTCCTTGGTATACATCAAAGAGGTTGATGCTTTTTAATAAGTGTTTTTCAGATTGCTTGGCAATGGTGTGGATACTTTCAAAAGTCACTGAATTGTCTATAAGCAAAGCAAAATCCCGACGAATTTCTGGGTATTTTGAAATAGCACTATAAGAAACACGATTATATTTGGCAGTTTCAATCACATCATCCCAATTAAAATCTGCAAATAAAACAGGTTGTGAAATATCAAAATGCTTTAAAATGGATTTTTTAACTAATCCGAATTCTACCAACTTCGTTTTACCAAAAGATAGTATCATACCTTCACTAAAAACGGCCGATTTTACTGGAGACGCTTTTAGTTTTGTTATACCCAATCGTGCAAAAATAGTTTCAATCGTTCCCTTTAAATAAAAGAAATCACTTGGTTTACTTTCTGTATTCCAACGATTTTCATAACGATTTCCTGTAATGAGAATCGATAAATGTTTAAATTCCTCGCGACTGTCTGTATAACTGTGGTACGTTTTTCCAAATTCAAATAATTTTAAATCCTCACGACGACGATTTAAATTATGTCGTAAACTTTCCAGTCCAGAAAATAACATAGATTGCCTTAAAACACTTAAATCTGTGCTTAATGGGTTTAGCATTTCTACATTGTGCTCTGCTCTTAAATCGGCATGTAATGGCACATAGTCCGGAGATGTTAACGAATTGGTTAACGTTTCATAGAAACCCTGGGAAACCAATTGGTTACCAATAATGTTTTGGAGTTTATAATCTTCAAATTTTCCAGTGTTGGAAATAGAAGCATTTAATTTCTCCGTTGTTTTTATATTATTATAGCCGTAAACACGTAGAATTTCTTCTATAATATCAGCTTCACGTTGCACATCATTTCTGTAAGCAGGAACGGTTAAACCTAATCCTGTTTCCGTTACATTGTTGATTCTGATATCCAAAGACATAAGAATACGTTTAATGATGTCTTTTGGAATTTCTTCTCCAATTAGTTTTTTGGCATTATCAAAACTTAGACGTACTTGAAAATCTTCAAACTTATTAGGATAAAAATCAATAATTTCACTTGATACTAAACCACCTGCTAGTTCTGTAATTAAAATGGCCGCACGTTTTAAAGCGTATTCCGTAATATTGGGGTCAATGCCACGTTCAAAACGGAAAGACGCATCGGTATTTAAATTGTGGCGTTTAGCTGTTTTTCGTACACTAACAGGATTAAAATACGCACTTTCTAAAAATATACTCGTTGTGTTTTCAGTTACACCAGAGTCTATTCCGCCAAAAACACCTGCAATACACATGGGTTTTTCTGCGTTACAAATCATTAAATCTTCTTCATGAAGTTCACGTTCAATACCGTCTAATGTGGTAAACTTGGTGCCTTGAGGTAGTGTTTTAACTTCTATTTTATTACCTGTTATTTTGTTGGCATCAAAAGCGTGTAGGGGCTGGCCTAATTCATGAAGCACGTAATTAGTGGCATCAACAATATTGTTTTTAGGTGTTAGACCTATGGCTTTTAAACGGTTTTGTAGCCATGCTGGCGAATCCGTTACCTTTATGTTTGATATGGTTAAACCGCAATAACGCGGTGCTAAATTTTTATTTATAACATCAACATCAATCCGTAACGCCCTGTTTTCCACTTGAAAGGCGCTTACCGAAGGCGTAATAAGTTCTGTGTTAATTTCTTTTTGTGTGAAACCTGCACGTAAATCTCGCGCCACGCCATAATGACTCATGGCGTCTGAACGATTAGGAGTTAAACCAATTTCAAAAACTTGGTCATTTTCAATGTTGAAAATTTCTGCTGCTAGTGAACCGACTTTGATTTTGGAATCCAAAACCATGATGCCGTCATGACCTTTTCCTAAACCTAGTTCATCTTCAGCGCAAATCATTCCGTGACTTTCTTCACCACGAATTTTTCCTTTTTTAATTGTCCAAGCTTCACCTTCTGCCGTATAAAGTGTTGTTCCAATCGTGGCTACAGGTACTTTCTGTCCAGCAGCAACGTTAGGTGCGCCACAAACTATTTGCAATGGTGTATCTGTACCAATGGAAACTGTTGTTACTTTTAGTCGATCCGCATTAGGATGTCGTACACAAGTTAAAACTTCGCCAACAACAATGCCTTCCAGTCCGCCTTTTACAGATTGATAGGTGTTTAAGCCTTCTACTTCAAGACCTAAATCGGTTAAAAGTTCACTAATTTGCTCTGGATTCCAATCCGTTTTTATGAATTGTTTAAGCCAGTTATAAGAAATCTTCATGAATCATGGGTTAATTAAGTTTGCAAAGATAAAATATTGACACTAGCATTCAAACAATGGATGTAAAAATATGAGGTAAGAAAACAAGACTTTAAGATTGTCGGGTAATCTGTCTAATCCCTTCGTAAACCACGATACTTACAGCGTTTGCCAAATTTAAACTTCTAACATGGTTGCTGTATAAAGGGATTTTAAATAATTTGTTTTCTTGTTTTTCTAAAAGTGCTTTGGGTAAACCAACCGATTCTTTACCAAATACCAGAAACATATTGTTTTCAAAAGAAATATCCCAATGGTTGCTTTCGCCATGACTCGATAAAAACACCATGTTAGCGTCTTTGTTTTTACTGAAAAACTCCTCCAAATTTTCGTAATAATGTAAATTTAAATGTTGCCAATAATCTAAACCTGCGCGTTTTAGTCGGGCATCTGTAATTTCAAATCCAAACGGTTTTACTAAATGAAGATTGGATCCCGAAGCCAATGCTAAGCGACCAATATTTCCGGTGTTATTAGGTATTTCGGGTTCTATAAGTACAATGTTTAAGGGCATTTTTTTAATTTTAAATATTAGGTTGTTTTTATAAAAACCGTTTTTTAAGCGTTAGTTTACAACATCATGAAATATAATTCCAGATGTTCTTGTACTTGCTCATTTGCTGATAGGTAAATAAAATAGCTTTATTATTGGGTTTGGATAGGTTAGGGTCTGTGTTTAAAATCTGTTTGGCATAAAAACGTGCTGTTTTTAAAATATCACCATCCTTAATAATATCGGCTATTCGTAAATTTAAAATACCACTTTGCTGTTTTCCCATAATATCACCAGGTCCACGTAGTTTTAAGTCGACTTCTGCAATTTCAAAGCCGTCATTGGTTCTCGTCATCGTCTCCAAACGCGTTTTACTGTCGCTACTTAATTTATGACTCGTCATGAGGATACAATAGCTTTGTTCAGCACCACGACCAACACGACCACGTAATTGGTGCAATTGGGAAAGGCCGAAGCGTTCTGCACTTTCAATAATCATTACAGAAGCATTTGGGACATTAACGCCAACTTCTATAACGGTTGTGGCAACCATAATGTGTGTTTCACCTTTTATAAAGCGCTGCATCTCGAAATCTTTATCCACGGCTTTCATTTTTCCGTGAACAATAGAAATTTGATACTTTGGCATTGGGAAATCTCGTGAAATACTTTCGTAACCATCCATTAAATCTTTATAATCCATTTTTTCGCTCTCTTGAATCAATGGATAAACGATATAAATTTGTCGGCCTTTTTCAATTTCATCACGTATAAAACGGAAAACGTCTAATCTGTTTTTATCATACCGATGCACCGTTTTTATAGCTTGTCTTCCTGGAGGCAATTCATCAATAATAGAGATATCCAAATCACCATAAACAGACATGGCTAAAGTACGTGGAATAGGTGTGGCTGTCATGACCAAAATATGTGGTGGAATAATAGCGCCTTTGGCTTCCTCCATTTGAGGAGATGGAGGTCGGGTTTCTTTTGGTCCTTTGTGCCATAATTTGCTTCGTTGTTCTACACCAAAACGATGTTGTTCATCTATAATTGCGAGCCCTAATTTTTGAAATTTCACCTTGTCTTCTAATAGGGCATGTGTGCCAACAAGAATCTGTAATTCGCCATTTTCTAGCGTTTTGTGAATTTCTCTTCTATCTGAAGTTTTACTTGAGCCTGTGAGTATTTTTATGTTGATATTTAGTTGTTTACACCATTGCACTAATCCATTGTAGTGCTGTACTGACAAAATTTCAGTCGGAGCCATTAAGCAGGCTTGAAAACCGTTGTCAAGCGCCATGAGCATTGACATGAAGGCGACTATAGTTTTTCCAGATCCCACATCTCCTTGTAATAGTCGATTCATTTGTGCTTGGCTACCTAAATCTTGACGAATTTCTTTTAAAACCCGTTTCTGTGCATTGGTTAATTCAAAGGGTAAATATGAACTGTAAAAGCTGTTAAAATAGCTTCCTACTTTTTCAAAAGGAAGCCCTTTTATTTTTGATTTATGGATGCGGTTTTTTAAAATTAACTGTAGTTGAATATAGAATAATTCTTCAAATTTTAATCGGTATTGAGCACGTGCTAAAAGGTCTTGGTTTTTTGGAAAATGGATATTAAAAAGCGCTTCACTTTTAGAGATTAATTTCTGACTTTCTAAAAGTTCTGGTGATAAAGTTTCAACAAAACGGCCTTTGGTTTCAACAAACAATTGTTGCATAATTTTGTTCACCACACGATTCGTGATTCCCTTATTGTTCAATCTTTCAGTTGAAGGATAAATTGGTTGCATGGCCGAGCGTAAACTAGCTTCATGTTCTGCTAAAAGTTCCATTTCTGGATGTGGCATACTAAACTTGCCAGCATAAAAATTTGTTTTCCCAAAAATGACATAAGGTGTTTGAAGCTTTAAACTGTCGCGAATCCATTTTTGCCCGCGAAACCAAACCAATTCTATGGTTCCCGTGTCGTCTTGAAAAGTGGCAACTAATCGTTTGCCGCGTTTTTGCGCAATTTCTTCAAACTTTATTAGCTTTCCTATAACTTGAACTTCGGCATTGTTTTGCTGTAATTCAGTTATTTTAAAGTATTTGGTTCTGTCTAAATACCGATTCGGAAATAAGTTTATTAAATCTTGATAGGTATGAATACCGAGTTCCTTCCGAAGTAAATCGGCACGATTGGGACCAACGCCTTTCAGGTAATCTATGGGAGTTTGTAAATGGGTATTCATAAAAGCGAATTTAAGTCATTTCAATCAATTCATAAAATGCAAATTTTTGTATTTTGGGGCAGTCTTTGCTTAAATTACACTATGAAATATTTATTAGCCCTAGTTGGTTTCTTATTCAGTAGCATTGCTTTTTCGCAACAAACAGATTATGTGGATTTTAAACAGGTTCAAGCGTATGTTGTGCCAAATGTTTCCACTAAAAGTGTTTCGGGAAACCTCACCGTTGTTTTTGATATTTTAAAATCTACTGATTCTATTTTTTTAGATTCACAAAATATGACGTTTTCTAAAGTTTTGTGGAATGGTAGTAAAATCAGGTTTGAAAATGATGGTAAAAGGCTCATTCTATTTAATGCTTTTAAACCTTCAAAAGAAAACACGATCGTACTTCAATTTACAGCTAATCCTAAAAAAGCATTGTATTTTGTTGGTTGGGATACGAAAGCACCCAATCAAATTTGGAGTCAGGGGCAAGGTAAATACACCAGTAATTGGTTGCCGAGTATAGATGATATGAATGATAAAATAGAATTCGATTTAACCGTTGAATTCGATTCTCACTATCAAGTTATTGCCAATGGAAAACTTGTTGATAAACAGATTAATGGTGCTAATACAATTTGGAGTTATAATATGAAACAGCCCATGGCCAGTTATTTAGTAGCTTTGGCTATTGGTAATTATGATAAAAGTGAGGACATATCGGAAAGCGGAATTCCGTTAGAGATGTATTATTATCCGGAAGATTCTATAAAAGCGGAACCAACCTACAGGTATACCAAGCAGATGTTTAATTTTTTGGAAACTGAAATTGGTGTTCCATATCCATGGCAAAATTATAAGCAAGTTCCTGTTCATGATTTTTTGTATTCAGGTATGGAAAACACGGGAACTACTATTTTTGCAGATTCGTTTGTTATAGATTCTATTGCGTTTCACGACAGAAATTATGTGAATGTAAATGCGCACGAGTTAGCACATCAATGGTTTGGTAATTTGGTAACAGAAACGTCCGGAACACATCATTGGTTGCAAGAAGGTTTTTCTACGTATTATGCGCTATTAGCGGAACAAGACGTTTTTGGTAAAAATTATTACTATATGCGTTTGTATGAATATGCGCAGGAATTATTAGAACAAGATAGTCGGAAGGAAGGGACTTCTTTATTGAACCCGAAATCGAGTAGTACCACATTTTATAAAAAAGGTGCTTGGGTTCTGCATGCTTTGCGTGAAAAAATAGGCGATGACGCGTTTAAAACGGCCATTAAAAACTATTTAGAAATCTATAAATTTAAAAACGTAGAAACAACCCATTTCATTCATGAATCTGAAAAGACAAGTGGACAAAATTTAGATGCTTTTGTGGCTGTTTGGTTGGAGGCCGAAACATTTCCTTATAATGAAGCTTTGGCAAGTTTGGAGCAATCGCAGTTCATTCAAGAATATCTAATGGCAGATTGCGAAGCTAAAAATGCCAAATGCGATTATTACTTATCAGCACCATTATCTGCGGAAGCCAAAGCTAAAATTGTGGCCCAAGTTCCAGGGCGCATAACGGCTGCTAATTTTAATGATGGTTTAAAAGTGCGCCAAGCCATCTCAAAAAACCTCACGAAAATTCCATTAGTATTAAAAACAAATTATGAATCGTTATTATCTGATAAATCTTACATGACAATAGAATCTGCGCTGTATAATTTATGGGTGAATTTTCCAGATAAACGCGTAGACTATTTAAATCAGACAAAAGCAATTGTTGGGTTTAATGATAAAAATGTGCGATTGCTGTGGCTGGTTTTAGCGTTATCAACACCGGAATATGACGAAACAAATAAACAGCTGTATTTTAATGAATTGGTATCCTATACATCTGCTGATTATAGTTTTGAGGTTCGTCAAGGTGCTTTTTCATATTTAAATGCATTACAAGTATTTCCTGAACCGGCTATTTTAAACTTAATGGATGCATCACATCATTATAATTGGCGATTTAAATCGTTTGCTAAAAATTTAATAGAAGTTTTATCCAATACGGAAAAATACGCCGATATTATTCAACGTTTAACTATGAAAAATTAATAAATATGCGTGCTTTAGTCATTTCAGGAGGAGGAAGTAAAGGTGCGTTTGCAGGAGGTGTGGCGCAATATTTAATTGAGGAAAAAGGGCATGAGTATGATTTGCTTATAGGCACATCAACAGGGAGTTTATTGGTGTCGCATTTGGGATTAAAAAATGTGGAGAAAATAAAAAATGTGTATACCAATGTCAATCAAAATGCCATTTTTAATCGTCGGCCATTTACCATCAAAAAAAAGAAAGGGGTTGAAACTATTGGGATTAATCACTTTAACGTTCTTCGGAATTTACTGCGTGGCAGTAAAACATTTGGCGAAAGTTATAATTTAAAAAAACTGATTCAGAAAACCCTTTCAGAAAGTGAGTTCAACCTTTTAAAAGCTTCTAAAACCGATGTGGTAGTAACGGTTTCAAATTTATCTTTAAACCAGGTGGAATATAAATCGATTAACGATTTTAGCTATGAGGAATATTGCGAATGGATCTGGATTTCGTGCAATTACACACCGTTTATGACTTTAGTTAAAAAGGATGGCTGTGAGTATGCAAATGGTGGATTAGGTTCCATGGTGCCAATTGAAGAAGCTATTAGGCGTGGCGCCACAACGGTGGATGCTATTATATTGCAAACAGAAGTCACGGCTTTTAATAGAATGCCATCCATCAATGCATTTTCACAATTAACTAATATGTTTGCGTTTATGTTGGATAGAATTGAAAGTCAGAATGTACGGATTGGGAAGTTTGTTGCCAATAATCAAAATGCGATAATTAATTTTTATTATACACCAACGGTTTTAACGATCAATTCATTAGTTTTTGATAAGGAAAAAATGACCAAGTGGTGGCAAAGTGGTTTCGATTTTGCTAAATATAAAAACACAGAAACAAGCCCGTTAGAAATAGAAACCGAAACAATACCAGAGCAATGAAAGCATTAGTTATATCAGGAGGAGGGAGTAAAGGCGCTTATGCCGGAGGTGTAGCCCAATATTTAATGGAAAAAGAGGGTAAAACTTACGATATGTTTCTAGGGACATCTACAGGAAGTTTATTAATTCCACATTTAGCCATTGGGAATATTCCAAAATTGTATGATATGTATACCAATGTGCAACAACATGATATTTTTAGTGTTAGTCCATTTGTGCAGCGTAAAAAAGGAGATCGTGAATATGTATCTATTGATTTTGTAAACTCAATATGGCAATTTATTCGAAGAAAACGAACATTTGGCGAGAGTAAAGCCTTGAGGCGGCATATTAAGCGGAAATTTACGAAAGAAGAATATTTAAAAATCCGTGCAGAAAATAAGGACGTTGTTGCTACTGTTTCAAATCTGTCCAAAAATTCAGTGGAGTATAAATCGATTAAGGATTGTACTTATGATGAGTTCTGTAATTGGATTTGGATTTCATGTAACTATATTCCATTTATGTCCATTGCCAAAGTTAATGGTTTTGAATATGCTGATGGCGGTTTGGGCTGTGTAGTGCCAATCCGTGAAGCCATAAATAGAGGTGCTACTGAAGTGGATGCAATTATATTAGAAGCCGAAAATATTGAGCATCAAAAAGTACTAGGAAAAAACCCATTTTCATTAATGATTAACCTATTTGGACATTTATTAAATCAAGTAGAACGAAATGATATTCTTATTGGCAAATTGGCTGCAAAAAATAGAGGTGTTAAACTCAATTTATATTACACACCATCAAGCTTAACGGAGAATTCGTTGATATTTAGTAAGCGACTAATGACCACTTGGTGGCAACAAGGTTATGAGTATGCGGAGAAACGGCATACAAAAAACAAGGAATAAACTTTTAGGTATTAATTCGTAAGGATTAGCAACGGAATCCTCAATTTTAATTAAATATTTGGATGGTTTAATTCTGTTTGAGAGTTTCTCTTTATTTTATGGGTTACATATTTATAAATCAGAAACACGGATACTAGAAAATCTGCTATCCAAATAGTTAAACCCACAAATAGTAGTTGTTATGCGCGCTTATTAAATTCTGAAAGTAGAGCTCCTAAAAAATACAGGTTGACTAAAAAGAAAAGTATTCCAAGCGCTATTCCTGAAATACTGTTTTTAAAAATAATTTGAAGTATGAAAATTCCCGCTAACGCCATAAAAATGGGGTTTATAGTGAGTGGTGGCTAATAACCGGCTAAAATAACTAATAGGATGAAGTAGTATTCTGGTAATTAAAAACATGAAGCTGTCATTTTTCTAATTAAATCTTTTGTAAGCCCAAATTTTTCTCAAAATTGTTTAGCAGTCTATTTCTTGAATAACTGCCAAGCGCGTAATATAAAATGCCTACCAAAATAAAGAACAAGCCTATAAATTGGAAGCGTGAATTGCCTGTATTCAATCTTGTTGCTATTATAAGAATTATTCCAAATAATACAGCAAGAATGGGGCCGACCGACAACATGGTATTTGGCCTCATGTTTAAATTTAACAAAGTTCCTTT
This sequence comes from Bizionia hallyeonensis, assembly GCF_042657385.1. Lineage (NCBI taxonomy): Bacteria > Pseudomonadati > Bacteroidota > Flavobacteriia > Flavobacteriales > Flavobacteriaceae > Bizionia > Bizionia hallyeonensis. The sequence continues at coordinate 209,210 of NZ_JBHSLA010000004.1, read as the reverse complement.
TGCTGATTTTAAGATTTCGCCCTCTAAATAAGCGGACTTCCTTTTGAAATTTGGCACATCCCAGGCAATAACCGACCATTTATCATAAACGGAAAATTTATTTTGATTGGTGAAATCACCAACAAAAGTAGAGTTACTTTGATTAAAGAGTTCTTCTATTTTATTCTTTAAACTATCAGCCTTCAAGTTTGAAGAATAATTAATTTTTTTAGTATTTAGGATAATATCAACCATTTTCTGTTAGTTTATTGTAAATGCTAGTATGCAGTTAGATATGATTTCAAAAAGATTTCATTTTTAAATTCGATATGACAACTAATATTACAAAATTTCTACCACATTTCGCCAACTTCTTGTTTAATAAATGATAAAGCAGCATCACTAGGTGCACGCTTTTCCATCATTTCCGTTAGAACCACTTCCCGTAGTTTGTTAGCCGTATCTGTTTTTTCTAGCAACGCGGCTTTTCTAATAAGTTGCATGGTTGCATTTTTAGCTGCTGTAATAATATTCCAGCAATCGTCCGTTAAATAGATTTGTTGGGATAGGTTGTGTTCAAATTCCTGCTCAATACTTTGAATTAATAAAGACTCGTAATCTTCTTTATTGGAAGAAAGTGGTGCTACACGAATCAGTAATTTTGAAGGTGTAATACGTTCTAGAAAAAGTGCCATACGTTCATAAGCTTGCAAACGAATGGGCATGCTGTTAGTTTGCATGTCTTTATGTAATAAAAACCTGCGTCGGCCATCTTCATTCTTGGTATGTTCTTTAAAAAAGTAATAAGCAATTAATCCAGTAATTATTGCTGGAATCGTAAACATTAATAGGTTTATTATTTGTCCTTCCATGGTTCTATTTTAAGAGGACACAAACATAAGCTGTTTTTTATTATAGCACAAATATTCACTTCGTAGAATGAAAGACAACGTTCGTTGAATGGTAAAGCTCCTTCCTTTTATAGGGATTTGTAGTCTTTGCATTACACCTTATTTTGCATGAGCTATTAATTAACAAACCTAAAAATCGTCAGTAGGAATTCTATTTTTTGTTGGCGATTTTTTCATCCTACTTATATACTTTTTACCAGTAGAAACTAGGCAAGGTATTTCAACCAAAAAAATAATTAAACAATAGTTTCAATGTTTCCAGAAATTTTCAGCTTTTCACTACCCGATTTTCTATCACGTATTCTTGGAATGCAGGAAATCACTATATACTCTTATGCGGCCTTAATTGCTTTAGGAACATTGGTGGCAGCAATTTACACAAAAAGGCGCGCTAAAAAGGAGTTGGGAATTAGCAACCTATCAAACACATTTTTCTATTGCATTTTTATTGCTGGTTTTGTGGGAGGCAAATTATTTTATTACCTACAAGACCCATTGCTGTATCTTCAAAATCCAAGCTTAATGTCTGATAACTTTTCAGGTGGCTTTGTGTTTTACGGTTCATTTGTCGTTATCATTCCTTATGTCATTTGGTATTTAAAAAGGCATAAAATACCAGTTTTGCCCATGCTAGATATTTTTGCAATAACCACAACTATTGTACATGCAATTGGACGATTGGGCTGTTTTGCGGCAGGATGTTGCTATGGCTCTCCAACAGAAAGTGGGTTCGGATTGGTTTTTCCAGAAACGCAAAACATGGAGGTGCACCCAACGCAATTGTATGAGAGCAGTATGATATTTACTATTATGTTAATACTGTTACTTGTTAAAAAGCATCAACAATTTAAAGGTCAGGTATTCCTAATCTATTTAATGTTATACGCTTTTGGAAGAGGCGTACTAGAACTCTTTAGAGGAGACGAACGCGGTTTTATTATAGATAACTTATTTTCTCATTCCCAGTTCATAGCGCTGTGCCTTATTTCAATATCCGCTTATTTCTATTATAAATTCTACAAACAAATTAATATAAACACACTTAATACTTAACATTATGAAAAACCATGTATTTAAAACAATTTTACCAACATTACTATTAGTAGGAGTTGTATTTATTATCGGCTCTGGATGTGGGGATGGCATAAGTACTCCACCTCAAGATTTCCAGAATTATTGGCCAGACATAGATCAAGATGGCTTTGGCGATGCATCTGAATCTCCCACTTCTTACGCAACCAATTACGCTCCCGCTAATTACGTAATGGATAACACGGATTGTAATGACAACGATGCAACTGTAAATCCAGGAGCATCAGAAATTCTTGATAGTGAAGTTGATGAGGATTGTAATGGTTATATATCTATCACTTTATTTGTAGATGCCGATGGAGATGGTTTTGGTAAAGAAAGAGAAGTTTTAGAATTATTGGTTGATGAAAGTATACCTAGCGGGTATTCATATTATGCAGGAGACTGTAATGATGATGATGCAGCTATAAATCCATTAGCCGATGAAATTGTAGGTAATGGAATAGACGATAACTGTGATGGAGATATAGACATCGTAGAATATTATACAGACGCAGATGGCGATGGTTATGGAGCAGGTAGTGCTTTGCCGCCACCAGCAGCTGGTGTACATAATAATTTAGATTGTGATGATACAAATGCTAATATTCACCCATATACTAGAGAATTCTTAAATGATGGGATAGACAGTAATTGTGATGGTGAAGATAATACCTAGAAAATAACACAAACTAGACTTTGAAACCTCTAAAACTCCATATCACAATTTATTTACTATTGATATGGAGTTTTTCTATTGCCCAATAAATTACCAATCATTTTATAGGTACTGGTTTACCAAGCAACAACATGAACAGAATCTGTTACTATAAGATGATTCCAAAACTCTTATTCCATAAGCTAATAAAATTAAAAGTAAGGGAATAGACAATAGTCGAAATGAAGGTACAGACATTTATGAAATTTATGAAAACGCAAAAGGTGATGATACTATTATAAACTTATGAAATTGTTGTAAAAAACGGTATGGATAATACGTGTAATATTATGATAAATGAAAATTTTTAAACCGAATAGATTTTTAAAATCCATTTAAGAATGAAAACCATAGTAAAATATATAAGGACACATTTAAAAGAAGATTATAAAACCTCTACATACCTTATTTTTATATTGTTTTTAAGTGTTTTTATCTCTATTAATCATGTTTCAGATTTTGCCGTAAATTTTTTAAGTCATACTATAAATACGTCTTTACTTGTAGTGTCTTATTTTTTGTTTTTTGGATTTGCTTATTACGCAACAATTGCCATAATAGTTTTTACAAAATCAGATTATAGCTTTATAAAATCGCGTGGTTTTTGGTTTACTAGCATATTTGCTATTCTTTTAGTGAGTTTACGATTAGGTTTTTTAGAACACTACAAATGGATTTATGAAAATACTGCACCTGAAAAAGCTTTTTTTTATATTAAAATAGCCACTAGAGCAATGCGTACCCTTATATTTTCCTTCGGAATTTTATTTTTCTATTATTTTTTCGAAAAGTATAACACCAATTTTTATGGTTTTTCAACAAAAAAATTAAGTTGGAAACCCTATTTTTTACTTTTGCTATTTGTAATTCCTGTAATTATTATTGCATCATTTCAACCTGGTTTTTTAAATCAATACCCTTCAATTGGTTATACAGGTAACACCATAAATAAGATGCATGCTTTAGCTATTTATGAACCTGTATATTTATTAGATTTTATCTCTATAGAATGGTTTTTTAGAGGATTTCTTGTTTTAAGTATGGTTAAAATTTTGGGCTCAAAGTCTATATTACCTATGGTAGCATTGTATGTTTTTTTTCATGTTGGAAAACCTACTGGAGAAATTATAGGCTCAATATTTGGCGGTTACCTTTTAGGTGTTATTTCTTTACACAGTAAATCTATTATTGGCGGAATTATTATTCATATAGGAGTCGCATTTTTAATGGATTTTATGGCAATTATTCAAAAATTTGATATTTATTTTTAAAATTTATCATCGTTAAATACAACAGACAGTTCCTTGCGACAAATACAGGTTTGTTTAAACGGCAATTGTTTTTCGCTAATACAAAAACTATGTTTGTTTAAATAAGTAGTAAAAAATTTTTTAAAAACCTTACTCTTTACCTTAATTTTTGTAGCAAAAGGGGTATTGAAAACCAGAAAAAACCTGGATAGTATGTTTTCATGGAGATATTACAGATAAAAACACATGTATCTTTAATTAAAATGATGTTGCTACATATTAATAATTTAAAAAAGATTACATTATTTTTATAAAAAACGAAACCTTGAAACATGAAAAACGCCATACCATCATAATTCTCATTTTGTTATGGCGTTTTTTTTCTGAATTGTATATCTTATTTAAGAAGCCAAAAAGAGTAACCAAAAAGAAATATCTTCTGTATGCTTTTCTTCTCCTAAATGCATTTGCATATGCGCAACAATTCACCAATTACTCCACAAAAGACGGCTTACCAAGTAACCACATCTATAAAATAGCGCAAGATGAAAAAGGGTTTTTATGGATTGCTACAGATAAAGGATTGGTAAAGTATAATGGCAATACTATAAAAACATTTACCACTAAAGATGGGCTTGCAACAAACGATGTTTGGGAAGTTTTTCCAACCCCAGACGGTAAAATATGGTACCTTTCTAAATCATCCAAATTAGGATATATTGAAAATGATAGCGTTTTTGCTTTTGAAAGTGAGCAAAAAGGCGAAATTTTTAATCCTATTTTTTCAAGTCAAGTAGGTAATAAAATTTTCTTAACAAGTTCTAATACATTTCATGTTTTAAAAGATGAAAGGTGGAAGCTTTTAATGAAGTATCGATTAGGAGATTCTATTGCTGCCAATAGCTTTATTAACCATCCTACTATTGCTAGTTTTAAAACAACCGAATTATTGGACTCTGTTTTTGTTCAAGATAAAAACAATAAAACTATTGAAAGCTATGACTTTAAAAATGTTTTAAACAGGATTCATAAAAGAGGTCAAATCACAGATAGTTTATTTTATTGGGTAAATGATAAACAGTATTCCATTCTTAATTTAAATACGTTAAAACTATATAATCGGAATTTTAAGGATGAATTAGCATTAGAGCAATCTAAACACGTAAGGATAAATATAGTAAACAATAAAATCCAGATCTCTGGAAACGGATTTGTTGGTGTTTTAGATGCTGATTTTCACATTAAAAATACGTACTATATACCTGAACATTTAAAAGCCCACTTTGCGCTTATAGATAAAACAGGGTCTATTTGGATAAGCACTTTTACAGATGGTATTTATTATTTACCCATAGAAAAACAAAATATAAAATATTGTTTAACAGGCGAGAAAGTAAATAATATCAAGAAGGTAAATGATAAAATTATAGCTAATGTTTTTAATAAAGGCTTTTATAAACTTAACCAATCCAAAAATGAATTTTCACCGTTTATAGACGAAGATGAATATCTATTTAATGCGACTTATATAGATGAGTTGGATACCGAGTTTTACATGTCTAGTCGTCATGTTAAAACGGTGAAAGAAAATATAATTAAAGATGTTCATGTGCAGGACACGGTTTATTTTATGAACGATAAGGCTCGTCAACTTGTTTTTTATAACGATTATTTGTTTGGACAATTCTCTTTAGGAATCAATAAAATTAATCCAAATAAATTTAGTGTTGAGGTAGAATATCTCCAAAGTGGGATTAATGAATTGTTAATATTCAATGATAAATTTTTAGTAGCTACATCCAGCGGATTAAAGGAATTTAAAAACAATGTGTTTTCTTCTATTTTGTTTAATAATCAGGAGTTTAATCAATCCATATTAAGTATCAATAAAGTTTCAGAAACAGAGATTTTGTTAAATACAGATGGGTTTGGTTCCTATCTTACAGATTTAGAAGCCATTAAGCAGCTACCAAAGTCAGAGTTTCTAATTGTAAATAACGCTTATATTGAAAACAATACTATTTGGTTAGCTACCGAGTCGGGTGTATTAAAATACACAAAAATAAATGATGAATTTGTTTTTCAAATGCTCATAGATAAAGTGAGTGGGTTACCATCTAACAGTGTTAACAATGTTATTGTTAATCAAGAGAACCTTATGGTAGTTACTAATAACGGAATTGCTATTTTGCCAATAAACATAAAGCAGAGGTCCCAATTATTAGATGTTTATATTGAGAATGCCCTGTTTAATAGTCAGCCTATTACAGCCAGTAATTCGGTATTTAAATATGAAGACAATGGTAACCTAAACTTTAAAATTTCTAATATTAATTTTGCAGAAACACAGAAGAATTTTTCCTTTAACTACAAACTAGAACCCATTCATAAGGATTGGACTCAAACCACAATTAATAATCTAAATTTCAATAATCTTCAACCAGATAGCTACACGCTTTTTATAGAGACTCAAGGGTTTACTGATCAAGTTAGATTTATTATTAAGCCTTTGTGGTGGCAGAAATTCTGGTTTAAGGCAGTCTTGGTGTTGTTTGGCATTTTTCTAGTAGTCTTAATCTCAAGACATTTTGTAAGACGTTCCCAATTTAAAAAGCATCAGAAAATATTTGAAGATAAACGCCTGTCCGAACTTCAACTTAAAGCATTACGCTCCCAAATGAATCCACATTTTGTGTTCAATTCCTTGTCGGCAATTCAATATTATATTGGAGAGAATGACTTTGAAAAATCAGAATTGTATTTGGTGAAATTTTCAAAACTAATCAGACAATTCTTTGAGCTTTCTAAAGAAAACGAAATATCATTAGAAACAGAAGTTAGTTTGCTTCAAAACTATTTAGAAATTGAAAAATTGCGATTTAAAGAAAAATTAGATTTCACCATCCATGTAGATTCTGATTTAGATACAAAAAACACTAAAATCCCAACCATGTTATTACAGCCAATTGTTGAAAACGCCGTAAATCATGGAATTTTTAATAAGTTAGAAAATGGTTTAGTTACCTTGAATTTTATAGACATAGAGCAACGCACCTTTAAAGTAGAAATTATAGATGATGGTGTAGGTTTTGCAAATACCAATAACAGACAAAGTGATGATGTAAAATCATCTAATGTGTTGCACGATAGATTGCATTTTTTAAATTATTCTGAAAAATGGGAAATAGACTATAATGCTGAAGAGTTAAATCCAAATAGTATAAACAAAGGCAACAAGTCAGTGTTTATAATTACTAAAAAACAAAAATGAAAAACATAACAGCCATATTAGTCGATGATGAAATTTCAAACCTCAAAGGATTACAGAAAAAAATTGAAAATTTGTTTCCGGAAATTCAAATTCTAGGCGCTTATCAAAAACCGGAAGATGCTATCGTTGCATTAGAAAAACAAGAGGTTAGTATGCTGTTTTTAGATATTCAAATGCCGAGAATAAATGGCTTTGAATTACTTTCAAAACTTACAGCTGTTAATTTTCAAGTCATTTTTGTTACGGCGTATAGTGAGTATGCTATTGAAGCTTTTAAAAAATCGGCCATTGATTATGTGCTGAAACCTATAGATAATGACGATTTGGTTATTGCCATCAATAAAGCTCTGGATGTTATTAAATTGAAGAATGAAAGTGCCAATAATTTAAAATTAGTGAATCTGTTAGAAGAGAATATTTCTAAAAATAATAAAGTCATCATTCCAACCCAAAAGGGGATTTCTTTTATACCACAGGAAGAGGTTCTTCATTTAGAAGGTTATGATGGTTATACCAAAATTCATATTATAAATGGTGTAACCATAACAAGTTCTTATAATTTGGGGAAGTTTGAAAAACTATTAAGTGCTAAATTTTTTAAATGTCATAAATCGCATATTATAAATTTAGGAAAAGTACGTCATTTTGAAAATGAAGGCTATCTAGTTTTAGACAATGAATACCGAGTACCCATATCTAAAACAAACAAAAAAGCCTTTCTAAATTTATTTAATTAGGCTTTAAAGCCACCTAGATATTGACAATCTTTCAAGTCTTGAACACTTTTAAACGGGACAACCGTTTTGTTGTACATATAGGTTCTGTCTAATTCTTTAGTAAGCGTTTGGTCGTCTACATTTACAGCTACATCACTCATTTTAAACTGGCATGGATGTTCATATCCTGCAGCGTGTGTAATTTCAATAAATTCCTTTCTAAAGGTTTTAAAATACTGCGCTAATCTTTCAGATTTTAATGTTGGATCAATACCGCTTTGCAGCCATTTATTTTGTGTAGCCACTCCAGCAGGACAACGATTGGTATGGCAAACTTGCGCCTGAATACAACCAATACTCATCATGGCTTCACGGGCAACATTAATACAGTCGGCTCCCATGGCAAATGCCATAGCGGCTTTAGCTGGAAAACCTAACTTTCCACTACCAACAAAAACAATACGTTCTGTCAAGTTTCTATTTTTAAACACTTTATATAAATCACTAAAACCAAAAACCCAAGGTAAGGATACGTGATCTGCAAAACTTGGAGGTGCTGCACCAGTTCCACCTTCGCCACCATCTACCGTTATAAAGTCTGGGCCTTTACCAGTTTTAACCATAATATCGGCCAACTCTTCCCATTGCTCTAATTTTCCAATAGCCGCTTTAATTCCAACAGGTAATCCGGTTGCTTCGGCAATTTGTTCTATAAAAACCATCATTTCCGGAACATTTGAAAAGGCAGAGTGCGTAGGAGGAGATAACACGTCTTTACCTAATGGTACATGTCTTATATCTGATATTTCTTGCGTTATTTTTGCACCTGGTAATACGCCACCTTTTCCAGGTTTAGCACCTTGGGACAGCTTAATTTCAATAGCTTTTACAAATGGATTCTTTTCAACCAAGGCTATTAACTTCTCCATCGAAAACGTACCATCATCACTTCGGACGCCAAAATAACCCGTTCCAAAGTGAAAGACAACATCCCCACCATGTGAATGGTATGGAGACAATCCACCTTCACCAGTGTTATGATAAGCGTCAGCCATTTTTACACCTTTATTCATGGATTCTACAGCCTTGGCTGATAAAGACCCAAAACTCATGGCGCTTACATTAATAACAGAAGCTGGCCTATAAGGTTTTCTTCGGTTGTTATAAAGCCCCATTACTTTGGCACAAGGTAAAAACGTAGGGTCTATAGTATGGGGATGATTTTCTGGAATTTTAAAAGGCATCATAGCATTATTGATAAAAATATGCTGATGTGCATAAATATCTCTATCGGTTCCAAAGCCCTCGTAGTTATTTTGTTTTTTTGCCGAGGCGTAAATCCAGCTCCGCTCAATTCGGTTAAAAGGAAGTTCCTCGCGGTTATTGGCAACTAAATATTGTCTTAATTCTGGTCCAATTTTTTCCAACATATAACGGAAGTGACCCACTATTGGAAAGTTATGGCTAATGGTGTGTCGTCTTTGAAAAAACACATCGCGAATAGCAACTAAAATTAACGCAATAAGAATCCACATCCACCAAGATATGTCGCCTAAAAAATCAAGGAAAGCATTCATAGAGTAAAATTTTTACGTAAAGATATTTAAAATTAATCTGAAAAATTAGATATCTTTATAAAATGGGTAAATCTGGAAAAAAGTGGTTAAAAATAGGACTCGGAATAATTATTGGTTTTTTCATACTGTTGTTTGTTGTACAGTGGTTTGTGCAAAATAAACTAACAAGTTTTCTTGAAAACGAACTTCCTAAAACCATGAGCGTCACGTATTCAGATTTACGTGTGAACATTTTTACGGGTAGCTTGGAAGTCGATGCGCTTAAATTTTCTAGAATAGGCGAAACAACCAATGATACTTTACTAACACTGAAACTAAAACAATTATTGGTGGAAGATGTTGGTTATTGGAACTATATCATGAATAATACCATTCATGTTTCGGATTTAAAATTAGAAAGTCCTCATGTTGTATATAACCACAACCCGAAAGTCCAAAAGTCTGCATATAAATCGAAATCTAACAAACCGTTTAATAAGATCGTGAAGTTGGATGATTTTAATATAGAAAACGGAAGCATTCAAATTCATGATGTGTCAACAGATTCCTTAATGCTACAAGTGAAAAACACTCAATTTTCACTGGAGAATATTCGTTTTGACGAAAAAACGAAACATCAAAAAATCCCAATAGCGTATGAAAATTTAAACCTAATTTTTGATAATTTGTTTTTTAAAATGGGTGAATATGATGATTTAAGAACAGGAAAATCTAGTATTCAAAAGGAACAAATTAATTTGCAAGATGTTTCAATAAAAACTAACTATTCCAAAAAAGAATTGTCTCGCGTTATAAAAGTAGAGCGCGATCATTATGATGTAACCATAAAATCATTTCAACTAAAGGATTTTAATTATGGTTTTCGTCAGGACTCCATCCTTCAAATTAAAAGTCCGCAGGTGTTAATAACAGAAATTGATGCAGACATATATCGTGATAAATTGGTAGCTGATGATATGAGTATCAAACCACTTTACAGCAAAATGCTACGAGATTTAAAGTTTGATTTAGCTATTGATGAGGTTATAATTGTGGATACCAAAATTAGTTATTCCGAAAAGGTAAAAGCAGATCGTCAAGCCGGAACGGTTAATTTTAATGATTTTCATGCCACAATAAAAAACGTGAGTAATACGTATGTGTCGCCAACAAAAACAACATTGGATATAAAAACGCAATTTATGGATCATGCGCCATTGCATGCTAATTGGGAGTTTGATGTGAATAATATTCAAGATAGATTTCTATTCCAGGCAGAAATAGATTTATTGAAAGCATCGTATTTAAATACATTTTTACAACCCAATTTAAATGTGCGTTTGGAAGGTGAATTAGAAAAAACCTATCTAACTATTGATGGTAATGACAATATCTCACAAATTGATTTCAAAACAAAATATCAAAATTTTGATGTGGTTGTACTGCAAGAAGGTGGTAAAGAAAAGAATACGTTTTTATCCGATGTAGTAAACATTTTTGTTTCCAAAAATAGTAATAATCGCGAATCTCATTTTAAAGAAGTTACCAAGCAAGGTATTGAAAGAAACAAAAACCAATCGGTTTTTAATTATATCTGGATTAATACGCGAGCTGGATTACTTAAAGCTATGACGTTTGAATAGAATCCTCAATTTTTCTGATTAAATTGTTTATAATTATTCATAAAACCGACGGCCTAAACGGCTAACATTGGTTATTTTCACACTTTAAAAATTATAGAAGTTTGGAGAAGTATTTAAGCCAGTTAAATGAAGCGCAACTTGCGCCAACATTGCAGAAAGATGGACCGATGATTGTTATTGCAGGAGCTGGTTCTGGCAAAACACGTGTCTTGACGTATCGTATTGCGTACCTCATGAGTCAAGGTGTGGATGCCTTTAATATCCTATCATTAACATTTACTAACAAAGCAGCACGTGAAATGAAAGCGCGTATTGCAACTATTGTTGGTGAAAGTGAAGCAAAAAACCTTTGGATGGGAACTTTCCACTCCGTTTTTGCTAAAATTTTGCGTTTTGAAGCCGATAAATTGGGCTATCCAAGCAATTTCACCATTTATGACACCCAAGATTCTGATAGGTTAATTGCGTCTATAATTAAAGAAATGAATTTGGATAAGGAAATCTATAAAACCAAACAGATTCGTTCCCGAATTTCATCATACAAAAACAGCTTAATAACTGTAAAAGCCTATTTTCAGAATCCAGAATTAATGGAAGCTGATAAAATGGCTAGACGTCCACGATTAGGCGAAATTTATAAAAATTACGTGGATCGCTGTTTTAAAGCAGGTGTTATGGATTTTGATGATTTACTATTAAAAACCAACGAATTGCTTACGCGTTTCCCCGAAGTATTAGCAAAATATCAAGATAAATTCCGCTACATTTTGGTGGATGAGTATCAGGATACCAACCACTCGCAGTATTTAATTGTTCGTGCCTTATCAGATCGTTTTCAGAACATCTGTGTGGTAGGGGATGATGCCCAAAGTATCTATGCCTTCCGAGGCGCTAACATTAATAATATTTTAAACTTCCAAAAGGATTATGAGGATGTGAAGCTCTTTCGTTTGGAGCAGAATTACCGTTCTACAAAAAATATTGTAAATGCCGCGAATTCCATCATTGATAAAAACCAAACCAAGCTTGATAAAATAGTTTGGACGGCCAATGATGAAGGTGCTAAAATAAAAGTCAACCGTTCGTTAACCGATGGTGATGAAGGGCGTTTTGTAGCGAGTTCTATTTTTGAAAACAAAATGCAAAATCAATTGCCAAATAGCGATTTTGCTGTTTTGTATAGAACTAATGCGCAATCCCGTTCTATTGAAGATGCCTTAAGAAAGCGAGATATTCCGTATCGTATTTATGGTGGTTTATCATTTTATCAGCGAAAGGAAATTAAGGATGTCCTGTCTTACTTACGTTTAATTATTAACCCAGCTGATGAGGAGGCTTTAAAACGTGTTATTAATTATCCGACTCGTGGTATTGGGCAAACAACTATGGATAGATTGGTTGTGGCAGCAAATGGGTACGGTAAAACCATTTTTGAAGTCCTTCAAAACATTGATAAAGTAGATGTAAATATCAACTCGGGAGCACGTAATAAATTACGAGATTTTACAACGCTTATTGAGAGTTTTCAGGTTATGAATCAAACCGCCAATGCCTTTGATCTGGCGGAACATGTAACCAAAGCTAGTGGTTTAATTCGTGAATTAAATAAAGATAGCACGCCTGAAGGTGTTGCTAGAATGGAAAATATTGAAGAACTATTAAATGGTATTAAAGATTTTGTTGAAGGGCAAAAAGAAATTGCAGATGCCACGGCGTCATTAGCAGAGTTTTTAGAAGATGTGGCTCTGGCTACCGATTTAGATGCGGATAAAGGCGATGCCGATCACGTAGCTTTAATGACTATTCACTTGGCAAAAGGCTTGGAATTTCCGTATGTATATATAGTTGGTTTGGAGGAAGATTTATTTCCGTCAGCCATGAGTATGGGAACGAGAAGTGAGTTGGAGGAGGAGCGTCGTTTGTTTTATGTTGCTTTAACCCGTGCTGAAAAACAAGCCTATTTAACCTATGCTTTATCCCGTTACCGTTGGGGAAAACTGATTGATTCAGACCCAAGTCGCTTTATTGAAGAAATAGACGAGCAGTATTTAGATATTATAACACCAATTGAAGAACGCCGATTTAACCCGATGCTAGATGCTGATATTTTTGGCGATCCGGAACCCAATAAAGTGCGTTTTAAAAAACCAGTTCAACCTACTTTTAAAAAGAAAGGTGCACCCGTTTCTAAAGTGGTGAAGAAGGAATTGCCGACTTCTAAAAATTTAAAGCCGGTAAGTCAAACCAAAGGGAATACGAATCTATTTGATGGTAAATTAGCCGTAGGAAATATGGTAGAACATTTGCGTTTTGGTAAAGGCGAAGTTTTAAAAATTGAAGGCGCCGGAGGGGACACAAAAGCGGAAATAAAATTTAACAATGGTGGTGTTAAAAAGTTATTATTACGCTTTGCTAAATTAGAAGTGATTGGATAAAAGTGCTAATCAAAATGTGTTTGCATAAAGGCTTTTAGTTTAATAGTGGAATCTAACAATTCAAGACCAATCCAGCCATGACCTGCATTTGGGTATAGGGTGAATTCATTGGTAACACCTAAATTATCCAACTTCGCATGCATATCGGTTCCTTGTGACACGGGAATTAGTGGGTCCATTCCCCCATAAAGCAATATGGTCGGCGGTGCAGAAGCTGTGGCACGATGATATGGGCTTGCTTCTTCTAGAAATTCTATAGAGGCATCAAGACCATAAAGTTCTAAAAGCGCTTGTAATTCAGGATTCGTATTGTTCAAATATGCGGGATCCGCTAAATTGGTAGGTCCAACAATGCTGCAAACCATATCTATATCAGAACCAGTATCAAAGGCATAGCTCCATAATAATGCTAAATGTGCGCCAGCACTTACGCCTATAAACGCAAAATCATTATCAATAACATAAAATTCGCGTTCATTTTTTAAATAATTAATTACAGCTGTAATATCATTAATTTGCATCGGGTATGGCTGATTGTTGGCGTCGGCTAAGCGGTAATTCATGTTTACAATGCCCATGTTTGGAAATTCATTTTTAATAAAATCTCTAAAACCATTCATGTCACTTTTGTCACCTGCACTCCAACCGCCTCCGTGTACCAAAATCATAACATTGGTATCTAGAGTTCTATTTGCTGGAAGGTACATGTCAAATTTTTGATGAATACTATTTCCGTAAGAAACATTTAATTTTTCGTAATAGGCTGCGGCGTTTAAATTTGAGCCTTGAGTGGTCTCATCATCGGAATCGCATGAAAACACAAGTAAAACTGTTAATGAGCACAATAAGAGCGAATGAATAGTTTTCATAATAAATAGAATTAAGTATCTTGCTTAAGTTAACGATATTTTCCGAATAATAGTATGGCTGAATTTATAAGAATATACGAAGAAAACCCAAATCCGAAAGAGATTAAGCGGGTGGTTGAAATTTTAAAACGAGGCGGTTTAATTATTTATCCAACCGATACCGTTTATGGATTAGGGTGTGATATTACCAATGTAAAAGCTTTGGAAAAAATTGCTAGAATTAAAGGTGTCAAGCTAGAAAAGTCAAATTTTTCTTTTATCTGTCACGATTTAAGTAATTTAAGTGATTATGTTAAGCAAATAGACACCACAACTTTTAAAATTTTAAAACGGGCGCTTCCTGGACCGTACACTTTTATTTTACCGGGAGCAAAATCCCTTCCTTCTGTTTTTAAAAAAAAGAAAACCGTTGGTATTCGTGTGCCTAGTAATAATATAGCACTTGAAATTGTGAAGCAATTGGGAAACCCTATTATTTCTACATCCATTCGTGATGAAGATGATGTTTTGGAATATACTACAGATCCTGAATTGATTTTTGAAAAATGGGAAAATTTAGTCGATTTGGTTATAGATGCTGGTTATGGTGATAACGTGGCATCTACCGTTATCGATTTATCTGAAGACACACCAATAATAGTGAGAGAAGGAAAAGGTAGTTTAGAGATTTTTTAGAAATCTTTAAACCACCTTTTTTTTGTTTTTGAGTATTAAGCGGATTTTAAATTTCTTGAAAATCGGTTGGACTCCTTACCGCTTATGATAATAGAGTCTGCTTGAAAATATTTTTCAGATTTAATCACATTGATAAGCCAATCCAAATGATTTTTAGATTTTCTTTCAAACTCATAGTGTAATGTCTGTTTCATAGTAAAATTGGTTTTGAAGTAGGCGATTGCCAAAAAATTTCACAAAGAAAAAGTTACGGTAGTTTTGGGTTACTTAAATTTAAAATAATAATTTATTAAAATATTAATTATTCTATCAACGGGATAATATATTGGGTAAACTATTTATTTACTGTTAAATTATAATAAATATCCTATTTTATTAACACAAATGATGTTAATTGTTGATTCATATGAAAAAATATTTTTCATGACATAGGGGAACAAAAAAAGCCCAATCTTAACGATTGGGCTTTTAAATTTTATAGGCTTAAACGATTATCTACCGTCAGCTGCAAGGTTTTTCATTTCCTTGTCAATCATTTCGTAGAATTCATCAATTTTTGGTAAAACAATAATTCTAGTACGTCTATTTTTAGCTCTGTTTTCTGCCGTGTCATTATCTACTAAAGGTTGGAATTCTGAACGACCAGCCGCAATAAGTTGTTTAGGAGCTACACCTAAATCTTCTAATACACGAACAACAGAGGTTGCACGTTTAACACTTAAATCCCAGTTGTCAATAAGTGGAGGTCTGTTGTATGGAACAGGATCTGTATGCGCTTCAACCATACATTCAAATGTAGGCTTCGCTTTTACAACTGTGGCCACTTTTCCTAAAATTTCTTTAGCTCTAGTTGATACGTTGTAACTACCACTTTGGAATAATACTTTATCAGCAATTGAAATAAATACCACACCTTTTTCAACATTAACTTGAATGTCTGGATCGTTGATACCTACTTCTTTCTTTAAACTTGTAACAAGTGCTAACATGACACTGTCTTTTTTGCTAACAGCATCTTGCAATCTTGAAATTCTTAAATCTTTTTCTTTTAAACTTTCAAGAGACTTTTCAACATTGCTAGCACCTTTAGTAGTTAGCATAGTTAAGGCCTCATTACTGATAATAAGATTTTCGTTGGTCTTCTTAAAGTCGGCTAGACGATCTTCTAAACCTTGTGCTTTAGATAAGCAAGAGTTTAACTTTATCGTAGCAGTATTTAATAAATCTTGTGTTTCTTTTTGCTTGGCTTCAAGAGCTGCATATTCTTTCTTGGAAACGCATGAACCTAATAGGAACATGGCGGAAATACTCAATAAAATTAGTTTTTTCATAATACTTAATGTGATTTTAGGTGTTAATTATTAACATACCAAAATTATAGAAAAGATTAGTTCATTTGGCATGTATTAACAAAAACTTTAACAAATTTATAAACAATTAGTTTTCAGTATAATAAAGGAAAAACGCAATTGTTTTTAACTTATTTGATTAAGAAATGTGCTCTATAAAATAATGATCATTTTTAAGAACGATAGGTGCCTTTAATATAATAGTCCCAAACAATAGATTTTGTTTGAAAGTAGCCAGCTTTCTGGTGGAGCACCGCTCGCTTTTTCAGCAGGTCTGGAAGGTTTTTATAAAAACTTAAATGCGCTTTTAATACAGCTAAAATATGCTGAAATTTCAACGTGAATAAAAACATAATGCTGGCAAGTCCATCTAATAAGAGTCGTGTAAAAATTAGGAAGAATAAATTGCCAGACGCATTTTTTGTGATTGTAAATAAACTATTTCTAAAGTTTAAATAGGTTTTTTTAGGGTTGGTATTTTTTAGTGTTGCGCCACCTACATGATAAACTGTTGATGTTCCTATATGAACCGTTTTTAAATCTTGATTGAAAGCGCGCCAACATAAATCAATTTCCTCCATGTGCGCAAAAAACGATTCATCAAAACCGCCTAAATTTTTAAAAACTGATTTTCTGATGAAGAAACAAGCTCCTGATGCCCAAAATATATTGGCCTTGTCATTATATTGCTTATTATCTTTTTCAAGAGTATTAAAAACACGTCCACGGCAAAACGGATAACCATATTTATCTATAAAACCGCCTGCTGCGCCAGCATATTCAAAATAAGCCTTGTTTTTATAATCTAAAATTTTTGGTTGAATGATAGCTGTTTCAGGGTTGTTTTCAAATTCTTCAAGAATCGATTCTAACCAATTTACTGTCACCTCCACATCCGAATTCAACAAACAATAGATGTCTTCCTCAACCTGTTTTAAAGCATCATTATAGCCCTTTGCGTAACCACCATTTTCAGAATTTTCGATAATGGTGATTTCTGGAAAGTTCTCCTTTATATAATGGACAGAATCATCGGTAGATGCATTATCGGCAACATAAATATTAGCTTCTTCAGAAAAAGCCATAACGGCTGGCAAAAACTGCTCCAACAGTTTTTGGCCATTCCAATTCAATATAACAACAGCTATTTTCATAGTATTAAACACGTGAATAATCGGGAATATCTTTTAAAAATGCGTAGCATTCCGCTTCTAAATCCATTTGGCAATAATAATGATTTAAACCATTGGTTACCATTAAATAGGTAGCGTTTAGGGTTAAATTATATTGCGCAATTTGGTCAAAAGTACTTTGATTAATTGGGATGCTGGGCGCTTTACATTCAACAATTAGGTGAATGGTACCATCAGAATTATAAACAACAATATCATAACGTTTCTTTAAATCGTTGACACGTAATTCCTTTTCAACGTTAATAAGCGATTTCGGATAGTTTTTATCCAGAATTAGAACTTGCAAGCAATGTTGACGAACCCATTCTTCTGGTTGTAAAATCACAAATTTTTTCCGAATAGGATCGAATATAGATACTTTATTTTCGCTATTTTTGAAACGAAACGAAAACTTCGGAAAATTGAGTGCTTGCATAGTTGCCACTTATGGTTTTGCCAAAGTTAACGTTCAATAATCAAAAACCAAATGCCTTAAGCCTTTTTTAAGATTAGGTATTTTAAATTTCGAAAAGTCAGCAATTTTGGACGAAGTTAAACAATTAGTAAGTGATATTAAGAAACGGAATTTTAAGCCTATTTATTTTTTAATGGGTGAAGAGCCTTATTATATTGATAAGGTTTCCGATTATATTCAAGAAACCGTTTTAACGGAAGACGAACGCGGTTTTAATCAAATGGTATTATATGGTCGTGATGTAACTATTGATGAAATTGTTGGTAATGCCAAACGTTTTCCCATGATGGCCGAATACCAAGTCATTATTGTTAAAGAAGCACAGGATTTATCACGAACGATTGAAAATTTAGTGGAATACGCTAAAAACCCTCAACCTTCAACCATTCTGGTGTTTAATTATAAATATAAAACAATTGACAAACGCAAATCGTTATATAAGGCATTGAATAAAACGGCTCTTGTGTTTGAAAGCAAAAAATTATATGACAACCAAGTGCCGTCTTGGATTAATAAGGTTTTGGCAGGAAAAAACTATAGTATCACGCCAAAAGGAGCGCAGATGTTAACCGAGTTTTTGGGTACAGATTTAAGCAAAATTAGTAATGAATTAGATAAACTGCGAATTGTATTACCAGAAGGTACACAAATTACACCTGAACTAATTGAGGTAAACATAGGAATCAGTAAAGACTATAATAATTTTGAGTTACACAAAGCAATAGGCTATCGTGATGTGGTAAAAGCGAATAAAATTATCAACTACTTTGGCGAAAACCCAAAGGATAATCCAATGGTTTTAACCGTTGGTTTTTTATATACGTATTTTAGTCGCGTGTTACATTTACATGGTTTAAAGGATAAATCATCAAGAAATGTAGCAGCTGCCTTAAAAATATCGCCTTATTTTACGGAGGAATATATAGTTGCGGCTCGTAATTATCCCATGAAAAAGGTCAGTGCTATTATTTCTGATCTTCGTGTTTTTGATGTGAAAGGAAAAGGCGTAGGCGCCAATGCGGTTCCACAAAGCGATTTACTGAAAGAACTTATGGTTCGGATTATGTATTAACAGTTTTTCTTCATTTTAACATCTCAACTTTATCCTTTAACATTTTTTATTAAACTTCCGTTAAATGACGGCTCAAATTCGTTGGGAGCCTAGATATCTATTATATTAAGGTAAACGAATTAATAATCTTAAAAATACTTAAAATGAAGAATTTAAATAAAAAGAGAGTAGCTATATTAGCTACAAATGGTTTTGAAGAAAGTGAATTAAGAGAACCAAAAAAAGCACTAGAAGAAGCAGGAGCTCATGTAGATATTGTGAGTTTAGAATCAGGAACTATAAAATCATGGACTGATGGTAATTGGGGTAAAACCTATACGGTAGATAAAACGTTAGACAATGTATCGCAAAATGATTACAACGCTTTAATGTTACCGGGAGGAGTTATTAATCCTGACGTATTGCGAAAGAATAAAAATGCCGTGAGTTTTGTGAAATCATTTTTTGAAAATCACAAACCCGTTGCAGCAATCTGTCATGCACCTTGGTTATTAGCAGAAGCAGATGTTTTAAAAGGCCGAAAAGTAACATCTTACGGATCTATTAAAACAGATATCACAAATGCTGGCGCAAACTGGGTCGATGAAGAAGTTGTGGTGGATAGTGGTTTAGTAACAAGTCGTTCACCGAAAGATTTACCAGCTTTCAATAAGAAATTAGTGGAAGAAGTTTATGAAGGTAAACATGAAGCACAGATGGCATAATCTATTTGTCAATCCTATATTAAAAAACGCAAGCCATAAGGTTTGCGTTTTTTTTATGTTTATTCAAACCTGCGTCATGCTGAACTAGTTTCAGAAACCCATCATTTTTTTCTAAACAATGAAAACGTAGAAATTGTACCGACTTTCATAGGCGTATAATTTAACGCCGTATTTGATTTATTATTCTTTCAACTCTTCCAATACCAGGTTATAATCATACTGTAAATCTTCATGTAGGGTTTTAACAATTTTTTCAATCATTAAAATTTGCCTTTCAAAAATATTAGTAAGCGTTACATTTCTTTTTATTGAAGGTGTCATATCTTTTAAGCTTTCACAAAAATAGAGCAGAAGCTCGACTTCCGTTTCCTTTTTTAAGGAATAGCGTGCGTACTTTTTTATGAGTCGCAAGATTTTCCGAACACTTTTTTTGATATAGAAATAACTTGTAGTATTAATGGTTGAAAACTGCAAATCGATTTCATTTTTAACAGATTCTATATAACCCGTTTCATCATGAGACTCAAATAACAAATAGGTGAGCAACTCCTTATTTTCTTTTTTAAATTTAGACAAGCGCAGCACCAATTCCATTAAATTTTTATCGGATTTATGCTGTAACTCTTTTTTTATGGTAACTACGGAAACGGCTTTCATATTTATTTCTCGTCAACCTTAATACATATAGGCATGGACGGGAATTTTTTAGTTTAATTAAATCAAATCAACCCCTCAAAATGAGGAATCGTTTTATATTTTAGGGGTCAGAATTAGCGTTTATCTAAAGCGTACTTTCCAGGTCCTGCTAAAAATATCACTAGAAATCCAACAAGGTATAAAAGTGCTTTTTCTTTGGTGCCAAAATCATCTTCCCAATGCACAATAAATGCCGCAACAAACATGGTAATGGCTGCCGGTAGCGCCGCTAATTTGGTTTTAAAACCAATGATAATGAGGATAGGAGCAACTACTTCTCCAATAAGGGCTAATATTAATGATAATGTTGGTCCAACTCCAATAGGGTCGCCAAACTCAATAGGACTTGTAAATAAACGTTCAATTTTAGGAATTCCATGAACAAGCATCATTCCAGAGAGTCCAACTCTTAAAATAGCTAAAGCTAAATCGTTGTAATTTTTTGTCAGCATAGGGTCGTTTTTTTCTGAAGCCAATATAGATAAAAAGCGTCATTGTTTTAGTTAGAGCATAAATATAATAAAAACAAAAAGACCTGATTGTTAATTTAAACAATCAGGTCTTTAAAATTACTTTTAAATATTGCGACTTATCTCAATTTTGGAAAATCGCTAGGATTTGATTCATGCATGACGTTGTAAACCGCTTCAAAAACATCTTCAACAGACGGTTTAGAGAAGTAATCACCATCCGTTCCATAAGCTGGTCTGTGTGCTTTGGCAGTTAATGTTTCTGGCTTACTATCTAAATGTTTATAGGCGTTCTGTGTATTTAAAACTTCATTTAATATATATGCAGAGGCACCTCCAGGAACATCTTCATCAATAACCATTAAACGATTTGTTTTTGCCACACTCTTAACAATATCATGATTTAAATCGAAAGGCAATAGAGATTGTACATCAATAATTTCGGCATTAATACCTACTTCTTGCAATTCTTTAGCAGCTTGCTCAATCACCCGAAGTGTTGAACCATAAGACACTAACGTAATATCATTACCTTCCCGAATGGTTTCTACAACACCTAATGGTGTTTTAAATTCACCAATATTAGTTGGCATTTTTTCTTTTAAACGGTATCCATTTAAGCATTCTACAATTAAAGCAGGTTCATCACCTTCTAATAATGTATTATAAAAACCAGCAGCTTTGGTCATGTTTCTTGGAACGAGTACATGAATCCCACGAATTAAATGAATAACACCACCCATTTGTGAACCTGAATGCCAAATACCTTCCAGTCTGTGACCACGTGTTCTAATAATTACAGGCGCTTTTTGACGACCTTTAGTTCGGTAATGTAAACTTGCTAAATCATCACTCATAATTTGCAAGGCGTACAGAATATAATCCAAATATTGAATTTCAGCAATGGGACGTAAACCACGCATGGCCATACCAATTCCTTGCCCCAAAATAGTGGCTTCGCGAATCCCAACATCGGAAACCCGTAATTCACCATATTTTTCTTGCATACCTTCTAAACCTTGGTTAACATCGCCAATATGTCCAGCGTCTTCACCAAAAATAAGCGCTTCAGGGTATTTGCTAAAAATGGCATCAAAGTTATCACGAATTACTAAACGTGCATCTACTTCTTCACTAGAATCGTCATAAGTGGGTTTCACTTCCTGAACTTTCAATGCCGATTTATCAGAATGTGAATATAAATGTGAACTGTATTTTGGTTGAACCTCCGCTATATAGCTATTAATCCACGCGGCTAATTCATTTTTAGTTTCTGATGTTTCGTTTACAACATAACGCAATGCTTTTCGTGCTGTAGATAAAATATCTTTACGAATGGGCTCTGAATTATCAGCTAAATCATTTTTAAGCTTTTCAATAAACACTTTATTAGAACTAGCTGCAGCAACTTTTTCTAGTAAAGCAACGAGTTCAATCTTCTCATTTTTTAAAGGTTGTGTAAAAGCGGTCCAAGCGGCTTTTTTACCGTCGCGAACTTGCTTTTTAATGGTTTTTTCAACAGAGGATAAATCCTCATCCGTGGCAATACCATTGGCAATAATCCATTCGCGAAGCTTGGAATTACAATCGCGTTCTACTTCCCAAGCCAAACGCTCTTCATTTTTATAGCGCTCATGTGAACCAGACGTTGAATGCCCTTGAGGTTGTGTTAATTCCTGAACGTGTATTAAAACAGGCACATGTTCTTCACGTGCAATTTTAGACGCTTTTTGGTAGGTTTCAATTAAGGCTGGATAATCCCAACCAATAACACGCAAAATTTCATATCCCTTTTCGTCATTTTCACGTTGGAAACCTTTTAAGATTTCTGATATATTTTCTTTAGTTGTTTGATGTTTAGCATGAACTGAAATACCGTATTCATCATCCCAAACACTCATTACCATTGGTACTTGTAAAACACCAGCAGCATTAATAGTTTCAAAAAACAACCCTTCACTTGTACTGGCATTTCCAATGGTTCCCCATGCTACTTCATTTCCTTCGTTTGAAAAGTTAGTGGTATCAATACCTTTTACATGTCTGTAAATTTTTGATGCTTGTGCTAATCCTAATAAGCGTGGCATTTGCCCAGCCGTAGGCGAAATATCTGAACTTGAATTTTTTTGTTCTAGCAAATTTTTCCAATTTCCATGTTCATCCAAACTCTGCGTAGAAAAATGGCCACCCATTTGGCGTCCTGCAGACATTGGTTCTTCTTTTAAATCCGTATTAGCATACAGTCCAGCAAAAAACTGCTCGATATTTAGTTTGCCAATAGCCATCATAAAGGTTTGATCACGATAATATCCTGAACGAAAATCGCCATTTTTGAATGCCTTTGCCATGGCTAATTGTGGTACTTCTTTACCATCGCCAAAAATTCCAAATTTTGCTTTACCAGAAAGCACTTCACGACGACCTAATAAACTACACTCGCGAGAGGTAACAGCTAGGTGATAATCGTTTAAAACTTCGGCTTTAAAATCTTCAAAAGAAAGGTCTTTGTTTACTTCAGGATTTGCTTTCATACGTGAATAGTTGTTTTTGCAAAGGTAATTATTATAAGTAAGATTCACAACGGGAAATACTGTTATAAAAATGCATGATTATAAGGAAATAGCCTGTTTTTCTATTAAATTAATAATAAAATGATGATTTTAAGGATTCTGTTACAGATAGTGTAGTGAATGAGAAGATGCTACTTTATAAATATTTAATACCAACGTCTCGTAAATAATCCTAACAGGGTTTTAAAATCTAAAGTCACAATAAATCTAATTTTCTCGGCATATTGTGGTTGGGTAACTTCCCATCCTAAATTGGAATACACTGGAAAATAGAGTTCAAAATAATCTTCAATTAAACTCACACGTACACCTGTATCATAAACAAATTCGGCACCATCATTATGGTTTTTCACGAAACCAACATCACCATAAGCCATGATGTATTTCCAAATAGTCATACTGCCATTTAAGGTGGTAATCCATTGGTTGGCAAAACTAGGTTCTAATTGCGATTTAAAACCACCTTCCGCAATTATAAGTTGCTGGCTGAATAACCCATCACTTTCAGAGCGTCCGTAATAGTTGTAGTCGAATAAATAATCGGTTGGTCTATCCAGAGCAAAGCTGAAGTAATCAGAATCATTGTAGGTCTTATTATAAAGAAACACACCAGCAAAGAAGCGTAAATTATATTGACGGTTGTTTTTTGAAAGCTTTCTATACTCATAATTCAGCGCTACTTTTCCGAATTTTTCCGAAAACTGCGTGTCCGCAAACCATGAGGAGTAGTTCACCAAATCTTTGTCAATATGATTATAACGCAAATTAAGAACACCATAATTAGGCTGATTGGTTTCAGAAGTCAGTAAAGCAGTAGGATCCGAATCCCTGTTAATATCCACATAGCGTAGGTTTAAATAGTGGCGCTTGTTGGAACGTAGGTTGCTTTTATCACGAAACGATAATTGAACGGCAGGTGTAAACTTCCGTACAAACAAACCATCTGCATAACTGGAATAACTGGCGCCAACACCATAATTAATGTTGAATAATGGTGAGGAATCATCAATATACTGAATGTAGTTTAGCGTAATAGAACCGGTAAGGGATTGTGATTTTAAACCATATTGTGGTGCTACTTTATAATAGAAATTTTTGCGTAACACTGTTTTATTGTAAGCTTTAACACCTAAAACAATACCATCATAAATATTATTAAATTCCACAATGGGCATGAGAAAAATCTGGTTGTAATCAGGATCTTCAATATCTTTAATTAACCGAACTTGTAATGGCCTGTTAAATAGTGCTTTTGTGAGCGTCTTGGTGTTGTTACGCATATTAAATTCTGGAACAACTTGGTCATGATTTAAAACAACCTTCGTGGTTTCTGTATCAGGAATCGTTACCGTTAGCGAATCTTTAATACTACCTAACCAAATTTTTGAGGTCACCGTTTTATCGGTGAAAGAGAATAAGGTGATTGGCACATTAATATTGCTTTTATTTTTAATAGTTACCCGAATGGAGTCGTTTTCGCGAACGGCTTTGGAAATGGTGTAATCAATATATTTTTTTGAGTGAATGTAATCGGTAAAAAACCAGTCTAAATCTTTATCAGTTTTCGATTTTAAAAAATGCTCAAAACCTTCGGTGGTTACTTCTTTATTTCTATTAGTGTTTAGAAATTCGGTTAGGGTAGAATCTACCGTGTTGTTTCCTAAATAATCATTAACATACTTTAAACCAACGCCGGCTTTATACTTATTGGCTATGTTTTCATTAAATTTTATTAGCGAATCTTTTGCCATGCTTAATGGCTGATCAATATTTTGGCGCGCCATATGCATATATAGAAAACTATATTGTGCATTGAAATCCAATTGCATAGCATGAAATGACTTGATACCCCAAATATTAGAAAGCGTTCCAGCTAGTTTCATATCTGGATAATTCTCATCCACATATTTCATTAAATAGTAGGTTTGAATCCCATCTATTAACCATTGGTCCGTTCGTGGATTAATTAGTAGTATATTTTCTAAATAATTACGAAGTCCTGTTTTTAATATTTTTAATTCGTACTGAAAGTGATCAGGGAAAGGTCTTATGAAACTCGGCAATAAATTCAATCCATAAATAGGACTTTTACGATAATCAATATCCGTAATCAATAAACGTTCATGTGGATATTCGCCTAAATTAGTGGTTAAAAACTGAACTATTTTGTCCGTAACCAATGCTTTATTCATGACACTTAGATTCTCATCATCTACATTGGAAACAATGGTGAATTGATCTGTTTCTATCTCACGATATAAAGACAGTTTGTTTAAAAACAACTTGGAATTAACACGATTTTTCCCTGAAAACACAACCGTTTGTGTGTCCTTTACATGGAAATAATCAATTTTATCTAATTCAGATTCTAGATAATAACCTAATGGACAGGTAACTTCTAGTCGGATATCTGAGGCCGGCACAAACATATCATCTAAATCTTTATGACTGCTATATTGCCAATCGCCATTATAAACAGCTGGCGTAATATACCAGTACCGAAGATTATAGTCGCCAAAGGAACTCACCCCATATCGTGTAAACTTGTCATTGGGTACTTGAACAATATAATTTAATTGAATGGTGTATGAATTGTTTGGAAGTAAGGGGTTTTCTAATTCCACCTTAACAACATCAATATGCTCTTTAACACGATCAAAACGTAATTCTTTATCATTTTGATGGATGGATGTTATTACCGAATACCCACGATCTTCATTTTTTGCAAAGTGAAACTCTGTTTTAAACTCTTCAGAAAAACGTTTTGCTAAAGGCGTACTTTTTGTTGCAAAACTGTTGCTCCAATCGTTTAAATAAATGGTTTGAAGTGTATCATTAGTTTTATTAAAATAGGTAATAGATTGCGCAATGCGTATCTGATTTTTTTCCACATCAAACGTCGCTTTAATATTCATGGCATTTTGTCCAAATGCTAGAATACTAAATGAAAAAAAGATGCTCGTTAATAGATATCGAATGCTCAATGTGTTTTAATAAACTTTAAAGGTTCAACTTGTGTGTTGTTGGCTACAATATAATAGATGCCAGCAGATAAATTTGTTAAGGTTACGTTATAAGTATACGCAGTTTTAACTGGGATGGTTTTTACGTGTTGTCCTAATGTGTTGTAGATTTTTAAATAGTTCGTTCCTTGAGGAAGCGTATTAACTTTTAAGGTTAAGGTATTTTGTATGTAGTTTGGACCAACAATTTCAATTGGCTTGCTTATAGAAGTTATAAATTCTGGGATTGATAAGGTGGCATTCGTAGAAATTTTTAGGGTTACTGGTAAGTGATCACTAAAGTAATAAAGTGCTTCACGAATGCTAACGGAAAACTTGGCTCCTGCACATTCCGAATCAATTATAGATTTATTATAGCAAGGTACATTACCATTATTACCATAAACTTGATAACTGTTTGGACTGTAATACAAATCTGAATTGGTTATCATATTTTCCGAAGTCATGATAAAATCAAAACGATCATCAAATCCGCCATTTGAACCGCCAAAACCCGTTTGGGTTCTAGTAGATTGTGTAAATACATTGACATAATTGGTGTTATTATGCCAACTTCCCATGCTATTTGCAGGATCTACAAAAGTGATTGGGTTTGTGGTGTCAATTAATTCCAGAAAAGCAGGTTCTGAACTGGTATATACATTAAAATCGCCCGCCAATAGGACATTACTATTGGTTGGTAACCCACCTAAATAGGTTGTTAAATCGTTAACCATTTGCAGCCTGGAAGCTTGATTTTGGGTTCCGTTAGATGCTTTTAAATGACAAACTATGGCATCCAAATATAGTGGGTTGGTGTCTTGGTTAACCGTATTTAGTTTTAAGCGATAGTGATTAAAATCTCTGTAAATAGTAGGTACAATTGTTTGGCTCTCTAAAGTGAATTTAGAACCATCATAATAAATCAGGTTTTGTAAATCGTTTTGGTTCCCAATAGTATCATCAGAGGTATTGGTTTGAAATGTTGCCATCTCAAAATCATTGTTAATTCTCTCTTGAATCATTTGTAAAATACTATTTGCTCCAAACTCATTGTTGAGTTCACAAACCATAAAAATATCAGGACGATAATCATCCAAAATCACTTCTAAATGAGCAATTCTATTTGGCACAGCATTTTCTGAAGGAAAGTTCAGGATATTGTAAAACATCACATTAAAAGATGCTTGAGAATATATTCCTGTAAAATTTAAGATACCGAAAAGCACCAAAAAGAATCCTTTGTTTTTTATGTAGGCCAATATGAGACGTTTTTAGAAGTTAGGCGACAATTCAGATTCCTTATAGAAACTGTCTAGAATTGGAATAACTTCATCAGCCGTATCAACGAGGTGAATTAAATCTAAATCATGGGCACTTACATTGGCAAAACCATCTAAAACGGTCGCTTTAATCCAATCCAATAATCCGGACCAAAAATCAGTTCCAACTAAAATAATGGGGAATTTTTCAATTTTATTTGTTTGAATTAGGGTAATGGCTTCAAATAATTCATCTAAAGTTCCAAAGCCACCAGGCATTACCACAAAACCTTGTGAATATTTTACAAACATGACTTTCCGCACGAAGAAATAATCGAAATCTAAACTTTTATCAGAATCAATATATGGATTATCATGTTGCTCAAACGGTAAATCAATATTTAAACCAACCGATGTTCCACCTGCAATATGAGCACCTTTATTTCCAGCTTCCATAATTCCAGGTCCACCACCAGTTATAACACCATAGCCATGTTCTACTATTTTGCAAGCTACTTCTTCAGCTAGTTTATAGTATTTATGGTCTGGTTTGGTACGAGCAGAACCAAAAATAGAAACACAAGGACCTATTTTACTTAATTTTTCATAGCCATTCACGAATTCACCCATGATTTTAAAAATAGCCCAGGAATCGTTTGTTTTTACTTCATTCCAACGTTTGTGGTGTTGTTCTTTTCTCATTCTTATTATAATTTTTTTCTAATGTTTTATTATTGAAATACTTGGGAAATGTAAATCCAAAAGCAAATTTAAGAGAAATAAGCACATTAATCATGCTTTATTTAAATCATTTCGATTTCCGGCTCCTAACTGATTTCTAATTAATATTTAAATTTTTGAGGTTAATGCATAAAAAAGACAAACCAAAATGATTCGTCTTTTAAAAATAGTTTAAATCTTTAATTTTATCTCAAAGGACCACGTCCTGAAATAAGGTTGTACAATACTACAATTATGGCAATTACCAGTAGTATGTGAATTAAATTACCTGTAGGCATTCCAGATACAATTCCAAAAAATCCTAAAATCCAAATAACAATACAAATTACGGCTACAAGCCAA
This sequence comes from Bizionia hallyeonensis, assembly GCF_042657385.1. Taxonomy (NCBI): domain Bacteria; kingdom Pseudomonadati; phylum Bacteroidota; class Flavobacteriia; order Flavobacteriales; family Flavobacteriaceae; genus Bizionia; species Bizionia hallyeonensis. The sequence goes on along the minus strand of NZ_JBHSLA010000004.1, from coordinate 180,261 downwards.
AGTAAACTTCTCATATTTTTAAATTTTAAAGGGTTATCCTACTAAACTACTAAATAAATTTGAGATGTTTATTGTTTTAGTTCTTTTTTGAGAAATTGGGCTGTATAACTTTTTTTGTTTTTTATAAGTTCTTCAGGTGTGCCTTTGGCTATAATTTGGCCACCACCTTTTCCGCCTTCTGGACCAACATCTATAATATAATCTACCGTTTTTATTACATCTAGGTTGTGTTCAATGATTAAAATCGTATTTCCTTTATTAACCAATTTATTTAACACTTGCATTAAAACACGAATATCTTCAAAATGCAAGCCTGTTGTAGGCTCATCTAAAATATAAAAGGTGTTTCCTGTATCGCGTTTGCTTAATTCGGTTGCTAATTTTATCCGTTGGGCTTCACCACCAGATAATGTGGTACTTTGTTGGCCTAGTGTAATATAACCCAGTCCAACATCCTGAATGGTTTTTACTTTTTTATGAATTTTAGGAATGTGCTCAAAGAAATCAACCGCTTCATTCATGGTCATATTCAACACATCGCTAATAGACTTTCCCTTGTATCTAATTTCTAATGTTTCCCGATTAAAACGCTTGCCTTGACAGGTTTCACATTCCACATAAACGTCCGGAAGAAAATTCATTTCAATAACGCGTAAACCACCACCTTGACAGGTTTCACAGCGACCACCTTTAACATTAAAGCTAAAACGTCCAGGTTTATATCCACGAATCATGGCCTCCGGAATTTTAGCAAATAGACTTCTAATTTCACTAAAAACGCCTGTGTACGTGGCTGGATTGCTTCGTGGTGTTCTACCAATTGGCGATTGATTAATATCTATAACTTTATCAATATGCTCCAGACCCTTAATGCTTTTATATGGCATAGGTTTTTTAACGCCATTAAAATAATGGGCATTCATAATCGGGTAGAGGGTTTCATTTATTAATGTAGATTTTCCACTACCAGAAACACCGGTAACACCAACCATTTTACCCAAAGGAATATCTATAGATACATTTTTTAAATTATTTCCCGTACAGCCTTTTAAAGAAAGCGTTTTACCGTTTCCCTCACGACGTTTTTCAGGAATTTCAATCTCTTTTTTACCGTTTAAATAATCGGCCGTTAAGGTATTGTGTGTTTTTAATTCATCTGGTGTACCAATGCTTATAATTTCGCCACCATATTTACCCGCTCGTGGACCAATATCAATCACATAGTCGGCATGTTCTATCATATCCTTGTCGTGCTCTACCACAATCACGGAATTACCAATATCTCGTAATGCTATTAGTGACTTGATCAGTTTTTCATTATCACGTTGGTGTAAACCTATACTCGGTTCATCTAAAATATATAATACACCAACTAACTGCGAACCGATTTGTGTAGCTAAACGAATCCGTTGCGCCTCACCACCTGAAAGGGATTTAGAACTTCTATTCAATGATAAATAATCTAAACCAACATCCAATAAAAATTGGGTACGGGATGAAATTTCTTTAATTATCTCTTCGGAAATTTTAAGTTGCTTTTTAGATACATGTTTCGGTAAATCCTTAAACCAAGCAGCCAAATCTACAATGTCCTTATTTGCTAATTCTGCAATGTTTAAACCATTTACTTTAAAATAAAGCGATTCTTTTCGCAGTCGTGCACCGTCACAAGTTGAACAAATTACTTTGTCCATATACTCTTTAGCCCAACGTTTTAAAGAGGTTGTTTCGGCCGTGTTGTATTGATTTTCTATAAAATTAGCAACACCTTCAAAGTCAATTTTATAATCTCTGGTTACGCCTAATGTTTTATTTTCGACTTCAAATTTTTCATTTCCGCCATATAAAATCATCTGTTTGGCAGCGGCTGGAATATCTTTATACGCATCGTTTAATGAAAAATTATAGCGTTGCGCAATGGTTTCAAACTGTTTGAAAATCCAACTGTTTTTTTGTGGGCCATGTGGTACCAAAGCACCAGCTTTTATGGATAAGGAATCGTCTGGAATAATTTTATTTTCATTTACCTGATACAAGGTTCCAATACCATTACAGGTTGGACAAGCACCTTTTGGCGAATTGAATGAAAAATTATTAGGCTCCGGATTTGGATATGAAATTCCTGAACTCGGACACATTAAATTTCGACTAAAATAGCGTGCTTCCTGGGTGTCTTGGTCAATAACCATCAGGACATCTTCACCATGATACATGGCTGTATTGATGGTTTCGGTTAAGCGTTTATTATTATCTGCTGTGGCATCAATTTTAAGCCGATCTATCACAATTTCAATGTCGTGATTTTTATAACGATCCAGTTTCATGCCTTTAACAATATCCCGAATTTCGCCATCCGTCCGAACTTTTACAAACCCTTGTTTACCAATTTGTTCAAACAATTCGCGATAATGCCCTTTTCTTGAACGTACCACAGGTGCTAAAATGTTTATACGTTTGCCGTTAAAGGTTTCTATAATCAGTTCCTTTATCTGATCATCATTATAACTCACCATTTGTTCGCCTGTGTTATAACTATAAGCATCACTGGCTCTGGCGTATAATAACCGTAAAAAATCGTAAATTTCAGTAATGGTTCCAACAGTAGACCGTGGCGATTTACTCGTCGTTTTTTGCTCAATGGCAATAACGGGCGAAAGTCCATCAATTTTATCCACATCAGGTCGTTCCAGTCCACCTAAAAATTGACGTGCATAGGCTGAAAATGTTTCAATATAGCGCCTTTGTCCTTCGGCATAAATAGTGTCAAAAGCCAATGATGATTTACCACTACCAGACAAACCCGTAATAACAACCAGTTTTTCTCTTGGAATGGAAACATCTATATTTTTTAGGTTGTGAACGCGTGCGCCTTGAACCTCAATGGTGTCTTCAAATTTACTCATAGCATAGCAATCTTGTCTGATTTACAGACCAGTTTGCAAAGGTACAGATAATGCCTTTAAATATAAAACGATGTCTGTTTATGCTTTTTGGCGTAAAAGTCTTCATGGTAATTTACAAAGTGTATCATGTTACACGCAAAGGCTATTAAACAAATGGGCCTTAATGAAGGCGTATTATTAATTAACTTTTATAAGCCTTTGCCCAGTTAATTAGCGTGTCTGGCGCTGGGTTTAATTGCAGTTTTTCAATAATATTTGTCCGATGTTTTTGTATAGTTCTTGGAGAGACGCAAAGCATATCGCTAATTTCTATAGATGTTTTGCCTTCGGCTATTAATTGAACTATTTTCCGTTCAGAGGGTGTTAATAGCGCTAATTTTTTCAATTCGTTTTCAATATTTAATTCAAAATTATCAGAAAAAGAACTGCTGTAATATGAATCATTATTCAAAACGGCCGCAATACAGGTTTCAATTTCGTCCAAGCTATCTTCTTTTAAAAGATATCCATGAACACCAGATTTTTTGGCCTGTGCTACAAAGTTTTTCTCTTTGTGATACGTCATCACAATATAACGTGTTTGTAGGGCTTTGTTTTCGGTACATATGGCTATCACTTCAAAACCCGTTAGTTTAGGCATTTCAATATCTAAAAGTGCTATTTTAGGATTTAGTTCTGAGACTATATTTACAGCATCGTTACCATTTTCGGCCGTACCAATAATGCTATAGCCAGCTTGTTCCAATTCTTGCTTTAAACCTTTAAGCATGATAGGATGATCTTCAGCAATAACAATGGTAATATCTTTTTTAAGCATATTATTATTTGATGATGACATTTCTGTGCTTGGTAAAAATTTTATTGATGAAAGATAATCATTCTAGTCTTAATTGTAGATAAAATACTACATTTTTGACTTTGGTATGGCAATAACTAATTGCGTGCCTTTACCTAATTCAGATTCAACATGTAAGGAGGCCTTTATTATTTTACTACGTTCCAAAAGGGATTTCATTCCCAAGCTTTTGGAAGTCTCTAGTGCTTTTTGATAATCAAATCCTTTACCATTATCTTCTATTGTAATTAGAAGCGTATCTGATTTGATTTTCAAACTCACAAAAACGGCTTTTGCTTCGGCATGTTTTATCGTATTGCTTAATGCTTCTTGCGCCATACGATACAAATGCAAAGCATTCTCTTTAGAAATAAGGTGATTCGCATTTTCAATTTCCATAGTAAAAAATACGTCGGTATTTTCATCCAATTCGTTGACCAAATCTTCCAATGCAGATGAAAACCCTAAACGTTCCAAAGTAGCAGGATATAGGCCCTGGGAAATGGTTCTTAAATTGGCTAAAGTATCATGGGCTAAATTTTCATAATCTGGATTGTTAATCGTTTTGAGTTTCCGGGTGAGCAACATGAGTTGTTGTCCAACAGAGCCATGCAATTCAAAAGCTAATCTGGTACGTTCCTGTTCTTGTGTATTTATAATGTCCTGTGTGAATGCTTCTTGCAAAATCTGTTTCTTTTTAGCGTAATTTCGGGAGCGTATAATTGTAATAAACCCAAAAACCCCAAAAAGACCTAATCCACCAAATAGGAGCCACTGTTTTTTTAGGTTGTTTTCTGAATCTAATAGGGCAATATTGTTTGTTTGATTTTCAATAATTAAATCTCGTTTTTCAGTTTCATACTGCGTTTGATAATAGGCTAAAACGCGTGTGTTTTGAGTATTTACAATGGAGTCTTTGATTTTGGTGTAATTCTTATAATGCAGAAGCGCTTGGTTTGTATTTCCCATACGCTCATAGATTTTTGATAAAAACAAGGAAGCCTCTTGCAATTCTTCATATTGATCACTGTCATTCTTTAAATTAAAATGTTCAGTTCCATATCGTAAAGCTTCCGCATAATTTTTTTCCGCAAACGCATAATGCATTTTAGCGCTTAAATAAAATGGCCTGTTGTATCCGTTTATGTTGGTGTCATTGCGCTCTAATTCTTCAATGATGGTTTTTGCTTGTTGCAAACTATCATTTTCTGATAAACCAACGGCTAGGCCAAATTTAAGAGGAGCATCAAAATAAGCTTTATTTTTTAATCTGTTATTGGCCGCTACCGCTAATTTTAAATTTTTAATTCTGCTTTTTTCATTGTTTAGTTTATGGTCGTCTGTGGCATTATTGTAATATACTACAGGTAAATTATGATAGGAATCTGTTGTATTGGCAATTTTTATAAGTTCATCTCTTTCCCTTTTTGCTTCATCAAAGAATCCATTTTTACTGTATAATATGGAGATAGAATTTTTCGCACTTAACCAATATAGCGTGTCTTTTTTATTTTGAAACATTTTTGAAGCTTCTTGAAGTGTAATTGAAGCTGAACCAAAATCGCCTATATTTACAAGTGCCATTCCTTTTGCAAATTTGGATAACTCCATGAATTCTGACTTATATTTTTCGGCATAATAATAAGCACTATCAAACAACTTTATAGATTCATCAAATTGTCGTGAATCGTAGTAAAGATAGGCGGCTTCGTAATAAAAATCATCAATTAAATTGGGTTTCGTTACGCGAGGGACAATACGTTGAGTAGCACGAATAATTTGCTTGGCTTGATCATAATCATTGCTTCCGTAATTAAGATAATTTATAAAGTTGGTTGCATGTTTAATAGCCAAATTTATAGAGTCCAATTGTTGCGCATAACTAATGGTAACCCTAAAAACCGAATCGGCATTAAAGGTAGAGTCGTAACGAATTTCACTAGATAGACTATCTAAAAATTTTAAACGTTCGACACCAGAAGCATATTTATTGCTTAATTCCAATAGGTTTTTATTCTGATCCAAATCTCTGTCTTGTGCTAACGAAAAAAACGGAAGCACAAGCAATAGGATTATAAGGGATGATCTCATTGTATTTTTTTCGTTTAGGTAAAATTATAGCTTTTAAAGTTGATAATAACATGTCTAAAAAAAATAATTAAGCGTTTATAATGCTCTTAAATGGCGTTAAGTTAAAGCGCATATAATTAATAAATCTGGCTGAAACATGCTTTAGAATATCAAGTAATTTATTATTATTGTATATCAATTTAGATATAAACCCATCCTCAATTCTGCCTTAAAAATCAGTTATAACAGGAAATTAAAATATATATTTTATGCAAATACTAGGAATAAGCTCAAGGATTAATCACCCCGAATTTGGAAAAGGCGTCGTAACCAACGTTACCTCAAAACATTATTGGGTAACTTTTATTGAAAGCGGTTTAGAAACCATAGATATTAATTCTGAATTTGACATTATTGAAGCAGCCGAAGATGATGTGGATACGGTTAGTTTTGCCGAAGTAGAAAGTAGCTTGGTGCAAATTTTAAAGCGTTGGAGTGATGCTAGCGAAGTCGTTCATATTGCGGATAAATGGAAAGGCGGAAAACTGATTTTGGAACCAGGAGATAGTAATTTAAAGTCGAGCGAGGTGCCTATAGATACTTTTTTCCATAAGATTACCATGGTTCGTGATAGACTCCGTGTTATGGAACAAAAAATAAACTCGAGCAATTTAGAAGAACAAGAAAAAATAGATTTACAGCAATACATAACGAGAAGTTATGGTAGTTTAACATCGTTTAATGTGCTGTTTAAGCTGAAAGAACAACAGTTTGTTGGGCAGCGTTCAAAATAGGATTCAAGGTTTAAGGTTCAAGGTTTTAATTCAAGGTTTCAGGCTTAAAAGATTCGCGATACAATTCGTACACTTATCAGGTGTGAAATTCAATCCAACCAAGAGCAGGCAGGCAAATTGATGGCCGTTATTTTTGTATAATAACTCGTGTGTTCGCGTGATTTAGATGAATGAAAAATTGTGTCGAGAACTTTATCAGGTTATTTATTTAGTTTGAAACAACATTGCATCAAACTTTATTCAAGATTAAAGTAACAGATATTTATTTTAAACTGAACACTGAACACTGAACACTGAACACTGCAAACTCATTCCCTCCCAATTATATCATCCAATTTTATACCCAAAAATAACATTTCATGGAAAACGGGAAGTATGGCGCCACTTTCAGTTGTTGTCCAATCGTTCCAGGAAGCTTCTAATCCGCCAATAGGCAGGATGTCTACCCACATTCTGAATTTTACAGGTTTGTTGTTGGTATCCAAAATCCACAAATACGAATCGCCAGGCGTTGTGCCACCAGATGTGTAAGTCACCAAAAGCGCGTCTTGATTATTTTTCCACTTAACCAAACGTCTTTCCGTTCCAGGATCAAATATTTTATAAGGAGCTACTAACCAAAACGAATCGTTATTAAAATAGGTAAGTGCTGTTTCTATATGTTCAGCGGCTTGCTCACCTTTTACTTCAAAATTATGGACGTAGGCTGTGCTTAAACTTGGATTATCTAAATTTAGATCAACTTTGTAATCTTTCCAATGCACAAGGCAGGTGTTCTCATCTTTTTTCCATTTATAATGGTGTTTGTTTTTAAACGTCCATTCAATATAATTAGTTTCTAAATAGGCCTCATGATTTAATGCTTTTAGCATATTGAGAGCCAATGCTTCAGCTTGAGGGCCTTGTTTTCCATTGGGTAAGTCTTCATTGTATTTAAAATAAACGAAACCAAAAAAGAGTAAACTGGGTAAGGTGAAAAAGATTATAACGCCAACTACTATTTTAAGGATTTTTTTCGTTTTCATAAACAATTATTTTAAGCACAATGATATATGTTTGGCGAGTATTTTAGCCGCTTTAGAATCATTTCTGAACCATAATTCGGGTTCTATAAGTTCTAATTCGGATACAGCTAATTGATTTGTGTTATCAGTAAATATATCAACTCTGGCGTAAATAGGCAATTCTGGACAGGCTTTTGTTGCGTTTATAGCGAAGGCTATTTCCGTTTCAGTCGGTGCGTATGGAATTACGCTTCCGCCAAAATCATCTTGAACACGAAAATCGCCAGCCTTGGCTTGTTTTAAAACAGCATGACTGTATTCACCATTGAAAACGATAAGAGACATTTCGCCTTGCGTAACAATGTTATGTTGAAACGGTTGAAGCATCATAGATTCTTGTTGAATTAACTCCGTAAAAATAGCTTCATGTTCTGCAATATTATGTGGTGTTAGTCTATATGTATGTCTTCCTGCTCCTGAAACACATGGTTTTAAAACGGTTTCTTGCCAATTTAATTGTTGGTGTAATTCAGTGAGGGTTGATTGGGTTCCTGTTTCAATAAAAAAGGATTTGGCAACATGAATGCCTTTGGCTTTTAATTCTAATAAGTAGTGTTTGTCTATATTCCAACGGATTATTTTCTCGGAGTTTAACAACCGCGTTTTTGTTGAAACCATAGCTAACCATTTTGAAAATTCAGAAAAGCGATCAAAATAATCCCAAGTCGTTCTAAAAAGTACTGCTTTGGTGTCAGACCAATTGAAATTAAGATCATCCCAAGCTAAGCGGGTGACTTTTAAGTTTTCAGCTTTTAAGGCTTCTTGTACCAAAAAATCTTCATAAAACACGTTGTGTTTGTAGGTGTTAGTTTCAGAATCTTCTAAATACCGGTTGTCTGTAAGTATGACTATGTCAAAAGTTTTCATATATAAAAAAATTAAAATCCAACAGCTGTATCGTCACCTCTGTGGTCTGCGCCACCTTCTAATGTCTTATCATCAAGCACCAAAATACCATCTACTTTCCCAATTACCGGTGAGCGTGTTTCATTAATGGTGTAGCCTTTAGCAATTAATTGTTTCATGATTTCCGTATCAAAACCATTGGGTTCCATTCTAATATAATCTGGTAACCATTGGTGGTGAAAACGGGGCGCATCTACGGCGTCTTGCATGGACATATTAAATTCTTCAACATTTAATATGGTTTGCAAAACCGATGTGATAATTGTAGAACCTCCAGGTGTTCCTAAAGTCATAAGTAGTTTTCCGTTTTTTTCCACAATAGTTGGCGTCATAGAGCTTAACATGCGTTTTTCTGGCACAATACTATTGGCTTCCGCACCCGTTAAACCAAACATATTTGGCACGCCTGATTTGCTGCTAAAATCGTCCATTTCATTATTCAAGAAAAACCCAAGTTCCGAACAAAATAAATAGGAACCATAGGTGCCATTCAAGGTGGTCGTTACGGCAATGGCATTTCCAAACTGATCAACTATAGAATAATGTGTGGTTTCATCACTTTCAATAAACGTTACATTACCATGAGAAACATTACTAGACAGCGTTGCTTTTTCAAATGAAAAATCGCTCATACGTTTTTGAAGGTAGTCATCACTCAATAAAGTTTTAGTGGGAATATCCACAAAATCGGGATCGCCTAAATAATAATTTCTATCGGCATAGGCACGACGTTCTGCTTCCGCAAGTACTTGAATGGTTTTTAGGGAATTATGACCAAATTCTTTTAGATTATAAGGTTCAATCATTTTCATAATTTGAGCCAAGCAAATACCTCCACTTGATGGCGGTGCCATGGAAATAACGTTAATGTCTTTATATTTAAAAGCAACTGGTTCGCGCCATTTGGCTTCATATTTAGCCAAATCTTCTAATGTGATGATGCCACCTTTTTCCGATAGATAGTCCACTAGAATTTGAGCCGTTTCACCTTTATAAAATTCATCTTTACCATTAAAAGCGATGCGTTCAAGCGTTTTTGCGAGTTGTTTGTTTTTTACTGTGTCGCCCGCTTTGGTGTTTTTTGAATATAAAATTTCTTTACCATTTACAGCTCTAAAAATACTATCGTAATTATTAATGCCATTTTGCTGTTTTTCCGTTAATGCATAGCCGTTTTTAGCCAAGTCAATCACCGGTTGTAAAATGTCTTTTACTGATAATTTACCAAATTTCCGTTGTGCTTCAAAAACACCTGCCACCGTGCCAGGAACGCCAACAGCCATTTCGCCAATAATACTTTTATTAGGAATAACGTTTCCTAAAGAATCTAGATACATATTTTTTGTGGCCGCTAGAGGTGCTTTTTCGCGATAATCTAATGCGCCAGTTTCGCCAGAATGTAATCGGTAAACCATGAAACCACCACCTCCTAAATTACCAGCGGAAGGGAAGCAAACGGCCAGTGCCATTTCAGTTGCCATCATGGCATCAAATACGTTGCCTCCTTTTTCTAAAATATCGCTACCAATTTTCGAGGCTTCTTTTCTGGCAGACACCACCATCGCGTTTTGCGTTATTAACCCACGATTTTGAATTTTTTCTAATGTTTCTGGATTGTTTTTACAAGACCAAATAACTGAAATAACAAGTAGGAGTATTAAACGGTTCATCATCATATTATATAGTTGTATTGGAAAGGATTTGTAATTTTTCAGCAGCAAAAACGCGCAATTCTTCAAAGAACAGGGTGAATTCTTCTTCAAACTCATTGTAATATTTAAGGAGTTCGTGTGTAGCTTCGTTCATTTTAGATTTGTATTTCGTGCGTCTATTCATACCATCTAAAACGCTTTGGATACCTTCAATTTCTGCATAGCTTAACAACCAGTTACCAGATATCATAAAGGGTAACAGGTGTTGTGTTCGCTCTGGTAAAATATCAAAATTATCTTGTAATAATGAATAAAATCTTTGAGCATAATCGTCTAAAGGTTCGTTAGAATAGTGCGCCCAGTTTTTAGCCAAAAAATGATCGTATAAAATATCTACAATCACACCACTGTAATGACTGTAATTTTCGTGGAGCCTTTTCGTGCTCTGTCTTACAATAGGATGGGCATCTGTAAAAGTGTCAATTTCCCGATGTAATAAAATACCAATTTGGATTTCACGTGGATACTTTTTGTACTGTTTACCGCGAATACCATCAGCCATAAAATTTCCTATGGATACATTTTTATGATTGAAAGAAAGATAAATATGTGCTAAAAAGTTCATGTTTCGAATTTACAAATTCATAGGAAAGAAAACGCATAGAAAACTTATATTTGTTGAAAATAAACATAAAAATATGACACTTATAAAATCTATTTCAGGAATCAGAGGAACCATTGGTGGCGCCGTAGGCGACAATTTAACGCCAATTGACGCGGTGAAATTTGCTTCTGCTTACGGAGTTTGGTTAAAAGGACAATATAAAAAAGAAAATTATCGGGTAGTGGTTGGTCGTGATGCGCGAATTTCAGGCGAAATGATTCAGAATTTAGTCATGAACACACTTGTCGGGTTGGGAATTCATGTTATTGATTTAGGTCTTTCTACCACACCAACGGTTGAGGTTGCTGTACCAATGGAACATGCTGATGGTGGCATTATTTTAACGGCCAGCCATAATCCAAAAGAATGGAATGCTTTAAAGCTTTTGAATAATAAAGGTGAATTTTTAAATGGCGAAGAAGGTGCTAAAATTCTTGCTATTGCTGAAAGTGATACCATGAGTTTTGCTGATGTAGATAGTTTGGGGAAAATAACAAAAAATGATGCTTACATCGATTTGCATATTGATGCCGTTTTAGATTTAAAACTGGTTAACAAATCGGCCATAGAAAAAGCGAATTTTAAAGTAGTGGTAGATGGTGTAAATTCTACAGGAGGAATAGCCATTCCATTATTATTAGAACGTTTGGGTGTAGAATGTGTTACATTGTATTGTGACCCAACGGGTCATTTTCCTCATAATCCAGAACCATTAAAGGAGCATTTAACTGATTTATCTGAAGCTGTGGTTAAAGAACATGCAGATTTTGGAATTGTGGTTGATCCAGATGTGGATCGGTTAGCCTTTATAGACGAAAACGGTAATATGTTTGGGGAAGAATATACATTAGTAGCCTGTGCAGATTATGTGTTAAGTGCAACACCTGGAAATACCGTTAGTAATATGAGCTCCACTCGTGCCTTGCGGGATGTTACCGAACAACATGGTGGAACCTACGAAGCCAGTGCCGTAGGTGAAGTGAATGTCGTGGCATTAATGAAGAAAAACAATGCTGTTATTGGCGGCGAAGGAAATGGTGGAATTATATACCCAGAATCTCATTATGGGCGTGACGCCTTGGTTGGTGTAGCCTTGTTTTTAAGTTTGCTGGCAGATAAAAAAATGTCAGTCAGTGCTTTGCGTGCCAGTTATCCGAATTATTTTATGAGTAAAAAGAAAATAGCCATAACACCAGAATTAGATGTGGATGCTATTTTAAAAGCCATGGAGGCAAAATATAGCCATGAACGTGTTACGACAATTGACGGGGTGAAAATTGATTTTGAAGATAGTTGGGTGCATTTACGTAAAAGTAATACCGAGCCTATTATTCGTGTTTATACGGAAGCACCATCACAGGAAGCGGCTGATGCACTCGCTGATAAAGTTATAGCAGAAATTAAGGCTGTCGCTAATAATTAGTACCTTTGCCATTTAATTTATACGCATGATTACTACAAAAACATCTTCAGACATTCAAACGGATTTAGAAACCTATTTTGGTCAGTTTAGAAAGCACATTATTGGTGTGAATCAAACCTTTAAATCGCCTTACGGTTCTCAAAAGATTATCTATACGGATTGGACTGCGTCTGGCCGTTTATACCAACCGATTGAAGAGCGAATCAGTCATGTTTTTGGACCTTATGTTGCCAATACACACACAGAAACCACAGTTTCAGGAACCGCTATGACGAAAGCCTACCATGAAGCCAGGCATATTATTAAAGCCCATGTTAATGCACATGATGATGATGTGCTAATTGTTTCAGGTAATGGCATGACAGGCGTCGTGAATAAATTTCAGCGTATTTTAGGGTTAAAGGTTCCTGAAAATTTAAAGAAGCACACTGTTGTTCCGGAGGACCTGTGTCCTGTAGTTTTTGTTTCGCATATGGAACATCATTCTAATCAAACGACGTGGTTGGAAACCATTGCTAAAGTGGTGGTTATTCCGCCAGCAGAAGATGGGTTGTTTAGTTTGGAGAATTTAGAAAAAGCATTGATAGCGCATCAAGATTGTACCATTAAAATAGCCTCTGTTATTGGTGGTTCAAATGTAACCGGTATTCAAAATCCACATCATGATATTGCGCAAATGATGCATAAACATGGCGGCGTTTGCTTTGTAGATTTTGCCTGTTCAGCACCTTATGTGTCTATGGATATGCATCCCGAAGATGAAACCAAGGCTTTGGATGCCGTATTCTTTTCACCACACAAATTTTTAGGAGGACCCGGTTCTTCAGGTGTCCTTATTTTTAATAAGAAATTGTATAAAAATATGATCCCAGATTGTCCAGGAGGCGGAACTGTTAGTTGGACAAATCCTTGGGGAGAACATAAATATATTGATAATATAGAAGATCGTGAGGATGGTGGAACACCCGGTTTTTTACAAGCCATAAAAATAGCCCTTGCTATTAAATTAAAAGAACAAATGGGTGTTGACAATATGCTAGAACGCGAGCATGAGATTCTAAAAGTTGTTTTTAAGGAATTAGGAGCGCTTCCAAATTTACACATTCTTGCGGGTCAGCATGAAGATCGTTTGGGTGTAATTTCTTTTTATATCGATAACTTACATTTCAATTTAGGTGTGAAATTATTGAATGATAAATTTGGTGTGCAAACACGAGGTGGCTGCAGTTGTGCGGGGACGTACGGACACTTTTTACTGCATGTAGATCAAAAAACATCTCATGAATTGACACAGGAAATATCATTAGGTGAATTAACGCGTAAACCTGGTTGGATACGTATGTCTATTCACCCTACAACTACCAATGCCGAAGTGCAGTTTGTATGCGATAGCATTAAAGCACTAGCCAAAAACCATGTAGCTTGGGCTGTTGATTATGAGTATAATAAAAGGAATAACGAGTTTGTCCATAAGTCGTTATTAGATTCTGAAACCGATGACATAGATACCATGGTTTCTAGTTGGTTCCAATTATCTTAACAGGACTTAAGACTTGTATTCTGCAGGAACTTTATCACGATGTTTCCAACGTTTATGTGTCCATAAATAATATTCTGGGGCTTCGTTAATTTGGGCTTCAACTAAATCCAAGAACCTATCGGTGATTTCGTAATTTGGATAATCATTTGGGTGATACGCCAGGGTTTTAAACGAGGTTTCATAATATCCACGTTTTAATTTCTTAACACCAAAGAATACCACAGACATATCGAGCTTTTTCGCTAACATTTCGGCTCCTGTATGGACCGGAACCGTAATACCCATAAATTCATTCCAATGGAATGCTTTTTCTGCTTTAGGTGATTGATCTGAAACAAAACCACAAATGGTTATTTTCCCTTCCCGTTTAGATTGCATTAAAACAGGAATACTTTCCTTGGTAGTAATCAAGTGGCTGTTATACTTTGCACGAATACGTTTTACAAGTCTATCAAAATATTTATTGGCCAGGCGTTTGTAAATCGCGTAACCTTTGTTACTCATATAGGTTTGAAGGATAAAAATCCATTCCCAACTCCCATAATGTGCACACATAAGTGCAATACTTCTATTTTCGCTTTCCAGTTTTTGAATGAGCTCTACATTGGAAAAGGTAAAACGTTTTTTCATTTGGGCTTCAGAAATGGTCATAGATTTAATAGACTCCATAACCATATCACACAAATGGTGGTAGAATTTTTTCCGAATACGGTTTAATTCAGCATCTGATTTATGGGGAAATGCCAGTTTCAAGTTTTCTTTAACCACTTTTTTTCGGTAGCCAATAATATGGTAGATTACAACAAATAAACCATCGGAAACCGCGTATAATAATCGGAAGGGTAAGATGGAAACCAACCATAAAATGGGATAAATGAGAATATAAGCAAGAAGTTGCATGAAATAATTTTAGATTTGCAATTACAAAGATATGTTATATTCTTTTTAAACGTTTAAAATTTATGGGTGATTTAAGTATAGTAACCATGGTAATTATTGCTGCCAACGCGTTAATATCATTTAAAGGGTTTAGTGATTATTCCTTTTTTGAACAATACAAATTTAATGTAGGCGCTATTATCAGAGGTGAAAAAATACGCATGTTAACATCTGGCTTTTTACATGTGGACACGGCGCATTTATTTTTTAATATGTTTTCCTTATACTTTTTTGCCGATGTGGTAATTGCTTATTTAGGAAGCTTTCAATTTTTAATTGTTTATTTAGGGAGCTTATTGTTAGGGAATTTACTGTCCTTATATTTTCATAAAAATGAATACCATTACTCTGCTGTAGGTGCTAGTGGCGCTGTTATGGGGATTATTTATTCAGCTATACTTCTACAACCAGGTATGAGTTTATATCTATTTTTTATACCTATTCCTATTCCGGCTTATATTTTTGGTATTGGCTATTTATTGTATTCCATTTATGGGATGAAAAACAGAGTGGGTAATATTGGTCATGATGCACATTTTGGAGGTGCTATTGGTGGTTATGTAATTACCTTAATTTTGGCGACTTGGTTATTTGAAAAGAATTTACTGATGATTGGCTTATTAGCATTGCCTATTATTTTGTTGTTTGTTTTAAAGAAATTAGGAAAAATATAAGCATAAAAAAACCTTTCAAAACTGAAAGGCTTTAGTATCTATTTATATAGAAATTCTTAATCTAAAAGCTCGGCCATTTTAGCTTCTAAAGCGGAGCCTCTTAAATTTTTAGCAATTATCTTTCCATCAGCATCTAAAATATAGGTTGCTGGAATAGATTGAATATTATATTGTTTAGCGACAGGATCGTTAAAATATTGCAAGTTGGAAACTTGGTGCCATGTTAAACCATCCTTTTCAATAGCTGCTAACCATTCACCTTTAGCATCTTTTTGTCTTGGCGTACCATCTAAAGACACACCTATAATTTCAAGACCTTTTTCGTGATACTTTTCGTAAACCTTAACGACATTAGGGTTTTCTCTTCTACAAGGCGCACACCAAGCGGCCCAGAAATCAATGATAGTTACTTTTCCTCTAATGTCCTTTAAAGCAATCATTTCGCCATCTGGATTAGGGGCTGTAAATTCAGGCGCCATGCTTCCGATAGCTGTAGCCATAGCACTTGATAGCATTTCATTAATACTTTTACCAATGCGGCTGTTTTTAACAGGCTCGGTGAAATTATCATATAATTCTTTGGCTTCAGAAGCTTCAATACCTTTTGTTTTGATAAGGTTTTCTAGTATAGCTGCACTAGTTACCACATCATTATTTTGTTTAATAGCGGCTAGATTTTCCTTATTCCCCTCGTCAACAATTTTCTGAAATTCAGTTTGAATAGCCGTCATTTTCGCCGTATCACCAGCTGTTCTTGCCGCCATAAATTCCTGTCCCATTGTTTGGTTTTTTGCTCTAATAGGATCCGAGATATCCTTAAATAATTTAAAAATATCATTTTCATGACTCCCTGAAACAACAGACGTTTGTAAGCTGTCCTTATAAAACTGAATTGAAATCTCTTCATTTTCTAATACAAGTGGTACGCCACCAGGAACACCTTCAATAGTTAGTAAATATAAATCTGGAGAATCAACTTTACCTGTAAACGTTGCTTTTCCATCTTTAATTACCGTGGAATCAGAAAACGTGATATTATTTAAATCGGCATTTTGCAATCTCATTGTTTTTCCTTCTACGGATTTATCAATAGAGCCGGTTAATACATAACCTTCTTTAGTTTCTTCATTCTTACAAGACGCTACAAGAATAATTAAAGATAGTAGTATGAATTTTTTAATCATTTTCAATATTTTTTAGTTTGTGCAAATATAGTGGATTGTTAAAAAATATTTGTTAAGAATTCACTAATATCTATATACGTGTTTTCTGTGGTGATTTTAGTACTTTTGTAGCATGAATCAAAACGATACAATTGTTGCGCTTGCTACGCCTTCGGGAGCTGGTGCTATTGCGGTTATTAGGCTTTCAGGTGCCCATGCTATAGCCATTGCCGATAGCTGTTTTCAATCGGTTTCGAAATCGAAAACACTGTCTCATCAGAAAACCCACACCATTCATTTAGGCCATATTGTTGATGATAACCGGGACATTGATGAGGTTTTAGTATCTGTTTTTAAAAACCCCAATTCCTATACAGGTGAAAATGTGGTAGAAATATCCTGCCATGGTTCTAATTACATCCAGCAACAAATTATCCAGTTATTTTTACGAAAAGGTTGCAGAATGGCGGATGCTGGCGAGTTTACTTTGCGTGCGTTTTTAAACGGGAAACTAGACTTAAGTCAGGCGGAAGCGGTAGCCGATTTAATTTCGAGTGATAATGAAGCATCTCACCAAATTGCCATGCAGCAAATGCGTGGTGGTTTTTCAAGTGAAATTGCCAAGCTACGTGAAGAGCTTTTAAACTTTGCCTCGTTAATAGAATTGGAACTGGATTTTGCGGAAGAAGATGTGGAATTTGCCGATAGAACCCAATTTAAGGAACTGATAGCGCGTATTACCTTTGTATTGAAACGCTTAATAGATTCGTTTGCGGTTGGAAACGTGATTAAAAACGGGATTCCCGTTGCTATTGTTGGCGAACCCAATGTTGGAAAATCTACCCTGCTAAATGCTTTATTAAATGAAGAACGTGCTATTGTTAGTGAAATAGCTGGAACCACGCGGGATACTATTGAAGACGAAATAAGTATTGGCGGTATGGGTTTTCGCTTTATTGATACCGCAGGAATTCGTGATACCAAAGATGTTGTAGAAAGCATTGGAATTAAAAAAACCTTTGAAAAAATAGAACAAGCACAAGTGGTTATTTACTTATTTGATGCTGGAGAATTTAAGCATCAAGGTGCCAAACTTCAAGTGGAGTTGGAGAAAATTAAAAATAAGTATCCATTAAAGCCATTGCTTGTTATTGCCAATAAGATTGATAAGATTGACGATATGGATTTGGCGGAACTCCAACAGGCCATTCCAAACGTACAGCTGTTATCTGCAAAAAGTGGCTTTGGTGTGGAACAGCTAACCAATGCCTTATTGAATTTGGTGAATACAGGTGCCTTACGGAATAATGAAACTATTATTACCAATACGAGACATTATGATGCCTTATTAAAAGCGTTTGAAGAAATTCAGAAAGTTAAATACGGTTTGGATTCCGGATTGTCTGGCGATTTAATGGCCATTGATATTCGGGAGGCCTTATACCACTTTGGACTGATTACCGGAAGTGTTACTAATGATGAATTGTTAGGTAATATTTTTGCTAATTTCTGCATCGGGAAATAGCGTATTTAATTCCAAATTCCAAATGTCAGGTGATATTAGTTGCTTTAAAAGCATGAGCACTATTGGTTATTTCTTATTAAACGGATCATAAGGTTTTAGTTTATAAATGGTATTTTTGGAGCCTAACAATTATTACCCTACAATTTTAGCTTATGGCGTATCAAGATGTGTTTCTACTTTTTTGGAATCAAGTAACCGAAAGTATTCAAGAAGAACGCTTTGCTAAATTAACCATGGCAAAAACCGTGGGTAAACCAAATTTGAAAAACATTTTTGTCAGACCCATTTACGCCAAGGATGACTTTAAGGTGTTGGTGAAATTGCGCTATGCTTCCAAAGAAACGGAAGATGTTGAAGAAACACATTCTATAGAAGAAGCGTTTGAGATTGTAAAACAGCATCTAAAAGCGCCCTTTTTAACCGTGCTTTTGTTTACCACCACAAAAGATGTCACTTTTAAAATTAATAAGAAAGGTGCTGGCAGTGTTACCGAAAACGCACCTACGTTTCGGGATATAACCCAAGCTAAAACGGATGCTTAAATAACATAATAATAGCTATATATTAATTGGTCTTTGAAATGGTAAAGGACTTTAAAAATCTTATTAAGCACGGTTAACATATATTTTATTGAATTTCTGTTTCATGTCTATATTACCAAGCATGACTATTTCCGCACCATGTGGCAGTATTGTTTTTGCAGATAATAAGGTTACCACTTCATCGTTTTCTTTTATGGCAATAACAGATAGTCCCGTTTTAGCGCCTATGCCGGATTCAGCAAGGGTTTTACCTTCTAATGACTTTGGAATGGCAATAATAAATAGGGTGAAACCTTCACCCAAAACGGTTAATTCTTGACCTTTAGAAATAGATAAAACCGCTTCTGATCCCAATGTTGAGTAACTCAATACAAAATCGGCGCCTGCTTTTTGCATAATATCAATATTCCGCGCTTCCGAGATACGGCTCACGATTCGGACGTCCATATTTAATTGACGACAATAGGAGGCTAAATAAATATTCATAGTAT
Organism: Bizionia hallyeonensis; assembly: GCF_042657385.1. Taxonomy (NCBI): domain Bacteria; kingdom Pseudomonadati; phylum Bacteroidota; class Flavobacteriia; order Flavobacteriales; family Flavobacteriaceae; genus Bizionia; species Bizionia hallyeonensis. The sequence continues at coordinate 161,076 of NZ_JBHSLA010000004.1, read as the reverse complement.
CGTCATGGGTCGTGAGTAATACCGAAGGTGCTTTTAAAACGCCGGCTTTTTTTAATAGTTGATAATCTGCAGCATCACCAATAAATACCTCATTGCAAAATGGACTTACTTTTTTGCATATTTCTGGATCCTTATCAATTACATTTACTAAAACACCATTTTTATGTAATGATTGTGCGGCTGCCAACCCAACCTTGCCTGCTCCAATGAGTAGTACAGGATTGGGATTTACATTATAATCTAAAAACAGCTCGTCAATTTTATTAAGTTGTTCTTTGTTACCAATAATTACAAGCACGCTTTCGTGTGTTAATATTTCATCTCCTTTTATAGGTTGCAATCTCCCGCGTTCCCAAATGCCTACAATGCTTACACCGAATTTTTGTCTTAAGCCTATCTCGCCAATAATTTTAGAAACTAAAGGTGTATTGTGGATGGGTAATTCAGCAATTAACAGATCCTCATATTGTCCGATGGCATGAGATTCCGCATGCTGGGTGTTAACCCTATTGGCTAATTGTTCGCCTAGCCATTTTTTTACGGGTAGTACATGGTCCGCGCCACTTAGTTGTTGTACATCCACAGAATCTATATCCGTAGCTATAGCAACAATAGGTATATTAGGCGCCAAGTCTCTAATAGTCAGTATTATTTTGGTGTTTAAAATATCATTTCTATTGACTAATATCATTTTCGCGTCCTTAATGTTGGCATCCATAAAGGTTTTCTCGTCATCCAAGGCCCCAAATAGCACGGCAACACCATCTTCATGATTTTTTATGGCTTTGTCTAAATTGCTTTCAATTACAAAATAAGGAATGGTATCCTGGTTAAGTCGCTCGATGAGATCTCTAGCAATAATATCATAAGAACATATTAAGATGTGATCCTTTGTTCCGGCAGGTACTTGACGCAGAACTTTTTTATTCTTTTTAGATTCTAAAAGCGGAATATAGAAATGTCTAATAAATGCGAATGGTAACACAATCATTAACATGAAAATACCAGAAAGCAAAACAACAATACTAAAAAGACGACCAAGGTCGGAGGCAAAGGTAATGTCTCCAAATCCAAGCGTGCTCATAACCGTAAGTGTCCAATAAAAACCGGTTATCCAGGAATGATCTTGGCCTTCAAAAGCCATGATAAAATGGAAGAGGAGTGAATAAACTATAATGACAATTGCTAAAAGCACTAGATATTTAAGAAGAACCATGGAGTTATTTTTAAAATCCCTGTCGTTCATATAAAAGGCTAACTGACTGCCGATAAATTTCATATTCTTTATGTTTAAAATAAGTTTGCTTTAAATCCTTAAATCCCATCGTTTATGGAATGGTTTATTACATCTTGAAGCGTATTTCAAAGATAGCATTCTAATTATGCAAAGCTGCGTCTTTTCCGTAAAAAAGGGCGAGCAATTGCTATGCTTTCAAACACGTTTGATGTTCAATTTATAACTGTAAATGAGAACATAGCGTAAGGCTAGAGGTAATTTGCTTGAATGGTGCTGGGTAGTTTGGGATTCCTTTCTTCGGCAGGCAGGCGTGGTTTGAAGTTTGAGGTACAATGGCTTAATCAATATTTACTTTATGCTATAAGCTTGTTTTAATCATTATTTAAGCATACTATAACCACGCTATAACCTTTACTTTTATTTTCGTATATTTGGGTTATATACGCTTGATTATGAATTATTTATATGTGGTAGTATTGATTCTGGTTGTTGTGATTGGAACTGGGTTATTCATTTTAAAATTTCAAAGTATGGCAAAGCAACAAGGTATTATTCCATTGGTTGGGACGATTGGTGGGATTAATTTTTATTATTTGAATGGGAAACCTGTGGCGCGTGTTGCAGGTGGTGGGTTTAATGGCACGGCTATAAAAACCAAAGCTAGTATGCGGCGGGTACGTGAAAATGGAAGCGAGTTTGGACATTGTTCACGCGTAAATAAAGCCTATCGTATGGCGTTACGGCCGTTTTATACCCAGCATAAGTTTACGTTTTTTCATAGCCGGTTGATGACCATGTTTACTCAGTTGAAAACTTTGGATACTATTCATGCGCGTGGTGAACGCCGCGTTGCAAACGGTTTAACGACGGATTTGGGCAAGCAATTGCTTCAAGATTTTAACTATACACCTGATTGTGTGGTGCAACAGGTACTGCCTTTTGCGTCTTCTATGGATTGGGCTACTCATACATTAGCATTTCCTAAATTTAATATGACGCAGGTGTCTTTTATTCCGGGTGCTACCCATATTGCCTTGCAGTTTGGTATTTTGGATTTTAATTTTGAAACGTTAGATTCTGCCTTGCACTTGGCAACACCTATGGTTTTGGCTAAAGATTTTGCTGGCACTTCCTTGAGCTTTACACCTGTTAGCGTGCCGAGTGGTTTGGGTTTGCAGATAGCTGTTTTAGGTCTTCGGTATTACCAAGAAGTTGATGGACTGATGTATTTGTTACATGCGGCTAATGGCGTTGGGATTGGTGTTTTGGATATTGATTAGAGAAAAGTTAAAAGTGAAAAGCTAAAAGTGAAGTGTGAAGTTTAAAGTGGTTTATGCTGTTGTTTGCAGTTTGCTTTTTGTTGTAGTGTTTGTCTTGGTGATGAGGTCTAAAAGTTGGGAGTTATAAAGATTTTGGAATTGTTTGTTGCGGTATTTTTTTTAAATAAAAAAAGTCCTACCGAAGCAGGACTAAAGATTTTCATCTACGGCATATAGCCTTATTGTGATAAGATTAAAGATTAGAAATTTTAATCAGTTTCAAATATAAGAAAAACTTATTTAATTAACAATGCGGGATTCCGTAATGGGTAGAATTTTGTTTTTTGTACTTTCAAAGCTGATTTAATTTTAGAAATTATGAGTAAGGTATTAGGTTTGGATTTAGGGACTAACAGCATTGGTTGGACTATTGTAGATGATGATAAGAAAGAAATTCTAGGAATAGGAAGTAGAATATTCCCTGAAGGTGTAGTTAATTTAGGAGAAGGTGAAGGGAGAGAGGCCTCTAAAAATGCCAGTAGAACCGATGACAGAGGCACGAGACGTCAATTTTTTAGACGTCGGTTGCGCAAACGTTATTTGTTGCGCGAGCTTGCCAAATACAACATGTGCCCTGTTAATTATACAGCAGTGAAAATATGGAATCAAAAAGAAATTTTTAGTGATAAAAACCTGCAAGCATGGTTAAAATTAAATCCTTACGAATTAAGAGCGAAAGCAATCGGCGAAAAAATCTCTTTATTGGAATTAGGAAGGGTATTTTATCATATTATTCAACGTAGAGGTTTCCAAAGCAATAGCAGAAGTGCAGGTGCTGAAAATAATGAAAAAAGTGTCATTTTTAAAGGTGATCTTAAATCAGGTAAGATAGGTATAAGTGAGACTGCTGAAAGTATAATAGAAAGTGAAACACTTGGTAACTATTTAAATGACATTTATCCAAAAGAACATGCGCCTTTTTCCGGCGAAACCGAACGCATAAGAAATCGATATACTACCAGGCAAATGTATATTGATGAATTTGAAACTATATGGGAACACCAAAAAGCATTTCATGAAGAACTAACTGACGAACTCAAAACCATTTTTGGGGGACGTAAAAAAGATGGTTACCCTGAAGATGGTGTATTGTTTCATCAACGACCATTGCGAACACAAAAACATTTAGTAGGAAATTGTACGTTTGAACCAAAAAAAACAAAATGTCAAATTAGTGCTATTCCAAATGAGCAGAGACGTGTTCATGAATGGCTTAATACTCTGAAATGTGATTTAGCAGGAGAACCAGTTGAAATCACAAAAGAAGATAGAGAGGTAATAGTTAATCTGCTGTTTTCAAAAGAAAAAGTAAATTTTAAAGATATTAGAAAAGCTATTAATAAACTAGATGGATACTATCAATTCAATTATAAAGATGATGATAAAATTTATGGCAGTCATACTATAAGTAACCTCTCTAATAAAAAGTTTTTTGGACAACAATGGTTCATCTATTCCGATAAAGAACAAGAAGATATTTGGCATGTTCTTTACAGTTTTGACGATAGAGACAAACTGAAAAAATATGCCCTAGAGAAATGGGGTTTTTCAGAAGAAAAAGCTGATAAAATCTCAAAATTTAATTTAAAGGATGGCTATTCACAATTAAGCAGAAAAGCCATTCATAACATATTGCCTTTTTTAAAATTTGGCTTTACTTATGATGTCGCTGTAGCTTTTGGTGGAGTAAAAAATGCATTAGGAGAAAAATGGGTTGAACATAAGCAGTTTATGTTAGACAATGTTCCAGAAATAGTGCGTTCCAATTTAAAAGGAGGTTATATAGACCCTTTAAAAGCCATGCTTAAAGCAGAATGTCAAGTAACAGATAAACAATTGTTAAAATTGTATCATCATAGCAGTGCTATTGAAACTTCAAAGCTATTAGATAAATTGCCTGTAGATTCTGAAGCTGACAAAGAAATACAGCGTATTAAAAACCCTGTAGTTACAACAGCTCTTTTTGAAATAAGAAAACTGGTTAACGAAATTATTGATGATTATGGAAAACCAGAAGAAATAAAGGTAGAATTGGCACGCGATTTAAAAATATCAAAATCCAAAAGATTTGATATTAGACGAGAGCAAAAACGATTGGAACGTGAAAATGATAGAGTAAAAGCTGAATTGGATTATATAGGTCAACGTCCAACTCATGTAAATCTTCTAAAATATAAACTTTGGGAAGAGTGCAATAAAATTTGTCCTTATACTGGACGAAACATAGAGGTGAATCAGTTGTTTGGTGGCGAAGTACAAATTGAGCATATTTTCCCTTGGAGTCGCTCATTAAATGATAGTTTTATGAACAAGACTCTTTGTTTTGCTGATGAAAATAGAGCAAAAGGTGATTTGACACCTTATGAGTTTTACAGCAGGCAAGGCGAACAAAAATGGAACGATATTAAGTTGCAAGCATTAAGCTGTTTTAAAAATAAAGCCAATTATCCAAATGCTTATTATAAATTCAAGCAGTTTGTTAAGCAAAAGCATGATTCCGATTTTATAACGCGACAATTGAACGATACACGCTACATAAGTAAAGAAGCTAAAAATTACTTATCGAAAATTTGTAATAATGTTTTGGTAGCACCAGGACAGATGACTTCCAATTTACGTCATCATTGGGGATTGAATACTATTTTGAATCAAGAAGATGACATAAAAACAAGAGAAGATCATCGTCATCATGCTATTGATGCCCTAGTAATGGCTTGTTCTACCAGAAGTCATTTACAAGAATTAAGTAAATGGAATAGATACGATAGAAGTTACGAACTTGATAATTTTCCAAAACCTTGGAAAAACTTTAGGGAAGATGCAGAACAAGCAGTTAAACAAATATTAGTTTCTCATAAAAAATCAAAATCGATACTGACAGTTAGAACTCACACGACTCATAAAAATGGAGAAAAACATAAGAATATTGGTGTAGCAGCACGTGGGCAATTACATAAAGAAACAGTTTTTGGTAAACGACAAGCACCAAATAGTGAAGAAGCCTTTCATGTAAGAAAACCAATTGATAGTATAACAACTGAAAAACAGTTAGAGAAAGTTGTTGATAAAACAATTAAACAATTGATTTTTAAACGGATTCATGTGCTTGGAGGTTTTGTAAAAGGAAAAATACCATCAGAAACTTTTTTTACAGTTGATGAAAACGGTTTAAAACAATCTCAAATATTTCTACCAAATAAAAATGGGAATCCTGTTCCAGTTTTAAAAGTAAGAATGCGAGAAAACATTGGGGGTGCCGAAAAATTAAAAGATGATGTGAACCAATGGGTTAATCCAAGAAACAATCATCATGTATTGATTTATAAAGACGAACATGACAATTTAAAAGAGGACGTGGTAACTTTTTGGACCGTCGTGGAACGTAAACGGAATGGTTTTCCTGTTTATCAATTACCCGTAAATGGCAAAGAAATAGTAACAACTTTACAAATAAACGATATGTTTTTACTGGGTTTAAATGAAGATGACATTGATTGGGAAAACTTGGATTATAACGTTATAAAGGAACATTTATATAGAGTTCAGAAGTTATCTTCTAAATTTTATGAATTTAGATTAAATACTGAAGCTTCAATACAAAATAATTTTTTTCCATATTACATTAGAATTCAAAGTTTTGGAGAAGGTAAAACAGGTTGGTTAGCTTTTAACCCCATAAAAGTAAAAATCTCTGTTTCAGGAAAAATTCGAAAGGTGTAATTTGTCATTTCGAACGTAGTGAGAAATCGCATTAAGAGGCATTATAAACATGATAGGATTTAACGAAAATGAAGGCAGTCATACATACTATGTCTATATTATAACAAATCCTTACCGTACAACTTATTATATAGGAATGACCAATAATTTAGGAGAACGTTTAAAACAACATAAGGAAAATATAACGAAAGGTATTAAAAGCTTTGCGGCAAAATACAATTTACAGCATTTGGTTTACTACGAAAAATTTAGCTGGGTTCAAAATGCTATTGCAAGGGAAAAGGAGCTTAAAGGCTGGAGAAGGGAAAAGAAATTGGATTTAATACATTCGTTTAATGGTGATTTTGAATTTTTAGAGAATAGGTTTATAAAGCGGTAATTGTTGTCATTTTTAGGTATGAGAAACGTGGGTTCAACGAATCTAAATCCCATAGAATAAAATCAGCCATAACTATGTGATTCCTCGTGCCTCGGAATGACAAAAGACACGTTCTTTGACATAAGATTTTCTGCCTTAAACATCTAAACCACAACGAAAAATTGACCTTTTTAATTTTTCTTAACGATTTTTCGTTGTGGTTTGATTAAAGATTAGAAAACACGATATTCTTATGAAAACACAAGCCAACAACGACCACGTTGTGGTTTGATTAAAGATTAGAAAACACGATATTTACGTTTTCGTTATCCAAATTAGCCATAAGTTGTGGTTTGATTAAAGATTAGAAAACACGATATTTGTAAACACAAACACTAAAAGCTTTGGTGAGTTGTGGTTTGATTAAAGATTAGAAAACACGATATTTACTATGAGAGCTTTAGTTCAATCTAGTGGTTGTGGTTTGATTAAAGATTAGAAAACACGATATTAAAAGGCTCAAATATAAGTAAGAAATTATGGTTGTGGTTTGATTAAAGATTAGAAAACACGATATTAGCTTGCATGTAGTTATCATGAAATTGCTGGTTGTGGTTTGATTAAAGATTAGAAAACACGATATTGCAATGTGATATACACGTTGTTAGCAACTGGTTGTGGTTTGATTAAAGATTAGAAAACACGATATTTAACAGGTGATGGCGATATTACGCTAGCACGTTGTGGTTTGATTAAAGATTAGAAAACACGATATTTACATTTAGAATGTATGGAAACAGTAAGGGTTGTGGTTTGATTAAAGATTAGAAAACACGATATTGATAGTTATTGGAGTGCCGATGAAGTAAAGGTTGTGGTTTGATTAAAGATTAGAAAACACGATATTAGTTGGCTTGTTACCTTCTGATATGCAGTTAAATAAGATGAAATATCGTTTAAAAAAATGCTGCTTTTTTGTGCTAACACTGCAAGATTGAGGCATTTTTTTGATTATAACAGTGCTGGTTTACAAACACCACACTTTTATTTTAGAGGTGTGTTTGTGAATCGAAAAAATTATATTTCGTTAAAAGCTTTGAAATTTCGTGGTTTTTTCGATTTGATTTTCAGATTAGAAAACACGATATTTAGTTGGCTTGTTACCTTCTAGTAGTCAATAGAATAAGTTGAATTATCGTTTAAAAAAACGCTTCTTTTTTGCAGTGATAAGGCAAGATTGAGGCGTTTTTTGGTTTGTAGAAACTATAGTAATTTTTTATGAGATTCCTCGTTCCTCGGAATGACAGCATAGGGTTTGTTTTATTATTCTAAAACAATTCCAATTGGGTTGGTAATGGTTCTTTGGGAAGTTCTGCTTTTCCCCAAAAGTTCATAATATTTCCAAATTGTTTATCGGTAATTCGTAACACGCTTACTTTGCCTAATGGCGGTAATAACCGTTTTATTCTTTTTTCGTGTACATCCGCGCTTTCGCTACTAGCACAATGGCGCATATAAACAGAATACTGCATCATGGTAAAACCATCTTTTAACAAGTTTTTCCTGAAGCCTGCCGCATTGCGCCTATCTTTGGCTGTGTCCGTTGGTAAATCAAAAAATACAAATAACCACATAATTCTATAACCGTTTAATTCCATAATTTTGGATACTTTATTTTCTTTCGTTTACCCGAATAACACTGTTGCAACGAACTAGCCGTTTTTTGTAATGCCACCATTAATGGACTTTTTTCATCTTTAAAATAAACGGTTCGTGTGAGTGTTTGAAGTAAAACCGATTTAATTTCGGTATTTAATTCTTGTTCATCGTAGTGTTGCATGATGGTATGGACGGCTTCGTCTATTATGGGTCTGAAAGGTTCCATTATATCATCGGCTAGGGCAAAGGCATTGTACTTGCTTTTGTGATGAATGCCCAATGTGTTTAATAAGCCACTTCCAGACAATGCTCTTGCAGTAGCGGCTCTTAAAATAGCATATCCATAATTCAAAAAATTGTTTGGATAATCGCCAAAGCGCTCGCGTTTAAAACCGTGTTCGAAAAAGGATTTCCAATAAAAACTCGCTGCAACACCTTCCATATTTGTAGTGTCTCCACTTGTAACTTTACTTGCTAAAAACTCAAAATTGTTTTCAGATTTTGTAATCTGTTTCAATAATAATCCTTGATTTATAATTTTCTCTTTAACGGTTTGTTGCCAAAGTTGTTTTTTTAATGGTTGACTTGCGTTTATTTGATTTTTGAATAGTTCTTGTTGGATGTGATGGCTGTTTAAATTTAGAAATAAACCATTTGGTAAGTGTGTTTTTCCACATATAATTACGGCGCTGTTGTTTTCTATGAGTAAATTTAAAGCGGTAATACTTATATAGACTTCTGGATTGTCAATTATAATAAAACCTATATCCTCAATAGGAATAGTAGCTTCGCGGATTTCACTTTTTATGAGTAGTTGTAAGTTTTTACATGTAATTTGGCTCTTTTTCTCTATTAGAATTGATTTTTTTAGCATGTTAAGTACGTGAGACGCTTTTGGTTATATAACTAAAATAGTAATTTAAAAATAATTGAATGTGATATAGTAGATTTAGGTTACTATATTTCCATTTGTTTTACTACTTTATTTGTTTTCTATGTTAACCTTCAGTTTTAAATTATTTAGTTTTTGTAGCGCATTTTCTTAAATTTATATCTTTGCCTTTGTGAAGTTTCGCTATTGTTGAAAATGTTTAAACTATAGGTACCGTTCTACATGCTATTAGTAATATAGAGATTAGTAAGGTGGCTGTGCTTGCTAATAAAGAGGTATATCTAGAACAGCTAAAGGCCTTGCAATTAAAACATACCCTAACACCGACGTTTTATGAAAACGGTGTTTTTAAAGCCTATGTTTTAGATACAGGCAATTGGACTTATAATTTGCCAAGCACTTATGATAAAGAAACGGATAGTTGGTTACCCGATTCAGATTATCCCGAGATTATTTATTTTGATAGTCCATTTGCATTTTCTGTAGGTGTTTATTCATCTTGCCTAAAAGTATCTACTATTTACAGATATGGGTTTTTATACAAGCTGCAAGATTTGGATAGTTTGCGGGATTTTAGGCAAACCCTTTTTAATATTATTAGCATTTTTGGTGGTACGGAAGTGTTGTATTTAACAGATCAAGGCAATGCTGTTTTAAGCGATTATTTATGTAATTGGGTTGAGGAAGGCGCATCATATGCTTCTGTAAAACAAGATGTTATTTGCAAGGGAATTCCATTACTTACTGAATATACAGATTTAGATGAAAATAGATCTTTACGCGCAAGCAGTGAAATTATTTTGGATGATTTTCAGGATTTAAAAAGCAACTGAAACGTCTTATAAACGCCAGAAATTCATGAACATGAAAATCGCTTTAAACCCAAACTTAAACGTTTGATATTAAAGCGATTTAAATTAAAATCTAAATACAACCAACGAACCTAATTTAATGGTTTAGTTTTTCTCGAATGTTAAGTAATCGGTTCCGCCACCTCCGCCACCTCCGCCACTTACATCTATTAACTCAATTCTGGTTGCTGATTGTGATACAAAGTCCCAATCGTCATTTAAATCTTGAAAATTATTGGTAAGATTGAAATTGATGTTTAAGTCTAAATCATCCAGGCTGTCATCATTACTATTACTATCGGTTATACTCCAGGTGCCATTGTAATCCGTTGTGCCATTGTTGGCATTTAAAACACCAGAACTATTAAAGGTGAAATTATAACCTGTAAAATTGGTGGTTTCATCGGTTCCTGAATCCACGAAATTAGTAATTCGCCAGGTTCCTGTTGCCACATTATCTTGAATGGTGGTTTGTGTGGATGATGTGCAATTGCTGTTTGGAAAGCCCACCTCAAACGTTAAATAATCGGTTCCGCCATTACCACCACTTATATCTATAAGTGCTACGGAATTTGAGCTATAACTTATAATGTCCCAATCATCATTTAAATCTTCAAATTCATTGATGAGGTTGAAGTTGATGTTAAAATCTAGGTCGTCTTGGCTGTCATCATTACTGTTACTATCTGTAATGCTCCAGGTTCCTGTGTAGGTATTATTACTACTGGTTGCTGTTAGTGTGCCGTTAGCACCAAATTGAAAGGTATAGCAGGAAAAATGACCGGTTTCATCATTTCCAGAATCTACAAAGCGTGTAATGATCCAGGTATTGGCTGTTACATTGGCTTGAATTTGTGCTTGGGTGTTTTGATTGTTATTGCTGTCATCATCTGATGAACAAGACCATGCCATGATGCTTAATCCGAAAAGGAACAGGATGTGGTGCTTAAATTTGATTGGTTTCATGTTAATTGCTGTTTTATATGTTATTGTAAAATAACGAAATAGTACCGATTTCATTGTATGAGGTTGTGATTTTTTTAAAAGCATTTAGTTGATTGTTAATTATTTAGGATGTGTAATCTTGTCATATTTAAAGCATCCTGAACTTTTTATCGCATGCTCCAGTAGTGATATTTGGTATTTGTTTTATTGTTTTTTCTTATGTAAGCTTTTATTAATTATAACCTATAGGTATATAAAAGTGCTTATAAATCCAGTTGTTTCTTTTTTAAAATAGGTAAACTTCTGTTAAAGAAAATAGTGAGTTATAAATTTTTTGTAACTTCGTAATTCGTATGAAAAAAATATTCCATAATATACTATCTATTGCTATGGCATTTGTCGTGTTATTTTCGACATTGTCATTCACGGTTGATATGCATTATTGTGGTGGTACTTTGGTAGAAACCGCTATTTTTAATAAAGCCAAAGGCTGCGGTATGGATATGAATAAACCATCTACGGAAGGCTGTACGATTACCAAAAAAGATTGTTGTAAAAACGAACAAACTCTAGTTGATGGTCAAGATGAACTCCAATTACATGTTGACAAAATTTCTTTTGAGCAACAGGTATTTATTGCGTCATTTGTACAGACATACCTAAACCTTTTTGAAGATCTTGACACCCAAGCTCCTTCTTATACAACATACGAACCTCCACTCGTTATCAGGCAAATCTTCAAGCTTGACGAGACTTATTTAATTTGATTTTTAAACAATAAACCCTGTTATCCAGTGATTCATTTCATTAGGATGACTTCTTGCGTTCGATGTTTTTCTAACATCAATGTCTAACTGTTTAATAATCAATACTCATGCTGAATAAAAGCATCAAATTTTTAATAGAGAATAAACTCGTCGCTGTTCTGTTACTCGTCCTTTTTATAGGTTGGGGAACTGTGAATGCCCCTTTTAATTGGGATACTGGGTTTTTACCAAGCGATCCTGTAGCAGTAGATGCTATTCCTGATATTGGAGAAAATCAACAAATTGTATTTACCAAATGGGAAGGGCGTTCACCCCAAGATATTGAAGACCAAATTACCTATCCTTTAACGACGTCTTTATTGGGAATTTCAGGTGTAAAAACCATCAGAAGTTCTTCCATGTTTGGGTTTTCAAGTATCTATATCATTTTCGAAGAAGACGTAGAATTCTATTGGAGCCGAAGCAGAATATTAGAAAAACTCAATTCCCTACCTAGTGGATTATTACCCGAAGATGTGAATCCAGCGTTGGGTCCAGACGCCACAGGTTTAGGACAAATTTTTTGGTACACATTAGAAGGTCGTGATAAAAACGGAAACGTTACTGGTGGTTGGGATTTGCACGAATTGCGAAGCATTCAAGATTATTACGTAAAATATGCCTTATCGTCGGCAAGTGGCGTTTCTGAAGTGGCTTCTATTGGTGGTTATGTTCAAGAATATCAAGTAGATGTGAATCCAGAACTGATGCGTCAATACAATGTGGGGTTAGACCAAGTTGTAAAAGCCGTTAAAGAAAGTAACAAAGACATTGGTGCGCAAACATTAGAAATCAATCAAGCCGAATATTTAGTGCGTGGTTTGGGTTACGTAAAATCTATTGCAGACATAGAAAATGCTGTTGTGGCTTCCGAAGATTTCACATCCCTAAAAATTAAAGACATTGGTAAGGTATCATTAGGGCCTGCAGCACGACGCGGCATATTAGATAAGGAAGGTGCAGAAGTTGTTGGAGGCGTTGTTGTGGCACGTTATGGTGCAAACCCGATGGAAGTTATCAACAACGTCAAAGAAAAAATCAACGAATTAAGTTCTGGATTGCCATCGAAAGTTTTGGCAGATGGTAGTACATCCCAACTGACTATTGTACCATTTTACGATAGGAGTGAACTGATTCAAGAAACTTTAGGCACACTAAACGAAGCCTTAACATTAGAGATTTTAATTACCATTTTGGTGATTATCATTATGGTATTTAACCTTCGCGCTTCTATTTTAATTTCTGGCTTATTACCCGTTGCGGTTTTAATGGTATTTATCGCCATGAAACTCTTCAATGTCGATGCCAATATTGTGGCACTTTCAGGTATTGCTATTGCTATTGGAACCATGGTGGATGTTGGTGTCATACTTTCAGAAAACATCATCAGGCATTTGGAAGTTGAAAGTGAAAAGCGAACAGTTAAAAGTGAAAAAGTAAAAATTAAAAATGATTATAGCGACGCAGATTCTGAAGGTGAGATTCTTCACGCTGTTCAGAATGACAAACGTTCAATAAACCAAATTGTTTACAACGCTACAGCGGAAGTTTCTGGAGCCATTGTAACGGCCGTGATGACAACCATTATTAGTTTTATTCCTGTGTTTACTATGATTGGAGCCGAAGGCAAACTATTCAGACCATTAGCCTTTACAAAAACCTTTGCATTAACCGCTTCCCTTATTGTGGCTTTATTTATAATTCCACCTTTTGCAGCCTATTTATTCCGAAGAAAAAGCATCAAAACGCGTTTTAGTTACCTTATACATGCAGCTTTAATAATAACAGGAATAATGGGTCTTATTTATGGCTATTGGTTAGGAATCATTTTGATAGGTTTTGGAATTTCAGGTCTATTAAAACTTCAAAACATAGTTGAGGAAAAGCGCGCAAATATTATTAATATAATCATTTCTGCAGCTGCTATCGTGTTCCTTTTAGCTGAATATTGGAGACCATTAGGAGTCGATAAAAGCATCTTTTGGAATCTCATTTTTGTAAGTGTCATTTGTTTTGGATTGTTGGGTGGTTTTATGTTATTCCGAAGTTATTACACACGTATTTTAAGATGGTGTTTAGATAATAAACTATTGTTTCTATCTGTTCCAACGGCGATTGTAATTGCTGGTTTTTTCATCATGAAAAACACAGGAAAAGAATTTATGCCATCATTAAACGAAGGTTCTTTCTTATTGATGCCAACCTCCATGCCACATTCTGGAGTTGAAGAAAATAAACGGGTGTTACAGCAATTGGATATGGCCGTTGCCAGCATTCCAGAAATTGAAACCGTTGTTGGTAAAGCAGGACGAACCGAATCGGCTTTAGATCCGGCACCTTTATCGATGTATGAAAACATGATTCAGTATAAACCGGAATATATGCTGAATGATGATGGCGAGCGTCAGCGTTATAAAGTGAATGATGATGGTTTGTTTGAATTGACCGATGGACGATTGGCGTACGATGGAAGTGAAAGATTCAAGGAGACGTCAGGTCGAGTGTCACGAGGCACGAGTGATGTATCGAGACCCAATACTTCTCGATACAATTCTGATAAAAAATCAGAATCACTCGAAGTGACAACTAGCGTTAAACAATCTCAACTAATAGAAGACAACGATGGTGAATTCTACCGAAACTGGCGACCAGAAATTACATCACCTGATGATATTTGGAATGAAATTGTAAGAGTCACCAAATTACCAGGCGTAACGTCAGCACCAAAACTACAACCTATTGAAACCCGATTGGTCATGCTTCAAACAGGCATGCGTGCACCCATGGGAATCAAGGTAAAAGGACAAGACTTAAAACAAATTGAAGCTTTTGGCGTGCAATTAGAAACGATATTAAAAGAAGCTGAAGGTGTTAAAAAAGAAGCGGTTTTTGCCGACCGTATTGTTGGGAAACCGTATTTGCTAATTGATATTGACAGAGAAAAAATAGCCCGTTATGGTATTTCTATTCAAGATGTGCAAGACGTAATACAAGTCGCAGTTGGTGGCATGGTACTAACCCAAACCGTTGAAGGCAGAGAACGCTATGGTGTTCGTGTGCGTTATCCAAGAGAATTACGAGGCAATCCGTCTGATTTAGAACAAATTTATATTCCTGTTTCAACAGGTAGTCCTATTCCTTTAAGTGAATTGGCAAGCATTCGTTATGAACAAGGTCCACAAGTGATTAAAAGTGAAGACACCTTTTTAGTCGGTTATGTATTATTTGACAAGCAAGCTGGTTTTGCAGAAGTAAGTGTTGTTGAAAACGCACAAGCTTTAATACAAAGTAAAATAGCTTCTGGTGAATTGATTGTACCTAAAGGGATTAATTACCAATTCACAGGAACCTATGAGAATCAGTTGCGAGCCGAAAAAACCTTATCGGTTGTTGTGCCTTTAGCTTTAGCAATTATCTTTTTGATTCTGTACTTCCAATTCCGTTCTGTAACCACGTCTTTAATGGTGTTTACCGGAATTGCGGTTGCCTTTGCAGGTGGATTCATCATGATTTGGTTGTATGGACAAGATTGGTTTTTAAACTTCAATGTCGCTGGAGAAAATATGCGCGACTTGTTTCAGATGCATCCAATTAATTTAAGTGTGGCCGTTTGGGTTGGGTTTATTGCGCTCTTCGGAATTGCAACTGATGATGGTGTGGTTATGGCGACTTATTTAACGCAAACATTTGATAGAAATACGCCACAAAATAGAAAAGAAATTAGAGCATCTATTGTGGAAGCCGGCGAAAAACGCATCAGACCCTGTTTAATGACCACAGCAACCACCATTTTAGCATTATTACCCATTTTAACATCTACAGGACGCGGAAGTGACATCATGATTCCGATGGCTATCCCAAGTTTTGGAGGCATGTTAATTGCACTAATCACCTTATTTGTGGTTCCCGTATTGTATAGCTGGAGGGCGGAGTTGAAAGTGAAAAACTAAAAGTGAAGAGTGAAAAGTGAAAAGTGAGAAGTGAGAAGTGAAAAGTGAGAAGTGAAAAGTGAGAAGTGAAAAACTAAAAGTGAAGAGTGAAAAGTGAGAAGTGAAAAGTGAGAAGTGAAAAACTAAAAGTTTAAAGTTATGAGTAAAAGCATTTTAAAAGATAAAAGTTATGCCTTTGCAGTTTTGGTAGTAAAGTTGTCCCAATTATTGGTAAATGAGCGAAAAGAAAATGTTTTAAGCAATCAGTTTTTGAGAAGTGGAACTGCAATTGGCGCATTAATTCGTGAAGCGGAATTTGCTCAAAGCAAGGCCGATTTTGTACATAAAATGAGTATTTCACTGAAAGAAGCTAATGAAACATTGTATTGGTTGGATTTGTTGAAAGATACTGGTTATATACATGAAGACGCACATCAATTACATGTTGGTTTTAATAAAGAATTAGTTGCCATGTTAGTAAGTTCTATTAAAACCACTAAATCAAACATTCAAAAATGAAACAGTTTATAAACATATTACGAATACCAGTTTTTAATTTTCCGCAAGTCACCTGTCCTTTGCGAATTGTTTTGATTTGTAGTTTTTCACTTTTCACTTTTCACTCTATGAGTGCTCAAGAGTTAAACACACTCATAAACGAAGCTCTAGAGAACAATCCCGAAATTCAAAAGGTTGATTTTCAATATCAAATTGCTTCCGAAAAAGTAAACGAAGTCAACAGTTTGCCAAACACCGAATTTAATTTGGGCGTTATGGCTGTGAAACCTGAAATGGAGATGCCTATGGAAAACTTTAGGGTATCCGTTATGCAAATGCTGCCTTGGTTTGGAACTATAACTGCACGAGAAAATTATGCAGCTTCTATGGCTGATGCGCAATATATAGACATCACCATAGCCAAACGGAAATTAGCATTGGCTGTGTCGCAATTCTATTATCAACTGTATGAAATAAGCGCCAAGCAAGACGTTCTTGATGCCAATATTAGCTTATTAAAAACCTATGAACAATTGGCATTGACTTCGGTAGAAGTCGGCAAAGCATCAGCCGTAGATGTCTTACGTTTACAGATTAGACAAAACGAATTACAACAAGAGAAAGAGGTGTTAATTCAACAACATACAGGTATTCAAGCTGCTCTGAATAGTTTACTGAATCGGGACTACGATGTTGAGGTGTCTGTGGTTTCAACCATGAAAATTCCGGAAAGCGACAATTTGTTTAGCTATGATAGTTTATCTATAAACCCAGAATTACTCAAGTATGACAAGTTGTATCAATCTGTGGAACAGTCCGAATTATTAAACCAAAAAGAACGTGGACCCATGATAGGTTTTGGTGTAGAATACATTAATCAAGAAAATAGCCCCATGATTACCAGTTCCTATAAAGATATGGTAATGCCCATGCTGACGGTTTCTATTCCCATTTTCAATAAAAAATACAGCTCACAAAGCAAGCAAAATGAATTACGGAAACAGGAAATACAATCTCAAAAGGCGGGACGCTTAAATATGCTAAAAGCGGAACTGTCGAAAGCCATTTCGCAGCGTAATCAGTCGCGAATTAAATTCGATACGCAGGAGAAAAATCTAAAACAAGCCAAAGATGCTGAAAGGATTTTAGTGAAAAGCTATGAAACAGGAACCATTGATTTTAATGATGTTTTGGATATTCAGGAATTACAATTAAAATTTCAAATGAATCAAATAGAGTCCATAAAAACTTATTACGTTCAAACGATACTTATAAATTATTTAACGAGTTAATTTTTCGTATTTTAAGATTGAACAGACCTGTTAGTTCTAAACTATATTATTAACATTAAAAACAGCACATTATGACGTATTATTTTAACAAAACAGTAAAAGGAAATTTTAACGACGCTATAGAAAACGTAACAGAAGCACTCAAAACGGAAGGCTTTGGCGTTTTAACGGAAATTGATATTAAAGCAACGCTTAAAAAGAAACTGGATGTCAATTTTAACGACTACAAAATTTTGGGAGCATGTCATCCAACGTATGCGCATAAAGCACTATTGGCAGAAAATAAGATTGGCACCATGTTACCTTGTAATGTTATTGTACAGAGGTTGGAATCTGGCGATATTGAAGTTTCCGCCGTAAATCCTATGGCTAGCATGCAAGCTGTAGAAAATGATGATTTAAAGGGGATTGCCGAAGAAATAACCAATAAATTGAAATCGGTTATTGATACGCTTTAATTAATAAACCAGACCTAAAAGACCTAACAGGTTTTTGAAACCTGTTAGGTCTAAATAATAACACAAATAAA
Organism: Bizionia hallyeonensis; assembly: GCF_042657385.1. NCBI lineage: Bacteria > Pseudomonadati > Bacteroidota > Flavobacteriia > Flavobacteriales > Flavobacteriaceae > Bizionia > Bizionia hallyeonensis. The sequence goes on along the minus strand of NZ_JBHSLA010000004.1, from coordinate 143,041 downwards.
AATGAAACATCAACCTTTTGAAGCAGAACATTTTTTCCATCTATACAATAGAGGGAATAATGATGAAAACATTTTTTTAGAACAAGAAAACTACAGCTATTTCTTGGTTTTAATGAAGAAGTATTTGCTTTCTGAAGCGGATGTTTACAGCTATTGCTTACTACCAAATCATTTTCATATTATTATAAAATTCAAAGAGGAATCGCAACAAGAAGTTGGTAAAAATAATAGTAAAATCAGTTTGCACCAACCTATTTCAAACATGATGAACGCTTATACTAAAGCCATTAACAAAAGGTATAATAGAAGAGGAAGCTTGTTTCAAGAACATTAAAAGCGAATAAAAATTACAGAAGAGAATTACTTGAGAAACCTTATTATATATGTAAATACAAATTCTACCCATCATCAAATAGAAGATTATAGAACATATAAACATTCATCTTATGATGCCTTGATAAGCGATCAAGAAACGTCTATAAAAAGAGATGAAGTAATAGAGCTATTTAGTGATGTGAATAATTTTAAGCATGTATTAAGTTCCAAAAAGTTGAATATTGAGACGTTGCAGGAATTAATTTTAGAATAAAAAAATATACCAGACCAGACCTAACAGGTTTCAAAAACCTGTTAGGTCTATAAAACAACAAAAATGAAACACACATATCACATACACGGCATGACTTGCAACGGTTGTCGTAGTCACGTTGAAGACATACTTTCTAAAGTAGAAGGTGTTTCTAATGCAACCGTCAATTTAGAAAAGGCAGAAGCTACGATTGAAATGGCATCGCATATTCCTATTGAAACCTTTCAAGAGGCTTTGAAAATGGATGGTGACACTTATACGATTCACATTCAGAACGATGACGAGATGAAACACACATATCACATACACGGCATGACTTGCAACGGCTGTCGCAACCACGTTGAAGACATACTTTCTAAAGTAGAAGGTGTTTCTAATGCAAGTGTCAATTTAGAAAAGAAAGAAGCTACCATTGAAATGGCATCGCATATTCCAATTGAAACCTTTCAGGATGCCTTAAAAAAAGATGGAGGAAATTACAGCATTCACAAGCAAGGCGAAAAACCAGTTCAAGATAAAAAAGTAAAAAAACCTAAAGGCATAGGCACTGGAACATTTTATTGCCCAATGCATTGTGAAGGCGATAAAACCTATGACAAAGCTGGCGATTGTCCGGTTTGTGGAATGGATTTGGTAGAAGAACAAAACCTTTCAACTTCTAATGCAGAACAATGGACTTGCCCAATGCATCCAGAAGTTATTAAAGATGAATCTGGTTCGTGTCCAATCTGCGGAATGGATTTAGTGCCTATGGAACCCGACTTATCTTCAGAAGAAAAAACTTATAAAAAACTCTTGAAGAAATTTTGGATAGCATCCCTATTCACCTTGCCAATTTTTATTATTGCCATGAGCGAAATGCTCACCAACAATCCATTATACAACCTTATGGATCAAGTCAACTGGAATTGGGTACAGTTTGCGCTATCCATTCCGGTTGTATTTTATGCTACTTGGATGTTTTTTGAACGTGCTTACCGAAGCATCAAAACGTGGAACCTCAATATGTTCACGCTTATTGGTATTGGAGCTGGTGTGGCATGGTTATTTAGTGTGTTTGGGATGTTCTTTCCTGACTTTTTTCCAGAGCAATTTTTATCAGAATCTGGCGCAGTTCATGTCTATTTTGAAGCTGCAACGGTTATTTTAACCTTGGTATTACTAGGGCAATTGTTAGAAGCACGTGCGCATAGTAAAACCAATTCAGCCGTAAAAGAATTGTTAAAACTGGCACCAAACAAAGCCACAAAAGTTGTAGATGGCGAAGATGTTGAGGTAAGTATTGATAAAATAGAATTAAACAATATTTTAAAAGTAAAACCAGGAGATAAAATTCCTGTAGATGGTTCCATAACCGAAGGTGAAACTACGGTTGACGAATCCATGATTTCTGGAGAACCAATTCCTGTTAACAAAACGGTTGGTGATAAAGTAAGTAGTGGTACCATAAATGGGAATCAAGTGTTCCTGATGAAAGCCGAAAAAGTTGGAAGCGACACCTTGCTTTCTCAAATTATCCACATGGTGAACGATGCGAGCAGAAGTCGCGCACCCATTCAAAATTTAGCCGATAAAGTGTCTGGTTATTTTGTGCCAGTTGTGGTTATCATTTCATTAATAACCTTCGTAGTTTGGGCCATTTGGGGACCAGAACCCGCTTATGTGTATGCCTTTGTGAATGCTATTGCGGTTTTAATTATTGCCTGTCCATGCGCATTAGGATTGGCAACACCTATGTCTGTTATGGTTGGTGTTGGGAAAGGCGCTCAAAATGGTGTGCTGATTAAAAATGCCGAAGCCCTCGAAAAAATGGACAAAGTAGATACTTTAATTGTAGATAAAACAGGAACCATTACCGAAGGCAAACCCACCGTGGAAAAAGTTGGTGCTTTTGGAAATGAATATTCCGAAGAAAAAGTCCTTCAATATATTGTGTCCTTAAATAGTAATTCTGAACATCCATTAGCTGAAGCAACCGTTAAATATGGAAAAGATAAGAATGCCGAATTATTGAAGTCTACTGATTTTAGTGCTGTAACAGGTAAAGGTGTTGAAGGAACCATAAACGGTAAAACCGTAGCATTAGGAAACCCTAAAATGATGGAACATGCAAATGCTGAAATTTCTTCGGAAATGGAAGACGAAGCAAAAAGCTATCAAAAACAGGGTAAAACCGTTTCTTATTTAGCCATTGGCGAAAATGTTGTTGGTTATGTCGTCATTGGCGATAAAATCAAAACCACAAGTGCCAAAGCCATTAAACAGCTTCAGGACAAAGGAATTGCGGTTATTATGTTAACAGGCGATAATCACAATACAGCACAAGCAGTTGCAACCGAACTTAATCTTGCCGATTTTAAAGCCAGCATGTTGCCCGAAGACAAATTAAAGGAAGTCGAAAAACTTCAAAAACAAGGTAAGGTGGTTGCCATGGCTGGTGATGGTATTAACGATGCCCCAGCATTAGCGAAAAGTGATGTTGGTATTGCTATGGGAACAGGAACTGATGTCGCCATTGAAAGCGCTATGATTACTTTGGTTAAAGGTGATTTGCACGGCATTGTAAAAGCCAAAAATTTAAGTCATGGTGTTATGAAAAACATCAAACAAAACTTGTTTTTTGCATTGGTCTACAACACACTAGGCGTTCCAGTTGCAGCAGGCGTTTTATTTCCGTTTTTCGGATTATTACTATCGCCAATGATTGCAGCACTGGCCATGAGCTTTAGTTCGGTTTCTGTTATTGGGAATGCCTTACGATTGCGAAGTGCAAAAATTTAATAATTAATGCAAAACGAATTAAAATGAAAACGATGAGTTCTCTAAAGTATAAATTTAGCGCGAAACCAAACCTAACAGGTTTTAATCCCGATAGCTATCGAGGACTGTTAGGTTTCAAAATTCCGATAACGATTATGGACTATTAAAGAACAACAAAAATTTAAACGACTATTAATTTAAAAACTTAAAATCATGAATACACAAGAAGATACAAGCAAAAACGGAATGAACAATTACACAAAATTCTTTCTAATGTTGGTTTGCTCATTTATAGCCATGTATATTACCATGTACTTAAACACTTATGAGTTTGACCATGTCTGGTTCAGTTTAACCAGATTTTATATGGTCTGTTTAGGCATTGCAGCCATGGCCTTAATTATGTTCTTCTTTATGAAGACTATGTATAAGGATAAAAAGAAAAATCTGGGAATAATCATTGGTAGCATCGTCCTTTTTCTTGGTGCTTTAGGTTTGGTACGTGACCAAAAATCAACCGTTGGCGATGTGTTATGGATGAAAGGTATGATTCCACATCATTCCATTGCGATTTTAACAAGTGAACGCGCAGATATCAAAGACCCAGAAGTCAAAAAGTTAGCAGAGGATATTATTGAAGCACAGCGAAAAGAAATTGAAGAAATGAAGGCAATGATTAAGCGTTTGGAAAATGAAAAATAATTACAATCCTAATCCAGACCTAACAGGTTTCAAAAACCTGTTAGGTCTTGGTCAAAAAGAATAAAGTATGAAAAAATATAGCATTTACATCGCAATTTTAGGAGTAGGATTACTTTTAGGTTGGTTAATTTTCGGTAATTCATCCAATACAAAGCGTGAACACAATCATAACCAAGTCGCGGAAACCAATCAAATGTGGACCTGTTCTATGCATCCACAAATTATGCAACCCGAACCTGGCGATTGTCCTATTTGTGGCATGGATTTAATTCCTGCAGAAGCTGGTGCAGATGGTTTGTTAGCCGATCAGTTCAAGCTCACCGAAAACGCCATGGCTTTGGCAAACATTCAAACCTCTATTGTTGGAAGTGGGCAAACAGAAGGTAATACCATCAAATTATCTGGAAAAATTGTGGAAAATGAAGAGGCAAATGCCGTACAAGTCAGTTATTTTTCAGGACGGTTAGAACGCTTGAACGTGAATTCTACAGGCGAAGAAGTTCGTAAGGGTCAGTTATTAGCAACTATTTACTCGCCAGAACTGTATGCCGCACAACAGGAACTCATTACAGCCTCGTCTTTAAAAGAGTCGCAACCTGCTTTATACAAAGCGGTTCGTAATAAATTGAAGTTATGGAAATTGTCTGAAAACCAAATCAATCAAATTGAAACATCGGGAAACGTACAAGAAAATTTTCCTGTGTATGCAACCGTTTCTGGTACGGTTTCAGACAAACTGGTTGAACAAGGCGACTATGTTAAACTAGGTCAGCCATTACTTAAAATAGCCAATCTCAATACGGTTTGGGCAAGTTTTGATGTGTATGAGAATCAAATTGATTTATTTAAAAAAGGTCAGGAGATTTCTATAACAACAAATGCTAATACCAATGAAGACATTAAGGCGAAAGTCGATTTTATAAACCCGATTTTAAATACCCAAACACGGACTGTAAAATTAAGAGCGGTTTTAAATAATAAAGAGAATATCTTTAAACCAGGTATGTTTGTTGAAGGGCAAATTAAGGGTGTTACTTCAACTAAAGATGAGGTTTTAACCATTCCAGCTTCAGCGGTTATGTGGACAGGTGAACGCTCTGTGGTATATTTAAAAACCGATCCTAATCAACCCATTTTTGAAATGCGTAACATTACTTTAGGTACTAAGATAGGTGATAACTACCAAGTTTTAGAAGGCCTATTTGCTGGAAACGAAATCGTAACCAACGGCACATTTACCATAGATGCCGCAGCACAATTACAAGGGAAAAAATCCATGATGAATAAAGCGTCAGGTCACGAAGCACATCAAAATATGGAAGAAACAGCTTCAATTGAAACTAAAGCGCCTTTCAATTTGAATGAAAGGGTCAACGTACCAAAAGCATTTCAAAATCAATTAAAAACCGTTTTTAATGACTATATCCAATTAAAAGATGCTTTAGTTGAAGATGATTCCAAAAAGGTACAAAGCAAATCAAAAGAACTTATAGAAAATACAGCTAAAGTGGATATGAAACTTCTAAAAAATAATGATGTTCATAACCATTGGATGGCTTTAGAAACCGACATAAAAGCGGCAGCCATAGCCATTTCCAAAACGACAGATATTAAAGTTCAAAGAACTAATTTTAAAAGCCTATCAAGGCAATTAACCAATGCTATTGAAGTCTTTGGTATTAATGAAAAAGTGTATCATCAATACTGTCCGATGGTAGATAATAATAAAGGCGCTTATTGGTTAAGTAAGGAAGAAACCGTTTTCAATCCGTATTTTGGAGACGCTATGCTTACTTGTGGCGACGTAAAACAGGTAATAGAATAAGTAAACACAATAATTAATAATTAAATTTTAAACTATGAATTTTTCAAACAAACACGTAATTTTAGGTGTAGCGCTATTAGCAGCTATAGGTTTCACAAGTTGTAAAAACGAAGCGAAACAAGAAACAGAAACAACAACCGAAGTATCACAAGAACTAGCTATGGCAGAGGTTTCTTTTGGTGTAAGAGGTAATTGTGGAATGTGTAAATCCACTATTGAAAAAGCCGCGAATGGTGTGGAAGGTGTGTCTAGCGCCAATTGGGACGTTGATAAAAAGAAAATCGATGTGACTTTTGATGATGAAAAAACAAACGAAATGGCCATTCATAACGCCATTGCAGCATCGGGTTACGATACGGAAAAAGCAACAGGTGATTTAGATGCTTACGAAAATTTACCAGGCTGTTGTAAATATGACCATGATATGGAAATGAACCAATCTGGTGACATGAAAGCGGAAGATCATACTAATCACGACGGTTAATTCTTAAATAATGAAAAAAGGCTGACTAAAACTTATATTTTAGTCAGCTTTTTTATATAAAAACCTACGCATATTTTCGTGAAAAGCTTAATTCACAGCAACGCATTACACGACTATAAAAGTTGGAGGTGAGCGCCTAATTTCAGTATCAATACCAGCGCAACGGATTGCTATTTTCAAATAAAAGGATTACTTTCGATTTTATCCATTTTACAGCTACGTTATATTTACACAAAATTTCAATATGAGATACGACTCCATTCCAAATACCTTATTCAAAAAAAACAGAACGAACTTTATTTCTAAAATGCAACCTAACACCATTGCTATTTTAACATCTAACGATGTAAAACATAACAATGCCGACGATGTTATGGGTTTTACGCAAAACAATGATTTATTTTATCTCTCTGGAATTGATCAAGAAGATACGATATTAGTGCTTTATCCGGATGCCTACAAAAAAGAAAATAAAGCCATTCTATTTATCAAGGAAACCAATGAACAGATAAAAGTTTGGGATGGTGAAAAACTCACCAAAGAACAAGCCATAGAAATTTCAGGAATTGAACGTGTTGAGTGGATTCATGATTTTGAAATGACCTTACAATACATGTCTTTTGAAGCCGATGGGTTTTATCTAGGACATAATGAACATTTAAAACGAGTTACCAAGGACCAAGAAACGCAACAAGACAGAATGATTAAATGGTGTAAAGAAAAATATCCTTTGCATGATTATTATCGCGCTGCAAAAATAACAAGAGCGTTACGCCCCATAAAACATGAAGAAGAAATTCTTCAAATTAAGAAGGCTGCAGCTATTAGCGTTGTTAGTTTTATGCGCGTTTTAAAAGCGTGCAAACCAGACATCAAGGAATACGAATTGGAAGCTGAATTATCCTATAATTTAATTCAATCGGGCGCAACCCGACATGCCTTTAAACCCATTGTGGCTTCAGGAAAAAATGCCTGTGCTTTGCATTATAATGCAAACGATGCCTTATGTAAATCTGGCGATATGATATTATTAGATTTTGGCGTGTGCTATGCCAATTATAATAGTGATACAACCCGTTGTTTTCCGGTAAACGGTAAGTTTTCAGCAAGACAAAAAGAGGTTTATTCGGCTGTTTTAAAGTGTTTAAAAGAAGGGAGTAAACTATTAAAGCCAGGTGTTTTACCTTCAGATTACGAAACTCAAATGGCGCGATTGGTGGAAACTGAATTGATAGCTTTAGGGTTATTAAACGTTGATGAGGTTGCAAATCAGGACCCAGAAAAACCCTTGTATAAAAAATATTTTATGCATGGTACGGCACACCATATTGGATTAGACGTGCATGATGTTGGGCTGTATTCACGACCTTTAGAAGCGGGAATGGTACTCACTTGCGAACCTGGGATTTATATTCCTGAAGAAGGTATTGGTTGCAGGTTAGAGAATGATTATCTCATTACAGAAAATGGAACTATAAATTTAACAGAAAAAATGCCAATCGAGATTAGTGATATTGAAGCATTAATGACCAAATAATAAATAAGATGATAGGAATAGGAGGATCAACAATAGAAGCAGAGTTAAACGCTATTAAACCAACAGCACATTTAATTAAGCCCATAGAAAAAGAAGAATTTCAACAGCGTATTGACAAGGCGTGTCAGTTAATGCAAGATCAAAATATACCAGCGATGTACTTGAATGCTGGGACCAATTTATTTTATTTTACAGGCATGAAATGGAGTGCTAGTGAGCGCATGGTAGGTGCTTTATTATTTCCAAATGGAACCCTTATTTATATAGCGCCTGAATTTGAAAAAGGAACCATATTAGATTTTATGTTGATTGACGGCACTATTGCATGTTGGATAGAGCATGAATCGCCTTACAAACTATTTGTAGACATCCTGAAAAATAATGGGGTAGAAGCAGGTAAAATTGCGATGGATGAATCCACACCCTTTTTTGTAATTGATGGCATTAAAAATGTGCAAAACGCTTATAATTTAATCAACGCAAAATCCATTACGGCTGGGTGTAGAATGGTAAAGTCTGAAACAGAAATTGCAATTATGCAACATGCTATGGATATTACGCTGGAGGTTCAAAAAGCGACAGCTCGAATTTTACGCGTGGGGATTTCGGCAAAAGAGGTTACAGATTTTATTCATGAAGCTCATAAAAAGCACGGCATTCCAACAGGTTCATATTTTTGTATCGTGTTGTTTGGTGTCGATTCCTCCTTTCCCCATGGCGTAAAAGCGCCTAAAGATTTAGCAGAAAATGACATGGTATTGATTGATACCGGTTGTATGCTTCATGATTATCTTTCAGATATTACCAGAACCTATGTTTTTGGAACTGCTAATGAGGAGCAAACCCGTATTTGGAATATTGAGAAAGAAACCCAATTAGCGGCTTTTAAAGCGTCTCAACTAGGGAATACCTGTGCAGATATTGATAAAGCAGCTCGCATTGCTTTAGAAAAACATGGTTTAGGCCCTGATTATAAATTACCGGGATTACCACATAGAACAGGTCATGGCATTGGTTTAGGCATTCACGAATGGCCATACATTGTTAAAAATGATCTCACGGTTTTAGAGCCAGGCATGACATTTAGTATCGAACCTATGATTTGTGTTCCAGATACTTTTGGAATCCGTCATGAAGACCATGTTTATATGACGAAATCGGGACCAAAATGGTTTACTCAACCTATACACAGCATAGACAACCCTTTTGGTTATTAATTTAATTGTTTAGTAATAAACCATTAGATTTCCATTTTATATACAAATAATCAAACTTCTAGTTCGCCTTCTTTTCGGGAGGCGGCATAGTTTGTATCCATCGCGAACGTGAAGGCTATTCAGCTAACCAATGATCTATAATGGTGTAAATTTCTTGTTTCGTTTCTGGCTTAAAGCTATTGATTCTTGTGGTATGACTTCCTTTAGGATTTATATATTTATAAACGGCTCTTTTTGAAGCGTCTTCAGTAAGCTCTACGGCCGTTGCACTCCAAGAATCGTATTCACCATAAATAAACAACATATCTTGGGCGGTGGTATCTAAAAAGGTTTTAATATCCTGCATCGGTTTTAAATTATATGTTTTGCTAATGCCTTCTGGAAATGCCCAATCGAATTTATAAATTTCTTCGGTGTTTAAATACGTTTTAAATGGTGCCGTTTCATATCCGTAAATGCCTTGTTCGGTTAGTGCCGCCCAAAAATAAGGTTGTAAACTAGCCACGGATTGTTCTTCAAAAAAGCCATAACCAACCACATCTATTAAATGCTTGTATAGTTCTTCCACTTTAACATCTCCAGATGGAATACTATCAACTGATGTTCCCCATTGCCAAAAGGCGAATGAATATTCTAAAATTGTGTAATCTATGGCGTTTTCAACCCCAAATTCCCAAGATAATCCTTTTTCTTGACCCACTTTTTTCATCATTTCTAACAGCGCCTGTCTATTTTCAAAACATAAATTTTGAAAGGCCTTAATTTTCTCACGATCGTCTTTAGTGCCAACACTTTTTAGAAATGAATATACTCTTGGATCTTCACGTTGGTAATTTAAAGGTCCCACATAACAGACACTGGCATCTACCGTATTTGGAAAATACGTTCTGTGTGCCATAGTCGTTTGGCAGCCTTTAGAGATTCCTGTCGTAACAAACTTCGCGTCGGGATAGAGCACATTTTTAATTTCATTAATAATAAAATTCTGATCTTTTGCCGCATTTTCAACGGTTAAAGTATTCCAGTCAATGTTTTCAGGACGTGAATCATTAAAATAGCGATGCTCTATAGTTAACTGATTGGCTTGATAATGATTGGCGAGTTCCCCAGCTTTTTCAGAACCAATACCATAACCGCGAAGCTCAACAATTACGGGTTTGTTAATATTTTCGAAACCTAAAAAAACACGTTGCTTAAAAGTGCCTTTGGTTAAATCATTATGATCTATGGGCTGTTGAAACCAAATTTCATAGTTTTCATCAAAATGATTAACGGCTTCTCTTTTTTCAATACGCACCACATTTTTCAGGCTTGCTAATTTCTCGAAGATTGATGTTTCAATAGTCGATTCATTCGCCGTTTGCATTGTTTTACAACTCACGAATACTAGTGCAGTAGCTACTATAATAAAGGCTTTGGTCACTTTCATCGTTGTAGTATTTAGGCTTGTTTTATGTTTTTTGAATTGGGTCATTGCTATAAATTTCAGGTTCTAAATATACTCATATTATAAGCAAACATGCCTTCCATTCTTAATTTCAGCAGGACTTTAACAATTTAAAAAAAACCTGTTGATTTCATCTGACGAAATCCTACAATAAAGTTATAATGCTTTATTAGTTAAATTCTTCGTGGGTTCGGAATTAATCACTCAACACATACAACCTAGAGGTTAATGCAAAATTAATTAACTCGCCAATGGTTACCAGGTTCAGTTTTTTTCTGATGTTTTGTTTGTGTTTTTCAACGGTTAGCACCGAAATATTTAGGGTAGCGGCTATTTCTTTACTTAATTTCCCCGAGGCTAGGACGACCAAAATTTCCTTTTCACGCTTGGTTAGTGTTTTTACTAAGGCGGCATTTTCGTCTGATGGTTCTAAATTATCTTGGTGTTTTTTAAAATTCAATAATGCCAAATTGATGGTTAATTTAAGCTGATTCAGGTTAAACGGTTTTAAGATATACGCAAAGGGCATCGTTTTTTTAGCGCGTTCTACAATGTCTGCATCGGAATAGGCGGTTAAATATACCACAGGAATGACCTTAACTTCACTAAATTTTTCGATAATAGCAATACCATCCATATCAGTTTTTAAATTAATATCTGAAATGACTAAATCATAGTCATTCTTTAAAAATAATGCCATAGCCGTTTCATAATTCCTTGCTGCATCTAATCTTGCGAATTGGTTTTTTTGAAGAGACACTTGCAAATCTTTGGTAATTATCAATTCGTCCTCAATAAGTAGTATCTGTAACATATATTTTTGTATTAATTATTTTCATTTTCAAGTGGAATGGTTATCGTATTAACCGTTCCGTCATGACTTGCAATTTCCAATGTTCCGTTCATTTGTGAAACCATATCTCGAACCAGCTCCAAACCCAGAGCGTTTGTTAATACCTCATTTTCAGAATAGCCCTTTCCGTTATCTTTAATTAATAACGTGAGTTGGTTATTTTCTTTTGAACAGGATATGATTACTACATTAGCCTCATTTAAATCAGTAAAAGCATGTTTGGAGATGTTGGTTAATAATTCATTTAATATCAACCCGAAGACTGTTGTATTCAAATTGTTTACTTGAAAATTTTCTATTTGATAGATTACTTTAAATTTCAGCTCATGCGATTCGCCTAGCGCTTGTAAGATGCTATTGCACAAATTGGTGATAAATGTTTTAATGTTAACATGTTTGGAATCTATTTTTAAAGCATCTTCCACATAAGCAATGGCTAAAATTCTATTTTTGGCCACTTTTAAAGCATCATAAGCAATAATATTATTTATATGTTCAGATTGAATGTTTAATAAGCTAGATACAATTTGCAAATTGTTTTTTACGCGATGCTGCAATTCTCGCATCAGGAATTTGATGTTTTCCTTTTGCATTACGGAAACGTCATAAGCGGTATTGAGTTGGTCATTTTTTCCTTGTACTTCTTTAGTACGCTCTGTTATCAAGCTTTCTAATTCACGTTTTTCCACTTTTAAGCGATAGGTTTTGTAATAATAAAAACCGAAACCACTGGCTATCAGGAGTAGTATAAATAGTATTCTAAAAAGATTGGTTTGATACCATGGTGGAATTATAATGAGCTGCATGGTATCTTCATGAGGACTCCAAACGCCATTGGAGTTGGTGGCCTTCACTTTAAACGTATAAGAGCCTGGATTTAGGTTGGTATAGGTAATATTTTTATCTTTTGTGATGGGACGCCAAGATTCATCAAAACCTTCCATATAATAGGCATAATCTACTTTGTCTGAATTTAAGTAATTAACTGATACATAATTAAAAGTTAATACATTCTCATCACTATTAAATTCTAGTTTGTTAGAAAACAGTTCGTTTCTATTTATTTTTTTATTAAACAATTCAACAGACTCAATATGTGCTTTTGGAAGGTGTGGACTTATTTTTATGCTATTAGGTTGAAATATATTGATACCATCAATACCACCAAAATAAAATGTACCATCGGCATCTTTAAATCCTGCTTTTCCATTGAATTCATTATTCTGCAAGCCATCATTTTGTGTGTAATTGGTGAATGTATCGTTTTCTACATTTAACACAGAGATGCCGTAATTGGTACTGACCCAAATATGATCTTTATCATCCACCAAAACAGTGTAAATAAAATCGTTAGGAAGGCCTTTCTGCTTGTAGTAAATGGTTGTTTTTTGTGTGTTTACATCTAATTTTGTTAAGCCTACGCTGGTGCCGAACCACATATTGCCTTTAGAATCTTCGGCGATTCCAAAAATACGATTACTACTCATATTTTTGGGATTTTCTGATGTTGAGGTAAAGGTCTGTACGTCTCCTTTTTCATGGAGCATAAAAACGCCTTCATCTGTTCCTAACCACAAATTAGCTTTAGAATCTACAAAGGACGTACGTGCTCGGTTTAAAGGTTTTCCATTAACCAAAAACTCGGTAAACCTATTGGTTATTATATTGTAGGTATAAAGACCACCAGACCACGTAGCAACTAACAATTCGGTTTTGGAGCGTGGTGTGATTTGAATGACATCTCTATCCGAGATATTATTTTCTGAGCTCTTTATTTCTATAAATTTATCGGTTTTAGGATTGTATTTTAAAAGACCTGTTGTAAAGCCTCCAGCCCAAATAATGCCATTGTGGTCTTCGGTTATGGTATATATTAATTCGCTTTTATGGTTTGGATATTGTTGGAATTTTTCAGTTTTAAAATCATATTTAATTAAGCCTATGGTGCTACCAATAAATAAGGTAGCGTCTTGGTACGGCAGAAATTGAAAGGTGCTAATCTTTTTAGATGCAGAATAACCTGGAACTTTTAATTTGAGTGTTTTAAATTTTTCGCGATAGGCGTTATAATGCAATAAGCCTTCACCATCCGTTGCAAACCACAGATTACCAGCACCATCACCTTGTATATCATTTATTTCTATGGGTGTGAAACTGCTATTGTTTTGTCCAATAAATATCTGTTTAGTTAATTGATTGAACTGCATATTGTAGGCATAAGAACCTGTGTCGGCACCAATTAAAATACGGCCAGGATTTCCCAAATAGAAACAATTAACACCGTCATTTTCAAAAATTGTGGTTACTTGATTAGTTTTTAAATTTAAACTATAAAATCCCTCATCTGTTCCAATATACATGTAGTTTTCTTCCCAATAAATAGCATTATGAGAAGTGTTATCTAACATTCTGTAGTTATTAATATTGCCCGTTTTAATGTTAAAATTCAAAAGCCCAGAAGCTGTGGTTGCCAATATGTAATTTTCGGTATCTAACGGATAGACGTCTTGAACGTAATTTTCAAGATTTCCTTTAGGTAATGGAATTGTTTTTTGTGTTTTAGTATGCCTATTGAATAGTATGAATGCATTTCGCAAGGCGAATAACAAGGACGATTTTCCAGGCGGTAGTATTTTATAGGACGTATTGGTATGGGGAAGTTCTGAATTTTTGGAAGGATTGATAAATGTGTCTGTTGCCAATTTTAATCCGAAAACACCTTTAGAATTAGAGGCTATAAACAGCGTGTCATTTACGATATGCAAATCCCTAGCATGATCTTCAGGTATACTCAAGGAATCTAAAGGATTGTTGATATAGACTTTAAAATTCTTACTGTTGTAACGATGTAAACCATCTTCTGTAGCCAACCACAGATAATCTAAATTATCTTTAGCTATCGCTTTTACATTGAGTTGCATTAATCCGTCTTCTTGACCTATTTGCCTAACTTTTAGGGTGTCTACTGTAAAGTTAATTTGCCCTAGGGCAGAACTAGTTACAAGAAAAAATATTATAAAGCGGAAAATTTTTTGAAACAATAGGCGGAAATTTTTATAGAGTTGGGTATTTATAGCACATAAATATATGAAAAAAAATACCAATAATTAGGTATTTTCTTACGTACTATTGAAACATATCTTTGTATTCCAAACTGTTTAACCTATTTATTGACCTTATTGATTCATTTAATAGGATAGATAGTTCAAATTTATTTTTAACTAAATCTATTAATTATGAAAACAAATTTACTTGTATTATTTGCAGTTTCCAGTATGTGGATGCATGGGCAAACAACTCCCATTCCAGATCCTAATTTTGAGCAAGCGCTTATAACTCTTGGTTATGACACCAATGGTTTAAATGGCAACATTTTAAATAGTGATGCCGAACTCGCTACCACCTTATATGTTAATAACAGTAATATTTCATCTTTAGAAGGTGTTGAAGCCTTCATTAATGTTACCGATTTACGATTTTCAGATAATTCTGTAACAACAGTTGATTTGAGCAGTAATGCGGCTTTAAATATATTGGTATCGCAAAATAATCCGTTAGTTGCTCTAGATTTATCTCAAAACTTTAATTTAACATTGCTGTTTTCTGATAATACGGATATTGCCACGATTACGTTTTCAAATCCAAGTGCTCTTGTTTCCCTTAATTTGGCAAATGCACCGGCATCATTTTTAGATTTATCTAATATGCCTAATTTAGAAAGTATAGATATTACAAATTCCAATGTATCCAATGTTAATGTGTCTAGCAATCCGCAATTAGATGCATTGTATATGGCTGGAACAAATTCTTCGAATTTAGATTTATCTCAAAATCCTGATTTACAAGTATTGAGTCTATATGATAATAATTTTTCAGCTATAGATTTTTCTAATAATCCAGCCATAACAACTTTATATTTGGGTTTAAATAGGTTCACAACTTTTAGTACTTCAGATTTACCAAACTTGGTTGAATTTGCAATACAAAATCAGCAACCAGGTTTTAAGTTAACGTCTATTGATGTTTCTGGTTCACCCGTATTAACGACTTTGTATGTAGAAGAAAATGAATTGACTTCAATTGATTTAAGCGCCAATGCGCAATTAGACTTGTTAAATATTGGATTAAACACTTTTACAGCTTTAGATGTTTCTAATAATTCAGTTCTACGCATTTTAAATGCCTATGTTAATAATTTGGAAACTGTGGATTTAAGTGGGAATCCTGCCTTAACCGTTGTAAATGTTAGTGATAATGATTTAATAGCTTTAAATTTAGCCAACGGTAACAATGCTGCAATAAACACGTTTTTCTCTGGAAATAATCCTAGTTTATCTTGTATTCAAGTGGATGATCTGCAGGTAGCTTATAATAAACAAGCCAGTGAATTATGGTTTAAAGATGATGTGGTTTTGTATGAAACCGATTGTAATAACCCAGGCGTTTTAACGATTTCCGTTCCAGATGATAATTTGGAGCAAGCGCTTATAGATTATGGTATTGACAGATCAGGAATTCTAGATGATACCATCACGCTTTCAGAAGCCTTAAATACTACTTTTTTAGATTTGAATGGACGTGGAATTAATGATGCTACAGGTTTACAATCTTTTAAGCACCTAACAGGGTTAAATATTGCTGTAAATAATTTATCATCTATGGATGTAAGTGCTATGAGCCGTTTGGTATATTTAGATGTATATGATAATAATTTAAGCAGTTTAAACGTAGACAACAACCCGGAAGTGTCAGAGCTTTACTTGGGACTAAACAACATATCTAGCATTGATGTGAGCCAACTTAATTTACGAGACTTTTTTATCCATGAAAATCCTATTGCATCAGTAGATTTGGCAAATAGCACAAATTTGGAACGTTTTTATGCCTACGATTGTGAGTTGGTTTCTGTTGATGTTAGCAATAGTCCTAATTTAGAAGTATTAAGTTTAGATAGAAATAATTTATCTGATTTAAACTTGGCTAATGGAAATAACGCTATTTTAAATGAATTTTTTGTATTCGATAATTCAAACTTATTTTGCATACAAGTAGATAATGTAGAACAAGCTTATTTGAAACGCGCTGATGGTGTTTGGGGTAAAAACGACCAAGCATTATACCAAACAGATTGTGCTAATCCATCAACAGACCTAACGTTTGTGCCAGATGATAATTTTGAACAAGCATTGATAGATTTTGGAATTGACCGTTCAGGCGTTATGGATAATTACATCACAAAATCCGAGGCACTAAATGTTGGCTTTATGGATTTAAGTAATCGTGGTATTTTTGATCCTAATGGATTGCAAGCGTTTAAATACTTAACAGGTCTAAATCTTGCTAACAACAATCTATCTACTATTAATATAAGCACATTAACAGCTTTAGATTATATAGATGTTTATAACAACAATTTAAACAGTTTGGACATTAGTAATAATCCAAACCTGCAACGTCTTTTTTTTGCCGAAAATAACTTAACAAGTATTGATGTTGGTGCTCTTAACTTGATAGAACTGTCTATGGATAATAATAACATTGCGTCTTTAGATTTATCCAATAGTACAGATTTGGAACGTTTTTATGCTTATAATAATAATTTGAATGCCATTGATTTTAGCAACAACCCAAATCTTGAAGTGGTGATGCTAAATGAAAATGCCAACATAGGCACAATAAATTTATCGTCACAAACGGAACTTATTGAATTTTCAGCAGGAGGTACTGGAATCTCCACTATTGATGTTTCTGCAAATCCTAATTTAACCGATTTAAACTTGTATAGCAACGCATTTACAACAATTGATGTATCCAACAACTTAAATTTAGTACGTTTAGATTTAAATAATAATGACGTAACTGGGTTGGTAGATTTAAGCAATCATCCAACATTGGAAATTGTTCTTTTTGAAGGTAATAACTTGTTAGAACTAGATTTGAAAAATGGAAATACCAATGCTATAATTGAATACGATACACGAAATAACCCAAGTTTAAACTGTGTACAAGTAGATGATGTAGCATTTGCCAACGCTAATTTCTTGCAACGAGATGGTTTTACAGGATTTAATACGGATTGTAACTTTACGCTTTCTATTGAGGATGTGTTTTTGGAAAATACTTTTAGTCTGTATCCCAACCCTGTACAATCAGAATTGCATATTTCTACAACAGAAACTATTGAAGCTCTTGTAATTGTTGATCTTACAGGTAAGGTTATTAAGAATGTTTCTGGTGATGTTAAAACGATTGATGTTTCAGATTTATCAACAGGAATGTATATCGTAAAAATTCAGACCAATGCCAATAGCTTTTCTCAAAAAGTGATTAAGAATTAAATGGCATCCTAAAAATTTAAAAGAAGCTATTAGTCAGTCCTTTGCAAAATCATTCATGATGGCGCAAAGGACTTCTTTTTCTTATAAAATTCAGATAAATTTTAAGCGTGTTTTTCAGAAATAGCTTCAATGACTCCCAAAGCTGCACTTTCGCCTGAAAGCATCGCTGCATTTAACGATCCGTTTAAATGAACGTCTCCAGCCAGATAGATATGCTGTGAGTATTGCGTTTCGGAAGGATTCAAATTATAGCTTAAATTAGTCAATTTTGGCAACGCTTTTGAAATAGCGTAGTGCTTTATAAACCGAAAGGAATTTTGGGTGTCATAAGCTTTTAATTCGTTTACAACTTGTTCTGTTAATGCTTCAGGTGTTAACTGGTGATCCTTGACTACAGTGACTGATAACAATTCTTTACCGCCTGTTATGTTTGTTTCTAGACTTGAGTGGTAAAATATGTTATTAATCAGCGCATTTTTATCTGCCATTAAACCAATGAGTGGTTTTTTTATATTTCTGCTAGTCGTTTCAAAATATAGGGTGTCACAGGATTTCCATTCGGTTTCTCCTTTTGTAGTGTTTTCCAAAAGTCGACTTGGCTCTGTTGTAATTATGGTATAATCGCTTTCTAAATGTGTGCCATTTTCAAGGATTATTTGATGATTTGCAACAGATTTTACGGCTGTATTAAATTGAAAGCTCGTCTGTTTTAAATTCGCTTTTAGCTGTTTTGGAATGGCTTCAATACCTGCTTTTGGCAATGCGGCAAATCCTTCGCCAAACATTTTATAAACAAACTCAAACATTCTGCTGGAGGTTTCTAGTTCCGGTTCTAGGAAAATGCCAGCAAAGAAAGGTTTAAAGAATTTAGTTATCATGCTATCTGAAAATCCAAAATCCACTAAATACTGATAGGTTGTTTTTTCAGGTTTTTCAAAAATGGTGGAAAGTGTTGTTTTTTTTAGGGTGGTATTCAATTTAAGAATATTCAATTTATCTAAAAACGTACCAATACCTGAAAATAAGGTAGGAAAGAGTAATGATAAATCACGTAAAGGATCGCCTAACAAATTCTGTTTACCTTGATTAAAAATAGCAGCACCTGGCATAAAATTCTGCAAGGTTAAGGCATCAAAATCTAAATATTTTTGAGCAGCAGGATAGGCGGTAAGGAGTACTTGAAAGCCCTGGTTTAACTGGTAATTTTCAACTATATCGGTTTTAACGCGTCCGCCAACACGATCTGTTGCTTCTAACATAATTGGACTATAGCCTTCATTTTCTAAAACTTTGGCTGCTATAAGTCCGCTAACACCAGCACCAATAATGTGTATTTTATAATTTTCCTGTTTCATTTTTGAACGCTTGAGGATTTATTTAATATGGTTTCACTTTTAGATTGCAATTAGAACAACGAATATAATACTAATAAAGGTTTCCGTAAAGAAGAAAAGACTTTCAAAACAGTCTAATTTAAAAAAACAGAACCCATATTTTAAGAAGCTTTAGAGTTTTGGAATTTGAAGATTTAATAATATATAAGAGTTTATCGTATCCAATACCTAATTGTATTTTAGTCTTCATAATTTAATTATACTTTTGACCAAAACTGCCTCCAATTGTTTGAACAAGTAGAAGGCAGTTAATTTAAAAACTCAAAAAAATTATAGGTGCTTACATGTTTTTAATAATCTATTTTGCTAGTTCTGAAGTTTTAGCAATCATGGCATTCGTATCCAAAGGATTGTACTCTATAGGTGAAACAGATAGTGATACATAAAAAAATAACCTTTGGAAGCTACACCTAGTTGGCCACCACCCAATTTGCTCCATGACGATTTATCTCCTAAATTAGAAACATTATGAAAACCATGTTTTTTATACACGTTTTCATTTTGAGATTCACAAACCTGAATGATTGCAGCATGGTTTCTATGATCTCCTCATGCAAAATTTAGCGTAATGGAAAAAAATGGCCATTCCAAATCTGTTTTTGAAACGGCCGGATTTTTTATTGTTACTTAATAAAAGTTGCTATAGTTCCACTTATGTTTAATACCAACTCTGTTGGTGAAATAGATTGGATATCCCAAAACTGAGTATAACCATTGGCAGTTATCTCAATTTGAAATCTATCGATAACTTGGTAGGTGCCATTTTCACTCGTCATTAACACGCAATTGTCGTTTGTATCTTCGTCATAGTTGGTTATTTGAAAGAATAAGTCATTTGTAAAATTGATAAATGAATTTTTTTTACATTCTGTTACTGGCGGTGCTCCAGCCTGACTCTCAAAATACCACTTTCCTAATATGGCTTCACCAGTAGTTAGCTCTCTGGTTGTAAACGCATCTATATTACTTTGGGTGGTGTTTCCATTAGCATCTTTTGCTACAACCATCCAATAATATGTGGTTTCTGCTTGTAAATCTGTTTGCGTGTTAAAAGACGTTACATTTAAGTTATTTGCAATAGCCATTTGGGGTGGATTTTGAGTATCTAAAAAAACTTGGTAAGAAACAACATCGCCCTCTGGATCTGATGCAGTTTCCCAGGATAACTGAAGTTGCAAATCAGCATCATTAGCTACGTCAATAACATTAAAATTGTTGGGTGCTTGATTTGTTTGTATACTATCATCATCGCTACTACAGTTTGTAAAAGCGAGGCTCGATACTAGTACTAAAAATAAGATTTTGAAATTTACTTGTGTGTTTTATATAATTATAAAAATTTTAATTTTTGAGTTTTGTGATTATCCTAAAAGCACACCTTTATGAATGTAGCCATTGTAATTTGCTTTGTTTTCAAAAAGGTGTTTTTTTAGGCGTGGTTTAAAACATGTTTTAGACTATTCATGCGATATAAAATAAATCAATTTAAGGGCTATTTAATTAGTCATTACACATGTAATCACCGTTTACATTTACTGTAGTATTATTACTTTCGTTAAGGTTTGGATTTGTAGGGTCATAGCGGTTATATAGTGCACAAGCATCAATATCCTTGAATGTTGTGTTTGTAACTGTTAAAACGGGATCTACCCACATCTCAATAGCTCCTCCAGCACCTGCGCCACCTGCGTATTCAATTAGAACGTTATTGAATTGCGTTAAAACAGAGGAAGACCTATGGATAGCAAGTGCTTTCCAAGCGCCTGGCGCTTTTGTCACACCTGTAAAGGTAATTGGGTTCGTTGGAGTTCCTACTGCAATTAAAGCGCTACTTTCATTAAAAAGTTTATCTAGTTCAAGCCCTTTGCCATCTTCAAATTCTAAAATAACACCTGGTTCTAACGTTAATTCTGCGCCGTTTTTAATTACGATATCATCAGCAGTACGATAAGGTACACTTAATGTTTTCCACGTTTGAGAGGTTATTATAGAACCATCCTGACCTGCACTTAAACGAATGACATCCGTTGAGTTTCCTGTAAAATTGCCTCCAGAAATATCTTTTACCATATTGGTGTCTACATATAAAGGAATATTACAATTATTTATAACTGTATTATTAATCTCTACATTATAGTCAAAGCCTGTTGCAGCAATGCCATTGCTTAAACTGTTCTTAATAGTTACAAGATTCAATCGGAAATACGTGTCTGTCATTAAAATGAGGCTTGCTGGCTCACTATTACTGGTTAATCCACTAGCACCAGCATACTCCATAGTTACAAACTCGAAGCGGTTGTTCAGACTTTCACTAGAAACCATGATGCCTTTCCATGCGCCTTTTTCTTTGGTTGTTCCTGAAAATCTAATTGGATTACTTGAAGTGGCCATGGCATTTATAGAGCCACTTTCTTTAACTTTCATACCGGATCCGTCAGAGAATTCTATTATTACGCCTGGTTTTATTAATAAATCAATTTCTACCGATGCCACGCAGTTTATAATATAATCTACACCATCGTTAACATTTTCTAACACCAAAATAGCTTCAGCATTGTTGCTTTGAAAAGCATCACACTCTAAAATTACTGTTGGGTTCAGGTTTTGTGGTGGTTCATCTATGGAGTCGTCACTGCTACAATTTAATGCTACAAAACCAAATAATAGCATAGTTAATAAGGGTTTAAAATTCATTTTTAAAATATTCATTTTCATTTTTTTTAAGGGTTAAAAAACACATTTATACAAATTTATCTTTTGAGTTATCTTTCTTAAGAATCAATCGGGGCTTGATAGGACTTGTTGCTTATTGGTAATTATGGGTTAGAATTAAGTTTTTTAACTAATTTGGAACTGCAATTTTTTTAACGTGCTTTCCAAAAATTTTCAGATTTAAAAATTGATACTCATAAAGACCGCAGAAGCTTGATTTTTTTTTCATATTTATTTGGGTTTTCATTTTATGTTATATTATTGTTTAACAACTCGTTTTTCAAAATTTTCTGATTATTAATTATGCCCGATGCATTAGTTTTTAGAAAGATTTCTCTACTATTTGTGTTTTACGAATAAAAAGGTAAACACGTGCAGTCCAAAAATTTTAAAATAATTTTGGATTAAGCATATTGTTCTTAAAAAAAGGCTTTAGAAGTGAAGCCTTTGGTGACATATATAATTTTGAATGTTTGCCAATCTATAAGTGTCAACTGGATATATGTTAATGAAAAACATAAAAAAATCCATTTGTTTATGGACTCAAATTAATTTTAAAATATATTTTGCTATTCCATGCATTATGAACATAATTATATTAGGTTGCAATAAATAGTATTTGGGATATATTTCGTTATATAAATCTGCAAGCCGTCTAAAACATCATGTATTTTAATGATTTTTTATCGAAAAAAAATTAGTCTGATGCTTTGCTAAAAGGCCTTATCGCAATTTGCGTTTTTGATGTTTCTCCTTTTTTCAAATATATGTTGCGAGCCAATATCTTTTAAAACGTTTTTGTCCACATTTTATATATTACTTGAAGTTACCACTTTAAAAAATGCTCTTATTTGTCCACGTAAGAGATGGTTTCCATTCAAATCGATATTTTAACCCTGCGAAAACCAAGCGTACATTTTAGTTTTCTATTTTTTGTTCGTGTAAATATGTTTTTTACAATTAAAGTCATGCTCATCTTTTTGCTCATCCGTTCGCTTTCATTTACTATTTTCAACGTTTGCTCATATTTTTGATAATTAATCATGAGCATTTTGACAGCCGTACTTGACTAGATTTTAAACCAATAGGGCTGGTTTATTCTATTTCAAAATGTAATGACAGAAACCAAATAAGCCCTTAAAATTAAGGGCTTATTTGGTTTAACTTTCACAATTAAAGTGTTAGGTGATTTTTTCTATTTTTTAAGATACCAGATTTTTGAAATGCCTATGGTTCCATTATAATCAAATGGTGCATCATCATAATAATCAATTGAAACAGGCGAACCTAAATCGCTTCCAAAATCGAGGCAATCATTTGCAGTAAAGACCAATGGTGCTGTAATAGGAACTGTTCCTTTTGCAACTTCTTTTCCATTTACTTTAAGTGTTATGTTCATTGGAGAACCGGGTTTTGGAGAAGCTAATCTGGAAACGACATCTATTTTAACTTTACCAATTGGTAATTTTGTTTTAGATTTAATTTGAGTTCTATCAATTTCAAAGAGGTTATATTCATAGCATAAATATCCATCTTTTACGTAGCATGACAAACCTCCAGAGAAACCTCCAAGCGCATATAATACGCCGTTTGCATTTTCTGGAACTGTTATTTCCATGTTTACATCATTATCAAATTTACCTAATTTAGGTGCGGTAAATTCTGGCATTCGCTCAATTCTGCCCGTAAAAGTCCAATCTGTATATGGTGTGGCAGGGGCATCTTCTGGATGGTAAATTACAGACCATAAGCCACCACCAATAGGTAAGTTTTTGTTTTTAGCAGATTCTACTAAAAACATACTCTTCATTTCTTCCAATTTTTCAGGATTCTTTTTAGCTAAATCATTAGCCTGACTCCAATCTTCATTAATATTATATAACTCCCAGGTATCCTCTTCAGGATTCCAAGTAGCCGCACCTGCTGGAAGTCCGGGAACCCATGGATTACGAATACCAAAGGCCGAAGCAAACCAACCGTCGTAATAAAGACCACGGCTTCCCATAATATCAAAAAACTGCATTTTACGTGTGCCTTCAGCGTTAGAATCTGCGAAGGTGTAATTCATACTTACGCCATGAATTGGGTCTTGTGTAAACCCATTTACAACTTTAGGCTCTTCAATATTTACAGCCTCAAAGATTGTTGGAGCTATATCTATTACGTGATGAAACTGTGGTCTTGGCGTATTGTCATGTTTAATTTTTTTAGGCCAAGAAACCGCCATAGGTTGACGCGTACCCCCAAAGTGCGCTGCCACCAATTTTGTAGATTTGTAAGGTGTGGAACCAGCCCAGGCCCACCCGGCGTGATACATATTGTCTGTTTTAGCTGAACCCAAAACGTCCAAGCCACCAAGGTCTTCTAGGGCGTCAATGTGCTGTTGGATAGTGGTTGTAATGCCATTTTGTGCCAAGAGTTCACTGATAGTTCCGTTTTGTCCTTCGGCCGAGGAACCATTATCACCCCAAATATAGAAAATTAAGGTGTTGTCCATTTTTCCTTGCTGCTCTATTTCATCGAGAATTAAACCTACGTTATAATCTGTATGTTCAGTAAATCCAGCCATAACTTCCATTAATCTCCTTTGGAATGGTTTTTCAGATTCCGGAATATCAGACCAAGCCGCCATAGTTTTATCACGCGGGGTCAACTGCGCATCTTGTGGAATCCAACCCATTTCCTTTTGTTTTTTAAAGGCTCTCTTACGGTATTCGTCCCAACCATCATCAAATTGTCCCTTATACTTATCTGCCCATTCTTTGGCTACGTGATGAGGTCCGTGCACAGCGCCAGGAGCCTAATACATCAAGAAAGGTTTATCAGGCGAAAAAGCCTGTTGTTCTCTTAACCACTTGATGGCATCTTCGGTGATATCTTCCGTAAGGTGGTAGTAATCGTGACCTTGTGTAGTATGTGGATGATTTACTACTGCTGTATTTCTAACCATGTGAGGTTCGTATTGTGAAGCTTCTCCGGCAAGAAACCCATAAAAATACTCAAACCCATATCCCGTAGGCCAATAATCGAACGGACCTTTGGATGTGGTTAATTCGGCAGGTGTATTATGCCATTTTCCAAAAGCAGACGTATTATACCCATATGCTTTTAAAACTTCGGCAATTGTGGCAGATGTTTTCGGGATTGTTCCACTATATCCATCCCAATCGTTGGTAAGTTCAGCAATTTGGCCATTACCAACAGCTGTATGATTTCTACCTGTAAGTATGGATGCTCTTGTTGGAGAGCACATAGCCGTGGAGTGAAATCGGTTATAAGAAATTCCCATATTGGCCACACGACTTAAATTTGGTGTATTTATTTCTCCCCCATACGTTGATGGTGTTGCGGGACCAACATCATCAATAAGAACGATGAGAATATTTGGTGCATCTTTTGATAAACGCTCCTTTTCTACACGTTTGTTATACGTAGAAGTTTGCATGGTTAAGCCAGCTTCACTTGCTGATGGTGTTGGAGGGAAGGGTAACACATCTTGCGCGTGTACCAAACCAGTTCCAAAAAACAGCGCGGAACTCATGACAATGGTTAAAAAGAATGTTTTAAGTTTCATGTTGCTATAGTTGATTAATTTTTTATAAAAATTCTAAATTAAGATTATGCCAACTACAATACAAGTGTAATACGGTTACTTAACCGTAAAATGGGTTTACCAAATACTGTTGAAAACTGCGTTATTTACAGAGAAACAAGAAAATTAAAAATTAATTTTCCCTATATTTGATAGTAGAAACTAAATTAAAAATAGACGTTTCTGTACCTATTTAACCACAAATTAAATTATCCTTTCATGTTGTCTAAACAATCAGAAAATTGTTCCGTAACCGATTATTCGAGGAAAGAGATTATAGAAGAATTGAATCATATTCTATCAAGTCCGTTATTTTCTCGCTCGGTAGTTTTAACAAATTTTCTGAAATTCATAGTGGAAGAAACTTTAAATGGTAAAACGGAGGGCTTAAAAGAATACACCATTGCCGTTAATGCATTAGGAAAACCTTCTGATTTTAACCCGCAAATAGATGCTATTGTTCGTATTCATGCGGGAAGACTGAGGCGTTTGTTAAAAGAATATTATGATGATTTAGGAAAATTCGATACTATCAAAATAGAAGTGGTTAAGGGTACATATGTGCCTATATTTCGAACAAATTTTATTCCAGAAAAAAAGTCTGATGTTAGTATTGGAAAGATGCCTAATCAGTTTTCCCGTGCTAAACTTACGCTTGCTGTGTTGCCTTTTCGTAATTTATGTCCTAATGGTGAGTACCAATTCTTTGCTGATGGATTTGGAGAAGAGCTTACCCGAACCTTTAGTAATTTTCAGGATATAGCTGTTGTTGCCCACCATTCTACACGCATATATGCTTCTAACCATGCCGATGTAAGAATTATTGGGTCAGACCTAGGGGTTCACTACCTTATTACAGGTTCTGTTAAGCGTTCCTCTACCGCAATCAGAATAAATGTAGCATTAATTGAAACGATGAAGGGGATGCAAGTTTGGTCTGAAACATACAATCACGAATTAAATATTGATAATCTGATTGACATCCAAGATCAAATTATTAGTAATGTTTGTTCTATATTAGGTGGCTATTATGGGTTTATTATTCATGAAAATTGGAAAACGCATCGCAAAACAATTTTAAGTGTTGATTCATTTGATGCCGCACTTTGGAATTATTACCTCCATATGAATTTTTCATTAGAGACCTATATGCAAACACGGCTAGCGCTTGAGGAAGCCTTAAAGATTAATCCTAATTATGCAACTGGCTTAGCTATGTTGTCAGAATTATATTTGGATGCTTACTCACTTGGATTTCCCACAGTTACAGAGCCTGTAAAAGAAGCCTATGAACTCGCGAAAAAGGCGGTTAAGATGGATCCTCAATGTCAGCATGCCTATCAGCAGTTAGGTTGGGCAAATATCTATATGAAAAGAAAAGAAGAAGCAATTAAAGCATTAGAATATTGTTTATCATTAAATCCTTCTTCCGTTTCTACGATAGGCACTGTTGGTTTTGGAATGGCTTGTGTGGGTGAATATGATAGAGCACTTGAATTACTGCTTCAGTCTTTAGATCTTAACCCACATTGTCCTTGGTGGTTTTACCTTGGTTTTTTCTTTGTGTATTATCATAATGGTGATTACGTTAAGGCACTTGATTATGCCAATAAAATAGAAACAATGGATGTCTTTTATGAACCTTTATCCAAAGCTATTGCTAAAGCCCAACTTGGCTTACTTCCTGAAATAGGTGAGGATGTAAATATATTAACTGATAAATATTCCGATATTTTAGCGAATCTGAAAGCGGCGTTAAGTACAACCTTGTATGACACGGATTTAGTTGAAAAAATTATTGAAGGGTGTAAAAAAGCTGGGCTTATTGTAGGTGAAAAAAATTAAGAAGTAGAAGTACCGAACATTTAATTTTTATACGTCCTACTCATCATGATTCCACACCATCCAAAACCATCTTATACTGCTTGGTAGCTTTCTTTAAATTTTCAGATAAGGTTTTTAACCAAATAAGTTGATTGGATATTAAATAGGCTTCTTGTAATTGGTTTAAGGTATCCGTATCTATTTCCGTATTGCCATCTTGGATATCTTTATCCCGTAAGCACGATAAGTTCTGATAGGCTCTTAACAAGGATTCTTCCGCACGGATTATCGACTTTTTATCTAGGCTATTTTCGGGAACAGTACCTTCTAACACTTTGCAGGACTGATGTAGGTTATCTACAATATGTAATAATACGGCATCAAACTCTTCAGATGCTTTTGTGGTATTATGATTTAGAATAAAACTACCAATGGAGGCAATAGCGGAAACCATGGTTTGGTTTAAGGTTACTAAATTATAAATTAACTGAAATTCCTTTTGCTTTGATTTTGGGTCTTGTGTTAACCTTTGGAATGCGGCATTCAGATTGCTAATAGCCAAAAACACTTCTTTTCTAGCAATTTTATAGGCTAGCTGATTTTCATTTTTTTCATGGTATAAATCTTTAGTGGCTAATAAGTAAACTTTGTTTTTTTGAATGGTGCTTAACAATACATCTTTTAAATTATTGCTTTCCCAACATGGCCATAAAAAATAGTTTGCAATGACAGCAATACCCGCGCCAATAATGGTGTCAATTATTCGGTATTGAATAACTTCAAACGTATTCGGATTCATTAATGAATACACAAAAATGATATTAATAGTCAGGAATGCAGCTCCCGATTTATAGTTTTGCTGAATTAAAGCAAATGTTAGGGTTAATGATATAATAGCTAACACACCATACACCATAATGTTTTGGGTTATTAATACAATACCAATGGCAAAGGCAGAACCTATTAACGTGCCTATAATACGATCTTTGGAGCGCTCTTTCGTTAAACCGTAATTGGGTCTCATAATCACAATTATGGTTAATAGAATCCAATAGGTATTATGAATATTAAAAACTGTTCCTAAAATAAAGGCAAATACTATAGCTACTGTAAAACGAAGGGCGTGACTAAATAATGTTGAATTGAAGCTTAAGTTTTGGAGAATAACATTAAAACGATATTCTTGAAGCGTTAAGAATTGCTTGGCATCTTGGCGCTTTAAAGATACTTTAGAAGCATGTTGTACGTTTGCCATGACACGCCTAATGGATCGTATTTCTTCCAGTAAAAGCTCTTGATAATCGTAATGATTCCGTAAAAGAAGTGAACCTTCTAGAGCCTTTGGAAGTTTAACATCGTTAACATAATCTGTAATAGCTTGACGTCCATTTGCAAGTGCTTTTAATAAATTATCTCTATTGGGTAGCTCATCATTCTGAATTAATAATTCTGACAACTTAATCAGGTGGTTGCCCATTACGGTATTCAGTTTTTTAGCAGCTTTAAGATGCTTTTTATTATTGCCAAACAATCTATCTAATTCATTGTAATCTAAATGCTTGGCCTCAATGAGTTCAAATATATTTACAGATGATATAAAGATTAACACCTGTTTTTCATCGTAATGCGAACGACCAGATCGTTTTCTTCCTGTAAAAAGAACTTCTCTTAAGGTTTCGTGTTTCTCATTAATTTGTGTTTGAAGTACAAAGGTTTTCTGAATAAGTTCTTCACGCTTACTACTTTTAGTTAATAGCCGTGCGCGCAGTTTTAAATAGTCGCCAATAAGTAAAAGCGTGTCTGATAGGAGTTGGTTTTCTTCTTTTTTGGGTGCTAATTTTTGAAATAGAAAGGACACTAGTAAATACCAAAATCCACCAATTCCCATGAGTCCAATATGAATGAAAATTTCTTGTGCTGTTTTTTTCTCAATTGCAAATGCCAGTACCATAGCAAGTAATCCAGAGAAAGACACCAAGGAAGCGCGGAATCCATAAATCGAAATAAAAGATACAACAAAGGATATAACGGCTAGGGCTACAACTAAAAGTGGGAGGTATGGTTTTAGAAACAAAATGACAGCTGTAATTAGCATGGTTAAACCAATACTAATTAATATGGCATTTACTTTTCGTTTTATACTGCCAGCAATATCACCTGGTGCATTTAAAAAAGCACCAATTACTATGGCAGGCGCAAATTCAAAATAGCCTATAAAATTAAATGCTATTAGAGGAATTAAAACAGCAAAAGTAATTTTAAGTCCTCGGTAAAAATCGGAGCCTTTTAAAAATAGCTCTATGTTTGTTAGGAATTTTTTCAATATTATAATGTCTTAAGAGCAAAGGTACTTTAATTATAGTAGGGTGTTTTTAATTTTATATAGATTATGTGAAAATTGAAAACACTATAAGTAATCCTGAAAGGTATCTATTTGCTTAAAATACTGAAAAACACTGCCAGTTTAATTGACGTTTTGAATAGGGTAATCTATAAAAATAATTTTTAAATCAGTAATTTAATATATATTAGGTGTAACATTTAATCCTGTTTCACGTCCTATTAATACATCAATCTATAAACAATAATCATCATGAGAGAAGATAATCAATTATTAGTTTTAACGCATTTAAGTCAACTACTAACGTACATTACTGGTTTTGGCGGACTCATTGTACCTCTTATTATTTGGTTAACCCAAAAAGATAAGGTTTTCAAAATGGACGACCATGGAAAGAAAATAGTCAACTTTCAAATCAGCATTTTTATTTATGCTATTTTAAGTATTCCTGCCATTATATTATTAGGTCTTGGTTTTATTATGTTGATTGTAATTGGCCTTATTGCTTTTGTTTTCCCTATTATGAATGCCGTAAGGGCAAGTAATGGTGACCCTATTAATTACCCGTTATCAATTACGTTTTTGAAGTAAATTTAGCAAGCAGAGATATTTTAAATATATAAAAACCACAGCTAAAAAGTTGTGGTTTTTTATATTATTATTTTATCCTTCTAAAAACTATTACAATCGCGACATAGGGTTTTTTAGCTATTAAGCATTACCGGCATGACCAACATGGTTACTTGTTCGCCTTCATCTAAACCATCAACAGGTGTAAGAATACCTGCACGGTTTGGTAAACTCATTTCAAGCTGAACTTCATCACTTGTAAGGTTGTTTAACATTTCTGTTAAAAAACGTGAGTTGAACCCAATTTGCATATCGTCACCTTGATAATCGCAGGTTAAACGCTCTTCTGCTTTGTTTGAGTAATCTATATCTTCCGCAGAAATATTTAATTCTGCACCAGCAATTTTTAAACGAATTTGGTGTGTTGTTTTATTTGAGAAAATACTCACACGACGAACCGAGTTTAAAAACTGATTTCTATTTATAACAAGTTTGTTTGGATTCTCCTTTGGGATTACCGCTTCATAGTTTGGATATTTTCCATCAATTAATCGGCAAATTAATTCTACGTTTTCAAAGGTGAATTTCGCATTCGAATCGTTGTATTCAATCGTGACATCGTCATCACTTGCGGCTAAAATACCCTTTAATAAATTTAAAGGTTTTTTAGGCATGATAAATTCTGTGACTTCAGACGCTTGCACATCCGCACGCGAATATTTTACTAATTTGTGTGCATCGGTAGCTACAAAGGTTAAGCCTTCGGTAGAAAACTGGAAAAACACACCACTCATTACAGGACGTAAATCATCATTTCCTGCGGCAAAAATAGTTTTGTTGATAGCCGTTGCTAAAATGTCACCATTTAAGGTTGTGGCAGTAGCATCCTCTAGAGTTACTGGTTTAGGAAACTCGGCACCATCAGCATATGCTAATGCATATTTACCGTGATTAGAGCTGATTTCAATTGTATTATTTTCTTCAACCACAAAAGTTAAAGGTTGCTCTGGAAAGGTTTTTAATGTATCTAACAATAGTCTTGCAGGTACTGCAACGCTACCACTATTATCACTTTCCACTTCTAATTTAGAAGACATGGTTGTTTCTAAATCACTCGCAGAAATAATAAGTTCTGATTGGTTTAATTCGAATAAAAAATTATCTAAAATAGGTAAGGTGTTCGAACTATTAATAACACCACCAAGAACTTGTAATTGTTTCAGTAAATAGGTACTTGATACTATAAATTTCATCTATGTAAAATACGTTTATGAGTTCAATAAGTTAATCATACAAATATATCCTAAACCGATTAATATAGGAAACAAACTTATTAACAAATCATTCCCATAAAAAAGGGAATCTCATCTAGGTATTATAGGCTTATCTCGCGTATTTTCGTTTCCTGAAAAAGTTGTATAATAATCCGAAAACCGCTAAAAACACTAGCGGTAAGACCATATTAATAATTTGCCATTTGGTTTTTTCGTCCGCTACTTTTTGATAGTCTAAAAAAGCCAAAGAAATATCTTTAGATCGAATGTTTATAAGTCCACTATCGTCTAACAGGTAATTTACGGCATTCAGTAAAAAATCCTTGTTACCATATTCTTGTCCTGTCCAACGATCAAAACCTAATTCCAGAGGCCCATTTCTTCCTACATCATTTTTAATGACATCGCCATCTGCAATCACAATCATTTTAGTTGGAATACTGGTGTTTTTAATATCAGCAACATGAAATGGTTTCACGCGATTATGGTAAACGGATGTAAAATCCCCTACTAATAAAACGGCCAAATTTTGAGGACCATTTACATACTTATTTGGGTCTGGCTCCTCGTTTGTCATAGCTAAACTCACTTCACGAGGTGTGCCATCAATTTTGGTAAGTATGGAACTTTGTAATAATACTGTTTTTTGAATATCGTTTTTCAGCGTGTCAATTTGATTGGCAAAATCAAATTTTATCAAGTTCAAATTATTAACAATGGGATGCTTGGAGGTGGCCGTCACCAAGGGTGAATAAAACCATGGTAGTTGTTGAAATTGCGATTGGCTGCCGTCTCCAGTTGCCAAGGTAATAGGCGCGGAGTAGAGATCGTTTATTAATACTGGATTGATGCGGACTCCGTATTTGAAAAAGAAATCGGTTAAATTCAAATCGCGAACAACCGCAATATTTTTTCCTTCCGCATTAAACAAACTATCCTGTTCAATTACCACTCTATCCAACAGCCACAGACTTTTTCCACCCGACATGGTAAATTGATCCAATACCAATTTTTCAGCTTCTGAAAAGGCCTCTGTTGGTTTGGCTGAAATAATTAAATCGTAAGATTTTAAATCATCCAACGTTTTTTGTGGTGTGCTTTGAACGCTATCTAAAGTAAAGGCTGCTATATAATAATAGTCTTTTATAGTTTTTGCAAAATCGAAAATTTGCGCATCCTTCAACTGATTATTTCCTTTAAGAATTGCAATTTTACGACGTTTTGGATTCACCAGCTTGCTTAAACCATCTGCAAATGCATACTCTAAATGCTGAATGGAATTACTAGCTAATTCTTGCACATCAGCGCCAATTTTATTTTTAATTAAAGGAATTTTAATAGTTACTTCATTATAACTTGCCAAAGCCCATGGAAAAATAACTTCTTGACTGGATTTCCCTGCATCTTGAACGGTAACTTGCATGGGTTTTAAACCACGCTCATTTAAGGCCTGAATACTCTGTTCGCGTGTTTTATCATCTTCTAGTGGGTTGATAAAATTGAAATAAATTTGACTATTTTCCGATTTAAACTCTTCTAAAAGTTGACGTGTTTCCGTTTGTAAACGTCTGAATTCTGAAGGGAGGTTGGTACCATCTAAAAATACATCAATAATAATAGGCGATTCCACCGATTCTATAATGCTTCGAGAAGCTTGACTTAAGGTGTAGCGTTGGTCTTTAGTTAAATCAAAACGCTCATAAAAATTATGTGTAAAAATATTCAATACAAGTAGGCCTAAAGGAAGTAGTACAAGTGTGGTCAATTCTTTTTTGTGGAATGGTTGGGTGGTTATAAACCGAACTGTAAAAACCAAAAACACTAAAATGATACTTATAAAGTACAGTAAATCGCGTGTATCAATAACACCACGACTAATGCTTTTATAGTGGGCACTCATACCGAGTTGGTCTATAAAACTACTAGAAACAAAATCGGCAATACCTTCTAAACCAATATAAAAGAAGAAACACAAGAATACAGCAGATATAAAAGCTACTATTTGATTGTCTGTTAAACTAGAAGCAAACACACCAATTGCCGTGTAAGCCGCAGCCAGAAATAATAAACCTATATAGGAACCAAACGTACTTCCAAAATCAATATTTCCTACTGGGTTTCCTAATTGGTACACCGTGTATACATAGAGTAGCGTAGGAAGTAAGGCTAGGATAATAAGTATAAAAGCCCCTAAATATTTTCCTAAAACAATTTTAAATAAGCTGATGGGTTTGGTGACTAATAGTTCTAAAGTGCCTTGTTTTTTTTCGTCTGAAAAACTCCGCATGGTAACCGCAGGAATTAAAAACAACAGAATCCAAGGTGCTAATAAAAAGAAGCTAGACAAATCAGCAAAGCCATTATCAAGGATGTTAAATTCCCCTATAAAAAGCCATAAAAATAAACCGTTTAAAATGAGAAAAATGGCAATCACTAAATAGCCAATCGAGGAGGCGAAGAAGGCATTTATTTCTTTTTTAAGGATTGCAAACATGTTTTTTTAGGTATTAGGTATTAGGTAATAGTTGTTAGCGGTGCGTAAAATAAAAGAAATTTTTTTGTATTGTCATAAAAAAACAAATTCACTATTCACTATTCACTATTCACTATTCACTATTCACTATTCACTATTCACTATTCAAGCGATTCCAGCTTATCAACACTCCAAGCTTCAGGTTTCATATTAAACATGGGTTTGGTTACAGACCATATGCTTTTAAATAATTGAGATTGCCTGTAATTTTCTAAATCGTTTTCACTTTTCCAATAACTATACGTAAAAAACACATGGGTATTGTTTTTATCGCGATATAATTCTAGAAACTGGCACCCTTCAAAATCTCGAATAGCCTGTTTGTTTTTATGGAAATTTTCTAGAAAGGTATCAATATGTTTCGGTTCAAAGCTCAATTTCACAATACGTACAAACATATTTTATTCTTTTAAAAAATTAACGGAAATAGTATCCATAAGTTCTAAACCTAACAATGATGAGGCGCTACCGGTGGTATTTGGATTGCTCTTGTAAACGGCAATTTCTAGGTAACTAGAGGAATTAAAAACCACCATTCTATGACCTTCAATATTCCGTGTTTCGGGCGCTTTACTAAAATCTACCACATCACTATATTTGTTATAAATTTTATTGAAAGTTTTGTTTCTCGCGGAAATTTCAAACGAACGACCCAATTGCACTTTTTCAAAAAAGTTACGTTTAATATTAGTTATCACATTCCCGTAATTGTCAATATAAATAATATGACCAATTATCTGCGTGCGTTCATCATTAACAAACGGAATGATATTTTTTATAGGTTTTATCGTGTTAATTACCTTTCCAATTACTTCCAGCGTACCACCTCGAGCAATATGGCAGGCTACTTTTACAAACACATCTAAAACCGGAAAACTGGTTATAATAGCGTCATGGATATTAATTTCTACAATTTTCTCGGGTGCTATTTCGGCACAAATCATACTCATAATACCATTGTTGGCACAAATAAAATAATGACCATCTAATTTTACGGCTATATGTTTATTCTCTTCATTTAATTCTGAATCCACACCTATAATATGAATGGTGCCTTTCGGGAAACTACTAAAAGCGTTTAATATAATATAAGCTGCCTCAGGAATACTAAAAGGCGAAATGGAATGTGAGATATCAACAATTTTTACATCAGGTAATTCGCTATAAATAGCACCTTTGGTTGCGCCTGCAAAGTGATCTCTCTCCCCAAAGTCAGTTGTTAATGTAATGATTGCCATTTAGAATTGTTGATATTTTTTTAACCCAACACGAAATTAAAATGTGTATTTTTGTTTAAACACAAAACTAATAAAACTAAATAGATTAATTTAATTAAATCGCCTAGCTTTTGAACGAAATCATAATCGAACTTGAAGACGTATCACCAAAGGATTTTTTTGGTGCACAAAACGTTAATATAGAACTCCTTAAAAAGTATTATCCAAAACTAAAAATTGTTGCCAGAGGTAATAAAATCAAAGCCTATGGCGATGAAGATTTACTGGAAGAATTTGATAAACGCTTTAATATGCTCATGGAGCATTATATGAAATACAATAAGATAGACGAAAATGTTATTGAACGCGTTTTAACCAGTGATAGTAAAGCGGATTATGAGACTAGCGCTAAAAGTGGCGAAGTGATTGTTCATGGTGTTAACGGCCGATTAATTAAAGCCCAAACAGCCAATCAGCGTAAATTGGTAGAAAGCATGCGTAAAAACGATATGGTTTTTGCTATTGGTCCAGCTGGAACAGGAAAAACATACACCGGTGTGGCTTTAGCGGTTCGTGCCTTAAAAAATAAAGAAGTTAAACGGATTATTTTAACACGTCCAGCGGTTGAGGCTGGTGAAAATTTGGGGTTTCTTCCTGGCGATTTAAAGGAAAAATTAGATCCCTACATGCAACCTTTGTATGATGCCTTACGCGATATGATTGCGCCTGAAAAATTAGCGCATTATATTGAAAACGGCACCATTCAAATTGCACCTTTAGCTTTTATGCGTGGACGAACTTTGGATCATGCATTTGTTATTTTAGACGAAGGTCAGAACACCACACATGCCCAAATGAAAATGTTTTTAACACGTATGGGTAAAGATGCCAAGTTCTTATTAACAGGAGATCCTGGACAAATAGATTTACCAAGACGCACCATTTCCGGACTAAAAGAAGCCTTGCTCATTTTGAAAAACGTAGAAGGTGTGGGGATGATATTTTTAGATGATAAGGATGTTATTCGCCATAAATTGGTAAAAAAAGTTATTGAAGCCTATAAAAGTATTGAGAACGTGGACTAATACCTACAAACTAATTTTTTTACTTTTAAAAGTCGGTTTTCTAACTGGCTTTTTTATTCTGGTGTTTTACGCTGTTAGTCAGGTGTTTGAAGTGGTTTTCAATGGTGATTTCCTATAATTCTATAAACATAGCCTTGAATGCTGTAAGATAATTCTCTGTTTATTGTCCAACTTTGTACTCTAATCAAAAAAGAGACAAAATGAAAAAATTATTTTTAGTAGCATTATTATTTGGATTTAGTCCAATGTTTGCACAGGATGACAATGTAGATTTAACACCAGATAACTCTTGGTTAAAAGTTGGCTTAACAGCTGGTATTCCGGTAGGGGATGCAAGTGATGTTTCCGATTTTACAGTAGGGGCAGACATTAGAGGACAATATTTGTTTAATCCAAATGTTGCCATAGGTTTTGCATCTGGTTACACCCATTATTTTGCAAATGACGACTTCGAGGACTTTGGTGTTATTCCAGCTGCCGCCTTTTTTAGATATTACTTTACACCAGACGGTTTATTTTTTGGTGCTGATGTAGGTTACGGTTTTTTAGCCAATATAGATAATAATGATGGTGGCTTGTATCTTAACCCACAAGTTGGTTACCATAACCGCGATTGGAATTTTTACGCCTATTACCAAAATACCTTTGCAGAAAACGATTTAAATTTATCAAATGTTGGAGTTGGTGTAACGTACAACATCCGATTCAATTAATATAAATATATCAACAGCTGATAAAAGGGAGAACAAATAGTTCTCCCTTTTTACATTTAGATTTGTTTGACATTAAGAAACAATTTACTTTTACCAAACAAACAACAACCAACTTTAAATGAATACAATTACGGATACTAATTTTAATTTTCCCGGACAAAAAAGCCTTTATAAAGGTAAAGTACGAGAAGTTTATAATATAAACAATGAGCAGCTCGTTATGGTTGCAACAGATAGGTTAAGCGCTTTTGATGTGGTGATGCCCAAAGGAATTCCATATAAAGGACAAATTCTGAATCAGATTGCGACAAAAATGATGAAAGCCACGGAAGATGTGGTTCCAAACTGGCTTATAGCTACTCCAGATCCAAACGTAGCGGTTGGCCATTTATGTACGCCTTTTAAAGTAGAAATGGTAATTCGTGGATATATGTCCGGTCATGCAGCTCGTGAATATAAAGCAGGAAAACGCATACTGTGTGGTGTGACTATGCCAGAGGGGATGAAAGAAAATGATAAATTTCCTCAACCAATAATCACGCCTGCAACCAAAGCAGATATGGGAGATCATGATGAAGACATTTCACGAGAAGACATTCTGAAAAAAGGTATTGTTTCTGAAGCGGATTATCGTGTTTTAGAAGATTACACCCGCAAATTATTTCAGCGTGGTTCCGAAATAGCAGCTTCTAGAGGACTTATTTTAGTAGACACCAAATATGAATTTGGAAAAACACAAGATGGACACATTGTTTTGATTGATGAAATTCACACCCCAGATTCCTCACGTTATTTTTATGCAGATGGTTATCAAGAGCGTCAAAATAGAGGCGAAGCTCAAAAGCAATTGTCCAAGGAATTTGTGCGTCAGTGGCTTATTGCCAATAATTTTCAAGGATTAGAAGGACAAACTGTTCCGGACATGAGTGATGCATACATCCAATCTGTTAGTGAACGCTATATTGAATTGTATGAAAACATTACAGGAGAAGCCTTTGTAAAAGGTGATGTAACGGATATTCAAAATCGTATTAAAACGCATGTGGAAGCCTATTTGAATAGATAATTTATGCATTTGATTTTTTTTTAATATCATATTTATATCTCTGTATCTGAATGCTACTAGAATTTTATTTTTTATATCTGAATTTATATTTTAAAATCATTTTCAAAACACCATTCTCAAAGTATCTTTTTTCAATGCAATTTCCATATTTGTCATATATAAAATCGGTTTGGTTATGACTTATCAATTTCGTTTTACCATCCAAAAAATTATATCTTTTAACTGCTATTTTATCACCTTTATCGTTGAAGGTTGTTTCGTAAAAATTTTTAAGCGAATTATCACTCCTATACCATTTACTTAAGATTTGATTCTTTTTTTTATCATAGAAGAATTCTATTCTTGATTTTTGTTCACCTGACTCAAGATAGGATGTTAGCTCTATTTCTTGCCAATCTTTATTATATTTAAACATACTACTATCAAAGAAGATACTATCATTTTTTACCATGATTGATTTACTCATTCTTTTTTTTCGGTCATAAACGGAATTTGTTACCATCTTGCTATTTTCTCTGATATTCTCTTTTTTTATTATTTGCCCCTGTTTATTATAATAATAATTTAATTGGTTTGATTTTTTATTGGTGTTGTTGAATGATGCTACTTCCGTTAGGTTTCCAAATTTATCATAGGTAAAAAGGCGGTATCTAGTGCTTGGTCCGTCCGCTTTAAATGATGTTGTTTTTAGTAATCTACCTTTTCTGTCATAATAAGAGATACTTTTTGAAGATGCTCTGATAGTTTTTATACTGTCCACAGTGCTTACTCTATAATATTGTAATTCAACCTCCTTAGGCTTATTAGCATACCCTTCAAAAGGGGTCAAATATTTCAAATTTGAGCAGCTGCTAAAAATTAAATATAGGATTATAAAATATTGAGTTTTCATTAATGGAATTTGAGATAAAAATTGATTGTAATTGGGTTTTTATTAGAATATTCACAATTTATTTTGTGAAATTAGTCCATTAAAACCTTTTCCATAGCAGGTTTTCCTGAATAAAAATCTGTGCCATAAAATAGAACGTAATCGGCTTTAGCATTAATAGAAAACAAACCAGCTTTAAGTTGAATAAACATTTTTTCTAAAAATATTTTACGAGTATTAACTGTAACAAATATTTTGGCGCCTTCATTTTTGGTAACTAAAAGATGAAAAAGTAATTTGTTAGATGCGGCAAGGCGAAACGTGAATAAATTGGGTTGAGAATCTACGCGAATTAATCCATAAGCTCGACTTTTCTGCAAGGTTGTCAGTGGCCTTTTTATACCATTTTCAGTATAAATAATGCGGTACTCATTAATAGGTTCTAATTGATTAATAACCTTGCCATTTAAATTAACATCATAGACATAAGTATTGTGGTTGTTACTATGCTGAATATAAAACAGTCTAGTTTCTGTCTTTTCTGGTTCTGGATATCCAGCTTGCGCTAAACTGATAAAACAGCTAAAACATATGATATACAGTGAAAAAATAAATTTCATTTTAATTAATTTTTAATCTGGGCCGTTAATAAAAGAAAGCTTTTGTTTTCTTTAAAAAATGCGTATAATTTTCTAATTATTGAACTCCAAAGTTAACTTTTAATAAATAGAATCCGAAGAAACAAGCCGCGAGAATGGTTTAAACTTTTAAAAACACCCAAAAATTGTAATGACTTTGTTACATTTATGACTACAAATAAATTTATGGAACAACTCAATCAATACATTTCTGATTTCGCCTCGTTTGCTTGGGGTTTGCCATTACTTATTTTGCTTATTGGAGGCGGATTGTACTTATTAATTCTATCCAGATTCTTACCCTTTCGGTTTTTTGGTCATGCCATTAACGTGTTGCGTGGTAAATATAATAACCCAGACGATCCAGGTGAAATTACACATTTTCAAGCTTTAACAACCGCTTTATCTTCTACCATTGGTATGGGGAATATTGCGGGAGTAGCCGTTGCCATTTCCATTGGTGGACCAGGAGCCGTTTTTTGGATGTGGGTGAGTGCTGTAATTGGGATGTCTACCAAATTCTTTACATCTACCTTAGCCATTATGTATCGTGGTAGAGATAGTGCTGGCGATTTGCAAGGTGGTCCCATGTATTTTATTACCGAAGGTTTAGGTAAATCATGGAAACCATTAGCTGTATTCTTTAGTGTTTGTGGTCTAGTTGGTGCGTTACCCGTTTTTAATGTAAATCAGTTAACCCAAGCCATTAATGATATTTTATTGCGTCCTAATGGCGTGGAAGTTGGTTTTACTTCTAATTTAGCAGTTGGTATTGTTTTAGTAATTATTACCTCAATTGTTATTTTAGGTGGGTTGAATAGGATTAGTAAAACAGCTTCCAAACTCGTGCCAGCTATGGTATTATTGTATTTTGTTTCGGTTGTCATTATTCTGATTGTTAATTTTGAAGAAGTGCCTAAATATTTTAGTCTCATTTTTACCGATGCTTTTAGTGCTAGCTTTTATAAAGGCGACACCTTTTTAGGTGGTGTTATAGGTGGTTTAATGTTATTAGGTATTCGTCGTGGTGCGTTTTCTAATGAGGCGGGAATTGGTACAGCACCTATGGCTCATGGCGCAACAAAAACTTCGGAACCAGTCCGTGAAGGTTTAGTGGCTATGTTGGGACCAGCTATTGACACCTTGGTGGTTTGTACCTTAACAGCTTTGGCTATTTTAGTAACCGGAGTTTGGCAAACAACGGATGCTAATGGTGTGAGTTTAACAGCGTCTGCATTTGGAAATGCCATGCCAGGATTTGGTAAATACTTGCTATTAATTTGTATTGCCGTTTTTAGTATTTCATCCCTATTCTCCTATTCCTATTATGGTAGTAAATGTTTGTCGTTTTTAATTGGAGCCGATAAAAAACACTATTATAACTACATGTATATCGTGAGTATTATTTTAGGAGCAACCACGTCTTTAAGTATGATGATTAATTTAATTGATGGCTTTTTTGCTCTCATGGCTTTTCCAACTATGTTTACAACGCTTATGCTAGCACCTCGCGTGGTTAAAGAAATAAAAGCTTATAAACTTCGGACTTTTAATGCATAGAAAAAGCTGTCTGAAGGTTTAGATAATTCTCGTCAATCTGAATTGGTTTCAGTTTGACAATTTATATTATCATTTTTCAGACAGCCTTTTAAATTAACACGAATAAGAATTCTTAATTTTTTTTCAATAAGATTTTTTCATTGGTAAATTGGAAGGCTTCATCTAGAAACGCCATCATTAATGGCCAATCGGCATGGTCTTCATAATTGTTTTTATATTGTTTTGTAGAAGTGATAATTAACTGATTACCCGACATTGATGCGGTACTGATAAAAGCGCCTGTTTTGTTATCAACCGATTTGTTTAGTTTATCCAAACCAGATACGGAATACCCTTCAGGAATATTTAGTGTTATGTTGTAATTATAACTTCGTGGATAGTTCATGTGCACATTTTCAGTTCGTTTGCGTTCTTCATCAGATAAATCCACCTGACCACCAATTAATTTACCAACTTCTAAAATGTAATTAGGCCCTGCTTTTTTAATGAGTGCATCTGAAACCGTGAAGTTTTCATCATAAGTAAAGTACGTATCAAATCCATAACGCCCTGTTTCTTTAATAGTATAAGTATAATCTGAAACCTCTGTAATATCTAATTCAGCTTCTATATTTTTCTTTAAACTTTCAGATTGTTTCTCACGAAGTTTTTCAACTAACGCAGCAAGTTCTTTTCTGGTTTTTTCGCGTGTTTTTTTATTTCTTATTTTATCCATAAAAGGTTCTGTTCCATACTTTTGGTAATCCTCATCAACGTAATCTTTAAAAATAAGTTTGTCATATTGATGATCTGCTTTTTCGTAACCCTTGTATTTGTTAATACCTTGATACGTAAACCCTGAAATATCATCGTTTAATGTAATTGTAATGTCCTTCAAGGATTCATTTTCCTTATAGGTTGATTGTGGTAATTTTCCGGTTGCAATTTGATCCAATCGTTTTCTGCTTGCTGATAATTTATACACATCGGTACCTTCTAATAAATGATGAAATTGATTGGCATCCGAATGAATTTTGAAAGCCTCTAAATAAACAGGTATTTCTGTGTTGACTTTGATAATAACTTTGGTGTTTCGCTCGAGAAGCAAATCATTTAAAGATCCATCATAGCGTTTTTTACCCACGATAACGTCATAATCATAATCAGATTCATATAAAAAAGCCATAAAATGCCGTATAAACGATTTCTCATTTGAAAATAAATACGGAACCGTTCTTGTCGTAATAAATGGTGAGGCCAGAATATTCGCTTCACCAACAATAATACCTTCTACATATTGCGTTAGAAAATGATGGCGCGCAAAATAGTAAACAGCTATTATCTTTTCGCGCTCGCTTGCAAAGTCGTTTTCTTTAACAAAACGCTCCATGGAACCTAAATCCCCATAAGCAGTGTATCTTTTATAAAAGTCT
The DNA here is from genome assembly GCF_042657385.1 of Bizionia hallyeonensis. NCBI lineage: Bacteria > Pseudomonadati > Bacteroidota > Flavobacteriia > Flavobacteriales > Flavobacteriaceae > Bizionia > Bizionia hallyeonensis. The sequence continues at coordinate 100,487 of NZ_JBHSLA010000004.1, read as the reverse complement.
AAAATCTCTTCTTTTGAAACTGTTTTCTTAATTATTTCTTCTTTCTCGGGAAGGAAAGCTTTGGCATCGTTTTCAAATCTGCCCGATCTGGCAAAATATACCTGAAACTTATAACAAGGCAATTCTACTAAAGGATAAAACCAACGTTCATATTTATGTTTATCAATGTCTTTTTCAGTCAATTCATACCGTCTCATATTATTCTTTTCGGTGGGAATTTCTTTTAGTTCTGGAGCACCATTATAGGAGTTGAAATTTATAAAAAAGTCATTTTCCGTTTCAAAATATAGCTTGTAATCCATTATGGGATATTCCTCACTTAATGTTTGCTCCACAGGATTAAAACCAAATGCCTCAATAGATTTAAATGGTTCAACACTATAATAGAAATAGTCAATTATATCACCAATTTCCAAATTAGCCATTGCTACTTTAGTTTCACCATCAACTTCTACGGCTTCTTTTTCAATATCAATAATGGTTTCAGTACCATCTGGCTTTATAATTTTAATACCTACAATAACATTAGATGGATTGTAAACATAAACGCCTTTTGAGGAGTTGAATCGTTTTTGATAAGTGAAGGTTGAAAATTCAGTAACAGATGCTTGATCTAATAGCTTAATCCGTTTGCGAATGGACGACTTGTATTCCACACGTTTACCAAACTTATGAAAATCATAATTTTCATTCTTATAGATAATTACAGCCGATTCATTTTCCCATTTTTCAGGAATATCAACCGCGTTTTTAAAGGTGTCATTTTCTCCCCAAAAAAATGTTTGAGCTTCTATTTCTAGTTTAGATTGACCAAAAAACAGGGTTGTGCACGCAAATGTGCATAATAGGAGTAATTTAATTTTCATGTGTTTTTTTATTGTTTGGTTAAGGTGATTTGTTCGTTATAAACAGAATTAAGATTTTTTATAAAATCATTCCATTCATTAAAACCGTCCTTTTTAATAACGCTTTCCGTGATTTCAAAATCCTTTTTATAAATAATGGTAGTATCCGTTTGGGTAAAGGATACTTTTAAGTTGTAATTGTCATTGGAAATAGCAATATCCTTTGGAAGGCTTCCAATTTTGTAACCATCTGGAATTTTTAACGTCGTTGTGGATTCTAAATGTTTTTTATAATCGAAAACATAATCGGTTTTGCGCTTTTCAAAATTATAACCTGATAATTCTTTCTCTAAATCCAAATCAATATACATGGTATCATCGAAGGATGAAACCGCATTATTTATCGTAATGTTGTAATCGATATTTATAGGTATTTCTCTATCGGTTAAATTAGATGTTATAATATCCGTTACTTTAATATTTGAATCGCCTCCATCCAAATACCACATTAAAAAGGTGTCTTTTTTATCGGTTTGCAGCTGACTTAAATACTGTAATAATCCCGAACGACTTTCGCCATTAAAGGTTTTGGAAACGGTTCCACTTAATTGTTCATTTTCAAGGGATAAATTATAATTAACGGTCTCTTTATTGAAATTGGCTGCTGTTTTTGGTACGATGTTTAAAATGAATTCATCACCATTTTCAATTAATACTTGTTTGCCCTGAATTCTGTTTGCGTATTCTTTGTAAGCGTTGAATTTTTCGGTTCCATCTAAATATGTAGGTTCTCCATTTGTATAAATAGTACAAATCATGTGGTTGTCTACAGATAGGCTAGGCGTTGAATAATCGTAAGCAATTCGGTTGGTGCCAATCCATGTTAGGCGTGCGTCAAAACCAGCTTCAATTAGCATTTGTTTGGTCAGGTTTGCCATCCCTTTACAGTCGCCATACCGTTTTTTGAAAACTTGCGACGCTTCATCAGGTTTAAAGCCTGCAATTCCATCCACAAAGGCGATGTAGCGAATATTATCTTGGACCCAATAGTAGATGTTTTTTATTTTTTCTTCGTCAGTTGCTGCATCTTGGGTTAATTCAACCACTTTCTCCTGTAAATCCGTATTGTCATTTTCTAAACTATTTACCAATGTTTTATACCAATTGTATAAATCTTGCGTGGATTCAAAGATGTTTGTTTTTACAGCATCTATAGTAAATGATTTTGCTAAAATTAAAATATGCGGATAAATGTAGGATGGTCCAGGCGCACTGCTATCATCAAACATAGCTGGTACGTTTTCTATTATAAACGTATGGATTTTACCATCAGTATCCTCATTCGCTTTTACTGATTTTTGAATTGGAAAGCCGTCAAAATTCATTTCTTTTAATTCTAAATCTAACCAATTTGGAATAGCAATAGTAAACGTTTTTTTTACAGCTGGATAATCATCATTAAAATACAAACTGGTAAAGTATTTAATGTCCTTATAACGCTTAACAGTTTCAATTTGATACCTGTAGCCTTTAAGTGGGAAATCTATATTTGTATATTTTACGCGGGCATCATTGTGAAACAAATCATCACTTTTCATGGCTTCATCTTTAATGTAAAAATCAGCATCACGATCCGTTTTATATTTTATTTCAAAGGATTCAATTTCCGATTCGCCATTATAAAAACTATATACTTGAATGTCTGCTCGAGAATCTAAACTGATGAGTTTTTTGGTAATAGTTTCTAGGACCTCGACTTTTTCTGTTTTTTTGTTGTACTCAAATGAAATATGATAATTCTCACTTTCCGAAGCAACGTGATCATCTGGATATGTTTCTTTTAGCGTTTCGGCAAGTTGAATTTCTTTAGGTGTTGGTTCTGTCTTTTTTTGAGCAAATGAAAATATAGTAAACGTAAAAACGAGTAGGAGCGTGAGGTGATTTTTCAAGATTTCAGGAAGTTTAGATTGCTAATATAAAAATTAATGTAAAAAATCTATACACTTTTTTAATAACGTTTTTTTTTGATTGTTTTCGGCTTTGTCCTATCTTTTCATCATAATTATAATTCACATGAGTAACTACCATATTAAACATTTAGAAGAGTACTATCAAATTTATAGAAAATCCATTCGTGAGCCCGAGAATTTCTGGGAGGAAATTGCTGAAGAGCATTTTTTATGGCGAAAAAAATGGGACAAGGTTTTAAGTTGGGATTTTTCAAAACCCGAAATAAAATGGTTTGAAGGTGCCGAATTAAATATCACTGAAAACTGTTTAGACAGGCATTTAGCAACCCGAGCTAACAAAACGGCTATTTTATTTGAACCGAATAATCCGGAGGAACCAGCAGAACATATTACATATCAACAATTATATGAACGCGTAAATCAAATGGCAAATGTGCTCAAAGATCAAGGCATTCAAAAAGGCGATCGCGTATGTATTTATGTGCCTATGATTCCGGAATTGGCGATTGCCATTTTAGCCTGTGCTAGAATTGGTGCCATTCATTCTGTGGTATTTGCTGGTTTTTCGTCAAAAGCCGTAGCTACACGAATTAATGATTCGGATTGCAAGTTAGTAATAACAGCAGATGGCTCGTATCGCGGAGCTAAAACCATCGACTTAAAAGGTATAGTGGATGAAGCATTAGAAAACTGCGATGGTGTAAAATCCGTTTTAGTGGTAAAACGCATACATTCCGAAATTAGCATGAAAGCCGGTCGCGATTTTTGGTTGCAACCTTTACTTGATAACGCATCTAAAGCCGGACAGGCAGAAATTATGAAAGCCGAAGATCCGCTATTTATTCTATATACGTCTGGTTCTACGGGTAAACCGAAAGGCATGGTACATACCACTGCTGGTTACATGGTTTATACGGCGTACACGTTTAAAAATGTATTTCAATATAAGGAGGATGATGTGTACTGGTGTACCGCTGATATTGGCTGGATTACAGGCCATAGCTACATAGTTTACGGTCCGCTTTGTAATGGAGCAACAACAGTTATGTTTGAAGGCGTACCGAGTTATCCCAATTTCGGGCGCTTTTGGGATATTATTCAGAAGCATAAAATCAATCAGTTATATACAGCGCCCACAGCTATTCGTGCTTTGGCAAAACAAGGAACGGAGTTAATAGAGCAGTATGATTTGTCATCTTTAAAAGTTTTAGGTTCCGTAGGCGAACCTATTAATGAAGAAGCGTGGCATTGGTATAATGATAATGTTGGAAAACGAAAAAGTCCAATTATTGATTCCTGGTGGCAAACCGAAACAGGTGGTATCATGATTACACCACTTCCGTATGTTACGCCAACCAAACCAACTTATGCAACTTTACCATTTATAGGTGTGCAACCGTGCATTATGGATGAAAACGGAGAGGAACTAAAAGGCAATCAAGTGGATGGTAGATTGTGTATTAAGTTTCCGTGGCCAAGTATAGCCCGAACTATTTGGGGAGATCATCAACGTTATAAAGACACGTATTTTTCCACCTATAAAAACATGTATTTTACTGGCGATGGTGCACTTCGTGATGAAGTTGGTTACTACCGAATTACGGGTCGTGTGGACGATGTCATTATTGTATCGGGGCACAATTTAGGAACGGCGCCTATTGAAGATGCTATTAATGAACACCCAGCAGTTTCTGAATCTGCCATCGTTGGATTTCCGCATGATATAAAAGGAAATGCGCTGTATGGTTATGTGACGTTGAAGGAATCTGGCGAAAGTCGGGATCATACTAATTTACGAAACGAAATTAACCAAATTATTACCGAACATATAGGACCCATTGCCAAACTGGATAAAATTCAGTTTACAGAATCTTTACCTAAAACACGCTCGGGGAAAATTATGCGACGTATTTTAAGGAAAATTGCAGAAAAGGATACCTCTAATTTGGGTGATATTAGTACCTTATTGAATCCAGAATGTGTACAAGATATTATTGATGAGGCGCTTTAATTTGTAACATTTTACATTCCTAATCGTCCTATAAATATATCTAACCATCCATATCATGAAAAAACACATCATATTATTCGTTGCAGTTTGTTTATTTTGTACCACTTTTTCGCAAGCGCAACTTATTTCGCAAGCGGTTAAAAATCATATTCAAACACGCGTAGAAAGTGGTGTTAATGTTGGTGTAGTTGTTGGTGTAATTGATGGTGAAACCATTGAATATTATAGTTTTGGTACAACAGACATAAAATCAGGAAAACCGGTTGACGAACATTCCGTTTTTGAAATTGGTTCTATTTCCAAAGTATTTACAACCACGTTATTGGCCGATGAAGTTTTAAAAGGCCATATGACATTAACAGATCCTGCTTCTAAATATTTACCAAAATCCGTAAACCTACCAACCCGAAAAGGCAAGGAAATTACATTGAATGATTTAGCTACACATACATCGGCTTTACCAAGAATGCCAAATAATTTCAACCCAAAAAACGCTTTAAATCCGTATGTGGATTATACTCCAGAAATGATGTATGCATTTTTAAACCAGCTAGAATTGACTAGAGATATTGGTGTAGAATATGAGTATTCTAATTTAGGCATGGGGTTGTTGGGTCATATATTGGAATTGCATACAGGAAAAAGTTATGAAACTTTAATCAAAGAGCGGATTACAACACCTTGTGGTATGCCAAACACGGCATTAAAGCTATCTGATGATATGCGGAACCATTTAGCTTTTGGATATAGTGAGGGTGTACAAGTTTCTAATTGGGATTTTGATGTCATAGCTGCAGCAGGTGGCATTCGTTCCACGGCTGTTGATATGGTGTCGTTTTTAAAAGCCAATTTGGAAATTTCTAAAACACCTATAAATCCTGCCATGCAATTGGCACATCAAGAAGCTTTTTCTAATGTGGATAGCACATTTAATATTGGTTTAGGCTGGCATTATGAAAACAGGGGGAATGTCACTTGGCATAACGGACGAACAGGTGGTTACACAGCATTTACTGGTTTTGTTCAAGGCACAGAAAAAGGCGTAATTGTACTAACTAATGCTACCGAAAACATGAATGCTTTAGGTTTTCATTTATTGGGTAGTCCAACGCCTTTAGTGAACCCGAAACCGTCTATTGTCATGTTACTGAAAAAAGAAATGGCAATGAATGGTATCGATTCGGCTATTGCCCTATATCATCAAACCAAGAAAGAATCACCATTTGCTTATAATTTTGAAGAAAGCGAACTCAACCGATTAGGTTATGAGTATTTAGCTATGGACAACGGAGATCATGCACTAAAAATTTTAAAATTAAATGCGGAAATTTACCCAAAGTCATCAAATACTTTTGATTCTTTAGGTGAAGCCTATTTAAAACAAGGTGATTCAGCTGCAGCGATTTCAAATTATATAAAATCTTTAGAACTAAATCCTGCCAATCAAAATGCCATAGACGTTCTTAACTCCTTGGATATTGATCTCAGCGAAGTCGTACCTGATATGCAGGTTTCAGATGCCGTTTTAAACACCTATTTGGGAAAATATCAACTGGCGCCAGGTTTTATTATAACTGTAACGCGAGAAGGTGCGCAGCTTTTAGCACAGGCTACAGGACAGCCGCAGTTTCAATTGTTTCCTGCGGCAACCCATAAATTTTATCTAAAAGTTTTGGATGCGCAAGTTACTTTTCATGTAACTAATGAAGGTGTTGTGGAAAGTTTAACACTTCATCAAAACGGACAAAATATACCAGGAAATAAAATAGAGTAAGAGGTCTTGTTAATTATTCTTACTGAAATAAGCAATCAAAAAACTGGGTTTTAAATGGCAGTTTATTAACTTTACGAAATACAGACTAACTAAAATGACACAATGGAAATTAAACTAGCAGTGCTAATTGATGGCGACAATATACCATCCGCTTACGTAAAAGAAATGATGGAAGAAATTGCCAAATATGGTAACCCAACAATTAAACGTATTTACGGCGATTGGACCAAACCACATTTAGCAAAATGGAAAAACATGCTACTTGAAAATGCCATTACACCTATTCAACAATACGGATATACAACGGGGAAAAATGCAACTGATAGCGCCATGATTATTGACGCTATGGATATTTTATACAGTGAAAAAGTTAACGGTTTCTGTTTGGTTTCTAGTGATAGTGATTTTACGCGACTGGCCACCAGACTGCGTGAAGCTGGTATGAAGGTATATGGTATTGGAGAAAAGAAAACACCTAAACCATTTATTGTTGCTTGTGATAAGTTTATTTACATTGAAATTTTAAAGCAAGCTTCTAGTGATTCCGATTCGGACACTGATCCCGAAGACAAAAAGAAATCTTCAAAAGATTCCTACGACAAAATTACACCAAAAGTTATTCGTTTAATCTCCCAAACTATTGAAGATCTAGCTGATGATGATGGTTGGGCTTTTTTAGGTGATGTTGGAAGTTTATTGCAGAAAAAACAACCAAACTTTGATTCCCGTAATTACGGTTTTGCTAAACTAACACCATTAATTAACTCCATTGATGATTTTGAAATTGATAAACGTGAAAGCGGTAATGGTCGTTTTAAATTAGTGTATGTTCGGATAGATGAAAAGAAACCGAAAAAACATACACGTCGTAAAAGAACCGATTAAATTTAACAATTCTCATATCATAGGTTAAAATTCGCGTAACCTTAAACTTGATAAAAAACAGTGAATTTGTAGTAAAAAACTATGGATTTATTTTTAATCAGTTTTGGAGCGTTATTTTCCATTATGAACCCACTAGGCACTGTTCCTGTGTTTGTTGGTTTAACCCAAGAAAATACCAAGCGTCAGCGTGCATTAACAGCATTTTGGACGGCGTTTAATGTGTTCATTATTCTATTGCTTTCCTTTTTTGCAGGCAAGTATATTCTGTCCTTTTTTGGTATTAGTTTAAATGCCTTGAAAATTGCTGGAGGACTCATTATTGCATCTTCAGGATTTGCATTATTAACAGGAAAGTTTAGGGAGCATAAAGGTATGAAACGAAATAAAGTTCAAAAAGATATTCATTCGCGTGATGCTATTTCTTTAACACCTTTGGCTATTCCTATGTTAGCCGGTCCTGGAACAATTTCTTTATTAATTACCTTTAATCAGGAGTATCAAAGCTCATTACAAATCTGTATAATATTAATGGCCATGTTGGTAACAACAGTGAGTATTTACCTGATTTTAAAATCATCATATTTTATCGTAAAATTTTTAGGAGCATCTGGAATCAATGCTTTATCACGCGTTATCGGATTTATTGTAATTGCTATAGGCGTGGAGTATATTATTTCATCGGCTGTTGATATTATTCAGAGAATACAGTTTTAATAGGCTTTTTAACTGAAAGAAATAATATCACAGAAATACTACCACATATTGAAAACCCTATAAATAAAGGCAACACACTTTCAGTTACAAAACTACCTATAAAACCAGCAATAGGGACAGCCATAATGGTACTAAAAAAGCCGTTGATTGCGGCGCCAACTCCAGCAATATGACCAACAGGCTCCATGGCTAATGATCGTAAATTTCCAAATAAAAATCCGATAGCTGTAAATTGTAGGGCAAAAAATATCACTAATATGGATAAGTCTGGATTTATGCCTGACGAAAATATAAGAACATATAAAAGGGATATAATGGAAAAGCAGACGGCAGCAGTGAAAGCAATTCGTCTCATTCCAAAACGAATAACCAATGTGCTGTTTATAAAAGTAGAAAATCCTACAGAAATGGCTAAACTAGCAAAAATGTACGGGAACAATTCAGCTAACTTATATTGGTATTCAAAAATTTGTTGAGATGTGCTTAAATACACCATAAAAGAACCCGTAATTAAACCCGAAATCACGGTGTAGGCAACCGCATCTTTATGTCTGTAAAACTCTTTGGCACCTGCTATAAAAAGTTGCGGTGTTAATTTGGTACGCTTTTCTTTGGTGTGCGTTTCGGGTTGTTTTTTCCAAAACCAAAACATCACGGCAATGCCAAATATTAAGTTGACATAAAAGATAGAGTGCCAATCATAAAACGTTATTAGAAACTGTCCTAAAGTGGGCGCAATTACTGGAACTAAAATAAAAATCATAACCACGAAGGACATCACTTTAGCCATATAATCACCGCTATAAGAATCCCGCACCATAGCAATACTAATGGTTCTAGGCGCAGCTAATCCCACACCTTGAAGAATACGGCCAAGAATCAAAATCTCAAAACTTCCCGTTGTAACACATAAAATACTCGCAAATACAAACAGTAGAAATCCAACATAGATTATAGGTTTTCTTCCAAAACTATCAGAAAGAGGGCCAAAAATAAGTTGACCAAAACCCAAGCCCAAAAAAATCATGGTTACCAAAAGTTGATTTTTTGAAACATCAGTTACACCAAAATCAGATGCAATGTCTGGTAGAGCTGGAAGCAGTGCATCAATGGAAAGTGCTACAATAGCCATTAATGATGCCATTAATGCAATAAATTCTATATTAACTTTTTCTGTACGGGGTTTTTTATTTTGCATCCTGCAAAAGTATTTATAAATTATCAGGATGCTTGATTTTAATAACTAATTCATTGTTAAATAATCTTAATTGTATGACGAATCTTGAATACTATTTTTTAAAAATGTAATTTTACATATCTACCATAAAAAACAATATGTCACAATTAATAACGGCTGAAGATAAATTAAAAGAACGCATTAAGGAATTATCCTGTTTATATACCATCAGTTCGCATATATCCAATTGTGATTTAGATAATTTGGAACCCACACTTCAGGCTATTGCTTTAAGTTTGCAGGAAGCTATTCGGTTTCCAAAAGAAGCTTCTGTGGAGCTAACTGTTGCCGATTTTCATATTGAAGTTGGGCAGCAGTCCGAAGATAAAGTCTTTATGTTATCTGCTATTAAAGAATTTAATATTGCAATTGGCTCCATTAAAGTAGGGTATTCTAAATCTAAATTTAACGAAAACAGTTTTTTAAATGAAGAAAAACGACTGTTAGCCAAGATTACGTTAGAACTGGGTAATTTATTTGAACGTAAGCAAATTATAGAAAAGGAAGTCGTGTCTAGACGCCAAGTAGAGCGTGCCGATAGATTGTCTATTTTGGGTGAGATTACAGCTGGAATAGCGCATGAACTCAATACACCATTGGCTAATATCTTAGGTTATTCGGAATTGTTAAAAGATCAATTTCACGAACAGAAAGCGGTTTTAAACGATTTAGATAAAATAATGAATAGTGCTATTTATTCGCGGGAAGTGGTCAAAAAATTGATGTTTTTTTCTTGCGATATGCCTCACCAAATGGAATTAACTAATATGACACCGATTATAAAGGATGCTATTAGTTTATTGAAACCTAATTTCTCTAAAAAGGATATTACGTGTCATGTAACCATTACCGATGAAAATATTCCTTTGCGTGTAGACGCTATTCAACTTACACAAGTTATTTTTAATTTAGTGATTAATGCCATTTATTTTTCACCAGAAAAAGGTGTTATAAATGTAACTGTTAGTCAAAGTGACAAACAAATTATAATTGAAATTAGTGATGAAGGGCCAGGTATTGATCCAGAAAAAGGTGACAATATTTTTAACCCTTTCTTTACAACAAAACCAGTTGGTGAAGGTTCCGGTTTAGGGTTAAGCGTTGTTCATGGTATTGTGAAAAGTCATAAAGGCACCATAAAACACAGACAAAACTCTCCAAAAGGCACTATATTTCATATCAGTTTTCCAAAAAATTAAATTATGTCATTACATCAAGAAAATATATTGTTAGTAGATGATGATGTTCATATTTTAGAACTCCTACAGCGTCATTTGCAAACCTTAAATTATCATACGTTTAAAGCCGTTTCTGTAAAAGAAGCTATGACTATTTTACAAGATGAATCCATCGATTTACTCATAACCGATTTAAAAATGCCAGGTGTTGATGGCTTGGAGTTGGTGAAATATGTGTCTGAACATTACCCAACTATTCCAAAATTAGTTGTTACAGGTTATCCTTCCGTTGACGGAGCTTTAGAAGTTATGAAATCTGGAGCCATGGAATACCTTACCAAACCATTTACCAAAGAAGAACTTAAATTAGCTGTTATAAAAGCATTTGAAAGTAGACCAAAACGAGTTGCTAGCAAATCAGAGAAACCTAGAGACATCCAAAGTTATGGTGAGTTAATTGGGCAATCAGAAGCCATAAAACGAGTAACGGAAATTATAGATCGGGTTAAAGACAATAAAGCAACTATATTTATAAAAGGAGAAAGTGGAACAGGAAAAGAATTGGTGGCACGTTCCATTCATTATTTAGGAAAATATGCGTCGGCACCATTTATTGCGGTAAATTGTGGTGCCATTCCTGAAAACCTATTAGAATCCGAATTATTTGGCTATGTTAAAGGCGCCTTTACGGGAGCTGATGAAAATAGAAATGGTTTTTTTCAAGCCGCTAACAAAGGCACTATTTTTTTAGATGAAATAGGAAATGCGTCTTTAGCTACACAATCCCGCTTACTTCGTGTGTTACAAGAAAAGGAAGTAACGCGTGTGGGATCTCAAAAAATTGAACCTGTGGATGTTCGTGTAATTGCGGCAACAAATAGCGACTTAAAGGAACTTATTGATAAAGGGCGTTTTCGGGAAGATCTTTATTACCGATTAACCGTTGTTGAAATTGATGTGCCATCATTGCAAGAACGAAAGGGCGATATTTCCTTATTAACAGATAAGTTTCTATTTAAATATGGTGTGGAATATAAGGACAAACTAATTTCTATAGCACCCGATGCGTTAGCTGTTTTGGAGCGTTATAATTGGCCAGGGAATATTAGGGAATTAGAAAATGTTATCCAACGTGCGGTGATAATGTGTGACAAGCAAATTACGATGGCTGATTTACCCGAAAATTTAAAACACCACATATCCTTTCCCGAATATGATAATGAGCTGTTGCCACTTAAAGAAATTGAAAAAAAATACATATTAAAGGTTTTAGAGGCTACAAACAACAATAAATCTCAAGCGGCTAAAATTCTCCAAATTGATAGAAAGACTTTAAGTGAAAAAATAAAATAAGCAATGGTCTTAAGTGGGTAATTTTTACACAGCTGGTTAATAATTCCTCAAAACAGTTTTAAGAAGTTTTATCTGGTCTTTGTTTATTGGTCTAATAATCAGTTAATTGCATTTGTAATGTAAATTGTATTTTTAATTGGCATACCTATTGCCTTTTGGTTCGTGGAAATTAAAGGTTAGTTTATGAATCATATTATGGAAAGAAGTTTGTGCCAAGATTGTACGTTTGTACAAACGTGCAACTTAACGACAAATAAAAGTTCTATTTGGTCCTGTAGTGAATATGAACTGGCCAAAATAGACATGAACAAATATTCTAAAAATAATATTCAAAAATTCGACCGTGTGTTGAATAATCCTACTGTTGAACTTATCTAAACAAATAAAAAAAATGACTTTAACAAAAGAAGTAAAAAAGAAAAAACAACCTAAACAAGGCATGCTAGAAAATGTTATGAAGCAATTCAATGCTGCTGCAGATATGGTTGACTTAAACCCAAACATTAAAAAAATATTAGCTGTAACGAATAATGAGTTAATTATTCATTTCCCAGTTCGTATGGACAATGGTGAAGTAGAAATTTTTAAAGGTTACCGCGTACAGCATAACAACGCTTTAGGGCCTTATAAAGGTGGATTGCGTTACCATCCAACCATTGATATCGACTCCGTTAAAGCATTAGCGATGTGGATGACATGGAAAACGTCTTTAGCTGGTTTGCCTTATGGTGGAGCTAAAGGAGGGATTCAAATGGATCCTAAAAAATATTCTCATTCAGAATTAGAGCGTATTACAAGACGTTTTACTTATGCTTTAGGTGAAAACATTGGGCCAGAGCACGATATTCCAGCGCCAGACGTTAATACAAGCGCACAAACTATGGCTTGGATTGCAGATACGTATATGTCTACTAAAGCGCCATCAGAGCGTTCAAAAAACCAGCACGTTGTTACTGGTAAGCCAATTGGTTCTGGAGGATTAGAAGGTCGTGATAGAGCTACTGGTTTTGGTGTGTTCTTAACGATTAAATATTGGGCTGAAAGCAAGAAAATAGATTTAAAAGATAAGCGTTTTATTGTTCAAGGTTTTGGAAATGTGGGCTATTGGGCTGCACACTTTTTAGAATTAGAAGGCGCTAAAATGGTTGGTGTTCAGGACGCTTTTGGATCTATAAGTAAAGCAGATGGTTTATCGGTAGAGCATTTATTCGAGTATACTAAAAACAATAACGGATCTGTTCAAGGATTCACTGGATCTACTGCCGTAGAAAAGGACGACTTCTTCGGTTTAGACTGTGATATTTGTATCCCTGCCGCTTTAGGAAACCAAATTACGGCTGAAAATGCCTCTCAAATTAAAGCATTTTTAATTGCTGAAGGTGCAAATGGACCAACAACAGTTGAGGCAGAAAAAGTATTGCGTGAAAAAGGCATCACTGTTATTCCAGATATCTTATGTAATTCTGGTGGTGTTATTGGAAGTTATTTCGAGTGGTTACAAAACCGTAATGGCGAACTTTGGGAGCTTGATGAAATACTTGCGAAAATTGACAAAAAAATTAGAGAGGTTTTTAGAAAAGTTTTAAAAACTTCCGAAGAGAAACAAATTGATATGCGTTCAGCTGCTTACTTTATAGCAATAGAGCGTATTGAGAAAGCATATATTCAACGTGGAATTTTTCCATAATAAACTTTAATTTAAAATGAAATACGGAAGCTTGATTTTAGAAAAAAAGGAGTATGTTGTTTTAAAACGCCTATTAAACTTATCTATTAATTATAAAGAAGATACGCGTAAATACTCTGTAAAAAGACTAGAAGCCGAATTGCAGAATGCTGTAATAAGTGATGAAGAATTAGTTCCTCAAGACGTTATTAGATTTAACTCTGTAGTTACAGTGGCAACGGATGATGGTTGGGAAAATACTTTTGAACTGGTAACACCCAATGATAAAAACTATCAAAACAATAAGGTTTCGGTGTTAACACCAATGGGATCTGCTGTTATGGGCTATGCTCAAGGCGATGTCATTGACTGGGAATTTCCTGGCGGAATCAAAAAGCTCCGTATTGTTAATGTGAAGCAAAATAAATCAAACAAACACTATCAATTATAATGGAATCAAATACCTTTTTTAATCATGATACTGATGAAGAAATAATTCATGTAAAGCGCACACAAGAGCTGGACGTTTGGATTTCTCATTTAAGTTACGTGACCGACGAGAGTGATTGGCTAGCGAAAATAGCATCTAATAAATTGAATGACAAAGCGTTGAGAGATAGGCTTTTGGAGGAATCCGAACAGAATGCAACTATATTAAACGAGTTATACAATTATAGAACATCTATTGTAAAGTATAATGAATGTGATGATTTAGAATGTGATGTATATTACATTAATTTACACGACACCTATCTTTCTAAATATGTGAAGCATATTGAAAGCTACAGAAAGGTTAAGAATGAGGTTTATTTAAAAATTCTCATGTAATAGTTTTTTTAATAATTACTTAAATTGAATAAGCCATACTTGAAAACGTATGGCTTATTTTTTTACTTATTTAATCTAGTAATTTACCTTACAAGGGAATATTTCCATGCTTGCGTTTCGGTTTTTCAACCTGTTTGTCCTCTAACATTGCAAATGCTTTAATTAATTTACGTCGCGTTGTTTCTGGTAAAATGACTTCATCTATAAACCCACGTTGAGCAGCACTGTAGGGGTTGGCAAATAAATCGGCATATTCGGCTTCTTTTTCTTTCCATTTAGCATCTTTATCATCGGCCGCATTAATCTCCTTTTTAAAGATAATTTCGGCTGCACCTTTGGCACCCATAACGGCAATTTCGGCACTTGGCCATGCGTAATTTATATCAGCTCCAATATGTTTGGAGTTCATAACATCATAAGCACCACCATATGCTTTTCTAGTAATAACTGTTATTCTTGGAACCGTTGCTTCGCTAAAAGCGTACAACAATTTGGCACCATGAACAATAATACCATTCCATTCTTGGTCTGTTCCCGGTAAAAAACCGGGTACATCTTCTAAAACTAGAAGCGGAATATTAAACGCATCGCAAAAACGAACAAAACGAGCCGCTTTTTTGGCGCTATTTACATCTAAAACACCAGCTAAAAACATGGGCTGATTGGCAACAATACCAATACTTTTCCCGCCCAACCTAGCAAAACCTACTATAATATTTTCAGCATAATCTTTATGGATCTCGTAAAATGAATCTGTATCAATTATTCCCGAAATAACCGCATGCATATCATAAGGCTTATTCGCATTATCAGGAATGATTTGTGATAATTCGTTACGCATTTCATCCCCTAATTCGAAAGGGAGATCCTTCGCTTTTTCCTGATTATTTTGAGGCAAATAGCTCAATAATTTTTTAATGTCTTCTAAACATTCCACATCATTGGTTGATGTAATATGAGCGACACCAGATTTGGTTGCATGTGCACTGGCACCACCTAATTCTTCACTGGTTACGTTTTCATTGGTAACTGTTTTAACCACATTGGGCCCAGTAACAAACATATAACTGGTATCTTGAACCATGAGTGTGAAATCTGTCATAGCTGGCGAATACACAGCACCTCCAGCACAAGGCCCCATAATAGCCGATAGCTGCGGAATAACACCCGATGCTTGCACATTGCGATAAAATATATCAGCATAACCGCCCAATGAACGCACGCCTTCTTGAATTCGAGCACCTCCAGAATCATTGAGTCCGATAATTGGTGCGGCAACTTTTACAGCTAAATCCATCACTTTGCAAATTTTCTCCGCATGGGTTTCAGAAAGCGAACCTCCAAAAACCGTAAAATCCTGTGCAAAAACATAAATTAATCTGCCTGAAACCGTTCCGTAACCTGTAACCACACCATCACCATAATATTGTTGCTTGTCCATACCAAAATCTTTGGTTCGGTGTGTAACTAATGCACCAATTTCTTCAAATGAACCCGTATCTAAAAGATATAAAACGCGCTCGCGAGCTGTTAGTTTTTTATTAGCATGTTGCTTTTCAATTCGTTTTTCGCCACCACCTAAATAGGCTAGGGCTAGTTTTTCGTTGAGGGTTTTTATTTTTGAATCCATTTTTTTTATGTTTTCTCGCCAAGGCGCAGAGGCACAAGGCTTTTAAAATATTTTGTGTTATTTACTCGTTGTTCATTGGAAACTATTATTACACGTTTGGAAGTTACTTTAAGGGTAATCGTAGTAATTTCTGTTCTTCCAAATACTGTTTTACGGCAATCATAGCGGCCATTTTTGCTTCAGCTTCTTGACTTTCTTTTAGTGCTTCTGGCGAATAAAAGTTTTTTACAAAATGCGTATCGAAATTTCCGGAACGAAACGCTTCATGTTTGCAAACAAATGATCCAAAAGGTAAGGTTGTTTCTATACCTTCAATATGATAATCTGCAATGGCAGAAATCATGAGCTCTATAGCTTCTTCACGTGTTTTCCCGTAGGTAATGAGTTTAGCGAGCATGGGATCATAATAAATTGGGATATCCATACCTTCTTCAAAACCGTTATCCACACGAATGTTTTTGCCAACAGGTAATTTATAAACTTCAAGGTTTCCAACGCTTGGTAAAAAATCGTTTAAAGGATCTTCAGCATAGACGCGTAATTCTAATGCGTGACCGTTTATTTTTAAATCCGTTTGAGTGATTGGTAAAACTTCACCTCGCGCTACACGAATTTGTAATTCCACTAAATCGGTATCAGTGATTAATTCAGTAACCGGATGTTCTACTTGCAACCGTGTATTCATTTCTAGAAAATAGAAATTATGATCGTCATCCAATAGAAATTCAACCGTTCCCGCACCAAGATAATCGCAGGCCTTGGCAACTTTTATTGCTGCTTCTCCCATTTCCTGTCGTAATTCAGGTGATAATACGGATGACGGTGCTTCTTCCACTACTTTTTGATGACGACGTTGAATACTGCATTCGCGTTCAAACAGATGAATATTATTTCCATGAGCATCGGCCATAATCTGAATTTCAATATGGCGCGGTGAGGTAACATACTTTTCAATAAACACAGAACCATCACCAAAAGCAGAGGTTGCTTCACTAATGGCACGATTCATTTGGGACTCGAAATTTTCTTCTTTTTCAACGATACGCATGCCTTTTCCTCCACCACCGGCAGACGCTTTAATTAGAATAGGAAATCCAATTTCTTTAGCTATTTTTTTAGCCTCTGGAATATCTGTTATAGCTTCTTCAGTTCCAGGAACCATAGGGATATTGTAGTGTTTCACAGCTTCTTTGGCTGCTAATTTACTACCCATAATTTTTATGGCTTTAGATTTTGGTCCAATAAAAATGATGTTATTAGCCTCGCATGATTCAGCAAATTCGGCATTTTCTGAAAGAAATCCATATCCTGGATGAATAGCATCTACATTGAGGCTTTTTGCAACTTCAATAATTTTATCCCCTAATAAATAGGATTGGTTAGAAGGTGCTTCGCCTATTAAAACAGCTTCATCTGCATATTTTACGTGAGGCGCATTTCGGTCTATAGTTGAGTAAATAGCCACCGTTTTAATGCCCATTTTTTTTGCTGTTCGCATGACACGAATAGCAATTTCACCACGATTTGCAATTAGTATTTTTTTCATCGATAAATTTATTATCGTTCCTGAAGAAACAGGAATCTTATTTTTTATTACGTATTCCCTGAAGGGATTATACTTTTTTCAAGCGAACAACATGAACGCTTTAAAGTTTAGTCAAATTCTATTAATAGTTGATTTTTATCAACGGCATCGCCTTGATTCACGGAAACCGATTTTATAACACCACTTCGCGGTGATGTAATTACGTTTTCCATTTTCATGGCCTCTAAAATAAGTAAGGTATCATCTTCATGGACTTCTTGTCCGACTTTTACCGCTATATCTAAAATTAATCCTGGCATAGGTGCTTTAATATCGTTTACTTGTTTTGAAGCGCCAATTTCGAAACCTAAATCTTTAATAAGCACATCTAAATAATCTTCAATGGCTATTTGATACAGGGTGCCATTAATTTTTATTTGATATTGTTTCGCATTAAAATTACGTTGTATAATTTCAGCTTTATACGATTTGTTTTTGCTTAAAATATGATAGTTATTGGCACTTTCTTGAATACTGTCTAGGGCTTCAATAGACTCCTGTTGTAAATCGAAATCGTAAATGTTGTTAACTTTTGTACGGTAAGTTTGACTCATTAATTTAATTTTAGAAGTGTAAATATAAGGAATATGAACCGTTTTGTTCAAACGGTTTTTAGATTTAACTAGAGTTTAAAATGCGAATTGTTTTGATGACGTTTAATGGCATTTCGGGATAAAACCAGACCAATAAATAAGGATACAAAAGCGCCAACCCAAATACCAGGTATAAAATCGATAAACAGGAAAAAATCATAAGCACCATGAAAGATAATAGCGAGCATCAAACCAAATATGTTTAGCAATCTTTTATTTTTTGAAAACTTGGCTTTCCCCATATAATATCCCATTAATATCCCAAAGGTTGCATGAGCTGGAATGGCCGTAAAGGCTCGTAAAAACGCTGCTTCAAAACCGCCTTCCAATACATACATAATGTTTTCAGTAGCCGCAAATCCCATGGAAACCATTACGGCATATACAATCCCATCAAAAGGTTCGTTAAAAGCATCTTTTGGTTGGGCATAATAACGAACGATAATATATTTGCTAAATTCTTCTGTTAAACCAACGACAAAAAAGGCTCTTATAAACATATGAAGAACACTTGCTTTATCTAGGAAGAAGTAATAATCAAATAAAATATATAATATTGTTGTTAAAATTACACTAACAAATGCACCGAAAAGAAAGGAGTAGAAGAGTAGGAGCTTCGGCTCTTTCTCATACTTATCTTTTAAATAAATATAGAGGATGATGATGCAAACAGGCGCAATGGCAACTAGGAATAGATTCATGGTTGAAAAGTAAATAAAAATTGGGACTTACAGCGTGAACGATGTTATGGCTTTTAAAACCGTTTCATAATATCCAACATTTGTAACCACGAAATAACCATTGGTCTCACTTTGTTCTAAAAGGGATTTAAACTGATTAAGCGTTACTAATTGCAAGGCTTCAACTTCGCCAGGTTGGGGTATTAAATTTTCCATTGAAACTTGTAATTTCACTAAAAAGGTATGGTGAAATTCATTATCAATTATCCCATTTTCATAGCTTTGAAAACAAGGAAAAACACCAATTTTATGCAAATCCGTTTCGGAAATTGTCAGGCCTATTTCTTCTTGAATTTCACGGACTGCAGCTTGTTCAATGGTTTCGCCAGCGTCTACATGTCCAGCAACGGAAACATCCCAAAGCAATGGGTAAATAGCTTTACTTGCTGCACGTTGTGCTAATAGTATCTGGCCATCTTCTGTATAAAACCAAATATGTGCTGTATTGTGGTAATAGCCTTTACTGTGAATTTCCGATTTTAATGCGGTTTTTCTAGTTGGTTCTCCGGTTTTGGTAACAATGTCAATATTTTCTTCCATGTACTAATTGGTTTTCAAACTAGGAGCAAATTTAATGAAGATAAACACAAAAGGTATTATATTTACAGATTACCTCTATACATCCAAATTTATTATGATTAAAAAGATTTTAAAAGTATTAGTTTTTTTAGTACTCCTTATTTTAATTAGTGGTTTTGTCTATACGCGTTATCAAAAACCAACCTATTCTGGCGCCATTGATTTAAAAAACATTTCGGAAGGTACAGAAGCTTATTTTGATGCCTATGGAATTCCGCATATTTATGCCAATAATAATTTAGATGCTATGACTGCTTTAGGGTATCTACATGCCCAGGATAGATTATGGCAAATGGAGTTAATGAAGCGGATTGCTCCAGGTAATTTGTCGGAGATTTTAGGCGAAAAATTAATTCAAACCGATAAATTTTTTAAAACATTATCTGTTGATGAAGCTACCGAAGTAGCCATAAACAAACTCGATAAAACAGGTAATCCCTATTTAGAAGCTATGGCTTATTTAGATGGTGTTAATCAATTTATAGACGAGGGACCAACACCCATAGAATTTACTTTGGCGGGCGTAGAAAAAGAACATTTTACTTTGACTGATATCTATAATGTATTTGGGTATATGGCATTTAGTTTTGCACAAGCTCAAAAAACAGATCCTGTAATTACCAATATCAAGCAAAAGTTAGGTGATGATTATCTTCTAGATCTAGATGTTTTGCCTAATAGTCAAACAACCCTTATAAAGAATAGTGTAGAACTCCCTGAAACGGTTTTGGATGACATAGCACAAAACATCCAATCTGTCACAGAAAACCTGCCAATTCCGTTATTTATAGGAAGTAATAGTTGGGTTATTTCGCCAAATAAAACCAAGTCTGGTCGTGTTATTTTAGCCAACGATCCACATATTGCTTATGCGCAACCTGCGGTTTGGTATGAAGCCCATATTACAACACCTAACCGAGAAATTTACGGGTATTATTTAGCTGGAATTCCGTTTCCTGTTTTAGGTCATAATAGAAACTATGCCTATGGAATTACCATGTTTGAAAACGATGATATAGATTTTTACAAAGAAGAAAATCATCCAACAGACTCCACGCTTTATAAAACAGCAGATGGTTATAAAAAATATGCCAATACGACTAAAACTATTCAGGTGAAGGATCAAGACCCCATTGATTTGGTGGTCAAAAAATCCTATCACGGACCGATAATGACTGATATTCAAGATGAAATTACTGGAGATAGTCCCATTGCCATTCAATGGGTTTATACTCAATTAGACAATAATCTTCTTGACGCTATTTATAAAATTTCGCATGCCAAAAACATGAGTGAAGCCAAAGCAGGTGCTTCTTTAATTCATGCACCAGGTTTAAATATCATGTACGGCGATGCCAAAGGTAACGTAGCATGGTGGGCAACAGGTAAGCTTTATAAACATAAGCCTCACGTGAATCCGAAGTTTATTTTAAATGGCGCATCTGGTGAAGATGATCCTATTGAATATTTAGATTTCAAGGACAACCCTATGGCTGAAAATCCCAATTGGGGCTATGTGTATTCAGCTAATAATCAACCAGACTCTACTGCAAATATGTTATATCCGGGTTACTATTTGCCTGAAAACAGAGCCAAACGTATTGTTGAATTATTGGATCCAAAAAATGATTGGGATATGGAAAGTACTTCCAATATGATGAATGATGTTACATCACCAGTTCATTTAAACATCATTGCGCATGTATCGAATTATATTTCAAATTCGGATTTAAACGAACAAGAAATGGCCGCTTTAGATGTTTTAAAAAGTTGGAAAGGAAATAGTAATACGAATGAAGTAGCACCAACCATTTACACCAAATTTATCTTTCGTTATTTAGAAAATACCTATAAGGATGAATTAGGCGAAACACTTTTTAATCAATTATTAAAAACCCATTTGTTAAAGAGAACCATTATTAAGCAGCTCGTTAATGATAGTTCTATATGGTGGAATAATATAGCAACGAATACCACAGAAACCAAAAGCGCTATTTTAACACAATCCTTAAAAGAAACAGTGGCGGCTTTAGATGCGCAACTAGGAACCGATATGAAGGCTTGGACGTGGGGAAAGGTGCATACTTTAGAACACAATCATGCTTTAAGTGCTGTTGAAGCCTTAAAACCACTTTTTAATGTTGGTCCATTTCCTGCGGAAGGCAATAAAGAAGTTATAAATAATATATTATTTGACTATACCGATTCTGGTTTGTATGAAGCAAAAGGCGGTCCTTCTACACGCCGTATTATAGATTTTTCCGATGTGGAAAACAGTATGAGTATACTACCAACCGGTCAATCTGGAAACCCGTTTAGTGAACATTATTCAGACCAAGCAGATATGTATATTAATGGGGAATTTAGAAAAATGCTACTAAATAAAGAGGAGATAATAGAGCAATCCAGAAAAATTGAATTTGTGCCAGCAAAATAAAACAGGTCAAAAAGTCGTACTAGTTGGTATTTGTTTATAATTTGTCAAACTGAACGAAGTCGAGGTTTTATTATTTGCTAATATTTCGACTTCGCTCAAGGTGACATTGAGGGCTACATAGCTTATTCTATGCTTTAAAGCTTCTTATTTAAAATACGAATACGTTTCGCCTTCTTTCATTTTTAATAATGTTTCATAAATCATTTTAATAACATTTTCAACATCGTCTTTATGAACCATTTCCACAGTGGTATGCATATAACGCAGCGGTAATGAAATTAGAGCAGAAGGCACACCACCATTGCTATACGCAAAGGCATCTGTATCTGTTCCTGTTGCTCTAGAGAGTGCAGCACGTTGAAACGGAATCTTTTTCTCTTCAGCCGTTTCCGTAATTAAATCCCGCAGTTTTTGTTGAACAGCTGGAGCATACGCAATAACAGGACCAAGACCCATTTCCACATATCCTTCTTTTTTCTGTTCAATCATTGGTGTTGTTGTGTCATGGGTAACATCGGTTACAATAGCCACATTAGGTTTTATAGTTTGAGTAATCATTTCAGCACCACGTAAACCAATTTCTTCTTGAACCGAGTTGGTAATATATAAACCAAAAGGTAGTGTTTTCTTATTTTCTTTTAAAAGCCTCGCTACTTCTGCAATCATAAATCCACCCATACGGTTATCTAAAGCACGACAAACAAATTTATCGTTGTTTAGGATATGAAATTCATCCGGGTAAGTAATAACACAACCGACATGGATGTCCATTTTTTCCACTTCTGCTTTGTCTTTTGCACCCACATCAATACAAATATTATCAGGTTTTGGTGCCTCTTCTTTGGATTTGTTTCTGGTATGAATTGCAGGCCATCCAAAAACGCCTTTTACAATACCATTCTTCGTGTGAATATTAACCACCTTACTTGGTGCAATTTGATGATCGCTACCACCATTACGAACTACATAAATTAATCCATTATCTGAAATGTAATTTACATACCAAGAAATTTCATCCGCATGACCTTCAATCACAACTTTGTATTTGGCTTTCGGGTTAATAACACCAACTGCTGTACCGTAGGTATCGGTAATAAACTCATCTACATACGGTTTTAGGTAGTCCATCCATATTTTCTGACCTTCCCATTCGTAACCCGTAGGAGCTGCATTATTTAAATATGTCTCTAGAAAGTCCATAGACTTTTTATTTAATATACTCTTTTTTGCCATCTGTATAATTTTTGCACTAAAATAACAATATTAATAGTATTTTAAGGTTAAAGGGTTTTTAAATTATTAATTTTACACTTCCAATTTGGAACGATTTTGGATTCATTTTAAGCTATGAAAGTAATTGTCTACTTATTTTTAGTTTTTCCCATGATGCTTTTTGCTCAAATAGAGGAGGAGGTGCAGGACTCTACAGACGTTTTTTACATCTTGGTTGAAGGCGATTCTATTCCTAAAACCGCTATTAATTTAAATGAAGTCATGTTGCTTCATCGTTTAAAATTTAATAGTAATGAAGATCGGAAACGCTATTTAGTTATCAGACGAAAAACTGTTAAAGTCTATCCGTATGCTAAACTAGCAGCCGAACGTTTGGAGTCTTTAAACGAACGCTTAAATAGCTTGGAACGTGAAAGTGAAAAGCGACGCTATGCTAAATTAATTCAGAAATATATTGAAGATGAATTTTCAGCCGAATTGAAAAAACTTACCAAGACCGAAGGACAAATTCTTGTAAAATTAATTCATAGACAAACAGGGGTAACTACATTCGATTTAATAAAAGATTTACGCAGTGGTTGGCGCGCCTTTTGGTTTAATAATACGGCCTTACTTTTTAATATTTCTCTTAAAGAAGAATTTGATCCTTGGAATGTAAAAGAAGATTATTTAATTGAAGATGTTCTAGAGCGTAATTTCCAAAGTGGCCGTTTGGAACGTCAAGAATCTGCTTTAGATTTTGATTTTTTTGAATTAACCAACAAATGGCTCAAAACCAAAGAAATGCCCTAATGCGCGTACAAACTCCCTTTGAAGAACGTTTAAATAGTTTAACTCATGCGTTTGGCGCACTTACAGGTATTGCCGCTTTAGTGTTGTTAATACTGTTTAATTCCGGTAAAACGGACTACAGTTTATTTAGCGTTATAGTTTATGGGATAACCTTAATTTTATTGTTTAGTTCTTCTACTTTGTATCATTTTGTACAATCTGATAAGCCCAAACATTATTTCCGTATTCTAGACCATATAAGTATTTACTTTTTAATAGCCGGAACCTATACCCCTGTTGCCTTAATAACACTGGAAGCCAGCAAAGGTTGGCATTTATTTTGGACCGTATGGGGTATAACAGCACTTGGACTCGTTCTAAAAGTGTTTTTTACAGGACGATTTGAATTCTTTTCCGTTTTACTTTATTTGTTAATGGGATGGCTTGTTATTTTTGATTTCAGCTATTTATCCGAAAATTTAGGTACTACAGGACTTTTTTGGTTATTTGCAGGGGGCTTTGCTTATACAGCTGGTATTTTATTTTATGCTATTGATAAAATAAAATTCAACCACGTAATCTGGCATCTTTTTGTATTAGCTGGTGCCATTTGCCATTTTATAATGGTCTTTTTTTATGTGATTTAGGGCAAATTGTTACTACAAGTTAAAAGAAATTTTAATACCTTCAATAATCATGCTTGTACCAATTATGGCAATGATTAAACCCATGATTTTTCCGACAACAGAAATGACATTATGACCAATTTTCCGAACTATATAATCGCTTAAACGAAAAGTGATAAATGTTAATAAACACATTAATGCGAAAATTAATATTACCAAGCCTATTTTTAGATAGTTGGCATCAGATACAAAGTTCATAGCGGTAACAATAGTTCCAGGCCCAGCCAAAATAGGAATAGCTAAAGGTGAAATTGCTATGTTTTCATCAATATGGGTGTTTTTTAAATTCTTGATGCTTGATTTTTTCGATTGAAGCATATCAAATCCTACATAAAAAATTAAAATACCACCTGTAATTTTAAAGGCAGGAATAGTAATTCCAAATAACTCAAAAATGGTTTTACCAAGAATAACAAAAATAGCCACAATAATAAAAGCAATTAAAACGGCACGTTTACTAATACGTAACTTGGTTTCCTTATCGGCATTTCCAACCAGAGATAGAAAAATAGGTAAATTTGAAATTGGATTCATAATAGCAAAGAATCCTGTAAATACCGTTATTGAAAAAGTAACAAGGTGGTCCATTATCTGATAATAATTAAAAATTATTTCGTCTCTATAAATTTCATTTTGAGACTTGATTTTTTAAGGCTGCAAAGGTAGGAAATCAACGCGATATAATTGGCTGAATATCACGTTTTAAATTTTAATTTTCAGGATTCATTAAAAGGTGTCAATCCACCTTGTTTTATAATGGTTGGGGAAAGAGGCAGAATTTGAGTTTTGTAAAAAAAAAGATTAAGGCGTAATAACGTCTCTATAATCCTCAAAAAAGGATTCAAATTTACTCATGGTATCATTTAAAAAAACCATTACGTCTTGCCAGGTATTTTTGTTATGAATGGATACTTTTTGTTCTAAAGGCACATAAATTCGGGAGATTTCTTTGCCGTTTTCTAAATAGTATTCTTCTTCAAAAATAGCTAATGGTAAATAATCATCTTTTAATATGGTTTTTAACGCCTCTAATTTTTCCCAAATATTGATGCGGTTCTCTAAATCATCTTCCAAATCTATTGAAACCATGGCGTGTTTCGTATCAAAATGAAATTTAAAACTCATCCCTTTTATTTTTGTATCATACAAGATCCATTTTCTAGGAAAGGATTTCCCAAAACTGGTCCAGAATAATTGGCGGAGTTGTCTAGATTCTTCTTTTGAAAACATAAAAACTATTAAATCATGTAAGCTGCAGCAATACCTAAAACGATTGCTATTAACTTGGTGAGATTAAATTTATGACCTTCACCACTTTCAAATAAAATGGTTGTTGAAATGTGCAAAAAGATACCAATTACAATAGCATTAATAGCACTAATGTAATGCGTTGCAATATTGGCGTGATTCGAAATGTAAGTTCCCAAAGGTGTCATAGCAGCAAAAATTATTAAGAAGGCAATGACTTGGAATTTAGTAGCTTTTGAATGGATTAAAAAACCCGTAATAACCGTAGCAATTGGAATTTTATGAACAAGAACGCCATACACCATATCATTGTGTTCATGGATTGGAAAACCTTCTAAAAAGCTATGAATACATAAACTTATAAATAATGCCCAAGGAAACGAGTCATCATGCGTATGGACATGAACGTGACCATGTTCTGCACCTTTGGAAAAGAATTCTAAAATGATTTGAATCAGAATTCCAAACATTATATAGAGTCCAGTTTCCTTGGCATCTAGATGATGATATACTTCGGGTAATAATTCAAAAAGCGTTAGAGCTAATAAAAAGGCACCACTAAAAGCAAGTAGCAATTTAAAGTTAAAATAGGCTTTTTTGCGTGTTAAAATAACCAAGGCCGCTCCAATAATAACGGCTAATATGGGTAATAAATAGTGTAACATTACTTAAAAATCATAATTAAACGTTCAGACGTGTTTTTATTGAATTTATTTAATTTATAATCCCCAAAAATATCTAATAAATAAACACCTGCTTGATCAAATAATTCTTGAAAATCATCCAAAGTAAACGCCCGAACACGTTCTTGAAATTGATAATTTTCTCCCGCATCTTCAAACTGAATGTCTTTTATAATATAGCCATCTTGGACATAACGTTTTAAATGAAACTCAATTCCCTCAACTGTTTTTGTTTCTTCCGGAACTAAATTTTCAATAACAAAATCACAATTCATAAAATCTATAACTCCAAATCCGGTTTCATTTAAATCCGCTTGAATAGCTTTAATGGTTCTTAAGTTATCCGCTTCATTTTCAAAATATCCAAAACTAGTAAACAAATTAAAAACAGCATCAAACTGCTTTTTAAAAGGTTTACACATATCATGTACTTGAAAATTTAAGGTTTCATTTTCAAATTGTTTCGCGTGTTCTATGCTGTTTTCAGATAAATCGGCACCTGTAACACGATAACCTAATGAGTTTAAATATATAGCATGGCGGCCCTTTCCACATGCTAAATCTAAAATTTCACCATCTTCTGGCAGATTTAAATAATTGGTTAAGGTATCCATAAATAGCTGTGCTTCGCTATTATCTCTATCTTTATAGAGTATGTGATAATATGGTGTGTCAAACCATGAAGCAAACCATTGCGATGTGTTTTCCATAGAAGTTTTCCCAATGCTGGGATTTGATCTTTTAATCGTTATTTAGTCACCCAAAAATATGTCTTTGTTGAGTAAAGTCTGTTGTCTTGCCACAAAAATACTGTATTTTTGCAATCTATTTAATGTCTGCAATGGAGAATAATTATAAAATGGTTGCCAAAACCTTATTTGGCTTTGAAGATTTATTAGAAAAAGAACTACTGCAACTGGGAGCTACTGATATCCAGAAGGGGACTAGGATGGTTGGTTTTACTGGTGATAAAGGTTTTATGTACAAAGCTAATTTAGGTTTGCGTACGGCTATAAAAATATTAAAACCCATAAATAATTTTCGGATTAAAGATGAACAAGACCTGTATGACCAAGTTTATAAAATGGATTGGAGTCAGTATATGAAATCTAGTGGTACTTTAGCTATTAGTTCTACCGTTCATTCGGAACAATTTACCCATTCGCAATATATTTCTCTAAAAACTAAAGATGCCATTGTGGATAAATTTAGAGACACCACGAATGAACGACCAAATATTGATTTACGGTTTCCTGATTTAAAAGTGAATGTTCATATAGATAGAAATCAATGTACCATTTCGTTAGATTCTTCCGGCGAATCTTTACATAAACGTGGCTATAAAACGGCTACAAATATAGCGCCAATAAATGAGGTTTTGGCAGCAGGACTGGTTATGTTATCCGGTTGGGATGGTCAATCGGATTTTATGGACCCCATGTGTGGAAGTGGTACTATTTTGGCTGAAGCTGCTATGATAGCATGTAATATTCCACCAAATTTAATGCGAAAGGAATTTGCCTTTGAACGTTGGAACGATTGGGATGTGGAACTGTTTGAAAAAATTGAAGAATCACTTTTGAAAAAAACACGCGACTTTCATCATAAAATAATAGGTTATGATAAATCGCCTAGTGCCGTGGCAAAAGCCAAGGATAATTTGAAGAATGCCCATTTAGATGAATTTGTAAGTATCAAACATGAGGATTTCTTTAAAACTCAAAAAGCGGGTGATGCCAAACTCCATATGGTTTTCAACCCACCTTATGGAGAACGATTGGATATTGATATGGAAAATTTTTATGCTGCAATTGGAGACACCTTAAAACAAAACTATCCAGGAACTGATGCGTGGTTTATTACATCTAATTTAGATGCTTTAAAACATGTGGGATTACGACCATCCCGGAAAATACATTTAATGAATGCAAAATTAGAATCGCGTTTAGTTAAATATGTCATGTATGAAGGGAGTAAAAAAGCGAAGTATCAAGATCGGGATTAAGTTTGCCTTCTGTTGTTAGGACGTATGACTTTTAACTTAAGTTGAATAAACTCTCGTTTTTCTAACTTTTAATTTGGATTCATAAACTTTGACCTTATATTTCTGGCAAAGTCAAGGAGAGAAAGCTATTGGGGTAATTACAGGAAGTTAATTGTAGAAATTCTGTAATTACGTTTTGGAATTTAGTATTTATTTTCGGGAATTTTTAATCTTTGGAACACTGAACACTGAACACTGAACACTGAACACTGAACACTGAACACTGAACACTATTTTGCTTTCTTGAAAATCGGAATTAAATACGAAATATTATAGCCATAGCCAAAGCCAAAACTCCCGCTATCATAGGTTTTATTGTACCCAGGAATATAGATGTTTTCAAAATTATCGGGTTCGCTTTGCGTAATTATATATTTAAATTGGGCATTAACACCTAAAAACAAGTTGGTAAGAACTTCTACTTTTAAGCCCACAATAAATTCAGCCCATACTGCATTTAGTCCACTAAATTTTTTAGATTCTGACGATGAAAATTGTGGTGCCCAATATTGATTTTGCGAGTACACACCAAAACTATTTAAATCTTGACTAAAATTACTGAATGCCACACGAAAACCACCATACAGTAAATTATTCATACCATACCAGTTTTCGTAAGCGTTATAATCGGCTCCAAGTTTTATGTAAGTTCCGGTGGCTGTAACATCAATATAATCTGTGGTCGTTGTTTTTTCTTCAACACCAAACTCTCCAGCTAAATACCATTTTTTTGTAAATCGGAAATCACTATTTACTTCAAAACCCTTATAGTCATCATCTAAAAATGAACGCAGTAATTTACTGGCATCTCCACCAACACGCAGTCCGTATTTCTCTAGCTGCTTACTACTGTCTTTTAATTTTTTGTTTGAAGGAATGCTATCGTTTTGTGCAAATGAAACTGAACAAAACAGCAAACCAATCAAACATGTTTTAATGATAGATGTTATAGTTTGTGGTGTATTCATTTTCTATTGTTTGATTATCATTTACAGACTGAATAATTTTTATCCATTTGTCTCCATCATCTTCAACGGTTATGGAAATGTTCTTAAAAACCGTTTTAAAACCACATGCTCGGGAAACGTAAACTTCTTCCGTAACGTACGAAATCGTTATTATATCCTCATTACCGGTAATAAAATCATCATCTGGATTATCAGGCGTATTATTATTATTTAACTTGTAATTTTTATATATACTATATGACGTACTGTTCTCTGTTGTTTTTAGTGGAAGTAAAATTACTTGCTTGTCTCGGGTACCATCTAAATCTGGAAGTGTTTCATCGTTACCAATTCCTTGAACACGACATTTAGCAACATTTCTAGGGTTTTGCTGTTCCGGGTTTTCTATGTTATAAAACGAAATCGTTAAACGTGGGGTTGTAACAGTATCTAAGGTACAGATATCATCACGTTCGCAACTCAAAGTGATACAACAAATCAGAACTATTAAGCCAAGTATTTTTTTCATAAGTGTTATCTTCTTTCCAAAAGTACAACATTTTCAACGTGATGCGTTTGGGGAAACATATCCACAGCTTGTGTACGTGTTACTTTATATTGTGCATCCATAAGTTGTAAATCGCGCGCTTGTGTTGCGCTGTTGCAACTAACATAAACTATTTTTTCCGGTGCAATATTTAATATTTGATTAACGACATCTTTATGCATGCCATCGCGTGGTGGATCGGTTATAATAACATCTGGATGACCGTGTGTATTAATAAAATCCTGATTAAAGACGTTTTTCATATCGCCCACATAAAAGTCAACGTTAGCAATGCCATTTAATTGTGCATTAGCTTTGGCAGCTAAAATAGCATCAGGAACAGCCTCAACCCCAACCACTTTATTCGCTTTTTTGGCAACAAATTGCGCAATGGTTCCGGTTCCGGTATATAAATCGTAAACCAATTCGTTTCCTGTTAATCCAGCCAAATCTCTGGTAATTTTATATAATTCATACGCTTGTTCCGAATTGGTTTGATAAAATGATTTGGCGTTGATTTTAAATCGTAAACCTTCCATTTCTTCAAAAATATGATCGTTGCCTTTATAACAAATCACGTCTTGATCGTAAATGGTATCATTGGCTTTTTCGTTCACGACATATTGCAGTGAGGTGATTTCAGGAAAGGTTTCCGCTAAATAATCTAATAGTAATTCACGCTTGATTTTATCTTCTTTAAAAAACTGAATCATCACCATAATATCTCCCGTAGATGATGTTCTAATCATCATAGTTCGCAATAAACCATGTTGATTTCTGGTGTTGAAAAACGCCAACTCATTTGCAATGGCAAACTCCCTAACCGCATTTCTAATGGCGTTGGATGGATCTGCTTGCAGGTGACATTTTTTTATATCTAAAATTTTATCCCACATGCCTGGAATATGGAAGCCTAAAGCATTCCTATCGCCTAAATCTCTATCTGATTGAATTTCTTCCAAGGTTAACCAACGGCTATCGCTAAACGAAAATTCCATTTTATTACGATAAAAGTAGGGGTCTTTACAACCTAAAATAGGGGTAACTTCAGGTAATTCTATATGTCCAATACGTGTTAAGTTATTGGTAACTTCTTTTTGCTTGTAAAATAATTGGTGTTCATAGCCCATATTTTGCCACTTACAGCCACCACAAACGCCAAAATGTTGGCATTCAGGCTCGGTACGTTTTTCGGATAGTTTATGAAAAATAGTTGCTTTACCTTCAAAATAGGCTTTACGCTTTTTAAAGGTTTGCACGTCAACCACATCACCAGGAACCGCATTTGGCATAAAAATGACTTTACCATCTGGTGCTTTCCCTATTACTTTTCCTTTTGCACCAGCATCAACTACTTCGACATTGGTGAATATTTGCTTTCTATTATTTTTTCTTGCCATGCTGCAAAAGTACTTTCTTTTTTCGTAGCAAAAAACATGTGGTAAATATTTTAAGAAACAGGAGATATTTAGTAATTTGCGAGCCCTAGGGATGATTTCTCTCCCACGCTGAATTTTCGTCTCGATTACCATCGGGATTTCGGAAGAATAAAGGTACAGTAGGAATGGTTATTTTATTCAACAACTTAAATTTATTAAAATGGCTATTTTAGACCAAGTAACAACATCGCAACAAGCAATTGATTTAGAAAACAAGTATGGCGCACACAATTACCACCCACTTCCTGTGGTTTTGGCTAAAGGTGAAGGCGTTTATGTTTGGGACGTAGAAGGGAAGAAGTATTATGATTTTCTATCGGCTTATTCCGCAGTAAACCAAGGGCATTGTCACCCTAAAATTGTTAATGCTATGCATAAGCAGGCATCTACATTGGCATTAACGTCCAGAGCATTTCATAATGATATGTTAGGTAAGTATGAGAAATTTGCTTGCGAATTTTTCGGATTCGATAAATTATTACCCATGAACACAGGAGCAGAAGCGGTGGAAACTGCTTTAAAAATCTGTAGAAAATGGGCATACGAAGTAAAAGGAATCGATGAAAATAAAGCAGAGATTATTGTTTGTGAAAATAATTTTCACGGTAGAACAACCACTATTATTTCGTTTTCAAACGACCCAGTTGCGCGTAAAAATTTCGGACCATATACAGACGGATTTATCAAAATTGCCTATGATGATTTAGACGCTTTGGAAAGTGCTTTAAAAGCCAACCCTAATGTTGGTGGATTTTTAGTTGAACCAATTCAAGGTGAAGCTGGTGTTTACGTGCCTGCAGCCGATTATTTAGCAAAAGCAAAAGCACTTTGTGAAAAATACAATGTTTTATTTATTGCAGATGAAGTTCAAACAGGAATTGCTAGAACTGGTCGTTTATTAGCAACTTGTGGAAATTGTAGCTGTGAAGATAAAAACTGTTCTAAAGAGCCAGAAGTAAAACCAGATGTTTTAATTTTAGGTAAAGCCTTGTCTGGTGGTGCCTATCCAGTATCTGCTGTTTTAGCTGATGATGCTATTATGCGTGTTATTCGTCCAGGAAACCACGGAAGTACTTTTGGAGGTAATCCAGTTGCTGCCGCCGTTGCTATTGCTGCTTTAGAAGTAGTGAGAGATGAAAAACTAGCAGAAAATGCTTATAAGCTTGGTGAATTATTCCGCAGTGAATTAAATAAGTTTATTGAAACAAGCTCCATTGTAAGTTTGGTTCGTGGTAAAGGCTTATTAAACGCTATTGTAATTAACGATGATGAAGATAGTGATACTGCCTGGAACATTTGTTTAGCAATGCGTGATAACGGTTTATTAGCGAAGCCTACGCATGGCAATATAATTCGTTTTGCACCACCTTTAGTGATGACAGAAGCGCAATTATTAGACTGTGTCGCTATTATTACCAAAACCCTAAAACAATTTGAAAAGTAAAATTAGTAAACAAACCTATTATTATAAATAAAAAAAAGCGACGTGAGTCGCTTTTTTTTATAGATAAATTAAACATTATTCAACTTGGGCTTGCTGAAACTGTTTCATAGCGTCATCAAATTGTTCCATATAAGCATCCCATCCACCCATTGAAATAATTTGATAGATTGACCAAAGTAAATATAGAATATTGATTATCAATATCACTAATGCAACCGTTTTTGCGGTATTCATGGCATTAACACTTTTTAAATCATAATCATCCGGATTTAATTGTGCTTTTTGAATTTGGCTATGCGCTATAAAAAAGGCAATTCCTGCTAAAATAAAGCCGAAACCGGCAACGCAACAGCATAATAATCCTAAAATAGCCAGCACATAAACTAGTGTTGGATTGAGTCTTTGTTTTTCCATGTGTAAAATTTAAGTAATTAGTTTTAAAGTAAAACTCCCAATTATAACGATTACGGTTGTAATGGCGAGTGTATTAATAATTTTGTTTGAATGTTGAAATTTAAAAAAAATATTGAAAGCTATGAAGATAAATAAGGCAATTAATGGAAAAACGGCTGGATACATTTTGAATGCAGACACTAATTCCCCATGATATAAAAGCGATATGGAACGCTGTAAACCACAGCCCATACAATCAAACCCAAAGATTTGTTTGTTTAAACAGGGTAGCATAAAATCTTCTGGTGAAGACATAACTATTTTAATTTGAATTTAGTCAAAGTTAAAAAAAGCCATGAATATTTTACTTTTTATTTGCAATGATTACTTTTTTATTCAGATGTATTCCAGATTTAAAAGCAACAGAAACCACATACATGCCATCACTAAATTGATTAGTGGAAATAGTGTGCTTTTCGGAAAGCGGCATGTTTTTAATGTCCAAAACCTGTTTTCCAGACACATCATAAACTATAAAATGTTTAATATCACGAAGGTTTGGATTTATTAAATGTATTCGGGATGTTTCATTATTTTGAAAGATGGTAAAATCAGTAAATGCAACATCAGGTATTCCCAATGTTTGAGTAGTAAACGTTATTTCAAAACGCTCTGAATACGTTCCAAGAGGTAAATTAATGTCGTAATTAGATTCTCTTAAATTCACATAAATATCATTTTCTATATCATGAATATAGATAGGTTGACTATCATCAAAATTTTGAATGTCATAAATTCTAAAACGCAAAGGCTGATTAGTTCGTGCTTTAACAATCAATGGAATTCGTAAAGCTTGATCATAACTGAAAGCCTGAATAACATAGGGTTCATTGTTTAATGTCCAATACGCATCCGATGCCAACGGCGTATCACCTTTTCCTTCTAAACCATAATCGAAACCAGGTGTTGCCGAATTGTGAAAATTCATAAGCAGCTGTCGTGTGTATAATTCGTTTTCTGTAAAATCGACATTAATTCGGAACCGTTTAAAATCTGCTGGTACGATATTGAAACCGTCTTCATTATAAGTAGTTTCCGCTATTGAATCGTCGTTATCATCATGCTGATTTCGATAAAAATAGCTATCAATACCAGATTGCTTATAAAACTCACGTTGTGCATTATTGAAAACAATGGTGCCTCCTATTCCGTTACCTTCAATAATAAAACCTTGACTAATTGGAATATAACGACGCGCTACTTTAGAGCCCGTTCCAAACGGCGCGTTTGTTGGTGTGCCATCTAGTAAATAAGTAGTAAATGGCGCATTGGTAAATGAGTCAACACCTCCTGCCGAAATGGTATAAATACCATAACCACCAACATAATCCGATAAATTATGGGAGCTAGCGCCAGGTGCTTGCTCCCAATATTTAAGAGTTCCAGTCATCCGTGTAGCATTGGTAGCGTTGTGAATAAAATCCCGTGCATCTAAAGCGGAAGGGTATGGGTTGCCAACTAATGTTTCTCTGTTGGCATTCAAGGTAACGGTTATATTTCCATTATTTGGTCGTCCTCTAAAATCATATTGTTGGCCTCCACTTGGATTCCCCTTCATAGTAAAACCGTAGCCTGAAGCTAGGGTCCCATTAGGATCGCCTCCAACGGGCAATGAACCACCACCTAAACCAATCCAATCTTCATAGGCGTTAGTCGTAGATGGTAATCCAATAAATGTATATAACCAATAACTCGCAATTTGTGTTGTTGTACCATTATAGCCCGCTACGTACCCAAAAGGTGTGCTGGTAATTGGCGCCGCGGTTTCACGATACATATTATTGTTTGGTCTGAAAGCTGTATTTCCAGCTGCACCAGCGTTAATACCTACAGGAGAACTCCAATAGTTGTAAGCATAGGTATTTGCAGTACCTGTTTGAAAAGCACTTAATCTACCAGCTCCAGAATTACCAACATTGTTGCCTTGTAATAATTGGGCTTCGTTACGTAAGTATATATGGCTGTTGGTGTTTAAGTTAATAGAATTGGTTACATATAATGGTGCATTTGTTCCACTTGTAAAAGCAGTACCATCAACATATACATAGCTACCATTGCTAACAAATAAGTCAGATTGTGAAAATGATAAACCACTAACCGCAAATAGAATTAATGTATATAAATATTTCATGGTAATATTTTAATTATTAATAATTATAGATTTTGTTGTTTTCGGTCTCCCTAAATATTCTTCTCTTGTTAATACTTCTTGATTTTTTAAAATAATTATATTTTTTACTTGGGTCTTTTTTTGTTCCGATTTAGAATTTTTAACCGAAATGACACTTTTTTCAGATTTAGGTTTATTTAGATAATCCGCGACACTATATGTTTTTTGATTTTCTAAATAAACAATCTTTTTAATTTGTTCTTCGCCATTAGATATAGATTCAATCGTTTTAACAGCATTTTTTTCTACTTTAGGTAATAAAATATATTCTTCAAATGAATAACTTTTTTGATTTTCTAAAGTGACTTGGTTCATTTTAACACCACTGTTTGTTTTTTGAGAAAAGGTTAAAAAACAGGATAAAAAAATACAGATATATAGATATTTCATCATAATTTAATTGAATTAATTTCTAACACTAATTACAAAGTCCATCCCAATATAGGTAGTGCCTGGACTACTATTCACTAAAACAAACCTAACTTCACCAGTTCTTGCTTCTACATGATGTATAGTTATATCCTCCCATGGTTGGTTCAAAACGCTCCAATCACCAAGTAAATTTACACTAACCGCAGATGTAGAAGTACAAGCAGCAATAGGATAGGTTAAATTATAAATTGTAAATGGTGCATAATCTGCTGGAGCAGTTACATAAATAGTTTCATCTGAAAGCTTGTTTTGAACTATCCATCTGTTTTGATTATCACTATACATTAATGTTACAGATGAATATCTTCCAGTTAACACTAGGTTTTTTTCACTTGGAACAAGAATCCGATTGTTTACATTGCCACCAGCATCATGTCTAATTATCATTACAGCATTAGTTGTATTTTGTAATGTAATTATTTGGCCGTCTGAAGATGCTATGGGAATTATACTATTTACAAAAAAGCTAGTAGTTGGACCAATAATTCTGTAGTTGGAGTATGGAACAGCTCCTAAATTTATATTGTTGTTATTTCCATTTGTTAAAGTCAAGGTACCACCATCTCGTAAGGAAATAGCGCCATTAACATCTAATGTTGTTGTTGGAGTAGTGGTCCCAATCCCAACCTGTGCAAACAAGCCGACGTGAAGGAAAAATGTTAAAATAAAGACATGAAGTATTCGGGTTACTGAAGTATTGTTTTTCATAATACGCTATCATTTAATGGATTAACTTGTTTGAATCTACGAAAAAAAAGAATGCAAATTATATGTGGTTTCAACATTTAATATTAAATTCGACAAACAGTAAAATTTTATCGACCACCTCATGAAAAAGCAGCAATATGTTTCCTATTTATTAATTTTAATTGGCAGTATTACAGCAATTTATGGTCAGTCTGGAGATGAGAAAAACGTCGCCATTTTAATAATAGGAATTATTATTTTAATGTATGGTATTTATAGAATCTCGAGTAAGATTCCGAGCAAATTTGATAAAGAGTCCAATGATAAAGAAAATGAACATGAAGACATTTAAAGTAGGAGATACCGTAGCTGTTTTAGATGATGACTTGTCAGGAATAGTTACTAAAGTAAAAAACAACGTGGTAACCATTGAAACTCCTGATGGTTTTGAGCTTGATTTTGAACCAAATGAATTGGTTGTTACCAAACCAATGAAAATAGATTTAAGAGCTGCAGAAGCCATTATAAGAGAGAAAGAACAACCTAAAAGAAAGCAGACAACTACCAAAAAGGCTAAAGAACGCTATCAGCCAACTATGGAAGTGGATTTGCATATTCATCATTTGACTGAAAACTCCAACAGGATGAGCAATCATGATATGTTAACCTTACAACTAGACACGGCACGCGGGCAATTGGAATTCGCCATCCGAAAACGCATTCAAAAAATGGTGTTTATCCACGGTGTGGGTGAAGGTGTTTTAAAAACAGAATTAGAATATCTATTTAGCAGATACGATGCTGTTAAGTTCTATGACGCCGACTTCCAGAAATATGGTGTTGGTGCTACAGAAGTCTATATCTATCAAAATGCCAATAACTCTTAATTCCTTAAAATTCTGGTGTTACCAAACGTGTATTAGTTAATCTAGAATCGGTTAATGAGCCCATATCGAAAACATCTTGTGTTATAGTAGGAAATTGCACGTCTTCAACCCGCAAGGTTATAGTAAACACTTGATTGATTGGGTGCGCACGATACGCTGTTGCTGGAAGTGTAGCACTTTCATTTGGATTTAAATAATCCGCTATACTAGGATCTGTGTAATCATTGGCAGGGTTTTGATCGGCTGGTGCATTTTCTTCATCAATCGTCAATGTGCCATCATTATCATCATCGGTATCTAAATAGTTTGGAATGCCATCTTCATCGGTATCTCTTGGGTTTGTTAAAGGATCATTGTCTCCATCCGCATTATCATCTTCAATCTCAACAGACGTTAAAACATTATCGCCATCATCATCCACATCTAAATAGTCTGGAATACCATCACCATCAGTATCGGTTGGGTTTGTTGCCGGATCAAAATCGCCGTCTAGATTAGCATCTTCCATTTCGGCTGGAATACCATCATTATCATCTTCAACTAAAAATACATTAATAATACCAGTGCCTGAAACACTTGATAAATCTTCATTAATTTGAATATCAGAAGGAGGTACGTCATTACAAAATAAAGGTGCTGGATTGTTATTATAGGAGCGGTAATTAAATTGATTAGCTGTTCCTTCTATTGCAATTTCAATAGGTTCGTCATTTACAAGCAGTCCTGTAATGGTATCTACTTCTATTAATTTTTCTAAAGTCCATGCAGGTTCAACTATCTGGAGTGATAACGATTCAAATGGGTTTTCTTTAACTTGATAGAAAACCAATTCGCCACAGGCTACAAATGTATCGCCAAATTCAAAATCAACGTTAATGATGTCACCATCATCACAAGATGAAACCATTGAAAATGTTAGAAGTACTAGAAGTAATTTTCGCATGACGAGTATATTTTGTACAAAATTAAAAGAATTGCTAAATATACAACGTCATCGGGAACAAATAATTTTATTTCTTGTAATTTTGTATGATTAATTTATGGAGACGAATAAGCTTATGAAACCAGTATATTTTGATAGTGCAGCAACCACAAAAGTAAGGGATGAAGTTATTGATGCTATGACAGCCGTTATGCGCAATGATTATGGTAATGCCTCATCCACACATAGTTTTGGACGCGCTTCCAAAGTTTTAATAGAACAAGCCAGAAAAACAATTGCGAAACAATTAAATGTTAGTGCTGGTGAAATTGTTTTCACGTCCGGTGGTACGGAAGCTGATAATTTAGCGTTGCAATGCGCCATTCGCGATTTAGGGGTTGAACATATTATAACCTCCAAAATTGAACATCATGCGGTTTTGCATACAGTTGAGCAACTGGAAAAAACATGTGATATACAAGTGAGCTATGTAAAATTAGATGCTGATGGTCAGGTAGATTTTGAACATTTAGAACAACTTCTTAAAACACATGGAAAGACTTTGGTAAGCCTCATGTATGTTAATAATGAAATAGGAAATATTTTGGATGTGAAACGTGTGAGCAATTTATGCCAAGCTAATAACGCTTTGTTTCATTGTGATGCTGTACAATGTATTGGACACTATAAACTGGACCTACAAGATGTTCACATTGATTTTCTAGCGGCAAGTGCCCATAAATTCCATGGACCAAAAGGTGTAGGTTTTGCTTTTATTCGAAAAAATTCAGGTTTAAAACCGTTAATTTTTGGTGGTCAGCAGGAGCGCGGCATTCGGGCAGGTACGGAAGCTGTTCATGATATTGTAGGTTTAGAAAAAGCCTTCATTATGGCCTATGCCAATTTGGAAACGGAAAGCGCGTATGTATTAGATTTAAAACGACATTTTATTGCTGAATTAAAGCTAGCATTTCCAGATGTTCGTTTTAATGGCATGTCTGGTAATTTAGAAAAAAGCACTTACACCCTAATTAATGTATGTTTACCTATTCCACCTGAAAAAGCATTGATTTTATTATTTCAAATGGATTTGAAAGGGATAGCTTGTTCTAAAGGAAGTGCCTGTCAAAGTGGAAGTACAAAAGGATCACATGTTTTGAGTGAAATTTTAAGTGAAGATGATTTAAAGAAACCATCTATTCGCTTTTCATTTAGTATTTATAACACGAAAGATGAAATTGATTATGTCATTTCTGTTTTAAAGGAATTTGTTAAGGCTTAAGTAATTACTTATTTTAATTAATAAGGTCCAAAAGTCAAGCATGATGAAACTTGAATTTTGAACCTTAAAACTTAACACTAAATATAAAATTTTTAAGCAGCAATTTTAGTTGTTACCAATTGCTTTGAAATACGTGCTTGCCATTTTTCTAGCAACACTTTTTCATTTGTCATTTCAAAGTTAATATCCACATTAAAAAACTCCAAAACATAATCTTCCTGACCTTTGGTGCGTAACACGAGATCAATCCGGTCTGTTTCAATTTTATTGGTCGTTTTGTTTTT
Source organism: Bizionia hallyeonensis (assembly GCF_042657385.1). NCBI lineage: Bacteria > Pseudomonadati > Bacteroidota > Flavobacteriia > Flavobacteriales > Flavobacteriaceae > Bizionia > Bizionia hallyeonensis. Next base: position 60,303 of record NZ_JBHSLA010000004.1, on the reverse strand, counting down.
TATGGTTCTATCTGTTTTATGAATGTAGCAGTCGGTTACGAGGTTTAAATCGGCTGTAATCCAAACGGTTTCTTCTTCTGTTTTTTTAGAATAGACCAGTTTATTTTCCGAAACATCTAAAGCAATCGCATAATAGGTTCCCCAGAAATCCATTTCGGAAACATGAATGTTTTTTGATTTGGCGTTCGCAATAAATGTGTTTTTCGCTTTTTTCTTTTGAATATTTTGAGACATTTGAATGTACACTAGTGGTACAATAATTACTGTTGTAATAACCAAACCGATGATAATGGTATTTAAATCCATGATTTTTATTTTTTTAGAATGTTTAAAATGCGCTTATTTAAAAGCATGAAATAGTGGCTGAAAATTCAGCGAAACAAAAACTAAAAAAGGATTTTAAATAAAATTGTGGAATGGGAAGATGCAGGTTTGCGTATTATAACTCGGTATAATATACTGTCCTGCTTTAAAATATTGATTATCTCGAGCTGTTTGCGAAGCATCTAAATATAGAATCGTATTATATGATGCAAAGCGCTCTGTAAAAACATTAGGAACATCAGAATCAATAGGATTATGGCCTAATATTTCAAGATCTTGATAGGCGTAAAAACGAGACGAATCATCTTTAGATTGTTTATCAGTCGTCTGTGTTTTAAACGTGCTTTCCGAAAACGAATCTACAAAAACATCATGAATAGCCGTTCCGAAGTTTAATACATAAACTAGGAGTAAGGAAATGGCTATATGTAGTTGAAATTTTGTTTTCACAACACAAAAGTAGTATAAAGTCAGATTGCTTGAATCAAAACTTTGTTAAATTTTTGATTACAAAATAATATACTTTTGGCTTATAATTTAAAACCGCATACTCGTTCGCACATTAAACACACGCGGTGTTAAGTAATTAGGAATCGCATATTGACGCTTGCTATACACATCACGAACCCAGGTGTTGGTAATCGAGTTTTGTACATCAAACACATTGAAAATTTCAATACCAATTGATAAATATTTAAAGGGCTTTCGCCAGCCACTTTGGTAATCATCTTTATCATCAACAATAACATATTGAAAACCTACATCGGCACGCTTATAATCTGGCAATCTGTTTTGATACTCATACGGATCGGCATAACTTGGTGATCCTCCTGGAAGACCTGTATTGTATACCAAATTTAAATACATTTTCATTTTTGGTAAACTGGGTACATAATCTTGAAACAACGCGGCAAATTTTAAACGCTGATCTGTTGGTCTGGCAATATAACCACGATCATCAATGTTTTCTTCGGTTTTTAAATACCCAAAACTAAACCAAGATTCGGTTCCTGGCACAAACTCGCCATTCAAGCGCATATCCAATCCGTATGCATAAGCTTCGGCATTATTTTTGGCTCTGTAGCGAATACGTACGTTTTCTAAAGTGTACGGATTTACATCCGTTATTTTTTTATAATAAGCTTCCGTGGTTAACTTAAAGGGTCGGTCCCACATTTTAAAGCTGTAATCGTTACCAAGAACCACGTGAAATGATTTTTGCGCTTTTACATCTGGCCTTACGGTTCCTGAAGAATCGCGTAATTCTCTATAAAATGGTGGTTGGTAATATAAACCAGTTCCAATCCGGAATAGCATATCTTTATCCCAATTGGGTTTAATAGCGAATTGTGCACGCGGACTAAATACGGTTTGACTAGTACTTTCAATGCCTTCGCCACTTACGGTCCAATTGTGAGCACGTGCACCAACATTTAACCACGCTTCATTATTGCCAATATCCATACGTCTGCTCCATTGTAAATAGGCTTGCAGTCGGTCAATTTGTGTTTTGTTCTTGGCACGTACGTTTTGAAAAGGTTCCAATGGTCCTGAATATGGGGAATAGGGTTGGTCATTAAAGGCATCTGAACTCGGTGGATTTATAGAAAAACCAGCAGAATCAATCACTTCCCATTCTACTAAACGATCCCTAATATCCTCATTGGTATATTTTATAGACCATTCAAAATCATTATCGTCTTTCTTATAACTTCCTTGGTGTTCAATAGTGGTAATTAAAGCATCTAAATCATTTCTTCCGTGGTTTAATTGACCACCAATGCCCTCGCTAAATTCCACTTCACCCAAATCTTCATCGCCAATATTGGTGTTGACTTCACCTAAACGGTATTGCGCCAAAATATCAAAATGTTCTTCTTCAACGGTGTGATAGCTGGAAGCAATAAGATTCAATGTTAAATCGTCATTAACTAAATAGGTTCCTTTTAAAGCACCAAAATAGGTTTCGTATTTATCACGTTCTTGACCTTCATAAAACACCAATAGTGCAAGTGGATTCTGAAGCGTTCCAAAATTAGTTTGGCGTGTTTCAGGTTCGTAGTTGTATTTATTGATGGAGGCGTTTCCTAAAAAGCTCAATTGAAATTTATCGGTAAATTTATAGGTTAAAAAGGTTTGCACATCGGCAAATTTCGGATCGTAATTGGTTTCCGTTTCCTTGGCATTCACCAATAAACTGTTATCACGATAACGCATGCCAACAATACCTGTAAATTTAGAATCTTTGCTTCGTCCTTCCACAGAAACGCTGGCACCCAATAAGCTTAAATCGGCACTCACACCAAATTGATAAGGTTTTCTGTAGGTAATATCTAAAACAGATGATAATTTATCGCCATACTTGGCTTGGAATCCACCAGCTGAAAAATCGACATTCTGAACTAAATCCGTATTAACGAAGCTTAAACCTTCCTGCTGTCCAGAACGAATAAGAAACGGACGATAGACCTCAATGCCATTTACGTAAACTAAATTTTCATCAAAATTTCCACCACGAACCGAGTATTGTGTACTCAATTCATTGTTACTGCTAACACCTGGTAAGGTTTTTAATAAATTTTCAACACCGGAATTGGCGCCTGGAATATTCCTAATGGTTTCAGGTTGCAGGGTTATAATTCCTTGAACATCTTTTCGTGTTTTTCCCGAAATAACTACGGTTGACATTTGCTCAACCGCTTCATCCATAACGGGATGAAACTCGACATCTTCACCATTTTTAAGATTGAATGTTGCTGTTATCGATTTAAACGTGATGTGTGTAAAAACAACGGTTATTTCTTGATTAGCAGGTATTTTTATACTGTAATACCCATTTTCATCGGTTGTAGTTCCTGAATTTCCTGCGGTAATATTAACATCTGAAATGGGTGTGTTGGTGCTGTTTAAAATAACACCCTTTAGGGTTCCTGTTTGAGCAATGGCTGTAAACGACACCAGTAGCAAAAGAACAACGAAAACTGAAAGTGATTTATATGTCAAGGTTTTAATTTTTTATTTTCGGAAAAAGGTTGTTTCAAAAGTAGAATTATTTCCCACATTATCTGTTACAATTATCTTTAAATTATTTTTTGTTTCGGTTGAAACATTATCGTTAAAATCATAAACCAGTAAATTTGTTTTATAATCATACTCCATTAAAATCCATTTGCCATTTATAGTAGCACGATAATTAGAAATTCCTGAACCTTCATCTTCAATCTTCACTTTTAAAAAGCGGTATTTACTCAACCATTTGCCTTCTGTAAAATTGATGGGTTTTATTGTGGGATTTATGTTATCTACGGTTAAAGCGTAAGTTCCTAACGTTTTATTATATGTTGTTAGCGTGTTTTCTTTTCTATAGGTTTTAGAATAAATAGTGTATTGTTTCCGCCAACCTACTAAACGTGCAATATATAATTTATCAGAATCTTGGTCTTTATAACTGCTAATGTCGTAGGTTATTGTAAAGTTCTCACGAAGTGGAATGGTATCTTCATGTAAGGTGATGGTATCATTGTTAACTTCAAAATTGATATAAAAATCATCAAAAAAAGCATCCTGCGGAAAATATACCGAGACATTTTTATTTATAAGTTCATTGGCTTTTTTTGAATATATATGAAACGGTGTTTCTATAATTTCTTTTGGTTTTACATCGGTTCCTACTAAACCTTCAATATTAATGGTAAGCCAAACATCATTATTATGAAAATCCTTAACGCGGACTTTATAAACTGATGATGTACTATCTTCTACTTGAATATAACCATTATCATCAATATTTTTCAACATGCTTAAGGTGTTGCCACTTTCTACAAATAATTTTTGAAGCCGTTCTTTTTTGTCTGTATAATGACCGTAATCAATATAGCGATTTAGGAGTCTGGATTCATCAAATGTAAAGCGTTTAAAATCCATTTCAAATTTCTGATTCCCATTATAAAAGGTTTGAATGTTCTCTACACCATTCTTATTAGAGGCTAGATCTTGTCTGTCATTTGCTTCAATAGCAAAGCCAATTTTTCCAAATGCTTGAATATTTTCAACGGTATAATCGCCATTTGGCGTATTAATTAAACGCAATTTTTGGCGTTCTTTAGTCCCATTTATATGGGAATCTTCAGAAATAGGGTAGGCATAAACTTCCGTTATAATGGGTTTGGTAGTATCGGTTATGTCTATTCCAAAAAGTAACGGATTTATTGGTCTTTCGGCATTATCACGAATTTCATAATGCAAATGTGGACCGCCTGAACCTCCTGTGTTTCCACTAAAAGCAATCAAATCGCCTTTTAAAACTGGTAATTCATCTATTTTTGGAAATACCTCAATCTCAAATGTTTCCTGTTCATATTGGAGCTTTTTTATATAAGCCTCTAAAGTTGGGGACAATTGCTGCAAATGTGCGTACACCGTGGTGTAGCCATTTGGATGTGTTATGTAAAGCGCTTTTCCGTAACCATAATGGGCAATTTTTATACGACTAATATACCCATTAGCCGTTGCAAATACTTTTAAACCTTCGCGTTGTTGGGTTTTAATATCCATTCCTGAATGAAAATGGTTGGAACGCAATTCGCCAAATGTACCAGATGGAATGATGGTAACATCTAATGGATGCCTAAAATAATCAGTAGGATAGGGGGTTTGGGCGTGGCCTATAAACGCGAATAGTAAAAAAAATGTGAGGAATTTTTGCATAAAATGGATGTTGTTGCTAAAATATCAATTTGATTCAAATTGGACAAGCAAAAACCGCAAGCATTAGCATAGGAAGCGATTTTAGGGAGAAACGTAAATTATTTAATTTTTATTGAAAAACTATTGTTATTTAAATCGAGGTATGTTAACTTTGTGAGATAAGTATGGATATGATAGATGAGTAAAATTGAAGAAACTGTAAATGCTTTAGAAAACAAAATCAACAAGGTTTTACATAAGCAGCGACTTTTAAAAGAAGCAAATTTAAAATTACAGCAAGAACTCCAATCTTCTCAACATATGCTTCAGTCTCATAAAATGCAAATTGCTGATTGGGAAGAAAAATATGAAGCGCTGAAAATGGCCAATTCCATGCTTGGCAGTGACGAAAATAAAAGAGAAACAAAACTCAAAATAAACGCATTAATTCGGGAAATTGATCATTGTATTGCGCAACTTTCCGAGTAATGAATCATAGTTTTCAATGTCAGAAAAACTAAAAATTAAATTATCAATAGCCAATCGTGTGTATCCGTTAACGATTACGCCGAGTCAGGAAGAAGGGTTGCGAAAAGCCGCCAAAAATATTGAAGCTATGATAAAGCAATTTGAGCAAAGTTATTCTGTTCAAGATAAGCAAGATGTATTAGCCATGTGCGCTTTGCAATTTGCTTCTCAAGTGGAACAGAAATCATTAGATAAAGACTATGCGAATGAAACAGTGGAATTAAAGTTAGATGCTTTAAACGACCTATTAGATTCGCATTTAAACTCTTAACGTTCTTATAAATAAAATAAAGGTTACTGCCTGCATTAGTTATTTTTTTTGATAAACTCAACACGAATTCTTTAAAAAGGGTGAGTTTAAGTTGTAAAAGCATGCTGTTAGTGCTGAATTTATTCAGTATCTCGAACAGACCCTTGATCAGCTTGGTATCCCTAAACTTGTTTTAAGGAGTTTATACAAAACTTTATTCTGATGCAGGCTTTTTTTATATAAATTAATCAACTAGAAAATGGATAATACAATTGTTATTGTAGGTGGAATATTATTAGGTATTATAATAGGTTTTATTGTTGCTAAAGTGCTAGAGCGCAACAACGCTTCTAAAGTTATTAAAAGCGCAAAAAAATCGGCTTCAGCTATTTTAAAAGAAGCTAAAAGTGAAGGCGAATCAATTAAGAAGGATAAAATACTTCAAGCAAAGGAAAAATTTATTGAGTTAAAATCAGAACATGAAAAAGTGATTAACTCACGTGACAAAAAGATGGCAGATGCCGAAAAGCGTACACGTGATAAAGAATCGCAATTGTCTGGAGAGCTTTCAAAAAGTAAAAAATTAAACGATGGACTGGAAGAAAAAGTTAAGGATTACAACCATCGCTTAGAAGTTATTGAAAAGAAACAAGAAGAAGTAGATAGGTTACATAGAAGTCAAATTGAACAACTAGAAGTTATTTCTAGCCTGTCTGCTGAAGATGCCAAAGCACAATTAGTAGAGTCTTTAAAAGGTGAAGCTAAAAATGATGCTATGGCGTATATCCAGAGCACGATTGAAGAATCTAAACTAACGGCGCAGCAAGAAGCTAAAAAAATTATTATTAATACCATTCAGCGTATTGGAACGGAAGAGGCGGTGGATAACTGTGTCTCTGTTTTCAATATCGAATCAGATGATGTTAAAGGTCGTATTATTGGTCGTGAAGGTCGTAATATTCGGGCTATTGAAGCAGCAACAGGTGTAGAGATTATTGTTGATGACACACCAGAAGCCATTATCTTATCTTGTTTTGATTCTGTACGTCGTGAAATTGCTAGATTATCCTTACACAAATTGGTAACAGATGGTCGTATTCACCCAGCACGTATTGAAGAGGTGGTTCAAAAAACAACCAAGCAAATTGAACAAGAGATTATTGAAGTAGGAAAACGAACTATAATCGATTTAGGAATTCATAACCTTCATCCTGAACTAATAAAGATGGTTGGACGTATGAAATACCGTTCGTCTTACGGTCAAAACTTATTACAACACTCGCGTGAAGTTGCTAAACTTTGTGGTATAATGGCGGCCGAATTAGGCTTAAATCCAAAAATGGCTAAACGTGCCGGATTATTACATGATATTGGTAAAGTGCCAGATGCGGAAGCAGATATGGAAACACCACATGCTATTTTAGGTATGCAATGGGCTGAAAAGTTTGGTGAGAAAGATGATGTTTGTAATGCCATAGGTGCTCACCACGATGAAATTGAAATGAAATCCTTATTAGCGCCAATAGTTCAAGTTTGTGATGCTATTTCAGGCGCAAGACCTGGCGCAAGACGTCAAGTTCTTGATAGTTATATTCAACGTTTAAAAGATTTGGAAGATATTGCTTTCGGGTTTGGAGGTGTTAAAAAAGCCTATGCTATTCAAGCAGGTCGTGAATTACGTGTTATTGTAGAAAGCGAAAAAGTGGATGATCAAAAAGCAGCTGATTTATCCTTTAGTATTTCTCAAAAAATTCAAACAGATATGACCTATCCAGGTCAAGTTAAAGTCACGGTAATTCGTGAGACACGTGCAGTAAATATTGCGAAATAAAATATTATATTTTAGATATATAAAAAGTCCTTCTTTAAAAAGAGGGACTTTTTTTTTGGCAGTTTATTTCCTAGGATGAAATGTTTGGATGGCTTTCTTCAATTGCTTTTTATCCAAATGCACATAAATTTCGGTGGTGGTGATGCTTTCGTGACCTAACATCATTTGAATAGCTCTTAAATCGGCACCATTTTCTAATAAATGTGTTGCAAAGGAATGCCTGAAGGTGTGTGGGGAAATGGTTTTATTGAGATTTATTTCTGTCGCTAATTTTTTAATAATGGTAAAAATCATGGCACGCGTTAGTTGCTTGCCACGATTGTTTAAAAATAAGGTGTCGTTATATTCTTTTTGAACATCTATAGCAGAACGAACATCGCGAATATAAATAGTTATATATTTTTGAGTTGTAGGACTAATAGGAACAAAACGCTGTTTATCGCCCTTTCCAGTAACGTTGATAAATCCTTCTTCAAAAAACAAATCTGAAATTTTCAGACTCACCAATTCACTAACGCGTAAACCGCATCCATAGAGGGTTTCCAACATGGTTCTATCGCGTTCACCAATCCGTACTTGATTGTATTCTTTGGTTAAATCAATAGCATTAATAATCCGGTCAATATCTTTTAAGCTTAAAGTGTCTGGAAGTTTCCGGCCAATTCTAGGGGATTCAATTAAATCAATTGGATTATCGGTTCTATAATCCTCAAAAACTAAATAACCAAAAAAACTGCGCAACCCGGATATAATGCGGGATTGTGAGCGTGGATTGATATCTTTTGCTATGTCGTAAATAAATTGCTGAACCGTTTCAGACGTGATTTGATTAGGAGAACTGTTCATGTTATGTTCCTCTAGAAAAGCTATCAATTTCTCTATATCAAAAGTATAACTGGCAATGGTATTTGGCGATAATCCACGTTCAATTTTTAGGTATAAATTAAAATCCGTTAAGGCTTGGTTCCAGGTCATTGTAACAAAGATAGGATAAAGTTTTAAATGTATGTAAATCTCCTTAAAAGCGGATATAGGTTTTGTAATTGTTAACAACTAAAGATATAAACATCTGAAAATCAATAGTTTGTTTTTTATTGTTAATTAGAATGTTAATAAGTTAGCTTCAAAACTTTAATTATTGCGAAAAAAGTGGTTAGTTTGTGATAATCAATTAATTAAAACTTAAAATTATGAAAAAATTATTAGTATGTGCAGCTGTTGCTGTGTTCAGTATGGGTGCACTATCAGCACAAGACGTCAGGTTTGGTGTTAAAGGTGGTGTTAACTTTGCAAATTTAGCTGGAGATTTTGGCGTTTCTGGTTTTGACGAGGATTTTCAAGACGCTGAAATGAAAGTTGGCTTTCATATTGGTGGTTTAGCTGAATTAAAGCTCACTGAAAAGTTTGCATTACAGCCTGAATTATTATTTTCTAACCAGGGTTTCAAATCGACTTATTTCGATATTGATGATCGTAAACAAGATTATAATGTAAATTTAAGCTATGTTAACATTCCAATTATGGCTAAATTCTTTCCTATTGATGGTTTAAGCATAGAAGCGGGACCTCAAATAGGTTTTTTAGTTTCGGCTAAAGATGAGCGAAATGATTATTATAATGATTATCTAGAAGAAGGCGATGTTAAAATTGATACAAAGGATTTATACAAGTCACTTGACTTTGGATTAAATTTTGGAGCGAGTTATGAAATGGAAAGTGGACTTTTCTTTACGGCTCGTTATAATTTAGGATTATCTAAAGTGGATGATGAAGATTTTTACGGAGATTTTGCTGATTTTGGATTATTTTCTTTTTCACGTAAAAACCGTGTAATTCAATTATCCGCAGGTTTTATGTTTTAAACATTACAACCTAATGATATTAAAAAGCCAAAACACTGTTTTGGCTTTTTTTTGTTTATGTTATTTGTTTATCTTTAAGTATATCAATCTATTAACTAAAACTAACAATTATGAAAAAAACAATTTTATTGGCTGCTATAGCAGTGTTCGGGTTAACAAAAATGAATGCACAGGATGATTTTGTGGAAAAGGCTAAAACAGGAGGGTTTTATATAGGTGCCAATATAGGGTTGCCATTAAGTACTTCTAGCGATATTGCATCGTTTAACTTTGGATTTGATGGTGCCTACTTATTTGAAATCATTGACAACCTAGAAATAGGTGGTTTATTAGGGTACACACATTTTATAGCTGATGGAAGTTACAGTTATAACCGCTATTTTGATGATGAACTTTATATTATAGCTGATTATAAGGATGCCTCATTCGTTCCTATTGCGGCTTCAGCACGATATTATTTTGCAGACCGTAAGTTTTTTGGTGGAATTGATTTAGGTGTGGGACTTAACGTGTCTGGCGATGCTAAATCAGGATTTTATGCGCGACCAAAATTTGGTTTTGATTTGGGAACCATTGCCTTAATAGCATCTTTCCAAAGTATTTCTGGAGGTGTAGATTATGGAGATACTTACTATGGTGGAACCTATGTTTCTGGTAGTGGTTTCAATTCCTTTAATTTTGGCGTAGAATTTGGTTTTTAAAATATAAGATTATACTTACTTTTAATTTGGTTGATATGATGATTCGGCGTATTTTTGCCGATTCAAAAATTAAAAACTTAATTAAATTATTAAATGAAAAAATTATTATTTACTGCAGCTATTGCTGTAATTGGTTTCACAAATGTGAATGCACAGAATGACAATGATCAAACAACTGGTTTTGCAAAAGGAGATATTTTTATTTCTGGTTCAGTTGGTTTTGGTTCTGAAAAAATTGCAGACGATAAGGCTAACGTTTTTGAAATAGCACCTCAAGCAGGATTTTTCGTGACTGAAAATATTGCTGTTGGAGCAAAATTAGGATATATATCTAGAAAAGCAGAATCAGGTCCTGTTGATACAGTTGATATGGGAACATTATCTGCTGGTGTATTTGGTAGATATTATTTTACTCCGGATAGTCAGTTTTCAGTATTTGGAGAACTAGGTGTTGATTACAGAAGTACGGATGATAAATTAGCAGACGTTAAAACGGATGGTTTTGCAGTAGGTGTAGCGCCAGGTGTTAGTTATTTTATATCTAAGTCATTCGCGTTAGAGGCTTCTTTTGGTATTTTAGGATATACAACAGAAAAAGCTGATTTCGATGGAGCTGAATCTTATGATACATTATCATTTGGTTTGAACTTACGTGATATCAACTTTGGATTGGTTTACAAATTCTAATTCCAAATTATTGAAATGTTTAAAAACCGAAGCGAAAGCTTCGGTTTTTTTATACTTAAAAATCTCATTTGAACACAATTTTCAGGTTAGAGCAGCTAATTTATTAATTGTCAAAATGTTAGTTTATTAACAGTACTATTTAAATCTGCCTTCAAATTTATAAAATTATTTTTCGCGTTATTTTTCTTATGGAAAACGTCAATTTCTATTTTAAAAGATAGACATCTTTGTACCATAATAATTATAAACCCTAAAAAAGCAAAACAAATGAAAAAAGTATTTTTAGTTGCTGCAGCCGCAGTTTTTAGCTTAACAAGTATATATGCACAATCGGATTCAAAAGCCGTTCAATTTGGAGTAAAAGGTGGTGTAAACTTTTCCACAATTACGAGTGATGATTTTAATGATTTAAAATCGCGTACTAGTTTTAATGTGGGTGTTTTAGCCGAAATCCCAATTACAGAACGCTTATCCATTCAGCCAGAAGTTATGTACTCTGGACAAGGTTTTGATGTGCGTGAAATAGATCAAGACAATGTTTTTGATACGGACGATAATATAGAATACCAATTGGATTATATCCAAGTACCTGTATTAGTTAAAGTATATTTAGTTGAAGGATTAAGTGTAGAAGCCGGACCACAATTTGGTTTTAAAATTCATGAAGAGTTAGATTTTCAACCAAATTCGGATGGTGGTGATATTGAAATTAATCAAGATGATTCCTATATCAAAGATTTTGATACAAGTTTAGCTTTAGGAGCCGCATATAAATTTGATAACGGATTTTTTGTAAATGGTCGTTATACATTTGGTTTAACAGACATTTTTAAAGATGATACTGTTTTTGAAAACGTAGATGCTAAAAACGCACTATGGCAAGTAGGTGTTGGTTTCATGTTCTAAACCGCACATAATCATAAATTAAAACCGGAGTCCACACTTCGGTTTTTTTTATACCTTTACTTTATGAAAAAACTAATCATTATAAACGGTCCCAATTTAAACTTGTTAGGGAAACGTGAACCGCAAATTTACGGGAGCTTAACGTTCATTGAATTTTTTGATACCATCAAGTCAAAATATGAGTCATTTACAATAGAGCATTTTCAATCTAATATTGAAGGTGAAATTATTGACAAAATTCAAGAAGTCGGTTTTAGCTATCATGGGATTATTTTAAATGCAGCCGCTTATACGCATACGTCTGTAGGCATTGGTGATGCCGTTGCTGCCATAGAAACCCCTGTTGTAGAAGTTCATATTTCTAATACGTTTAAGCGCGAAGGATTTAGACATCATTCCTATGTTGCACCTCATGCCAAAGGCGTTGTTTTAGGATTTGGTCTTCAAAGTTATGAATTGGCTATTCAGAGTTTTATTCCATCCTAAATCCGTATTCAAGGTAAAAATTCCTTGACGTTAACATTAAAAACATAAAAGCAAAAAGCACGAATTTTATAAGAATCGTGCTTTTTTATATTTCTAAATGGGATTCCTCCGGTAATAAGCTCTTCCATTTGAGAACCGTAAACCGGATTCCTTATTTATTAAAGGTGTATTACTTCACCATAAGCATCAGCAACAGCTTCCATAACTGCCTCACTCATAGTTGGGTGTGGATGTACTGCTTTTAATACCTCATGTCCTGTAGTTTCTAGTTTTCTTCCTAAAACAGCTTCTGCAATCATATCGGTTACACCAGCACCAATCATGTGGCAACCTAACCATTCGCCATATTTAGCATCAAAAATTACTTTAACAAAGCCATCTTTAGCACCAGAAGCACTCGCTTTTCCAGAAGCCGAAAACGGAAATTTTCCAACTTTAATATCCAATCCTTTTTCTCTAGCTTGCTTTTCCGTTAAACCAACAGATGCAATTTCTGGAGATGCATATGTACAACCTGGAATATTACCATAGTCCAAAGCTTCCACATGCTGACCTGCAATTTTCTCAACACATAAAATACCTTCTGCAGACGCAACGTGTGCTAATGCTTGTCCAGGTGTAACATCGCCAATTGCGTAGTACCCAGGAATATTTGTTTGATAAAAATCGTTTACTAAAATCTTATCACGATCAACCGCAATACCAACATCTTCTAAACCAATATTTTCAATATTAGACTTGATTCCAACAGCTGATAAAATAATATCTGCTTCTAGAACTTCTTCACCTTTCTTGGTTTTAACCGTTGCTTTTACACCAGTTCCCGATGTGTCTACTTTTGTAACTTCAGAAGATGTCATGATTTTAATACCACTTTTCTTGAATGAACGCTCTAACTGTTTTGATACATCTTCATCTTCAACAGGTACCACGTTTGGTAAAAATTCAACGATAGTAACATCTGTACCCATAGAATTGTAAAAGTATGCAAACTCAACACCAATAGCACCAGAACCTACAACAATCATCTTTTTTGGTTGCTCTTTGAGCGTCATGGCTTCTCTGTAACCAATAACTTTTTTACCATCTTGTGGCAAACTTGGTAACTCACGAGAGCGTGCACCAGTAGCAACAATAATATGATCGGCAGAATATTCTTTGCCATCAACGTCTACTTTTTTTCCAGGTTTTAATTTGCCAAAACCTTCAATAACGTCAATTTTATTTTTCTTCATTAAAAACTTAACACCATTGCTCATGCCATCTGCAACACCTCTTGAGCGTTTTACAACCGCATCAAAATCTTTGTCAGCTTCTTTAACAGATAACCCATAATCTTCAGCGTGTTTCAAGTATTCAAAAACTTGAGCCGATTTTAAAAGGGCTTTGGTAGGAATACAACCCCAATTTAAACAAACACCACCAAGGTTTTCTTTTTCAATTACAGCAGTTTTAAAACCTAATTGTGATGCTCTAATAGCAGTTACGTAACCTCCAGGGCCACTTCCAAGAACAATAATATCGTATTTACTCATTGTGTTTTTTTTAATCGTTTTTTGATGCTACGAATTTACGAAACATAGCCGATATAATAAATTGTAGTTTCATTTTTATTTGGGCGTGACCTAAAGGTCGTGCTATTCACTATATCTTTTGCAGAAAAAGCAAAAGGATGCCGTTACTATCACTCACGCAGATGTGCTAATTTTTTAGCAAAAGGCATAAGCAATTAAGTTGTTTGCAATGACATAGAAATCTTTAATAGTTACGCATCATTTGTAAACTATTTATTTTCTTTTTCCTTTGAAAATTTCACTTGGTTATAGGCTACGGATTTCCCTTTTGGAATTGATAAGGATTGCCATTCATTATCTTTCAACATTTTGCCAATATGTGCTATTTGACCAATGTGGTAGGCGTAGTGTCCTAATTGTCTAAAAATGGCTTCAGAAACTAAATGCTCTTCATTCCGGATATAAACTATGGTATTTAGTTCGTTGTTTTTTAAAGGCTCAATGGCATCAAAAAGACATTTCCAACCACGTTCCCACGCAGATATTAATTCGTCTTTATTGGTATAGCTGGCTTCAAACTCTTGGTCTCGTTGGCGCCAAATTTTTTCACCATCTTCCGTTAAAAAATTGGTCCATCTGCTGAACATATTACCAACCATATGCTTAACAATTATGGAAATACTGTTGACCGAATCGTTATACTGCCAAGTCATTTCTTCAAAAGTTAATTGGTCGAACGTTTTATCTCCAACCGTTTTGTAGTAATTAAACTGCTTTCTTATACCCGTTATTAAATCGTTTTCCATAAAATAAAAATAGCATTACAAAAATAGAAATTTTTATAAAGCTATACTTTTTTAAAGAATGGGAAATTTAAGACTCCGGAATGAATTTTAAAGCCGTACCATTTATACAATGACGTTTTCCAGTAGTTTCCCGTGGGCCATCATTAAAAACATGACCTAAATGCCCACCACAATTTGCACAGTGTTCTTCATTTCTGGCGTAGCCTAAATCGTTATCGGTTCCAAACGCAACATTGCCCTCAATAACACGATCAAAACTTGGCCATCCGGTTCCGGAATCAAACTTATGTTCACTTTTATACAAGGGTGTTTCACAGGCAGCACATACGTAGGTTCCTTTTTTATAATTTTTATCTAAAGGGCTTGAAAACGCACGTTCTGTTCCAGCTTCGCGCATCACGTAAAACTGTTCAGGAGTTAATTCTTGTTTCCATTCAGCTTCGGTTTTGGAAATTGGAAATGATGTATTATCATTAGAATTCTTTTTTTGAGCAGAACTGTTACAGCTAAAAAAAACCGTTAATAGGACTACAGATAGGATATATTTCATAGTTGTTTTTCTTATTTGGTCGGAAAGACTATTAAAACATAACAGGTTATTTCAATTTATGTATTTATAACTTATATTTGTTAACTATTTAAAATTGAACTTTTAAAATGGTTCAATTTTTGTTAATTTAGAAAAAGAAAACCCAAAACACATGAAATTCAAACAAAAAATAAGTGGATTATTCGTATTACTTTTAGTCGCATCCTGCGCAACAAATCCATTTACAGGAAGTCAAACAATGGCTTTGGTTTCGAATGATCAATTATTCCCAACGGCATTTCAGCAGTATAATCAAGTTTTAGCAGAAAATAAAGTAATAACTGGTACGTCTCAATCTGAAATGATTAAGCGTGTTGGTCAGCGTATTTCAGTCTCGGCAGAACGTTGGTTAAATGCCAATGGCTATCAAGGTTATTTGGAAGGCTATAAGTGGGAATACAATTTAATAGAATCCGACCAAGTTAATGCTTGGTGTATGCCTGGAGGTAAAATTGCCTTTTATACAGGGATTTTACCAATTGCTGAAAACGAAACAGCTATTGCTGCAATTATGGGTCATGAGGTGGCGCACGCCTTGGCTAATCATGGTCAGCAACGCATGAGTGCTGCTTATATTCAGCAAGGTATTGCTTTAGCTGGAAACGTACTTATTGAAGATAACCAAACACGTGATATTTTTAACCAATCGTACGGAATTGGTACGCAGGTTGGTGTTATGTTGCCGTTTAGTAGAAGCCATGAAACGGAAGCTGATAAAATAGGCTTAATTTTAATGGCTGTTGCTGGTTATAATCCAGAAGAAGCGGCCAATTTATGGAGACGTATGGATGCCAATAGTGGTGGACAAGCACCACCTGAATTTTTAAGCACACACCCAGCCAATGCTTCACGAATTGAAAACTTAACTAATTTAGTACCACAAGCCAAGTCAGAAGCCAAAAAATTTGGCGTATCTGAATTTAGATCGTTAGGGAAATATTAACTGTTTAAAAATATTTGTTTACTTTAGGAGCTGCTCAAAAAAGAGCAGCTTTTTTTATGAAACAACCACTACCTAAAGGCAGTAAAAAACTTCTAAATGCTTGGGCTTTTTATGATTGGGCCAATTCGGTCTATACGTTAACCATAGCATCATCTATATTTCCAATTTTCTATTCGTCCTTATTTATTTCGGAAATTAAGGTCGTATCGGCTTTTGGCTACAATTTTAAGAGTACAGCACTCATTACATTTGTAACGGCGTTTACATTCCTAGTAGTTTCTATCCTGTCGCCTTTATTATCTGGAATTGCCGATTATATAGGAAATAAGAAAGCCTTTATGAAGTTTTTTTGTTACGTGGGTGGCATTGGTTGCATTGGGTTATATTGGTTTAGTTTAGATCACATTTACATTAGTTTACTCTGTTATTTTATGGGGCTTATTGGATATTGGGGGAGTTTGGTTTTTTACAATTCCTATTTACCAGATATTGCATTTCCTGAGCAACAAGACCGTATTAGTGCCAGAGGATTTTCATTAGGGTATGTAGGTAGTGTTATTCTCCTGTTATTTAATTTAGGGTTGGTTATGTTTCCTGGCGTATTTGGCTTTGATATTAGTATAGCCGATTCTATTAGAGAAACCGGTACTAATGCCGAAATTGCTTTGGCATTGGAGGATGCTAAAAATGCGGCGTCTGTTGAAGCCATGCGTGTGGCATTTGTAACTGTGGGGTTATGGTGGATTTTATTCAGTCAATACACCTTTTACATACTACCTAAAGGCGTTAAAAATGGCGGAAAAGTAACACGGAATGTGGTACTGAATGGTTTTAGGGAGTTACGCCAAGTATGGCGACAATTAAAAGAAAATTTACGTTTAAAACGCTATTTAGCGGCATTTTTTGTTTTCAGTATGTCCGTACAAACTATTATGCTGATTGCGGTTTATTTTGGCGAGGAGGAGATTTTATGGGCTGACGATGGTCAAAAAACCTTTGGATTAATTATCAGTATTTTAGTGATTCAAGTGGTGGCAATTTTAGGTGCTTTTCTAACATCTAGAGCTTCTGAAAAATTTGGAAATATTAAAACGCTAATTGCTGTAAATATTATTTGGATGCTGCTATGTTTAGCTGCCTATTTCGTTATTACGCCTATTCATTTTTATCTTACTGCAGGTTTTGTGGGATTAGTTATGGGAGGAATTCAAGCTTTGGCACGATCCACCTATTCTAAATTCTTGCCTGAAACTGCGGATACCACATCTTATTTTAGTTTTTATGATGTAGCCGAAAAAATAGGAATTGTTATTGGTATGATTATTTTTGCAACTATAGATCAGATTACGGGAAGCATGCGAAATGCCATTTTATTTTTATTCGTATTTTTCCTCTTTGGAATTTTGCTCTTATTTAGAGTGCCACGTGAATCGAACAGCATAATAAAAAATTAATATAAAACTAGGAACATGAAACAATACCTCAAATCTTTGACACTTTTATCTCTTTCAATCTTTTTCATTACGTTTACTGCTTGTGATAATGAGCCGCTTGATGCCGGCTTAAACGGAGCCGAAGGCAATGGAAATAATGAACCAAGTGGAAACACTACGGGAGATTATTGGCCAAGAGCGGTGGGAAATACATGGACGTATAATGCATTAGGCGGAACGGAAGAAACCTATACCATAATAGGAACCGAAATCATTGATGGTATCAATTACTTTGAGTTTGATAATTTATTAGGGATTCCAGCATGGATGCGTAAAGGAGGTGCCAATTATTATGTGCGCAATGAAGTTTATTATGAGCTTCCTGGTTTTGAGGTGCAGTCCACACCGTTTGTGGTAAATATGCTTAAGGATGATGCAGAAGTAGGTGATACATGGAGTTCTAATGTTAACTATACACTTTCGTTTACGCCAACAGATGGATCACCAGGAATTCCTGATACACCTGTAAATGCACTATATACGTTAGAGATGATTGAACGGGATATGACTAAAACCGTAGAGGGAACCGCGTATACCAATGTTTTACATGTGCATTTAGTTGTGTCGGCATCGGGACAAACTGAAGAAGCGGATTATTTTTACGCAAAGGATATTGGCTTAATTGAATATATCTCAGGCGGTGGTTCTGTTACATTATTAGAATACACATTAAATTAGGGTAACTTAATGTCACTTTACAAAAAAACCCGAAGCACGTGCTTCGGGTTTTTTTGTATCGCTCCTAATAAAATTCGTCCGTATTTTACTTCATGCTCACGCTCCCAGAACCCGAAATCTTCGTATCCTCTTTTGCTGGTCTTCCTTTATACGTTACATCTCCAGATCCTGAAACGCGCACTTTTAAATAAGCATTACTTACAACTTGAGCATCGCCAGAACCCGAAATGGTGAGCTCTGTATTATCAGCTTCTAATCCATAACAGCTATAATCTCCAGAACCGGAAATACTTAATTCCAAGTCTCTGGTTTTTCCTGTTAATGTAATATCGCCTGAACCTGCCAAATGACTTTCTATTTCGTTGGCTACTATTTCCAATCGAATGTCTCCAGATCCAGCCAAATTAACATCAAATTCATCAGCCGTTATTTGGTCTTTACTGTATAAATCTCCAGATCCTGCTAAACTTACTTCTTCAATATCCTTAAAAGGAATTGTTACTTTAATTGTTTTTCCGCGACTGGTATTCAAATTAATGCCATTTTCTGTTTTTACTGAAAGCGTTCCGTTTTTTACTTCGGTAATGACATGTTTCAGCAAATTTTCTTCACCTTCAATTGTAAGTTGTCCTTCGGTTCCTGAAACCAAAATATAATCGAATGGTCCTGCACAACTAATTTCGGAGTAATTGCTGGTGTTTCTATCTTGAGTTACAACGTTGCCGTTTCCTGAAACTTTTTCACCAAATTGTGCGCAACTAACAGCACTGGTTAATAAGATGGCGAGTAATAATATTTGATTTTTCATAGTGTTTGATTTTAGTGGTTATTATCTTGATTACTATTTAGTTTTTGTCAATGGTTACGCTTCCGTAATCTGAATTAATTTTAATGTGGTTATTCGTGTTGGAAGAACCGTAATACCCTTGATAATATTTACTGGTCGATTCATCGCGTTTCTTATTAAATTCAAAGCCGTCATGACTGCGAAGCGAGGCATAGTCTAAATCTATTTCAAAGTTGAAATGATAACCCGATTCAAAACCGATATGTATTCCAACATAATCGGAATCTATCGTAATGTTTTTAGCTGTAGCTTTGATGTTTTTTATTTTAATAGAACCATAATCTGAATCGATTGATACGTTTTTATAGATATCGCCTAAAACAATGGTTAAATAATCGCCAGAGCCACTAATATTATTAGCTCTATCCGCTGTAAGTGATCCATAGTCGCAATCGTATTTTAAATCTTCAATGGTTTCAAATTTGGAGTTGGTATAATCTGCTTCTAAATGTATGTTTTTAGCTTTTGCAACGGTAAACTCACTATAATCGGCATTTATCGTTCCGTTGTTTATATATTCAAAGTAGGAATTTTTAGTATAATCAAATTCAATCTCATTCGTATTTCCCATTAACTCTTTGGTGGTAATTTTACCGTAATCGCAATTAATTTTGGCGTTTCCTTCTAATTTATCTAAATTAATACTGCCATAATCATTATCCAAATCAACGGAATTGGTCATTGGCATTTTTATTACATAATTCACCTTCATATTAATACTACTGTTACTGCCCCAGTTCCACCAAGAATTAGATTTTCCTTTACTAAAAATAGTCTTTGCTGAAACGTAATTTGAGCTCGCTTCAAAATCGACGTTAATATTGTCAATTTTTTCACGCACTTTATCTTCATTATTACCGCTAACAGTAATATTAACCGTGATTTCAATGCGGTTTTCATTCCATGTAATAATATTTAAGTTACCATAGCTATTATCAATTTTTAAGGTTGCGTTTTTAGAGACATTATAAGATTTCTTAATTGTTTTTTCTTCAGAATGTTTATCACGCTTTTCAGGATTTGTAGTAGCTGAAACTACTACAGGTAAAAGTGCGAAAATCAAGACGAGTTTATATAAAATGTTTGTTTTCATGAGGTATATTTTAAAGAGTTTTTTCTGATAAGTTGTTGTTTAATGCTTTTACATGTTCAATTTGTTTTAAGGTGTTTTCTAGAACTTCAATACGATTTTGAAAATTGGAAATCATGGCATAAATAACACGTTGATCTTGTCCACTTTCAATTAAATCGGAAATAAGAATTTTATATTCAGCTTCCAATCTGTTTAGCTGCACCATAGCATCTTTAATAAGTAAGCGTGTTTTACTATTGGAGGATGCCTCTAATTTTTTTAATTCTGCAGAAATAGTAGCTGTAAAAAAACTTTCTGTTTTAGCCATTTCTGGCGAAACGCTTGCTAATCCCGTGATTTCTGAATTTGAATTGGATCCAATAGCTAGCGAGACCAATAATACAATGGAGGCCGCAATACTTATAATTGGTAACCACAGTTTTCGAACTTTAGGTTTGGGTTTATTGGTGATTGCCTGTTTATTTAGCTTTGCTAAAAAACGTTCTTCATGATTGTCTTTAGGCTGTTCTATATCAAAATCAGCTTGTAAATCAGTAAATAACGTATCTAAATCGTCTGGTTTCATAATAACTGTTTTAATAATTTAATATAGGCTCTAGGGCTTGTCTTAATTTTTCTTTTGCACGTGAAATGGTGGTTCTGCAATTTGCATAGGTTACATTGGTAATGATGCCAATTTCTTCATAATCATATCCTTCAATTAAATGGAGGGTTAATGCAATTCTGTAATTATCTTTTAAATTGTTTATGGCTTGAATAATTACCTTCACCTTATTGGTACTTTCTGTTTCTTCACGACTTATACTAGAGCTTTCATCCTCTAATTTGTATAAAACGGCGTCTACAGGAACATTTTGGTGCTTATCATTTTTATGATACAGGTAAATACTTTTATTTACCACAATTCGTTTTAACCAAGCTCCAAATGTTGCTGCTTCCTGCAAAGTGTCAAGCTTGGTAAAGGCTGATAAAAATGATTCTTGCATAATATCTTCAGCTTCATAAGCGTTTTTTACAATTCTAAAAGCGGTATTATACATGGCTTTGTAATATCTGTTGTAAATTTCCAACTGCGCTTGTTGGTTACCAGATTGGCACAAAGCAATGAGCTCTTCAATATTTTTTGTGGTTAGTGTCAAAAATAAATCGGTTTGTTATTATAAAGATGCTACAAAAAACGAATTGTTACAGTTGAAAAGAAAAAAGTTTATGTATTCTTTAAATTTATGAATTAAGACGTCAGTTGAAGAAGCTTCTGTAACAAATTCTCATTGAAATGAATGCGTGTTTTGAAGATGGTAGAATTATTTTAGATAAAAGATAAAATCACTAATGGAATTTTTAGAATTGGCGATAAAACAATATAGAATTTAACGGGTGTTTTATTTCCGGCCAATGAAAAAAGCGCCCTTTAGATTTAATTCTAAAAGGACGCTTTTTAATGGTCTAGCAGACTAATTATAGATTTGGGAACAAACCGTGTAAATCTATTATGGATTATAAGGATCAATTACTTCAGCTCCAAACCAATCAGAAAATAGTTTAGGCGTATTGACTAGATTTAAATTGCTGTATTCTAGATGAAAATTATAACCATAATAATAATTAATACTCATTGCATACTCTAGGCAATTAATAAAATTAACATCATGAATATTTAAATAATCGTTAAATCCTAATTTTATAGCGCCATTTGGATATCCTATGGTTTCTCCTGCATCTGAAATATCCAAATACCCAATCTCATTTAATGGACTATTAGATTGAATATTTATACCCTTCCAATATCCAGGAACACTTTCTTTACCTTTAACAGTAATTCTATTATCAGCGGTACCTGCCATTATTGCTGCATGCTGATGCGTTGAATTACTAATAAGAATTTCACTTCCTGCGTCCATTAATAATGTAACACCTGGAGCAAATGTAATTTTACGGCTAGCATCGTTTTTAGGTTTGAATCCATTTGAAAAAAAAGGTACATCAATATTGTGAAATGTAATATCCTGATTAACATCTGAACGTTCCAATCGGATGTAATCATTGACATTGCCAGAATAGGTACTGGTTTCATCAATAGAATTGATAAAATTTGGATTCGTTAAAATAGGAAGATCATTCCTTGTAAACGTTGAATTTGAAATGTTTAAGGTGGATGCGTATCCTACCCAATGCAGACCTATTTCTTTACAATCTTGAATGGTACAGCTATCCAACTCCATAACAGCTCCCTAAGAACCTATAACAGCACCTTTATAGTTCCAGCCTCCTGGACGAATTTGACCGGCATATTCAACCGTTACATGTCTCATAATATTAGAAGGATTATCGCTAGTCATTAATAATCCTCTCCAATGTCCTTTATTTTTTTCTGTACCTGTTAAAATTATAGGATTGTTAGAGGTTCCCCTCATTTCTATTTTATAATTTTCATCTTCTATAAATTGTAATCCTGCATTTTTTTCAAACACAATAACAACACCCGCATCAATTAATAGGTTGGCTTTAATTCTAGGGTCGCAACTTATAATATAGTCTACGGGCGCATCGGGTACATTTTCGAGATGAATATCACCTCCAGCACTAAAGAAATCGCAGTCCAAAAGTGTTGGTGGCACATTATTTTGCGGAATTGGATCTATACTATCGTCACTGCTATAGCTCGTAAAAGCTATGCCAATGGCGAGTAAAATGATTATTGATTTCCATGTAATTTATAATTTTTTCATAATTAAATTTAGTTATTATTTAGTTTAACAAAAATAGATTCTGTGTTTTCTTTTTAACAGTTAAGCACAAAAGACATTAATAAATCACGCTTTGGTTTTATAGTTTAAAACGCTGTTCATAATTTCTTGGTTACCGAAACCGTATTATATTCCTTTGGTGTTTAAAAAAAAAGATAGGTAAACACATTACTTAATAAATTTTTAAAAAGTTTAATTTTCAAAATAAAAGCCTAGTTAATTTTGAGTTATTTAGGGTGCTTTATGAAATCGATTTATCAGTTCGTCATAATAATTTGAGATTACGGTTAAAACTGTAAGCTATCTGTGATATAGTTTTCAATGGGTTTATTTTATATATCCTAGACGTTTACCAAAAAAAACATCCAGTAGTATGTTGTTAACCAAACCTATTGGATGTTAATGCATGTTGTCCTACTATATAAATAGACCTTATTTTTTTAATAAATTGGATATTTTAAATTATAGTTTACCTAAAACGTCAACTACCTCATAATTGCTTAAATCAAAATATTTAGGATCTGACTTTTCACTAAACTCTGTTATATCCATTTGCATACTCGGCGTGTCTCGATTTTTTTCAAAATAAACACTTCGTATCATCATACCTCTTGGTGCATTTTCGTCTGTTGAAGCTGAATTGGCCATGGCTGGCGAATTTATAAAATTCTTTATCTGTCCGCCAAAAAGATGGTTTTCGCTTAAATCGATTGTAATATCTTGAGTAACCCAAACATGGGTAATCGTTTTCTCTTCTGCGTTGGTATAAATATACCTACGAGAATTATAACCATTAATTTCCTTTTGCTCATTGGTACGTTCCCAAGTTCCAATATCGTCATCCAAATCCATTTGATGTTCCGCCATGCGTTGCGCCATTTTTTGAAAATTAATCATAGGCATTTTTGTAGCCGATTTTTGTTTAGGATTTACCATATACATGGCTGCACCTTTATAGTCAAAAAGCATTCGGGTTTCATTTTTATCATCTTCATTCATAATCATGCATTCACCCGTTTCACCAAAAACGAGTTTTGTGGTATTTGTATCATCTAATTTGCCATTTTTTTTAAAGGATTTAATTTCCATTGCTAGTGTGGCTTTTACGGGATTCTCTGGTATTGGGTAGCGCGTATCATTTTCGTAGGTTACATCGCGGACGGCATCGCGTCCTTTTTCCCGTTCCGGTTCCGCATATTTCTCCTTCATATCATTTTTAATTTTTCGCTTAATCATGCCGCGTTGGGCATGTAAAGGCGCGCTAAATGCAAAAATTAATAGGGTTGTAATGGCATATACATGTAATCTTCTCATAATTTGTGTGTTTAATATTTCTATATATTAATGTGTAACGAAATAAAAGGTTAACAAAATCATCCATAAATTATCTAGTAAATTAATTACCAAACTACTATTCCTAACCTGTTAAACCCTTGATACATTATCAATAGAGTTGTTATACGCGAAGTTTTGGGCTCTGAAAATTTAATAGAAATGTATATTTAAGCAGGCATGAATTAAATAAGCCTTAAGAATAATTGCAAAATGCACTAGTTTTATCGCACTTTTTATTCATGGCATATAAATTGAATACTATAGGCATATATACAGCTGTAATACGGTATGAATAGCTGATAACGAGTTGTATATTTCTAAAATGAATTATTAAAACATAAAGACGATTCTGTTTTTAACCCCAATTAATGACAGAATGACTTAAATATATCTATGAAGAAATCTAATTTTTTAAACCTTGACAGTTTGTCATTTCAAGATTTTGACGAAAATTCAGAATTAATTCCTTTAATGACACCTGAAGATGAAGAAGAAATAAATAACGAAGCTTTACCAGAAACGCTTCCTATTTTATCATTACGAAATACAGTTTTGTTTCCAGGTGTGGTAATTCCTATTACAGCCGGTCGTGATAAATCCATAAAACTAATTAACGACGCCAATAAAGGCAGTAAAGTAATTGGTGTGGTATCGCAAAAGGATGAAGCGGTTGAAAACCCAAAAGCTTCGGATATTCATGAAACAGGAACGGTAGCGCGTATTTTAAAAGTTTTAAAAATGCCTGATGGTAACACAACGGTTATTATTCAAGGTAAAAAACGTTTTAAAATAAAGGACGTATTAACAGAAGATCCCTATATAAGAGCAACCATTGAAGATGTTCCGGAAGCAAGACCAGCTGAACAAAATAAGGAGTTTGAAGCTATTATAGACTCTATAAAGGAACTGTCTCTTCAAATTATTGAGGAAAGCCCAAATATTCCAAGTGAAGCATCGTTTGCTATTAAAAACATTCAGAGTAATTCGTTTTTAATAAACTTCGTATCCTCTAATATGAACTTAAGTGTTACGGAAAAACAAAGTTTATTAGAAACAAACGATTTAAAAGATCGTGCTCTCGAAACGCTGAAATATATGAATATGGAGTTCCAGAAATTGGAACTTAAAAACGATATTCAATCCAAGGTTCAAAGTGATATGAATCAACAACAACGTGAATATTTCTTGCACCAGCAAATGAAGACCATTCAAGAAGAATTGGGTGGTGTAAGTCATGATGAGGAATTAGAAGACATGCGTAAGCGTTCTAAAAAAATGAAATGGGGAACAAAGGAAGCCAAGCATTTTGAAAAAGAATTAGCTAAAATGCAACGCATGAATCCTCAAGTTGCCGAATATTCTATACAACGAAATTATTTGGATTTATTTCTAGATTTACCATGGAATACATTCAGTAAAGATAAATTCGATTTAAAACGCGCCCAGCGTATTCTTGATCGTGATCATTACGGTTTAGATGATGTAAAACGTCGGATTATTGAACATTTAGCGGTCGTAAAATTACGAGGTGATATGAAATCGCCTATCCTATGTTTATATGGACCTCCAGGTGTTGGTAAAACTTCATTAGGAAAGTCTGTAGCCGAAGCATTGGGACGCGAATATGTGCGTATGTCGCTTGGTGGCTTACGAGATGAAGCGGAAATACGCGGACATCGTAAAACCTATATTGGTGCTATGCCAGGACGTATTATTCAAAGTTTAAAGAAGGCCGGAACATCCAATCCTGTTTTTGTATTAGATGAAATTGATAAATTGTCTAATTCGCATCAAGGTGATCCTTCGTCTGCTATGCTGGAAGTTTTAGATCCTGAACAAAACAGCGAATTTCATGATAACTTTTTAGAAATGGGCTTCGATTTATCTAAAGTCATGTTCATTGCTACATCCAATAGTTTATCTACCATTCAACCAGCATTATTGGATAGAATGGAAATTATAAATGTAACGGGTTATACTATAGAGGAAAAAGTGGAAATAGCTAAACGCCATTTATTGCCAAAACAACTCAAGGAACACGGATTAACGGATAAACATCTTAAAATTGCCAAGCCGCAATTAGAGAAAATAGTAGAAGGGTATACACGGGAATCTGGTGTACGTGGTTTGGAAAAACAATTGGCCAAAATGGTGCGCTATGCAGCCAAAAGTATTGCTATGGAAGAAACGTATAACGTTAAAATTTCCAATGAAGACATTATTGAAGTGCTTGGCGGCCCAAAAATGGAACGCGACAAGTATGAAAATAATAACGTTGCAGGTGTGGTTACCGGATTAGCGTGGACACGTGTTGGTGGCGATATTTTATTTATTGAATCTATTCTATCTAAAGGAAAAGGTACCTTAACGGTTACCGGTAATTTAGGGAAAGTAATGAAGGAGTCGGCAACGATTGCCATGGAATATATTAAATCCAATGCAGAAGATTTAGGATTAGACCCTGATGTTTTTGATAAATACAATGTTCACATTCACGTGCCTGAAGGCGCAACCCCTAAAGATGGACCAAGTGCAGGTGTTACTATGTTAACATCATTAGTTTCCTTATTTACACAGAAAAAAGTAAAAAATAGTTTAGCCATGACTGGCGAAATTACACTGCGTGGTAAGGTGTTACCAGTAGGAGGTATTAAGGAGAAAATTCTTGCTGCGAAACGTGCACGTATAAAAGAAATTTTATTAAGTGAAGAAAACAGACGTGATATTGAAGAAATAAAACCAGAATATTTAAAAGGTTTAACCTTCCATTATGTGTCTGAAATGAGCGATGTTATTAAGTTGGCACTCACCAATCAGAAGGTGAAGAATGCCAAAAAACTGTAAAAAGTGACATTACATAGATTAAAACCTCGAAATTATTTTCGAGGTTTTTTTATGATGTAAAAATAAATTATACTTGCAGCCGTTTATAGATAGACTTACTTTCGTCGTAACCTTATATGTTAAAGAAAATTACCACTGGAATTTGCTTGCTTTTATGCCTTTCTGCGATTGCGCAAGTTGGTGGTGAATCTACATATCAATTTTTAAATCTAATTTCTTCCCCACGCCAAGCCGCTTTAGGTGGTAAAGTGTTTACCAATTTGGATTATGATGTTAGTCAAGCTTTAACCAATCCTGCAGCTATAAATGACGAAATGGATAATCAGTTAGCGCTTAATTACTCTAGTTATTTAGGAGGCATAAGTTATGGAACGGCAGCTTATGGTTACACTTGGGATAGACGCACACTCACATTCTTTGGAGGTGTTACCTATATAAATTACGGAAGTTTTGATGGTTATGACGAACAAGGAAACGCCACAGGCTCGTTTAGTGGAAATGAAGCGGCTATATCCTTTGGACATTCCAGACAAATTGGGTATTCCGATTTTTATTTAGGAGGAACTGTTAAATTAATTACATCCAAATTAGAACAATACAACTCTTTCGGAGCTGCTTTAGATGCTGGTTTAATGTATGTAAATGAAGATATTGAATTTCAAGCTACATTAGTAGTTCGCAATTTAGGATTACAAATTACAACCTATGCAGGACAAAATGAGCCGTTGCCGTTTGAAGTCGCTTTTGGAATGTCACAAACATTAGAAAACGTACCATTACGTTGGCACGTTACTTTTGAAAATTTACAAAAATGGCCAATTGGCGTTTCTAATCCGGCTCGTGCTGAAACGGATTTAGAAGGAAATCAAACACAAGAAAAAGTTGGTTTCTTCGGCAATGTTATAAGACATACGATATTGGGTGCTGAAATTTTTCCAGCAGGTGCTTTTAATATCCGATTGGGTTATAATTTCAGAAAGGGTGAGGAGCTGCGTATTGTAGATCAACGAAATTTTTCAGGTATTTCTGCGGGAATTGGACTGAAATTGAATAAATTTAGATTTAGTTTTACGCATGTAAGATATACAAGCGCATCCAATGCCAATTTTTTCGGCATGCAATTAGATTTAAGATAAATGCAAAAAATAACCATTGCCATAGACGGCTTTTCTTCAACAGGTAAAAGTACCGTTGCCAAACAACTAGCCAAACATTTAGGATATATTTATGTGGATTCTGGCGCTATGTATCGTGCTGTGACGTATTACGCCATGAAATATGGTTTTATTAATTCGACTCAATTTGATGTGGTCGGTTTGGTATCCAAACTTCACGATGTGGTTGTTTATTTCAAACTAAACGAAACCACAAATGTTGCTGATGTGTATTTAAATGGTGAAAATATAGAAAAAGCCATTCGTACTTTAGAAGTCAGTAATTTTGTGAGTCAGGTTGCTGCTATTCCAGAAGTGCGTTACCAATTAGTAAAACAGCAACAAAAAATGGGTGCTGAAAAAGGAGTGGTTATGGATGGTCGCGACATAGGAACCGTTGTTTTCCCACAAGCAGAACTCAAAATATTTATGACTGCTTCGTCAGAAACACGTGCTACGCGTCGTTTTGATGAACTTATTAGCCGTGGCGATGTAGTAACCTATAATGATGTACTCCATAATATTCAAGAACGGGATTATATTGATTCTAACCGAGAAGATTCACCTTTGAGAAAAGCAGATGATGCTATTGAAATAGACAATTCTCATTTGTCTCTGGACCAACAATTCCAAAAAATTGTTAAGTTGGCAGAAGCAGCGATTCAAGAAAATAACTAAATCTTTAATTTTTAGAAA
Source organism: Bizionia hallyeonensis (assembly GCF_042657385.1). Lineage (NCBI taxonomy): Bacteria > Pseudomonadati > Bacteroidota > Flavobacteriia > Flavobacteriales > Flavobacteriaceae > Bizionia > Bizionia hallyeonensis. The sequence continues at coordinate 31,303 of NZ_JBHSLA010000004.1, read as the reverse complement.
ATTAGTTATTGTTTAATTGCAGAAAATATAGTATTTTTGCACTCCTTTTAGCGACGCGTTAGAAAATAAAAGGAATAAACTAAAAAAACAATAATCCTTCTGTGTGTTAGTCGCCCATTTTCTAAAACAACACAGAATACAAAACACAATGCGCTTGCGGTTTCGCGAAGTTGAAAACTTTTAACGCATTGTATTAACTTATATTAAATGGCTGAAAAAGCAAAACAAGCAGAAGTTGAAGCAACTGAAGCAACAGAAGTAAAAACAGCAGAAGCTCCAGTTGTATCTGAAGCTCAAGCAAACCCTGAAAAATTCTTAAAAGATTTTAACTGGCACAATTACCAAGAAGGTATTGATGAGGTTGAAGATTCTCAATTAAAAGAATTTGAAAAATTAGTAGCAGAAAATTTCGTAGACACTTTAGATGATGAAGTTGTTGAAGGTGAAGTGATTCACATTTCAGATCGTGATGCCATTATTGACATTAACGCAAAATCTGAAGGTGTTATTTCATTAAACGAATTCCGTTACAATCCTAATTTAAAAGTTGGTGATAAAGTAGAAGTATTAATTGATGTTCGTGAAGACGCAACAGGTCAGTTAGTATTATCTCACAGAAAAGCACGTGTTATCAAAGCATGGGATCGCGTTAATGCAGCTCATGAAACAGGTGAAATCGTTAATGGTTTTGTTAAGTGCAGAACTAAAGGTGGTATGATTGTAGATGTTTTTGGAATTGAAGCATTCTTACCAGGTTCTCAAATTGATGTGAAGCCAATTCGCGATTACGATCAGTATGTTAATAAAACAATGGAATTCAAAGTTGTTAAAATCAATCACGAATTTAAAAACGTTGTTGTTTCTCATAAAGCCCTTATTGAGGCTGATATTGAAGAGCAGAAGAAAGAAATTATTGGTCAATTAGAAAAAGGACAAGTATTAGAAGGTATTGTTAAGAACATTACGTCTTATGGTGTCTTTATTGATCTTGGTGGTGTTGACGGTTTAGTTCACATTACAGATCTTTCTTGGTCTCGTATCAACCATCCAAATGAGATTGTTGAGTTAGATCAGAAATTAAATGTTGTAATTCTTGATTTTGATGAAAACAAATCTAGAATCCAATTAGGTCTTAAACAATTATCTAAACATCCTTGGGATGCATTAGGTGAAGAGGTTAAAGTTGGAGACAAAGTTAAAGGTAAAGTGGTTGTAATTGCAGATTACGGTGCATTTATTGAAGTTACTGATGGCGTTGAAGGATTAATTCACGTATCAGAAATGTCTTGGTCTACACACTTACGTTCAGCACAAGATTTCGTTTCAGTAGGAGATGAGGTTGATGCCGTTATCTTAACATTAGATAGAGAAGAGCGTAAAATGTCTCTTGGTATTAAGCAATTAACGCCAGACCCATGGACTGATATTACTAAAAAATATCCTGTAGGTTCTAAGCATTCAGGTATTGTACGTAACTTTACAAACTTTGGTGTGTTTGTTGAATTAGAAGAAGGTATTGATGGATTAATTTACATCTCTGATTTATCTTGGACTAAAAAAATCAAGCATCCTAGTGAGTTCTGTAATGTAGGTGATACATTAGATGTTGTTGTTCTTGAATTAGATGTTGAAGGTCGTAAATTAAGTTTAGGGCACAAACAAACTACAGACAACCCTTGGGATAAATATGAAACTGAATTCGCAGTAGGAACGCTTCATACAGCTGAATTAACTGAAATCGTTGACAAAGGTGCAACTATTGATTTTAATGAAGATATCGTAGCTTTCGTACCATCTCGTCACCTTGAAAAAGAAGATGGCAAGAAATTGAAAAAAGGCGAAGAAGCTGAATTCAAAATCATTGAATTTAATAAAGAGTTCAAACGTGTAGTAGCATCGCATACAGCAATCTTCAGAGAAGAAGAAGCTGCAAATGTAAAAGCTGCTGCTAGTAACGCAGCTGCAGAAGCTAAACCAACTTTAGGTGATGCCAATGATGCTTTACAAGCTCTTAAAAATAAAATGGAAGGAAAATAATTTCCTCATTCTATAATATTAAAAAGCCTTTCCATTCGGAGAGGCTTTTTTTATGCTTAAATTTTCTTGAAACATACACCTTTTATAAGCTAGACTTAACAGATTTCCAAAACCTGTTAAGTGCTATGTTTGATTAGTATCTGCCTAATGCTTATTTGGACGTTGTGGCTTATAAGCAGTTTTATAAGCGGGAATAAAGCCAATTAGTAATGAGCACGCAAGATGCTTTGTATTATAAAAGCATTGTGAACTCAATTTTTTTACCGTAACTTTGTTTAGCAAATATGTTTGGATAGTTTATGAGTCAAAAAGTGTTACTTAACGCCAAGGAAATCAACATCATTCTTCATCGATTGGCTTGCCAACTTATTGAAAATCACAACGACTTTACCAATACTGTTTTAATAGGCATTCAACCGCGCGGTAAGTTTCTTGCCAACCGTTTAGCTACCATGTTAAAAGAAGAATATAAAATCAAAAATGTCCAATTAGGACTTTTAGATATTACGTTTTTTAGAGATGATTTTAGACGCGGCGAAAAACCTCTTGAAGCCAATACCACCGAAATTAATTTTTTAGTTGAAGACAAGAAAATTGTCTTTATAGATGATGTATTATATACTGGACGAAGCATTCGTGCAGCCTTAACAGCCATTCAATCTTTTGGCAGGCCTCACGAAATTGAACTCTTAACCCTAATTGATAGACGCTTTAGCAGGCATTTACCAATTCAGCCTAATTATAAAGGCCGACAAGTAGATGCTATAAATGATGAACGCGTAAAAGTAAATTGGGTTGAAAATGAAGGAGAAGATGCCGTTTATTTAATTAATAGTTAACAAAGAATAATTAATAATCATGAGCGAATTAAGTGTCAACCACTTATTAGGAATAAAATACCTTAATAAAGACGATATCAAGCTTATTTTTGAAACTGCTGATCACTTCAAAGAAGTGATAAACAGACCCATTAAAAAAGTACCTTCGCTTCGGGATATTACGATTGCTAACTTATTTTTTGAAAATTCTACCCGAACTAAATTATCGTTTGAATTAGCCGAAAAACGACTTTCAGCTGATGTTATAAATTTTTCGGCCTCACAATCCTCCGTAAAAAAAGGAGAAACCTTAATAGATACGGTTAGTAACATATTATCCATGAAAGTGGATATGGTTGTTATGCGTCATCCCAATCCAGGCGCAAGCGTATTTTTATCGCAACACGTCAATGCCAGTATTATAAACGCTGGAGATGGTGCTCATGAGCATCCTACACAAGCTTTATTGGACTCCTATTCCATTAGAGAACGATTAGGAGAGGTCAAAGGAAAAAAGGTGGTTATTGTTGGCGATATCTTACACAGTCGTGTAGCCTTATCAAATATCTTTGCATTGCAGTTGCAAGGCGCAGAGGTGATGGTGTGCGGACCAAAAACGCTCTTGCCAAAATACATTGATAAATTAGGCGTTAAGGTAGAAACCAATTTGCAGAAAGCTCTAAATTGGTGTGATGTTGCTAATATGCTTCGAGTTCAAAACGAACGTATGGAAGTTAATTATTTTCCATCCACCAGAGAATATACCCAACAATACGGTGTAACTATGGATGTTTTAAATAGTTTAAATAAGGAAATAACTATAATGCATCCAGGCCCTATAAATCGCGGTGTAGAAATTACCAGCGAAGTTGCAGATTCCAACCAAGCTATTATTTTAAACCAAGTAGAAAATGGTGTAGCGGTAAGAATGGCCATTATTTATTTACTAGCATCCAAAATAAAACAATAACGCTATGATTTTTGATAAAACTGACAATACAACAATTATTACCCAAGAGAAAGCTTCGGTAATTGAATTAATTAAAAAAATAGACGTGCTATACGAACGCTTTAAAAACGACAATATTATTGTTAATTTAAATACCTTAAAACCTGTGGTGTTACAAGATATTGTAGAGTTCCTCCAATTATCAAATAAGCATAGAAAAGCAAAACAATCGTTTGTTATAGTTACTAATCAAACAAGTTTAGACGATATGCCAGATGAACTGGTAGTGGTTCCAACCGTAAAAGAAGCGCACGATATTATTGAAATGGAAGAAATGGAACGCGATTTAGGTTTATAAAAAAGTTTGTTGGTAAGTCGCAGGGTATTAAGCTATCTGAACGCAATCGACTTAACAACTTAACGACAAACAACACGAATGAAACTTACCATTTTAGGCTGTTATAGCGCTACACCACGTACCGATACGAATCCAACGGCACAAGTTCTGGACATAAATAATCATTTATTTTTAATAGATTGTGGTGAAGGTACTCAAGTGGAATTACGCCGAAATAAAATTAAATTTGCACGAATTAAGCATATTTTTATTTCACACCTACATGGCGATCATTTTTTTGGTCTCGTTGGGTTAATTTCTACATTTCGTTTATTAACACGTGAAACGGAACTTCATATTTACGGCCCTAAAGGTTTAAAAGATATCATTACCCTTCAAATGAAATTGGCCGAATCCTGGACAAATTATCCACTTATTTTTCATGAGCTCACGTCCAAAGAGTCAGCGTTGATTTTTGAAGATGACAAGGTGGAAGTTCATACCATTCCTTTAGATCATAGGATTTACACCAACGGTTTTCTTTTTAAAGAAAAATCAGGTGAGCGCAAACTGGATATGAATGCAGTTTTAAATGCAGATATTGATGTGGCCTATTATAGAAAACTCAAACAAGGTTTTGATGTAGAAAACAAGGAGGGAATAATCATTTCAAATCAGGAGGTTACTAAAGCCCCAAATAAACCAAAAAGCTACGCGTTTTGTAGCGACACTGCTTATTCAGAAGCCATTATTCCAATTATAAAAGACGTTGATTTGCTGTATCATGAATCTACTTTTTTAGAGAAGCATGAAAAATTAGCAGCACCAACTAAACATAGTACCGCCAAGCAAGCTGCTAGTATTGCCAAACAGGCTGGAGTAGGCACCTTACTTTTAGGGCATTATTCCACACGTTACGATAATTTAAAAGATTTTAAATTAGAGGCTGAAACTATTTTTGAATCTGTAGAGTTGGCAAGAGATGGTAAGGTTATTACGTTTTAAACTCTTTTAAATTTTGCATAAAATAAATAGCTTCTTCCAAACTGGTGCAGCGCTTAATGCTATTAGTAGAAAATTGTTTTTCTAAAGTAGCATTTCGGTAGCCAAAGTCATCATAGATTACAATAGCAGATGCAATAACAAACCCATATTCTTTATTGAACTTAATCCATAGATTGGGGTCAATAGAGTAGTGGTTTATACGATTTGTTATATGACCAATTTTTAAATTTGGTCCATAAAATTCAATCAAATAATCGGATATTTGTTTAATTTCTGGCCAATCGAAGTGGATTTCTTCTGTATGTTCGGCAATGATATAATTATCAAAGAGATAATAGGTGCCAAATGGAAATACTACTTTTTGATGTTTTAATTGGTTGAAATAAATGCTATTTTCAAATTTCATTCTATTAAATAATGCTTAAATTTAGGGCGTAAAATGCATATATATTGGTGCAAATGTACAAAAAATTAAATGACATTATCAATGGATGGAGACTTAAGTAATTATAGAAAAATCTATGCTAAAGGCGCGCTTTTATTAAAGGAAACACCTGAAAATCCCATGGAGCTCTTTAAGAAATGGTTTCATGAAGTGGATACTCATTTTGAGCAGGATGAAACCAATGCCATGACGATATCAACTATTGGATTAGATGGCTTTCCTAAAAACCGTGTCGTGTTACTTAAACGCTTTACCTATGAAGGATTTATCTTTTTTACAAACTACGAAAGTGAAAAAGGTCAAGCTATTGCTAAAAACCCGCATGTATGCTTATCATTTTTCTGGCATGGAGCAGAACGCCAAATAATAATAAAAGGCGTTGCCGAAAAGTTAGCAGCGAATTTAAGTGATGGTTATTTTGAATCGCGCCCAAGAGGAAGTCAGTTAGGGGCTATAGCATCAAATCAAAGCGCTGTGGTTAAAGATCGGGCAGAATTAGAAGCCGATTTAAAAAAATTAGAACAGGCATACGAGGGAAAAGAAATTCCAAGACCTGATTTTTGGGGTGGCTATATGGTAAAGCCCGTTTCAATTGAGTTTTGGCAGGGACGGCCTAATAGATTGCATGACCGGATTCATTATCAATTGGATACAGCGTTTAATTGGGTTAAAAACCGATTATCGCCATGATTATGACGACGAAATGCATATAAATTAAATATTAAAGTGTATTTCATCGATTAAATACATTAAAAAACGATTAAATGCATGTCGTTTGTCGATTTTAACATTTTGTTAACAGTTGTTTAGAGAAAGGATTCTATTTTTATAATCCCAAATCTAAATAACCTACAATGAAAAAGTTTACTTTACTACCAGTTATGGTATTATTAGCCATGTTTATGACTTCGTGTTCTTCTGATTCCATAGAAGATAAGGCTGCTGAAATAAATACATCTAATTTAGTAGTTCCAGAAACTAAGACCATAGAAATAGAAATTATGGAATTGATTAATGACTATAGATTAAGTAAAGGGTTAAACCCGTTGAATAATGTTGGCATTATTAAAGCGCAGGCATTTAATCATACAGATTATATGATTACCAATAATATTGTTTCTCATGATAATTTTTACCAACGTAAATTATTTTTAGAAAGTAGTTTAGGGGCTCGCGATGTATCGGAAAATGTAGCTTATGGCTTTACATCTGCTCAAACGGTTGTAACCGCTTGGTTAAATAGTACAAATCATAAAGCGAATATAGAAGGAGACTTTACCGATTTTGACTTATCAGCGGATCAAAATGCGGAAGGCGATTGGTATTATACAAACATCTTTGTTAAGAAATAAATAAGAGTTTATTCAGATTATTTTAAAAAAAAACTACCACTTTGGATACCAAGTTGGTAGTTTTTTTTTGTTATTAATACCTGAAATTAAAAACGATAACCAAGTCTTAAGTGTAAGTTAAGAGCTAGATCGGCTTCATTATCAAAAGAGACGTTGTTCGGATTGAAAAAATGAATATAACCAATACCAATTCCGGTTTCGTAATTGAAATGTTCTCCAATTTGTCGTCTAACTCCCCAGGTTGGGACAATAGAAAAATCACTAATAAAATTGACATTGTCATAATTAGTAACCACAATAACGTCGGGGTGGTAGGTTGTTTTTAAGGCAATAAAATTTCCGCTGTTACCTGAAATATTTCGGGATTTTTTAACACGTTTATTTAAATTATAATACCAACGCGGTTCTAAAGTGATGGCAGGAACTAAAAAGTATCCCGTTTTAGGGTATTTAGCACCATCAAAAATGCCAGCTTCCAAACCTAGTTCCGTTCTTAATGCTATACTATTGCTTAATTTGGCCTCATGATGAACCCAAATTCCCAAGAAGCCAGTTTGTATACCAAAAACAGATTTTTCAACACTAGACGAAGATGTTTGTGTTTGTGCTTGAGACGAATAGTAAATACAAAATACAAGACATGCGCGTAGTAGATTATGTTTCATTTAGAATTATAGTAGATTGAGATTTAATTTTTTTTTAGGTCGTAAATCTACTATAATTAATTCATTAAATCTTATCTATTTAAAATTTAAAAGCCACTCCATTTGGAGTGGCTTTATAGTTATTAAGACTATTGTTAGGAAGGTTTTAATGATGTGTAAGCATATTAAATCAGTTCGCCAATCTTATTAACTGTATGTTTAAAAACAACTGTTAGTTAATCATTATCTTTTAAGATAATAAATTTAGAACGTCTATTTTCTTGATGTTTTTTCGCGGAACATTTCACACCGTTTGAGCACTCATTTATTAAACGTGTTTCTCCATATCCAATGGCACTTTCAATACGATCTGTTGTAATACCTCTAGAGTATAAATACTCTTGGGTAGACTTCGCTCTTCTATCAGAAAGTTTTAAATTGTAGTTATCACCACCACGACTATCAGTATGCGATTCAATTTTAATTACCATATTTGGATGTGCGCGCATGACTGAAACAATGTTTTCCAGCTCATAAGCCGCATCAGCTCTAATTCCCCATTTATCAAAGTCGAAGAATATCGGATTAATTACGATTTCATTATCATTAATTAACGGAATTAAATTCAAGTCTACTACGTGTTCTTCACCCGTAACATCCGTTGTTTCAACATCTTTCAGGTCGTCTTTGTAATCGGCTTTCATACCGAGAACTTTATATTTTTGACTACAGTCGGCTTCAATTTGATATAAACCATTTTCATCACTTGTTACTTCACTTACAATTTTTCCGGTTTCATCAATTAATTGAACGGTTGCCATTGCAATTGGTGTTAGTAACTTACTGTCTCTTACTGTTCCCGTAATTATTTGCTTGCAAGGTTGTGCTACAAAACCGTAAATATCATCACCACCTTTTCCATCGGCTCTATTGGATGAGAAATATCCTTTTTGTGTATCACTATCTACAAAGTATGCAAAATCATCAAAGCCACTATTGTATGGAGCACCCATATTTTCTACTTCAGCTTCGGCATCTTTAAGGATGTTTGTTTTAAAAATATCTAATAAACCAAGGTTTAAATAGCCATCAGAGGAAAAATATAGTGTACTGTCTTTTGCAACAAATGGGAACATTTCACGACCTTCTGTATTTACTTTTTTGCCTAAATTTACGGGTGCATCATATGAATCGCCGCGAATAGCAACTTGATAAATATCGGTTTGTCCCAAACCGCCCTCACGGTCAGACACAAAATACAATGTTTTGTTATCTGGACTTAAAGTAGGATGGCCCGTAGAGTAGATGTCGTCATTAAACGGTAATTCTATTACATTATCCCAGCTACCATCTTCCGCTTTAGTGGCTTTATAAATTTTAAGGTGTGATGTTCCTTTTTTATCATAAATTGGCTTATTTTTCTTGTTAACGTTATCACGAGTAAAATACATGGTATTTCCATCGTTAGTTATGGCAACACTAGCTTCATGAACATCATTTCGGTCTTTTCCTTTTATAATGACACTAGTTGGGTTTGAAATGCTGTCAATATTATTTTCACCTTGACTAACTTCCGCAGAATAAATATCTAGGTAGGGTTCATTATTCCATTTGTAGATATCATTTTCCGTATTTCTTGCAGAAGCGAAGTACATATTGTTGTTATAAACAAATGCACCAAAATCAGAATATTTCGAATTAATATCTAGATTTTTAACTTTTACTTCCACACCTTTTAAAGATTCTAAAGATTCATAAAGCGCAATATTACTTCCGTCTAAATCATCGGCACGTCTATCATCATTTTGAATATCTTTAAATTTGGCTAACCAGGTGTCAGCTTCTTCATAGTTACTTAAACTACGTTGCGTTTGGATGTACTTATAAATATATTCAGGATTTACCTTTTTATATTTATTTAAGGCCAGTTTATACCATATTGCGGCAGATTCAGTATCCGAGTTGTTGTAATAACAATCGCCTAAACGCGTTAATACGTGCTCACTACTATCACCTTTTCTAACGGTTTCTTCATATAACTCTGCAGCTTTAACATACGAGTAATTCTCGAAGAATATATCTGCTACTCTTTTTTGCGAAAATAGAAACGTACTACTTAAGGCAATAAATGTGAATATAATTTTAGTTTTCATACGATTATATTTTAGAAGTATCTTGGTGATTTGATTCGTTTTGTTTTAAATAATTCAAACATGACCAATATTTCGTGGGTTCCTCCAGTATAGTCAATTAAGTCTGATAACGGATATTCATAGGCATAACCTATGCGAAACTGCTTGGACACTTGAAAATCAACTATACCCGCTAAAGCCGAGGTTTGATTATCAATTCGGTAACCAGCTCCTGCCCAGAACTTCTCGTAGAATAGGAAGTTGGCCGTTAGGTCAAAAGATAGTGGTGCTCCATTGGTTGCTTTTAAAAGAAACGCGGGTTTTAATTTTGTGTTTTCACTTAATGTGAAAACATATCCACCTGTAAAGTAATAACTCACGCGTTCCAATGCCGCATAGTCTTGACCGACTCCTGTTTCATCGTTATAATCATTCGTTAAAATACGCGGTGTGGATAAACCTAAATACCATCTGTCTGAATGCCAATAAACACCCGCACCAATATTTGGATCCCAACGATCATCAACACCATAAATACTTGGATCACCTGAACTATCTGCAGAATATCTGTCCAAAGTATAACTTGTGAAACCAGCTTTAATACCAAATGCTAACTCTGTTTTCTGACCAGTTTGTATGGTATATGAAAAATCACCATACAGATATGAAAAACGTTCGTCACCTAATTTGTCATTAATAAAAGACAATCCTAAACCTATTTTGTCATTCCTTAACGGAGAGTGAACAGATAAGGTTTGGGTTATTGGTCCGCCATCAAAGCCAACCCATTGACTTCTGTGTAAACCAACAACGCTTAACGTTTCTCTACTTCCTGCATAGGCAGGGTTTATAGAGATGGTATTATACATATATTGGGTAAACTGTGGTAATTGTTGTGCAATTCCAACCGTACAACTCAATAATGCTAATGCAATTATATAATGTTTTATAAGTTTCATAGGTTAAAGTTTTATTTGGTTCCTACGTAGAAGTAACCTGTTAATGGTTTAAATCCACTATTTCTTACGTTAATGATATAATAATATGTTCCATTAGGTACTTTGTCAGCACCACCAACAGATGATTTGTGCGCTGTACCATTCCAGTTATTCTGGTAGTTATTTGCTTTATATATGATTGCTCCCCATCTATTAAAGACTTGAACATCATAAGTATATCCACAGGTGTCAACACCAGAGATTTCAAAATTCTCATTCCATTGATCACCATTAGGTGTAATAGCAGTTGAAACGATTATGTTTTCTCTATCACATGGTTCAGGAGCTAATACAATACAATCATCATTTACATTTAAGGTAACTCGAGTTGTGCTTGTACAGCCATTTTCCATAATCGTATAACTAAATGTGTAGTCACCTAAATCAACACTTAATGGATCAAATAAATTACCATTTAGTGTTACAACATTGGATAATGCTACCCATTCTCCGGACATGTCCGATCCATTATAGTAATCAAATAAGTCAATTATACCATCATCATTACAACGATCATCATTTAACGTCATGATACTGTTTTCATTTGTTACATACACAGCCTGACTTAATTGAGCCTCATTTCCACAGGTATCAACAACTGTCCAGCTCCAAATTATTTCATAATCTGTTTCAGAACCATCCGACGTGTTTACTTCTTCAAAGTTAACTATGGTTACATCACTTGAACAATCGTCAAAGATTAGAGTAGGAGCATCTGGTATATCTGCACAATTAACAAATATGTCAGATAAATCATTTGTAGCAACAGGAGCTGTTGTATCGGCTACTGTTATGGTTTGCGACACCGACGATGAATTATTACAGTTATCTGTAAATGTCCAAGTACGCGTCACAATAACGTTACAAGGATCCGAATCATCTGTTGTATCTACCGGCGAAGCCACAATATCACCAGCACAGTTATCTGTAGCTGTTAAGTCCATAGCCTCTGGTAATTCTGTAATACATTGTGCAGTTATATCGGCAGGAGCAGCAGGAGCAACAGGAGCTGTTGTATCGGCTACTGTTATGGTTTGCGACACCGACGATGTATTATTACAAGCATCTGTAAAAGTCCAAGTACGCGTCACAATAACGTTACAAGGATCCGA
>NZ_JBHSLA010000004.1:17142-19379 GCF_042657385.1 Bizionia hallyeonensis | reverse complement strand
GCAACAGGAGCTGTTGTATCGGCTACTGTTATGGTTTGCGACACCGACGATGTATTATTACAAGCATCTGTAAAAGTCCAAGTACGCGTCACAATAACGTTACAAGGATCCGAATCATCTGTTGTATCTACCGGCGAAGCCACAATATCACCAGCACAGTTATCTGTCGCTGTTAAGTCCATAGCCTCTGGTAACTCTGTAATACATTGTGCCGTTATATCCGCAGGTGCAGCAGGAGCAACAGGCGCAATAGTATCGGCTACTGTTATGGTTTGCGACACCGACGATGTATTATTACAGTTATCCGTAAACGTCCAAGTACGCGTCACAATAACGTTACAAGGATCCGAATCATCTGTTGTATCTACTGGCGAAGCCACAATATCACCAGCACAGTTATCTGTCGCTGTTAAGTCCATAGCCTCTGGTAACTCTGTAATACATTGTGCAGTTATATCCGCAGGAGCAGCAGGAGCAACAGGAGCTGTTGAATCGACTACTGTTATGGTTTGCGACACCGACGATGTATTATTACAAGCATCTGTAAAAGTCCAAGTACGCGTCACAATAACGTTACAAGGATCCGAATCATCTGTTGTATCTACAGGTGAAGCCACAATATCACCAGCACAGTTATCTGTCGCTGTTAAGTCCATAGCTTCTGGTAACTCTGTAATACATTGTGCTGTTATATCCGCAGGAGCAGCAGGAGCAACAGGCGCAACAGTATCAATAATGGTAAAGGTTGCTGTAGTGAAGCTTTCGTTACCACAAGCATCTGTTGCTTTAAAGTTTACGATAGCAGAACCAGTTAGGCCACAACCAGGAATTAAAACGCCTTTGTAATCATGGTCCCAAACTATAGCGCTACAATCATCCGTTGCAGTAGCACCTCCATTATTATCTAACCATGATTGTAATTCAGTTAAATTGCCTAATCCATCACACTCCACGGTTAAATCACTTGCTTCAATTTCAATGGTAGGATTAACCGTATCAATAATTGAATAAGAAGCCGTAGTCGTAACAAAGTTTCCGCAAGCATCAGTTGCTGTGAAAGTTACTTCAATTGGATTAGCACAATCAGAGCTAGCACCTCCATAATTATTTGTCCACGTAATTTCAGAGCAATTATCTGAAACCGCAGCAAAGCCATTATTATCTAACCAATTTTGAATCGCGCCATTATTTCCAGTACCATCACATTCGATGGATATATCAGAAGCTTCAACACTTATTATTGGGCTGGTAGTATCTTGAACCGTAATAACTTGTACCTCTGAAGCGGTGTTCCCACAACTATCAGTAGCCGTCCAAGTTCTCGTTAATGTATAGTTAGAGTCGCAATTACCATTCGCTCTTACCTCTAAATAGGTTACTGTAAGGTCAGCATCACAATTATCCGCTGCCGATAAATCGGTAGCAGACGCTGTAGGAACAGCATCACATTCTACTGTAATATCAGCAGGAGCTGCATCTAATATAGGAGCCGTGGTATCTTGAACCGTAATAATTTGTACCTCTGAAGCGGTGTTCCCACAACTATCAGTAGCCGTCCAAGTTCTCGTTAATGTATAGTTAGAGTCGCAATTACCATTCGCTCTTTCTTCTAAATAAGTTACTGTAATGTCAGCATCACAATTATCCGTTGCCGATAAATCGGTAGCAGACGCTGTAGGAACAGCATCACATTCTACAGTAATATCAGCAGGAGCTGCATCTAATACAGGAGCAGTAGTATCTTGAACCGTAATAACTTGTACCTCTGAAGCGGTGTTCCCACAACTATCAGTAGCCGTCCAAGTTCTCGTTAATGTGTAATTAGAGTCGCAATTACCATTCGCTCTTTCTTCTAAATAGGTTACTGTAATGTCAGCATCACAATTATCCGTTGCCGCTAAATCGGTAGCAGACGCTGTAGGAACAGCATCACATTCTACAGTAATATCAGCAGGAGCTGCATCTAATACAGGAGCAGTAGTATCTTGAACCGTAATAACTTGTACCTCTGAAGCGGTGTTCCCACAACTATCAGTAGCCGTCCAAGTTCTCGTTAATGTGTAATTAGAGTCGCAATTACCATTCGCTCTTTCTTCTAAATAGGTTACTGTAATGTCAGCATCACAATTATCCGTTGCCGCTAAATCGGTAGCAGACGCTGTAGGAACAGCATCACATTCTACAGTAATATCAGCAGGAGCTGCATCTAATACAGGAGCCGTAGTATCTTGAACCGT
>NZ_JBHSLA010000004.1:0-17045 GCF_042657385.1 Bizionia hallyeonensis | reverse complement strand
CTTCTAAATAGGTTACTATAATGTCAGCATCACAATTATCCGTTGCCGCTAAATCGGTAGCAGACGCTGTAGGAACAGCATCACATTCTACAGTAATATCAGCAGGAGCTGCATCTAATACAGGAGCCGTAGTATCTTGAACCGTAATAACTTGTACCTCTGAAGCGGTGTTCCCACAACTATCAGTAGCCGTCCAAGTTCTCGTTAATGTATAGTTAGAGTCGCAATTACCATTCGCTCTTTCTTCTAAATAGGTTACTATAATGTCAGCATCACAATTATCCGTTGCCGCTAAATCGGTAGCAGACGCTGTAGGAACAGCATCACATTCTACAGTAATATCAGCAGGAGCTGCATCTAATACAGGAGCCGTGGTATCCTCAATAGTAAAGATAGCCATTGTCGTGCTTGTATTTCCACAAGCATCTGTGGCCGTAAAAGTTACAGAAGCAGACCCTGTTGCTCCGCAATCATCTGATAGACCTGTATAGTTGTGAGACCAAGAAATAGCAGAACAATCATCTGTTGCCGAAGCACCACCATTCCTTTCTAACCAATCCGTTAAATCAGCAGTATTCCCATTACCATCACACTCAACTGTTAGTGGCGATGCCTCAACGGTAATTACTGGATTAACAGTATCAATAATTGAATAAGAAGCCGTAGTAGTAACAAAGTTTCCACAGGCATCAGTAGCTGTGAAAGTTACTTCAATTGGGTTAGCACAATCAGAGCTAACACCACCATAATTATTTGTCCACGTTACTTCCGAGCAATTATCTGAAACTGTTGCATAACCATGATTATCTAACCATTCTTGAATCGCGCCATTGTTTCCAGTACCATCACATTCAATATCAATATTTGTAGCAGCATTTGTAATAACTAAAGCTTCAGGTGCTGTAATAGAGAATGTTCTCTCAATAGTAGACGGATTACAAAGATCCGAAATGGTATATGTTACTGTTGTAGTACCACCTTCACATAAAAGTGGAGCCGTAGGCGTTCCGTAATCACCAGTTGCATTACAACCACCAGAGACACTAAAACCGTTTAACCACGTATTGAAAGCAGCATCAACTTCCGCTTGACTTGCATAATCGCAAGCATCAGCTGTAGCATTATCAGGTGTATTCACTACAACGGCTTCAGGCGCTGTGATAGAGAATGTTCTCTCAATAGTAGACGGATTACAAAGATCCGTAATTGTATATGTTACTGTTGTAGTACCACCTTCACATAAAAGTGGAGCCGTAGGCGTTCCGTAATCACCAGTTGCATTACAGCCACCAGAAACGGTAAAACCGTTTAACCAGGTATTGAAGGCTGTATCAACTTCCGCTTGACTTGCATAATCGCAAGCATCAGCTGTAGCATTATCAGGTGTATTCACTACAACGGCTTCAGGCGCTGTGATAGAGAATGTTCTTTCTACTGTCGACGGATTACAAAGATCCGAAATGGTATATGTTACTGTTGTAGTACCACCTTCACATAAAAGTGGAGCCGTAGGCGTTCCGTAATCACCAGTTGCATTACAGCCACCAGAAACGGTAAATCCGTTTAACCAGGTATTGAAAGCTGTATCAACTTCCGCTTGACTTGCATAATCGCAAGCATCAGCTGTAGCATTATCAGGTGTATTCACTACAACGGCTTCAGGCGCTGTGATAGAGAATGTTCTTTCTACAGACGATGTATTACACACATCTGTAACAGTATAAGTTACTGTTGTAGTACCACCTTCACATAAAAGAGGAGCCGTAGGCGTTCCGTAATCGCCAGTTGCATTACAACCACCAGAGACACTAAAACCGTTTAACCAGGTATTGAAAGCAGCATCAACTTCCGCTTGAGTTGCATAAATGCAAGCATCAGCGGTTGCATTATCAGGTGTATTCACTACAACGGCATCAGGCGCTGTGATAGAGAATGTTCTCTCAATAGTAGACGGATTACAAAGATCCGTAATTGTATATGTTACTGTTGTAGTCCCACCTTCACATAAAAGTGGAGCCGTAGGCGTTCCGTAATCACCAGTTGCATTACAGCCACCAGAAACGGTAAAACCGTTTAACCAGGTATTGAAAGCCGTATCAACTTCCGCTTGACTGGCATAATCGCAAGCATCAGCTGTAGCATTATCAGGTGTATTCATTACAACGGCATCAGGCGCTGTGATAGAGAATGTTCTCTCAATAGTAGACGGATTACAAAGATCCGAAATGATATATGTTACTGTTGTAGTACCACCTTCACATAAAAGTGGAGCCGTAGGCGTTCCGTAATCACCAGTTGCATTACAGCCACCAGAAACGGTAAAACCGTTTAACCAGGTATTGAAAGCTGTATCAACTTCCGCTTGACTTGCATAATCGCAAGCATCAGCTGTAGCATTATCAGGTGTATTCACTACAACGGCTTCAGGTGCTGTGATAGAGAATGTTCTCTCAATAGTAGACGGATTACAAAGATCTGAAATGGTATATGTTACTGTTGTAGTACCACCTTCACATAAAAGTGGAGCCGTAGGCGTTCCGTAATCACCAGTTGCATTACAGCCACCAGAAACGGTAAAACCGTTTAACCAGGTATTGAAGGCTGTATCAACTTCCGCTTGACTTGCATAATCGCAAGCATCAGCTGTAGCATTATCAGGTGTATTCACTACAACGGCTTCAGGCGCTGTGATAGAGAATGTTCTCTCAATAGTAGACGGATTACAAAGATCCGTAATTGTATATGTTACTGTTGTAGTCCCACCTTCACATAAAAGTGGAGCCGTAGGCGTTCCGTAATCACCAATTGCATTACAGCCACCAGAAACGGTAAAACCGCTTAACCAGGTATTGAAAGCCGTATCAACTTCCGCTTGACTTGCATAATCGCAAGCATCAGCTGTAGCATTATCAGGTGTATTCACTACAACGGCAGGTGAGGTAATAGTAAAGGTTTGAATTGCCGCTGCCGATTGCTCACAATTGTCTGTGATTGTAAAATTTCTTTTTATTGTAATAGGGCATGAGCCTGTTGCAATATCTTGATATGTAATACTAGCCACATTATCTTCTAAAAAAGTACCACCTTCTGCTAAATATTCAGCTTCAGTTATAGTAACCTCGGTTTCAGAAAAAGCCAAAGCTGTTAAACCTCCATTTGTAATATCTTCAGCCGCACAACCTTCTAAACTTACATCGGTTGGGGCTGTAATTGTAGGTGGAGCTGTATCTTCAACAATAATTTCAAAACTATCAGTAGCAGAACAATTAGCATCGACATCATTTACTGTTACAGTATATGTTCCAGCAGGTAGTCCATTGAGATCCTGTGTGCTTGAATTTGAAGCATCATCCCAAGTGTAGGTATAATTTCCAGTTCCACCAGATACAGAAATATTAATTGCTCCAACATCATTTCCAGAGCATCCTGTATTTGTTACACTATCTAACGTTATTGTAATAGGATCAAGTACTGTGACCGTAATTGGTGTACGTTCTCCTGTACAGGAATTACTTGGTCCTTCAGATACATAATATGTGAAAACACCAGCAGTACTTGTAGATGGTGTTATAGACACTTGACCAGGCGTAGCCGGGTTATTATTAGTATAATATAATAATATGTAATTAGATTCAGAAGTTGTAGCCGTTAATGGTAAAGCGGTTTCTCCTAAACAATAGGTTACATTACTAGTTGTTGGTGTTGTTAAAATATCATTCACTTCAATGGTAAAAATATAATTACAACCGCCTTGACCTGGAGGGATAGCGTAATAAGTAGATACACCTATTGTGGCTGGGAATGGGTTATTCTGATTGTACTGTATTGTAGATGGTGTAATAGGAAATGAATCGTAATACTGTGTTCCTGGAGGAAAGTTTCCAGACACTTCAGAAACAGGAATTGTATTACCTTCAAAACTACAATAAAAGAAATCTCGTTGAACCGATACACCTGTACAATTATCTAAAATATATTGTTCCGAATCGATATCAATTTCAATAGGAGCAGTATTAGGTTCCCCTTGACATACACCAGCTTCTTGATAACCTTGTATTAATGGCAATGAATAATTTGTTTGCGAAACATTACCCGTACCTGAAATATTACCACCAACTATTACAATTTTTGGTGTACAATTATTGTTAACTAAAATAGAACAGTCTGTTGTTGATGTAATTTCAAATGAAATATCAGCCATTAGTTCGGCCAAGTTCAACGGGTTTAATGGAATAAATGCCATATCCCAAACAACAGCTCCTGTAGCACCTTCATTAGGATCAAAATAAGGAGGTGAAGACTGAAATAAAGGATTGTATTCATTATAAGAGATACTTCCTGGTACAAAAGAAGATGTAAATGGTATTGGAATAACCAAGCGACCATTAGTAATAGCTTCTGTTCCACGGTTTCTAATTTCAACACCATACTCAATAGTATCGCCCGGTTGAACTGTTAAGTTACCACTACCAACGGCTACACCATTAATTGAATTTGCAGATAGTATTCCTTCAGATTCTGGAATATAGGCATCAACCGCAAATGTTACATTATATATGGAATATGTATCGCCATTGGTAAAGTATTTAAATGACGTACTGGTTTGATTATTATTTATAATAGCATTGTTCGTATTATTAATATCAAACATACTAATATCAACACCAGTGTTATTCAATAATTGTGGGTTTCTAGGATTTCCTCCCGTGTTGATAGAAGATTTAAAAAAGTTATTAGTATTATTTCCAGAATGACTTAATGAGGTATAAGTTCCTGAGTTTCTATTTTCAATTTGGAATGTATCACCGGAAAAACCAACATCGCCTTCACCACCCATAACACCTAACTTTACATTAACATCGCCATTTTGCGTGGAGTTAAAGCCATTTACACCAATAGTGTATTGATTATTGTTACCAGAAACAACATAAGCATGACCGTCAAAAACGGTCACATCACGCCATTTCATTTTTGTGTTTTCGTAAACTACAACCATTCCCCAGCCACCATAGTAACCCGTACCGTCAGGATCACCTTCTCTCAAAGCTAAATCGGCAACAAAATATTCTCCTAATCCATTAGTTCTTACATAATCTGTAATTTCAGCATAGGCGGAATACATGTAGTCATCTGAACTTGTTGGGTAATAAATATCGGTTGCATTCGCTGTTAATTGCGTATAACTTCCCGCTGTTGGACCTTTTATGGAAACCTTACGCTTGTCATAATTTTTGGTAATAGTCGTTAAAGCAGGAATTGTTTCAGTGTAATTAACATTCACATAAGCTCTATCTGTCCAATTTAATCTTAATCTTGTAACCTCCAACGTATAATTTGAATCTGAAAATACTTGGTATGGTGCGCTTAAATAAGCGTTGTCATCATTAATTGAACTTGTAGACACCGCAGACTCTGGACCATTATTTACGGAAACATGTAGGGTTTCATTATTTCCAGAAGTTCTGTAAATAAACTCTACCTTATTCCCGGATCCTGTTGTAGTAAATGTATACCTGTAAGTACCACCAGAACTAGAAATATTTAATGAGTAGTCCGTATTGTCAATACTTTCATTACTATAAATTATATCGGTTGTATTAATAGTTTGCGTTATAAAATTACCATTTGGCACGCTCTTCGTTACGGTAAATGTATTGCTTGAGCCAGCTCGGCCAGACCAATATAAGCCTGCATACACCACATTAGAGCATTCTGGAATAGCGTTGTTTTCTTGAGAAAATTGTAAAGTAGCCGATGACGAATTCAAGGTATTAACGTCGTTGTCAATATCCACATACTTCATATCATTTCCACCGTTATTGGTGTTATCACCATAGGTAGCTAATGTTAGGTTGGTGTTACCCATCATGGTAAAATCTCCCTTTACATTATAAATAGTTTTGGATGGCGTGTAGATGGACGTTCGAGGTTCAAAATTTACGCGCACTTGACTATAACTATAAAAAGTAGCTGCCAATAGCATAAATACAGCTAACGCAAATTGAGTTTGCGTTTTATAGTTCTTGGTTTTTGAGGTGTATAAGTTTTCCATTTTTGTAACTTTAAATTAAGCTAATACCAAATTTATGAACGGTTAAATATTTTGTAGAAAATACTAATTTCCGAATCCGCTTGTTGGATGAAATTTCGTATTTGACTTTCAGTAACTGAAGATTCACATTTCAAGTAAATATATTTTAGACTACCAAAACCTCTAATGTTATCTACATTAAAAGGACGTATTAAATCTGAAGCCGATTTAATATTGATAGTTATCATTTCAACACGCTTAAATAAGTCATTGTCTGAACTTAATATGTTGAATGAATTAGTGTCTTTTAGCTTTACTACTTTTGGCTTTTGGCCTTCAGTAACTTCAATTATCTGATTGTTTTTAATATAAACAGAAGGTTCCAAATCATAGAGCAAATCTTCTGGATACGTTGTAACTCGCGTTGATGTTCTAGACATACTTTGGCTGTCCGTATTATCAGGGAGTTGATAGATAGGGTTTTCTTGAGCAAAACTGCTACTTGTGAAAACAACTAATAACGCACACACCATTACTACGGTTGTTAACGTCATGTTCATTCTATTTTTCATAATTATTGATATATTAATTCTTTAACTTATTGGTTTTCAAAAGCTATAAAATCAGTTCAATTAAATCGTATAAATAGTAGTTAAACCTTTTTAGGGCTCAACAATACATTTATTGTTCTAAAAAATATTGAGGGAAGAGCATGCTTGCATGCGAATGGATTAAGTTTTTTAGTTTGATTTGGGATCATCTTGATTAATAGCTTACATCACAAATAAAATGCGATTAAATCAATCAATCAAAAAAAAATGTTAAATCACTTATAAATTCGATTAAAGGATTCCGCTAAACACTTAGTCGATAAATAGATATAATTAATCGACAGTACTTTTTGAGAATAACCGAATGCTGTGTTCTAAAAAATTAGGATATTGGATGGATATAGGTCAATCTTTTCATGTAATTTTAGGTTGATTAATAGCGTTTAATTTTAAATTCTGGTGCAATGTAAGTCATTTGTCTGATTTAAGCAACACTTAAACGATAAAAATTACTTTTAAACGATAATATATGAAAACTCTCACATTAGTACGACACGCCAAATCATCCTGGAAACTTAATCTTCCAGATCATCTTCGACCATTAAAAATGCGCGGGTTAACAGATGCTAACAACGTTTCTAACCACTTAAAAACCACTAATTTTTGTCCCGATTTATTATGGTCTAGTAATGCTGTGAGAGCGCAAAGCACTGCTGAAATTTTTATAAAAACCTTAAATATACCTTCAGAAATTTGCCATTTTAATCATGAGTTATATGATTTTTCAGGTGAATACCTCACCTTTCATATTAAAAATTGTCCAGATGAAATAAATAGTCTTATGGTATTTGGACATAATGATGCCATTACCAATTTTGTAAATGCATTTGGAAGTGAACGGATAGAAAATGTACCAACATGTGGTTTGGTAACTATTATTTTTAATTGTGATTCTTGGCAAAAAATAACTTCTGGAGATACCAGTCGGATTATTTTTCCGAAGGACTTAAGACAATAAATTTCAAACCCTATAATTAACAATTTAACGAATTATTAATACCCAAAAATTCCATACAATACAATATATTTGTAACATAACTAAAAAATTTTAATGGCTAAACAAGTACAAGAAAATCGTTATATAAATAGAGAAGTTAGCTGGCTACAGTTTAATGATCGGGTGTTACAAGAAGCTGATGATAAAACCGTTCCGCTAATTGAACGACTCCGATTTTTAGGTATTTTTTCTAATAATTTAGACGAGTTCTTTAAAGTACGTTACGCTACTGTAAAACGCATTGTAGAAGCTGGAAAAGGGGGTAAAAGTGAACTTGGTGGTATAAAAGCCAATGAGTTATTAGATATTATCACCCAAATAGTTATTAAGCAACAGAGTGATAGTTTAGAAATTTTAAGTAAAATTCATAAGCAACTAGAGGATGAAAATATTTTCATTATTAATGAAAAATCCATCCAACCGTCTCAACACGAATTTATAAAAAATTACTTTCATCAAAAGGTTAGTCCTGCTTTGGTGACTATTATTTTAAGTGATTCTGTAGAACTTCCAAACCTAAAAGATAGTGCGGCATATTTAGCTGTTAAGTTGAGTATGAAAGATAATGAAAATCAATATGCACTTATTGAAATTTCAAAATCTATGGATCGTTTTGTGGTTTTACCAAAACAGGATGATAAAAACTATATTATCATGCTAGACGATTTATTGCGTTACTGTTTGGATGAGATCTTCGATATTTTTGACTACGATGTTATTTCGGCTCACATGATAAAAATTACACGAGATGGAGAGTTAGATTTGGAAAGTGATTTAAGTAAAAGTTTTATTGAAAAAATATCAGATAGTGTTAAACATCGTCAAATAGGAGAACCCGTCCGGTTTGTTTATGATAAAACTATAGATCAAGTTACCTTATCCTATTTAATGGATAAAATGAATATTGAATCTACAGATAGTAAAATTCCAGGTGGTCGTTACCACAACCGTCGGGACTATATGGATTTCCCTAGTTTAGGACGTACGGATTTACTGTATTCCAAAATTGAAGCATTACCTGTAAAAGGGTTGAGTTTTCAAGAAAGTATTTTTAAATCCATAGCGCATAAAGACTTTTTAATTCACACACCATATCACACGTTTTCATACATTGTTAAGTTTTTACGTGAAGCGGCTTTAGATCCTAAAGTATCTACTATTAAAATTACTATTTACCGATTAGCTCAAATTTCGCACGTAGCCAGTTCCTTAATCAATGCTGCCAAAAACGGTAAAAAAGTAACGGTTTCCATTGAAATTCAAGCGCGTTTTGATGAGCAAGCCAATATTGATTATGCCCAGCAAATGCAAAATGAGGGTGTGCATTTAATTTTTGGTGTTCAAGGCTTAAAGGTGCATAGTAAAATGTGTGTCATAGAGCGTGAAGAAGAACATAAAATTAAACGCTACGGATTTGTTAGCACAGGCAATTTTAATGAATCTACCGCCAAAATTTATACGGATTACACCTTATTTACGGCCAATCAGAAAATTTTAAAGGACATTAATAAAGTCTTTAGTTTCTTTGAAATTAATTATAAAATATACCGCTATAAGCATATTATTACGTCCCCTCATTACACGGAAAAAGCATTTTTCCGACTTATTAATGGGCAGATTATCAACGCATCTTTAGGAAAGCCAGCTCAAATTCGGTTTAAAATGAATAGTTTATCTAGTTATAAAATGGTGGATAAATTATATGAAGCCAGTCGGGCAGGTGTTAAAATTCAAATGGTTGTTCGTGGTATTTGTTGCTTAATTCCTGGTGTGCCAAATATGAGTGAAAACATAGAGGTAATAAGCATTGTAGATAAGTTTTTAGAGCATTCTAGACTATATATTTTTGGTCCTGATGATGATGCACAAATCTACATTTCATCGGCTGATTTAATGACTAGAAATATTGAAAATAGAGTAGAGGTTAGTTGTCCAATTTATGATGAAGACATTAAGCAGGAATTATTAGACAATTTCGGTATTTTTTGGAGTGCAAATGTTAAAGCACGGATTCTAAACGAAACGCAAAATAATCAGTATAAAGAAAAGAAAGAACCTATAGTTCGTGCGCAATTCGCTATATATGAGTATTATTTAAACAAATTAAAAAGTTAGCATGCTAACCATTAAAAAATATGCAGCAATAGATATTGGTTCCAATGCCGTTCGGTTGCTGATAGCCAATATTATTGAAGAAAAAGGAAAACCTACACGCTTTAAAAAAAGCTCGCTGGTTCGTGTTCCAATTCGTTTAGGTTCGGATGTGTTTATGAAAGGTAAAATTTCAAAACACAATGGCGAACGATTATTAGATACCATGCAGGCATTTAAACTCCTTATGAAATCTCATAACGTGGTTAAGTATAAAGCATGTGCCACATCAGCGATGCGAGAAGCTAGTAATGGTGATAAAATTACGAATCGTATTTTTAACAATACCGAAATTAAAATCGATACCATTAATGGGGAAGAAGAAGCTGCAATTATCGCGGCAACCGATTTAAATTCCTACATTGATGCTAACAAAACCTATTTATATGTAGATGTTGGTGGTGGTAGTACGGAGTTTACAGTAATTCATAATGGGGAATCTATAACCTCGCGTTCTTTTAAAATTGGAACGGTTCGTTTATTAAATGACATTGTTAAAAATGAAACCTGGAACGAATTGGAGCAGTGGATTAAAACCCATACCCAAGCTTTTGAAAAAATAGATGTTTTGGGTACTGGTGGAAACATTAATAAGATATTTAAAATTTCGGGTAAAGCTATAGGAAAGCCTTTAACCTATTTCTATTTAACGTCTTATTATAATATGTTGCAAACGTATTCTTATGAAGAACGTATTTCAGAACTCGATTTAAATCAAGATCGGGCCGATGTTATTATTCCTGCAACCCGTATTTATTTATCTGCAATGAAATGGTGTGGTGCCAAGGATATTTATGTGCCAAAAATTGGTTTGGCAGACGGAATTATTAAAAGTATCTATTATGATACGGTTTCGAGCAATACACAGTAAAAAACATGCAGTTTGTCTTTTTATTATATTATATTTAATAAAATAATTTATATTCGCTAGAACTAAATCAATTTTAAGACCGCATTAAAACTTTTATAATCATGAAAAAACAAGTACTCTTAATAGCTTTTGTAATTATTGCAACTGTTTCTTACGCGCAAAACGCCATGTATGGTGTGCGTGCAGGCATAAATGTTTCAAATTTAGATTTTGAACCAGATGCCACTTTTGATAATCAACACCGTAATGGTTTTGCCATTGGTTTCTTTGGTGAATATGATTTATCAGCATCAATAGCATTAGCTCCAGAAATTCAGTTTTCTGCCGAAGGTGCTAAGGATAGAAGTTTACGCGTAGATTATATTCAGGCGCCTATTTTACTAAAATTCAGAATTGGCGATAGATTATCACTTGGAGCAGGTCCATTAGTAGGTGTTAAAATTCATGAGTTTGAAGATGGCTACAGAAACTTTAGCTTTTCAGGTGTTGGTGCTTTAGAATTCATGATTACAGATGAATTCTTTATTGATGCAAGATACCACTATGGTGTCACTAATATTTTAGATGATAATCCAGCTAATTTAGAAGCTAAAAATACCAACATCCAAATAGGTATTGGTGTGAAAATTTAACTAATTAACCAATTATATTTTTTAAAAACTCCAATGCTTTTTAGTATTGGAGTTTTTTGTTTTAACCGTGAATAGTTTCAGAGTTACTTAAATCCTTCATTATTTCGGCTTCAAAATCTAATAAATCATTCCATTTTTTATCAACTTCCTTACGGTCACCATATTGTCTGGCAAAACCTAAAAACATGGTATAATGATTGGCTTCACTCACCATTAATTTGCGGTAAAATTCTGCCAATTCTTTATCTTCTAATTCTTCCGAAAGCAAACGGAAACGTTCACAACTTCTAGCTTCAATTAAAGCAGCATATAATAATCTGTGAACTAATTGTGTGGTACGACTGCCTCCTTTAGGGAAAAAGGTAATTAATTTTAAAACATATTCATCCTTACGGTCACGACCCAAAGTCCATCCATGATCTAAAATCCGATCGTGAACCATTTTAAAATGACTAATTTCTTCTTTAACCAACGCAATCATTTCCTGCACTAATTCCGTGTATTCTGGAAAACCAACAATAAGCGAAATGGCTGTACTTGCTGCTTTTTGCTCGCAGTAAGCATGATCCGTTAATATATCTTCAATATTCTTTTCTACAATATTTACCCAGCGTGGGTCTGTTGGTAATTTTAATCCTAGCATGACTTAATTTTCAAAATTAGTTATATCAAATTCGCCGTTTGGTTGAATTTGTAATTGGTATTGTTTTTTTAAATCGCGGCTTATATGCACGTAATAAAAGGCTATTTGTACAGCATCAGTTTCGGTTGACGGCGCATTGGGTAGTTGATTTACGTGCGCAGATTGTAGTGTCATCCTTTTTAAATCTGCTTCATGATGAGCAAATGTGTCTGTAAAGAATGATTTATCAATAGTTTTATTAAAAATTTCCTGGTCTTCTTTAAATACAATTACCTGACTTTTAATGTCGCGATAATAGGTTTTGGAAATTATCGAGTCTGTTTTTGTAGTATCCAAAACTGAACGTTCCATATCCGTATAGATTCTAATTTTTATATGGAAACCGTTGGCTAGAAGGGTATCTGTTTTAACCTCTGCATAGGTTTCTGGTACATAGCTTATGGTTTCAGAAAATGAATCTAATAACTCGGATTCATGTAGAATTTCTTGTGGTGTTTTATGCAAGCGATCACGACCATCACAAGCTGCAAAAACCATGGCAATAGCAACTAATATAAATAGACTTACATGTTTCATAAGAATTTAAAAATCTAACCCAAAAGTTTTTTTCAAAACATCAATAGCTGGGTTTTTTTCTTTGAGTTTTTCAAACTGCTCTTCCGTGGTATAAGCATATTGCTTTTCCATTTCTTCGTTAATGGAAATGTCTAAATGGATATCGTAATTATTCAGCTCTTTTCTAATATAGCTCAACAAATCATATGATTCCCTTTCCACTTCTAGTTTATTGGTTGCATTCGGGAACTCCAATTGAATGGCATTTCCTTTTACTTTAGGAACATCAATGGATAATATAGAGGCCAAATTGAATTTCCCAGTCGCTTCCAATTCCTTTACAAATACATTCCAAACCGCTATAAGTTGTTCTTCGGTAAAAGAATCCTTCGGCAAATCCGTTTCATCTATAACGACATCCATTTGCCGGATTTGATGTTCTTTTTTAGCACGAATACTTTTTAAAGATAATCCAGACGTTGTTTTCTTTTTAGCGTCCAATGTAAGGACTGGTCGCGTTTCTTCAACTTTATGAACGGGTTGATTGGTTGTTTTATTTTCAACAGAAACCGGTTCAGCTTTGGTTGGTGGAGTTGGTGGATTGCTGGCTACAGCTTGTTTGCTTACTGGAATTGGCTTGATGCCAATCTTCGCAAAGTAACTCGGTGGAATTATAAAGTTTTTAGAATTTTTTTTTTCTCCATCGAAAGTGATAGAGGCAAGTTGCATAAGGCAGAGTTCAACGAGTAATCGTTGGTTTTTACTGGACTTGTATTTCAGATCGCAATCGTTAGCTAGTTCTATACCTTCAAATAAAAGTGCCTGGCTTGCTTTTCGCGATTGTTCTAAATATTTGACTTGCGTTTCTTCGCCTACTTCTAGTAATTCAACCGTACTTGGATTTTGGCAAACTAATAAATCTCTAAAGTGAGATGCTAATCCTGCTATATAATGATGACCATCAAACCCTTTCGCTAAAATACTATTAAACTGTAAAAGTAATTCTGGTATTTTATTTTCAAGAATTAAATCGGTGCTCGTAAAATAAGTTTCGTAATCAAGAACGTTTAGGTTTTCAGTAACGGCTTGGCGTGTTAAATTTTTACCTGAAAAACTTACCACACGATCAAAAATAGATAAGGCATCACGCATAGCACCATCGGCTTTTTGAGCAATGATGTGTAAGGCATCATCTTCAGCTGTAATACCTTGTTCGTCTGCAATATATTTTAAATACGATTTGGCATCTTTAACTGTAATCCGTTTAAAGTCGAAAATCTGACAACGCGATAAAATGGTTGGTATAATTTTATGCTTTTCCGTAGTTGCTAAAATAAAGATGCAATGCTTTGGTGGTTCTTCTAATGTTTTTAGAAAGGCATTAAAAGCCGCTTGAGATAACATGTGGACCTCGTCAATAATATAAACTTTATATTTCCCGACTTGTGGTGGAATGCGGACTTGATCGGTTAAGTTTCTAATATCGTCTACCGAGTTATTAGAGGCAGCATCTAGCTCAAAAATATTAAAAGCAAAATCCTCATCCGCTTTCTCCGTACCATCACTATTAATCATTTTGGCCAAAATACGTGCACAGGTAGTTTTACCAACACCACGTGGACCCGTAAACAATAAACCTTGTGCTAAATGATTGTTTTCAATGGCATTTAATAAGGTGTTTGTAATAGCCTGCTGACCAACAACGTCTTTAAACGTTTGTGGTCTGTATTTACGTGCTGATACTACAAAGTGCTCCATGGATACGATTGGGTTTGCTTATTTTAGGTGCAAACTTACGGTGAAACAAAGTTAAAAAATCCACGGGTAAATTACATCAAAGTCTTGTTAATTTAATAGGAGTTATTAACAGTAAAAAACTTTTAGGAAGTATTTGTTTTATATAATTTGTAGAATATTATAATAAGGACGTTCTATTTTGAAATTTCAGGATTGTTATTATTAATTAAGGACTGATTTATTAGCACTGGTAATTCGTGTTGTTAATATTTTATTCTAAAAAAATAAATTATATTTACAGGATAACAGTAACTTAAAACTTACTATATCCCGGCTTATTTACGGGATATAAGTAATTAAAGTTACTATATAACGAGTTGCCTACAATTGCAACGCTCTATTCAAAACGTGTAATACCGAATATAAAAACCACTGATTTTAAGCCAGCTTTAATAGTCTTTAGCTAACGTAAAGTACACAGTTAACCAATTCAGAATTTTAGCCTTATAATGTAAAGAATACGATCTTCCGATATTCACTCTGACGTAACAACGACGCAAACCGAATTAGCTTGTAACTCAATAAAAAGTAAAAATTAAAAACTGTAGGCAACACAGCATATAAAAAATTGTTTACTTTAGTGTCTAGATAATGGAAGTTGTTTATTTACTTACTGCTGAAATTCCTTCGGAATTTCATTGCTCGTAAACACAACTTTCCATATCCAACAACGTTGGCATACATTAAAACTCACCATATCTTAAAATTGATTGTCATATATTTGCATTATGAAAATTGAAATAGAAAATCTTGGAGCAATTAAGCACGCGGAAATTAATCTTAACAAGAAGTTAACCGTTTTCTGTGGACCAAATAATTCTGGAAAGACTTATGCTGCCTTTATAATTTATGCTTTAACAAAATCTGGCTTAAAATATTTCAGAAGTAAAGGTAGGAGTAACTTAATTACTGAATTAATAAAAAATCAATCCGCAACATTTGAAATTAAGGTAGATGATATTTGGAATTATCGAAATGAGGAATTAGACAGTATAAAGGAGTCTTTAGATAGTATTTACGGTATTTCAGAAGAAATTTCAAATAATCTTTTTAAAGATTTTTCTATTAAAATTCTCGAAAATAAAAATGAATTTAGCGAT
This sequence comes from Bizionia hallyeonensis, assembly GCF_042657385.1. Lineage (NCBI taxonomy): Bacteria > Pseudomonadati > Bacteroidota > Flavobacteriia > Flavobacteriales > Flavobacteriaceae > Bizionia > Bizionia hallyeonensis. Next base: position 1,657 of record NZ_JBHSLA010000004.1, on the reverse strand, counting down.
AGTATTCTGAAAATGAATTTCGAAAATGAGCTAAAACTTAACAACATTACTATCAAAATAAAAAAAGAAAATAATACTAAATCAATAAAACTCTCATTAAAAAATAAAACAGTTTCTAAAGACAACATAGAGATGTTGAATTTATTTTTAAATGCAAAATTATATTCTTTGATAGGTTTTTATCCTTTTACTTCTAGTCATATTCTACCAGTTGAAAGAAATTCTATTTACACTTTTAGTAAAGAATTATCAATTCAGAAACAAGAGTTTTTTGAAAGAGCACAAGAATTAGGCACTAAATCAAACAACAGAGATCCATTCCACTGGCTTTTAAAAAGTTCAAAGAGATACCCAATGCCAATTAGGGATGGTTTAGAGATTGCGGAAGATTTATTTAATTATTCCAAAACTAGAACAGAATTTTATGAATTTGCTGAAGAAATAGAAAGTGAGTTACTTCAAGGAAAAGTAACTATTAACAAAGATGGAGATGTACAATTTGCATCAAACAAGGCTAAAAGCAAAAAAATTCCGATTCATTTATCTGCTTCAATTGTTAAAACACTTTCAAGCTTAATTTTTTATTTAAAGCATATTGCTACAAAAAATGAAATGATAATTATTGATGAACCTGAACTTAATCTTCATCCAAATAATCAAGTTTATTTAACAAGAGTTTTTGCTAAATTAATTAATAAGGGTTTTCGTATTTTAATTAGCACTCATAGTGATTATATCATTAGAGAAATAAACAACCTAATAATGGCATCTTCTGAAAATACCGGAACAAAGAAAATTGCGGCTAAACTAGGATACAGCGAAGATGAAAAATTAAAAAATGACACAGTTTCTGCGTACTTATTTAATTATAAAAACAAAACATCACGCAATGTTACAATTAGCCCTATTGAAGTAACTGAAACAGGTTTTGATGTACTGACTATTGACCAAACCGTTGAGGAGTTAAATGATGTTTCAGAAGAGTTATTTTACTCAATCAAATATGACCATAGGAAATGAGTAAACTAGCTTTAATAGATTATGTGTTAAATCCAGCTTTTAAAGTAAATGACAACTTATTAGAAGAGCCACAGGCTTCTATGAAAGTTGCTTTAATTCAAGACAGATGCAAATCAATAGTTTTTGAGTTTGACAAAAAACTAGGTAAAGAATATAAAGGAGGTATTTTTCCTTTCTTCAACAACCAAAATAGCAAGGTTTGCAAGGTTTGTGACTATATTATATTTTCCGAATTCGAAGGTAGTTTATATGCTTTAGTAATTGAATTAAAAACTAGTGCCCAAAGTACATTGCCTCAAATAAAAGCGGGAGAGTGTTTTGTTGACTACATTATTTCTACAGTTAATAGAATTAACAATACTAATCATACAATACAAAAACGAAGAGTTAGTATACGAGAGTTTCAAAGAAAAAAGAAAACAAAGCTTAAGGAGATTGAGTATGATGAAAATAATCATCACTTTTTCGACCAGAATAGAATGAGAATTGTTTCATTCCTAAAATAACGTATGCCAACAAAGAACTGAGTTAAAAAACAAGCAATTTTAAGCTAATTTTGAAACAAAGTTCTCATCATAAGGCAAACCACTTTTTGCGATAGCAAATGCCTGTTTTAATAATTTATTTGCTACTGCTA